>JAQSWQ010000113.1 GCA_029266525.1 Microvirga sp.
GACGCATGACGGCCGTCGCCTCAGCGCTCCGTCGTCCGGCGCATGCGATCCCGGCTGATCGCCTGTTCCTTGTTACCTCGCGCCTTGCCGCACTCGCGATTCTGGTGATCGCTCTTTCGATCCTCAGCCCGCACTTTTTGACCTGGTCGAACGGCATGAACGTGCTGCGTCAGGCATCCGTGCAGTTCCTGATGGCAGCGGGCCTAACGCTCGTGGTGCTGACCGGCGGCATCGATCTCTCCGTTGGCGCTGTGCTGGGCGTAGCCGCATGTCTCGGCGCCTCGTTCCTGAACGCCGGCAATATCGCGCTGGGAGTCGTCGCGGCACTCGCGGCCGGGTTGGCTTGCGGGGCGGTGAATGGGCTGGTGGTGTCTTACATTCGCGTCCCTCCCTTTATCGCGACCTATGGCATGCTCTGGATCGCCCATGGAATCGGCTACATCTTCATGAAGGGCGAGGTGATCTATGGATTTCCGCCGGCGTTCCGAGCCATCGGCGCCGGCTTCACGGGAGCCATACCGACGACGGTGATCGTCGCCGGAGCGGTGCTCGCCGGCCTCCACCTGACCCTGCATCGGACGGTGCTCGGCCGTTCACTTTATGCGATTGGCGGGAATTCCAATGCTGCCCGCCTCTCCGGAATGCCGGTGCAACGGCGGGTCTTCTATGCATACGCCCTTTCCGGGCTCCTCGCGGGCTTCGCCGGGCTCGTCGTGATCGCTCGGACCAATGCCGCGGACGCCGGGCTTGGCGAGGACCTTCTCCTGCCGGCGATCGCAGCTGTATGTCTTGGTGGAACTTCACTGCTCGGGGGCGCCGGTGGGATCGTCGGCACCGCGGTGGGATCACTGATCCTCGCGCTTGTCGTTAACGGCATGAACCTCTTGAGCGTGAACACCTACTGGCAGGCGTTCGTGATGGGCGCGATCATCATCGTTTCAGTTCTCGCGGACGAGTGGGTCGCCCGCAGATCGGCCGGAAGGACAGGCGCGTAACCGCCTGCCGGCATGGCCACAACGAGGGAACATGAAGGAGGGAAGGAAATGAACAGGCGCGCATATCTTCTAGGGCTTGCGACGGCAGCTGCCGTCCTAGGCTTCGGCATCATGCCGGGTACCGCCCAGGGCATCTCGCAGAAGGAGCTTCACCTCGTGATGTTCTTGAAGAACGTCACGAACCCGTTCTGGCGCGCGGTGCGGGTCGGCGGCGAGAAGGCGGCAAAAGAGCTCGGGGTGAAGCTTGAGATTGCGGCTCCGACCAAGCCAGACAACATCGAGGAGCAAACGCGCCTCGTGGAGGACTGGGTCGTCAAGAAGCCCGACGGCTTCGTCTTCGTCCCCGTGGACTTTAGAGCGATGGTGCCGACCGTTCAGAAGGCGAACCAGGCCAAGATCCCACTCGTGGTGTACTCAAATCGAATGCAGGACGTCGAGGTGATCTCCTATGTCGGATCGGATGACGAGACGATCGGCTATGAGGTCTCCAAGTTCCTGTTCGAAAGCCTCGGCGGAAAGGGTAAGGTCGTCCACATCGACGGCGTGCCCGCGGCCATCACAGCCCAGCAGCGCAAGCTCGGTTTCGAGCGCGCGCGTAAGGAGTACCCGAATATCGAGCTTCTGGCCTCTCAGCCCGGCAATTACCGTCGCCTGCCCGCGATCCAGGTTTTTGAGAACCTGATGCAGCGGTTCCCGCAGGTCGACGGCGTCGTCTCAGCCAATGACGACATGGCGGTCGGCATCGTCGAGGCTCTTCAGGGCGCCGGGCGGGGCGACAAGACGAAGGTGGTGGGCGTCGACGTGATCCCCGATGCGGCTTCCCTCATCAAGGATGGCAAGATGTTCGGAAGCGCGGACTATAGCGGGCATGATCAGGGATACCTTGCGGTCAAGGCCATGGTGAAGCACCTGCGGGGCGAGAAGGTTCCGTCCGAGATCATTCTGCCGGTGAAGATCGCGACCAAGGCGAACATCGATCCCTGGCTTGCCCCCCCGGAGCAGCGCCCGGTTCCCAATTGGGACCAGGTCGTAGCCTCGCAGCGCAAGCAAGGCTCCTGACGACTTGGGAAGCCGGTGCGGCCCCGCACCGGCTTCTCCGATCGACCTCTACGAGGAGGAGTCCCGTGTCCCCCATCGCCATGCCGCTCTCGCCTATGGCGGAGATGCGCGCCATCACGAAGCGCTACGGCGGCATAACGGCGCTGGACCAGGTGGATTTCAGGATTTTCGGGCGCGAGATTCACGCCTTGTGCGGCGATAACGCCGCGGGAAAATCCACACTGATAAAAGTGCTCTCGGGCGCCATCACGCCGGAGGAGGGCGAGATCGTATTCGAAGGCAAGCCTGTGCGCTTCCGCGGCCCGCGCGACGCCAAAGATCTTGGCATCGAGACGGTGTACCAAGATTTGGCGCTCGCCGATAACCTGGACGTTGCTGCGAATCTCTTTCTGGGGCGAGAACTCACGCACGAACGGACAAAGGGCATTTTCCTCGACCTTCGCCGGATGGAGGACGAGGCTCGAAATCTCCTCGCGCGACTGAAGATCCATCTTCCGAACGTCCGCCAACGGGTGAGGACCATGTCCGGCGGGCAGCGGCAATGCGTGGCGATCGCTCGGAGCGTCTATTTCAACGCGCGACTCGTCATCCTCGATGAGCCTACGGCGGCCTTGGGCGTCAAGGAGACTCAGAAGGTCTTCGACCTTGTCACCGAGATGCGCGAGCAGGGCCTGACCGTGGTGATGATCAGCCACAACCTCAACCACGTGTTCGATCTCTGCGATCGCATCACCGTCCTAAAGACGGGTCGGCTCGCGGGCAGCCGCCACATCAGCGAGACAAGCAAGGAAGAAGTGCTGCGCATGATCATGACGGGCAGCAGCTCTCCTGACGGGGATGGCGGGGCCGGAGCGAAGCCAGTGCGATTGAGCGCTTGACCTTGAGCGAACTGAGCACGGCGCTTGTGGCGGGCGCGACCGGCCATACCGGCTCGCGTCTCGTGGAGCTTTTCGAATCGCGCGACGATTGGCGGGTCATCGGAGTGTCAAGGCGAGCATCTCCGACTTGGCGGCGGGTGGAGCACATTGGCGTCGATCTCACCGATGCGGCCGCGGCCAATGAGGCGCTCGCCCGGGCGCCCGATGTCACCCACATCTTCTATTGCGCACGAGCTCCGCACGGTGAAAGCGGGGTGGAGAGCGTCGCAGATAATCTAGCCATGCTGGCGCACGTCGTGGATGCCGTGGAGACCACATCTCCAGCCCTGAAGCACGTGCATCTGATCGAGGGAGGCAAGTGGTACGGCGTCCACCTCGGGCCGTATCCAACCCCGGCGCGGGAGGACGATCCGCGTCACCTTCCGCCCAATTTCTACTACGATCAGGAGGACTGGCTTCGGGAACGGCAGAAGGGGAAAAGCTGGACCTGGTCGGCATCGAGGCCGAACATCGTCTGCGATTTCTGCCCGGGCCGTGCGCGAAACCTGGTCTCGGTTCTCGGAGCTTACGCGGCGATCTGTCGGGAGCTCCAGACGCCCCTTGACTATCCGGGGTCCCTCGCCTCCTACAGCTCGCTCACGGAAGTGACCGAAGCAGCGCTCCTCGCCCGCGCCATGAGCTGGATCGCCACCCAGCCGCAAGCGGCGAACCAGGCCTACAACGTGACGAACGGCGACCTGTTTCGTAGAAGCCAGCTCTGGCAGCGGCTCGCGCACTATTCCGAAATGCCCGTTGGGGAAGTGCGGCCCCTCAAGCTCGCCACTTGGATGGCAGACAAGGAGAGCGTTTGGGCCGGCATCGTTCGGCGCCATGGGCTCCAACCGTTTCGGCTCGACGAGGTGGCCGATTGGGCCTTTGCGGATTTTGTATTCGCGCAGGGATACGACGTGATCTCGACCACCACGCGCCTGCGGCGCGCCGGCTTCGACGAATGCATCGACAGCCTCGAGATGTTCTTTCGAATGCTCGATGCCTATCGGGAAGCGCGGATCCTGCCCTGAAGAGAAGTAGCTGATGGAGTTCGAGAAAGTCCTCGTGACGGGTGGGGCCGGTCTCCTCGGCCGCTATGTGGTCGGCGAGTTGCAGGACCGCTGCACCGTGACGGGCCTGGATCGAACAGCGGGGGTGGGCGGCGGCCGATGGCTCTTGGGCGACATCACCGACATCGGCGCCGTGAGCGCAGCCGCCGAGGACCAGCATGCCGTCATTCATATCGCCGCGGTGCCGAACATCTGGTCCGCAGACCCCGAAACCATCATGCGCGTCAATGTGCTCGGCACGTGGAATGTCTTCCAAGCCGCCGAGGCGATGGGTGTGCGCCGGGTCGTGTTGTGCTCGAGCGACTCGGTCGTCGGCTTCACCGTGCGCGAAGGCAAGATGGTGCCGCCGCTTTACGCGCCGGTCGATCTGGAGCACCCGCTGCAGGCGACTGATCCCTACGCGCTGAGCAAGGTCTTGGGCGAGGAAATCGGGCGCTCCTTCGCGGCCCGCGGCATGGAAGTCGTCGTGCTCCGACCGGTCTTCGTGGCCTACCCGGAGATGGCGGACGAGCTCCGGGTTCGTGCGGAGGACCCGGTACGATACCGCGGCTCGATGGCGGGCGGGCCGAGCGCCGCGGGCGGAGGCCCCCTGTGGCACCATGTGGATCCTCGTGACGCGGCGAGGGCGTTTCGGCTGGCGCTCGCGTTGCGGCAACCCACGTTCGAACGTTTCTTCATCTCGGCCGAGGTCACTCTCGCGCCCGAGCCCACGCTCGAGCGGCTCGAACGAGTTCTCGGGCGAGAGATCGAAATACGGCGCCCGGAGGTCTTCCGCGAGAACCCTTTCGCGCCGCTCTATGACTTGGCGCCGGCACGCGAGCGCCTCGGGTTCATGGCCGAGCACGAACAGCGTCACCTAGTGGCGTAGGACTACAAAAGCGAGGGCTCGTCATGCTCATCCACACCGCTCACCTGGTCTGCCGGCCCGATGTGGTCGAGGCGTTCCGCGAGCGCCTCAGTCGGCACGCGCAGGCCTCCGTCGCATCAAGAGACGCGGGAGCCGACGCTCTTCTTCCTGCACGAGGTCTACACGGATCAGGCAGCACTCGAGACGCACCGTGAATCCGAGCACTACAGATCTTTCCGAGCCGACACGGCCGAATGGGTGACAAGCCGAACGTGGTGGTTCTGGCACGCGTGCGGTCCCGCCCCTCCGTCTTGATGGCCATCCTCGAGTTTATCGTGGTCCGAGCGCGGAAACACGGGATCGCAGAGGCTTCGTCACGGCAACAGCTGCCACTCGCGCCGTTTCAGGGATAGGATAGGGCAATGCAGCCCATCTCCTACGATCGTCACCGATGCCGCAAGAGGTCAGCGTATGGCGCCGCCGGCGACGGCCTTGAAGCGCGCTGCTCTACCTCGGCTACGTTCTGCGAGAACTGCCCCGGGTCCCGCAGTGTTCACAGTGATCATCGCCGACCGGCTTTAAGTTCCGATGCATCGAGAGCTCGCTCATCCGCATTCGTCAGCGTGTTCACGCCCGCGTAGGCTACCCTGTGCGGTACCCCCCACGTTTGCGAGCTCGACCGCTTGAGGTGGGAACGTGATGCCAACCTTCATACGAGAGAGGAACGCTCAACCGAGCGCGCGCGGTCGGCTTCCGTCTCACACTGCTCGCCCGGCATCTCGTCGAGCAGCCGCGAGCCCGCACCCTAAAGCTCGCGCGACCTTCTCGACCGCCGTGGCGTGTCGGGTTCCTGATCCCGCGCTCGAGGCTCGTGGCTAGGCACCCCAGTGACAACGGGCCCCAAGTAGCAGCCGGCGCGCGCAGCACTACTACCTACACGCAAGAAGGGGCGGACTAAGGAAGCTCAGCAACGCGTAGGCACGTTCGTGATGAGTAAGAACCTATGATTATTATCTCACTAGGACTATATTGACACGTTTGCACGCATGTGCTATGATGCTCGTGCTGTCGATCTGCGCTCGTTGCATCTCGCGATCAGAGCACACTCAGCAGCAACTTCCATCGAAAAAGGCCGTTCACCGCCCCTGCTCCGCTCACGCGGGTCAGGATCGCGTGCGCGCGGCTATGCAGGAGCAAGCGATGTCAGGAAAGCAAGCCAAGATCATCACACCAGGAATGCGCAGGAGCCGCTACCCCCGCCGTAACCGCGTCATCGTGCTTCTCTCGGCGAAAGCGGGTCTGCGAGCCTGCGAGATCGCCGATCTCGAGTGGTCGATGGTGCTCGACGGCAAGGGGCACATCGGCTGGTCGCTTAACGTCTGGGATGCGGTTGCGAAGAAGAACTCTGGCCGACGGATCCCCCTTCATCCGGATCTCCGACGAGCGCTGATTGAGCTCAGTCACGAGGTTGGACGGTTCGGACCGATCATCCACTCCGAGCGTGGTGGGGCCATGACGGCGAACAGTATCGTGAACTGGTTCATCATCATGTATCGCGAGCTCGGCTTCGAGGGCTGCTCGTCGCACTCGGGCCGACGCAGCTTCATCACGACGGCCGCTCGTAGC
>JAQSWQ010000068.1 GCA_029266525.1 Microvirga sp.
GGTGACGGAGATGCCGGGGCGCATGCCCCAGACTCGCACACCGCCGACAGCGCAGGAATCCCCCTCCGGATTCAACCGTCAGAGTTCATCCACTAGCGCAAGATTCACCGCAATTCCGCGGGGCCCTTACTCGCCTCTATCGCCATCTCTCGATACGGCGTTAGCCCTCAATCTCAACTCCTTCCAGTTTCTCCGCGATCCGACGGGCTCCATCCGCAAGCCTGCCGCCTCGTGCACTGCGAAACACATCCATGTAGCCGCCAATCTCCTTGGCAATTGCGGCGGCGTTGCCCGGAAAGGGTTGAAGCGCTAGGCGGCGGATCGGGAGCGGAAGCTTGCCTCCCAGCAGCACTTCGAAGCGAGCTCGTATGGAGATCATCCGGTCGACAATCCGCTCCACCATGCTGAGCGCGACAACGAAAGAGGCGAGGACGACCGGCAGCATCAAAAACACCTCGATGTAGGAACCCCGGGAATTTTCGAGGAACCGGGGAGCTGGATGCGGAAGGGCACGCCACTCGTGCAGCTCGGCCAGGCACTCGCCGATATCAACGTCAGGCTTTTCACTCAGCACAAAGCGAACACGAACCGGCTGTTCGGGCGGTAGTCGAGCAAGTGCCTCCCAGCAGCGGTCGAGTTCGAGGAACGCCTTCTGCTCCGCATCCGCTAGAGTGTGGTACAAAGGTCGGAGTTCAAATTCATCTCGTCCGTTACGCGGTTCCGAGTTGCGCGTGATCATTTCCAGACCCGCCACTACTGCTAAGAGCGGAAGCTGGCGCTTGTCGGAAAGGATTTCCATTACGCGCGTCAAAAAGCGGATCTCGCCCGTTTTGAGTGGACGAGGGGACGTGGCAGCCACGTCGAGAGCGCGGAAAATTTCCGCGAGCGCCTCCAGACGAGGAACGATCCCGAAGTTCAACTCCACCATTGCGGCCGCAAAGTACCAGTCGCGCGCACGGTAAGTGGTGATCAAATCTTGGATCAGGAGATCTGCCCCGCCGTCCCGCGTCTGCAGCCTGTCGCCGAGCCAGGTGAGATCGAGCCCGCGCAGATTGTCGCCGGTGAGCCCGAAAGTGAGACCAACCGCTTCCGCATTGATTGATGATTCGACGAACTCACACCCGGAGAAGAGATGATAAAGCGAAGTACAGTCGGCGAGGTCAGTGCGCACAAAGCGGGTCGTAGAGAATTCATCGTGCAGCATCGTCGAGCGATGGAAGTTGCAGTCCACAAGCTCGCAATCGGTCAGCCGATTGCCTTCGAAGCCTTGCTGGAACCACTCACACTGGTCGAGGACACAGTCGTGGAATGTGCAGTATTTCACACCACCTTCCGAGAAATTGCACTTCGTGAACCGCGACCGGGCGAATTCTACGGAGCGGAAGTCAGCGATTGACAGGTTGCAAGCGTACATTGTGCAGTTCTCGAAAACGGCTCCCTCAAAATCAGATCGACTGAAGTCGCAATCCTGAAAAGTACAGTCGCGAAACAGCGTCCCTGAAAAGAAGGCCTGTCTTGCCGACAATCCCCGAAGGTTCAACCCCGCAAAGCTCAGGTTTGTCAGGTCGCCCTTGTCAGTGATCTGCTCCTGACCGCCTTTCGCGGACGACGTCGCGGGCAGACCGGTCCTGCCTTCATTATCCGCCTGGCCTGCCATCGATAATCCCGAGTTATCCGCAAAGGCGCTCGCGAATGTATGCTGCGCGCCGGGGTTGCGCTACCCCTTTTTCTGCGTCGCCTCCGAGGCGTCAAACCCCGTGTATGCGCACCACGATGCCATGGAATAGGAATATGTTTCACGTGAAACATCCCCTCGCCGGGTCGGCCGCTCCCGCAAGGCGAGAGACAGGGGAGAGGCGGTCACAGCGCCCGGGCCATCTCCCTCAGCTTGAACTTCTGGATCTTGCCCGTGCTCGTCTTGGGCAATTCGGCGAAGACGACGTGGCGGGGGATCTTGTAGGCGGCGAGGTTCTGGCGGCACCAGGCGATGAGCTCCTCGGCCGAGACCATCTGGCTCGCCTTGAGCTCGACGAAGGCGCAAGGGGTCTCGCCCCATCTGTCGTCGGGCTTCGCGACCACCGCCGCCGCCTGCACGGCCGGATGCTTGTAGAGCGCGTCCTCGACCTCGATCGAGGAGATGTTCTCGCCGCCTGAGATGATGATGTCCTTCGAGCGGTCCTTGAGCTGGATATAGCCGTCCGGATGGCGGACCCCGAGGTCGCCCGAGTGGAACCAGCCGCCGGCGAAGGCCTTCTGCGAGGCGGCGGGGTTCTTGAGGTAGCCCTTCATGACCACGTTGCCGCGGAACATGACCTCGCCCATGGTCTCGCCGTCGGCCGGAACCGGCACGACCTTGTCGGGGTCCATGACATCGAGGGCCTCGAGGGTGACGTAGCGCACGCCCTGGCGGGCCTTCATGGCGGCGCCGGCCGGGCCCTCGAGGGCGTCCCACTCCTCGTGCCAATCGTTGATGACGGCGGGGCCATAGGTTTCGGTCAGGCCGTAGAGATGGGTGACGTTGAAGCCCGCCCCCTTCATGGCCCCGAGCACGGCCTCCGGCGGGGGCGCCGCGGCCGTGAAGAACTGGACCTCGTGCGGCAGCTCCCGCTTGTCCTCGGCCGGCGCGTTGAGCAGCGTCGACATGACGATCGGCGCGCCGCACAGATGAGTGACCCGGTGATCGGCGAGCGCATCGAACATCGCCTTGGCGCGTACATAGCGCAGGCAGACATGCGTGCCGGCCCCGATCGAGATCGACCACGGGAAGCACCAGCCGTTGCAATGGAACATCGGCAGGGTCCAGAGATAGACCGGGTGCTTGCCCATGCCGCAGGTGACGACGTTGCCGAGCGCCAGGAGATAGGCGCCGCGGTGGTGGTAGACGACGCCCTTGGGGTCGCCGGTCGTGCCCGAGGTGTAGTTGAGCGAGATCGCGTCCCACTCGTCGTCCGGCATCTTCCACGCAAAATCCGGGTCGCCTTCGGCCAGGAACTCCTCGTATTCGAGCGCCCCGAGGCGCTCGCCGGGGCCTGAGAACTCGGGGTCGTCGTAGTCGATCACCAGCGGCCGCGCCTTGGCCTGCGCGAGCGCATCCTTGACGGTCTTCGAGAACTCGCGGTCGGCGATCAGCACCTTGGCCTCGCCGTGATCGAGGCAGAAGGCGATGACGGCGGCATCGAGGCGCGTGTTCAGCGTGTTGAGCACGGCACCGGCCATCGGCACGCCGTAGTGACATTCGAGCATCGCCGGCGTGTTCGCGAGCATCACCGCGACGGTGTCGCCGCGACCGATCCCCCGCTTCGCGAGCGCCGAGGCGAGACGGCGGCAGCGGGCGTAAAACTCCGCGTAGCTGCGCCGGAGCCGGCCGTGGATGATCGCCGTCCGGTCCGGGAACACGGCGGCCGAGCGCTCGAGGAAGGTCAGCGGCGTCAGCGGCTGGAAATTGGCCGGGTTCTTGTCGAGATCGCGATCGTACGGCGTCATGGCTGCCCCTGGCGTTCTTGCCCGGACTTATCGCACCGCAACAGGCGGGGGAAGCCGCAGGCCCTTGGCGGCCATGACCTGCCGGGCGCGGTCGGGATAGTCGGTGATGAGGCCGTCGACGCCCCAGTCGATCAGCTGCCCCATGCTCTCCGGGCTGTTGACCGTCCAGGGGATGACCGAAAGGCCGAGCGCCTTCGCCTCTTTCAGGCGGTCTTCGGTGAGATCGCGGAAGGCCGGCGACCAGATCTGGCAGCCGGCGGCCTTCACGAGCTTCGGCACCGAGCCGTAGGCATCGATATCGAGCCCGGCGGTCCAGGGCGAGGCGCCGGCGCCATCGCGCTGCATGGTGTCGAAATGACCCTCGCTGGTGAGGCAGGAGCGGGCGATCTCCGGCGCGATCTCGGAGAGGACCTTCAGCGTGCGCCAGTCGAAGGACTGCACGGTGACGCGCCCGGCGAGCCCGGCCCCGCGCACGGTTTGCGCTACGGCCTCGGCGAAGGCTTGCGGCTCGGGCGTGTCGTGGCTGCCCGGCGCGAGCTTGGTCTCGATGTTGAAGCGCACATGCTCGGCGCCGGCCCGTTTCGCAAGGTCGAAAACCTCGGCGAGCGAGGGAATCCCGGCGCCGTCCGCCGGCTTCTGGGCTGCGAAGCGCCGACTATAGGGCGTGCGCGGCTTGAGGCGCCCGACATCGTAGCGGCGCAGCTCATCGAAGCTGAGCTTGAGGAGCGGCGGCCCGACCTCCGAAAGAAACTCGCCGTCCGGCCCGCGCGTCAGCTCCGGGCTCAGCCGCGCATCGTGATGCACCACCAGCACGCCGTCGCGGGTCAAGGCGAGGTCGAGCTCGAGGGTGGAGACACCGATCGCGAGCGCTCTCGCGAAGCCGGGCAGCGTGTTCTCGGGCGCAAGCCCGCGCGCGCCGCGATGGCCCTGCAGGTCGAAGGCGTGCGCCGGGCCGACGAGAAGGATCAGCGCCGCCGAAAGCGCACGCAGGAGGGTCATGCGGTCCCGTTCCCGAGGCTAGAGGCCGGTCCAGCCCTGGTGGACGAGCTTTCCCCCGACCGCCAGCAGGAGTCCATAGATGATGCCGTAGAAACGCTCGATCGGCACGCGCCGCACCAGTCGCACGCCGGCGAAGGTCGCGGCGACGGCGAGGGGCGCGAGCACGGCCGAGGTCGCGAGGTTCTCGGCCGTGAACTGCCCGAGCGCCGCATAGGGCGGGACCTTGATCCAGTTGATCGCGGCGAACAGCAACGCGCCCGTTCCGACGAAGACGTCCCGGGGGAGGCGCTGCGGCATGACGTAGATCTGGAAGGGCGGCCCGCCGGCATGGGCGATCATGCTGGTGAAGCCGATGACGGTACCCCAGAAGCAGCCGGCGGCTAGGCCGGCCGGGGCGGGCGGGGGCGGCTCGCCGCGCTCGGCGAGGATGCGCCGAAGCGCGAAGGCGATGGAGATCGCGCCGACCGAGAGCGCCACAGCGGCGTCCGAGACCTTCGCGGCAAGCAGATAGCCGATCAGGATGCCGAGGCTGGAGGAGGGCAGAAGGATCGCGAGGTTGCGCCGGTCCCAGTCGCGTCGGAACGACCACACGGTGACCACGTCCTGCACCATCAGGATCGGCAGCATGATGGCCGCGACCTGCACCGGCGAGGCGACGAGCGCCATCAGCGGCAAGGAGAGGAGGCCGATCCCGGAGAAGCCGCCTTTCGACAGTCCCATCAGGATCACTGCCGGCACCGCGGCGGCGTAGAAGAGCGGGTCGGAGATCACTTCACCAGCCGCAGGGTCTCCCGGAAGCGCGGGTGGTCGCTCGTCTCGAGCCACTCGAAGATCACCATTTCGGTGGTGACGAGCTCGGCCTTGTGGGCCTTGGCGCGGGCGAGCGCGGCGTCGCGGTTGGCCTCGGTGCGCGAGCCGACCGCATCAGCGACGAGCGTCACCGGGTGGCCGCGGCGGATCAGGCCGAGCACGGTCTGCATGACGCAGACATGGGTCTCGCAGCCCGCCACCACGATCCTCGGCCGGTTCTCTGGCAGGAAGCCGTCGAACCCCGCTTCGCGGGTCGCGTCGAAAAAATTCTTGGCAAGCGTCCGCTCTGCGAGCTCGGCGATCGCGGGTGCGTTGCCGCCGAGGCCTGTCGGGTTCTGCTCGGTCGCGAGCACGGGCACGCCGAGGAGGCGCGCCGCTTCGCCAAGGCGCCGCGCGTTGCGCAGCACGGTCTCGGAACCCGCGATCTGCGGCATCAGCCGCTCCTGCAGGTCGATCATAAGCAGCACCGATCTGTCGCGCTCGCACGTCACCGGCGTCCTCCCCGAGAGGCCGGAACGATGCTAAACACGCCGAGAAGGGAGAGAAACAGCATGTTCATGTCGTCCGCCGATTACCGGGAGTCGCTGCGCGGCTATTCCCCCCGCGTATTCGTCAACGGACGGCAGGTCGAGAGCGTCGCCGACGAGCCGCTGCTCGCGCCGGGGATCGCCGGCGTCGGCGTAACCTACGACTTCGCGCTGAAGCCCGAGCATGCGGCCCTGATGACGGCCCGCCAGGGCACGTCGGGCAAAACCGTGAACCGCATGCTCCACCTCGACGAGAGCTCGACCGACCTCCTCTACAAGCTCGAGGCCGTGCGGCTCGTCTGCCAGGAATCGGGCTGCGCCGTCCGCTACCTCACGCACGACGCCTTCAACGGCATCTTCCAAGCGACCAAGCGGGCCGACGCCGCCCACGGCACGAAGTATCATGAGCGCTTTGCCGCCTACATGCATGAGGTCCAGGACAAGGATCTCACGCTCGGCATCGCCATGACCGATGCCAAGGGCGACCGCTCGCGCCGCCCGGGCCGCCAGGACAACCCCGATGTCTACGTGCACATCAAGGAGCGCCGCAAGGACGGCATCGTGATCCGCGGTACGAAGGCGATCGTCACCGGCGCCCCCTACATGCACGAATTTCTCGTCATGCCCTGCCGGACCATGACGCCGGAGGATGCAGATTTCGCCATCTGCTGCGCCGTGCCGGTCGATGCCGAGGGCGTGACCATCGTGGCGAAGCCCGCGGGCCGGCCGGGCGAGGCGAGCGCGAAGTTTTCCGCGAAATACGGACAGTCGGTCGGGGTCGTGATCTTCGACGACGTGTTCGTCCCTCACGAGCGCGTCTTCATGGCCGGCGAGACGGAGGAGGCCGGATACCTCACCACCTCCTACGCCACCCACCACCGCCATTCCTGCATCGGCGCACGCGCCGGCTTCGGCGATCTCCTGATCGGGGCAGGCGCATTGATGATTCAGGCGAACGGGCTCGATCCCGACCGCCACGCCCATATCCGTGAGGCGATGGTCGACCTGATCAAGATCGTGGAGGGGTTCTTCGCCTGCGGCGTCGCGGCTTCGGTCAATTGCATGAAGGACCCGGCCGGCTCGGTAATGCCGGACGCGGTCTTCGCCAACATCGGCAAGCTTCTGCTCGCAACGCAGATATACGACATGCACCGGCTCGCGCACCACGTCTCGGGCGGGCTCGTGGTGGCCCTCCCCGGACCCGACGAGGACCATAACCCCGAGACCGCAGGCTCGCTTTCGGCCGTGCTCGCTGGGCGCCCCGACGTGCCGGCGGCGCAGCGCATCGAGATCGCGCGCCTTGTCGAGGACCTCACCGCCTCGCACCAGGGCGGCTGGTACTCGCTGATTTCGCTCCATGGCGGCGGCTCGCCCGAGGCGATGAAGCGCGAGATTTGGCGCAATTACCCGGTCATGGAGAAGGTCGAGCTGGTCGAGCGCCTGCTCGACCGCGGCGTGCTCGACGAGGGGCAACGCGTGTCCAAGCAGCCCGGCCGCTGCTGCGCCACCGGCTGCGAGGTGCCGAGCCTGCCTGAGGCGGCGGAATAGCTCACCTCTCCCGCTTGCGGGAGAGGTCGAGTCGCCGCGGCAGCGGCGACCGGGTGAGGGCACGACTCGACGAGCGGACATGAGGAAAGGCCAAAAGCTGCACTTGGCCCGTGCGCTTCGGCGCGAGCCCACGCAAGTCGAGAAGGTGATGTGGCGTCTCCTGCGAAACCGGCAATTCGCCAACATCAAGTTCCGGCGTCAGTATCCGGTCGGCCCGTTCGTGGCGGACTTTGCATGTCCATCGCAGCGAGTGATCATCGAACTCGACGGCAGCCAGCACGCGGAGAATGTGTCCGACCAGCGGCGAGACGCTTATCTCGTTCGCAATGGCTGGCGAGTGCTCCGCTTCTGGAACGCGGATGTGATGGAGAACCCGAACGCGGTGCTGTTTCGGATCGGGCAAGCGATCGGTGTGGAATGGGATCCATCCTGAAGCGGCGTTGCCCTCACCCGGTCGGCACTGCCGCGCCGACTCGACCTCTCCCGCTTCGCAGGAGAGGTGAGCCGCGCGCCTTGCATCTGCCCGGACCCGGCGGCAGTCTCCGGCGATACCTCGTGCACGGATGCCCGTTATGCCCGCCACCGCGACCCTAGCCCGCGACACTGCCGCAAGCTCGAAGAGCCGCTATCGCGAGGTCTACGCGCGCTGGAAGTCCGACCCGGAGGGATTCTGGGGCGAGGTCGCGCGCGAGATCGACTGGTCGACGCCGGCCGAGAAGGTCTTCGAGCCGAAGGCCGGCATCTACGGCCGCTGGTTCGTCGGCGCGGAGTGCAACGCCTGCCACAACGCCGTCGACCGGCATGTCGCCGGCGGGCGCGCCGAGCAGGCCGCCGTGATCTACGATAGCCCGGTCACCGGGACGAAGCGCAGCATCACCTATCGCGAGCTGCAGGAGGAGACCGCGACGCTCGGGGCCGTCCTGCAGGAGATGGGCGTGGTCAAGGGCGACCGGGTCATCCTCTACATGCCGATGATTCCGGAAGCGGCGATCGCCATCCTCGCCTGCGCCCGCATCGGCGCCATCCATTCCGTGGTGTTCGGGGGCTTCGCCGCAAAGGAGCTTGCGACGCGCATCGAGGACGCTGAGCCGAAGGTCATCCTCTCCGCCTCCTGCGGCATCGAGGCAACCCGCGTCGTGCCGTACAAGCCACTGCTCGACGAGGCGATCGCGCTCTCGAGCCACAAGCCGGGCGACTGCCTGATTTTCCAGCGTCCCGAGGCAGCGGCCGCCATGACCGAGGGCCGCGACCACGATTGGGCTGAGACCGTCGCCGCCGCCAAGGCCGCGGGCAGGCGCGCCGATTGCATCCCGGTCGCCGCCACCGACCCGCTCTACATCCTCTACACCTCGGGCACCACGGGGAAGCCGAAGGGCGTCGTGCGCGACACCGGCGGCTACCTCGTCGCGCTGAAATGGTCGATGAAGGGGCTCTACGGGATCGAGCCGGGCGAGGTCTGGTGGTGCGCCTCCGACGTCGGCTGGGTCGTCGGCCATTCCTACATCGTCTACGGCCCGCTGCTCCACGGCTGCACCTCGGTGCTCTACGAGGGCAAGCCGGTCGGAACGCCGGACGCCGGCGCCTTCTGGCGGGTGATCGCGGATCACGGCGCGGTCGCGCTCTTCACCGCGCCGACCGCCTTCCGGGCGATCAAGAAGGAGGACCCGGACGGCAAGCTGATGCGGACCTACGATCTGTCGAAGTTCCGCACCCTGTTCCTCGCCGGCGAGCGCGCCGATCCCGACACGGTGCAATGGGCGGAAGGCAAGCTCGGAGTGCCGGTGATCGATCATTGGTGGCAGACCGAGACCGGCTGGGCGATCGCCGGCAACCCGATGGGGCTAGGCGCCCTGCCGGTGAAATACGGCTCGCCAACCGTGCCGATGCCGGGCTACGACCTCGACATCCTCGAGGAGGGCGGAGAACCAGTGCCGGCGAACGTGATGGGAACGATCGCCGTGAAGCTGCCGCTGCCCCCCGGCTGCTTCCCGACCTTGTGGAACGCCGACCAGCGCTTCCGCGAGAGCTATCTTGTGAGGTTCCCGGGCTACTACAACACCTCGGACGCCGGCTTCCTCGACGAGGACGGCTACGTCTACGTCATGGGCCGCACCGACGACATCATCAACGTCGCCGGCCACCGGCTCTCCACCGGCGGCATGGAGGAGGTCCTGGCCTCGCACCAGGCCGTCGCCGAATGTGCGGTGATCGGGGTGAAGGACGAGCTCAAGGGCGAGGTGCCCTGCGGCTTCGTGGTCCTGAAATCGGGCGTCTCGACGCCGCCGAACGTGGTCGAGGCCGAGCTCGTCGGCCTCGTGCGGGAGAAGATCGGCCCCGTCGCGGCCTTTAAGCTCGCGATCACCGTCGGCCGCCTGCCGAAGACCCGCTCCGGCAAGATTCTGCGGGGCACCATGAAGAGGATCGCCGACGGCGATCCCTGGTCGGTTCCGGCAACGATCGACGACCCCGCCATCCTCGACGAGATCGCGGCGGCGCTGAAAGCGAAGGGCCTCGCGACCGGGGCAAGCGCTTGAGCACGACCTCCTTCGATTGTAATAGCCGGGCTTGACCGCGGCGGTCCAAACGGCGAGCCGAGGACCGGAGCGCGCCGGCTCCGGCCCTGCGACCACGTAAGGGGAGGGACCTTACTCGTCCTCCCCCTGGGCCGGGCGCTTGAGCTGCTTCAGCTTCGCAAACACCGAGTCGACGTCGATCTCCTCCTCCGCGGGCGCGGGTTTGCGCGGCTCCGACGGGGCGAAGGTCTCCCGCACCGGCTCGGGCGCGGTCGTGACCTCGGCCGGCAGAAGCGTCTGGCCGCCGTCGGGCTGGACCTGCGGCTTGTCCTTCGCGGCGCGCTGCACCTCGAAATCGAGGTCCATCTGGGAGCAGAGCCCGAGGGTGACGGGGTCGAGCGGCGACAGGCTTGCCGAGTTCCAATGCGTGCGCTCGCGAATTTGCTGGATCGTCGACTTGGTGGTGCCGACAAGCCGCATGATCTGCGCGTCCTTGAGCTCCGGGTGGTTGCGCAGGAGCCAGAGGATGGCATTCGGCCGGTCCTGGCGGCGCGACACCGGGGTGTAGCGCGGCCCCTTCTTGGTCGGCTTCACCTCAGGAAGCTTGACCTTGGACTGGGCGAGCTTGAGCCGGTATTCCGGGTCTCCTTGGGCCTTTTCGAGCTCCTCGCGAGTGAGCTGCCCGTTCGAGACCGGGTCGAAGCCCTTGATGCCCGCCGCGACCTCGCCATCGGCGATGCCTTTCACCTCGAGCGGGTGCAGCTTGCAGAAATCAGCGATCTGGTCGAACGACAGCGAGGTGTTCTCGACGAGCCAAACGGCCGTGGCCTTCGGCATCAGCGGCGCCTGTTGCACGGCAACCTCCTTCTCCTTCCGCGCGGACCGCGCGGGCAAAATTCTCTCGTGCTCCGGCCCGGCGGGGCACCGGAGCATCTCGTCTCACAACGGTGAGGGAAACGCGCGCTATATAGGCTGGCCGGGCTCCGGTTGCAAACGGATTGGCAGGCGGGGTCGCGCGCTCTAACTTCCCCGGACGATCGCCTTTGCTGGAGAGGACGTATGGCCTTCGACCCGTTTCTCGAGGAGAAGCCGCTCCTGACGCCCGCTGCCCATGAGCTCGGGCAGGAGCTCTCGACGCTGTCGGTCTCCGAGCTTGACGAGCGCATCGAGCTCCTCGAGCGCGAGATCGAGCGCCTGAAGGAGGCGCGCGCCGAGAAAGAGGCGTCGCGCAATGCGGCGCGCGCCTTCTTCAAGTCGTGAACGGTCATGCTGAACGAGTGGTGAGTTGCGCGCTCCGCTGTCCCGCTTCGGCGCAGGAATCGCGAAAGGGCGCCAGCGCCTTAACCGACTTTTAAGATTTCCAGTCTACAACCGGGACTGTCCAGTCCTGCTGGACGTCGAGTGGCTCCTGTCCACTCTGTTTGACGCCTCCCTGTTACCACTTTCGAGCCGCCCTCGGGCGGCTCTTTTTTCGTGTCCGCGACCCGGACAGGCGGCTCCCCCCGCTTTCCTTCGGCGTTAACCCTAACCAATGGTTACCGCTTGGGCGCCGCCGCCTCGGCCCTATAGTTGCCCCTGCTTGCCCGAGGACGTCGCCTCTGTCTCGCAGCGGGACGGGCGCCGGTCGAGGAGGCAGGCGTGAGCAAACCCGAGATCATGTTCCGCGATCCCAAGACGCCGGTCGATTTCGGCCGGAATTTCGTGACCTCGGACGGCTTCAAGGGCCTTTTCCGGGAGGGCATGCTGCTCGTCGAGGACACCGCGGCCTATCTCGACGGGCCGGGCCGCGAGGAGGCGAAGTCGCTGCCCCGCCACGCCGCGCTGAGCTACGCGAGCGAGAGCATGCGGCTCACGACCCGGCTCATGCAGATCGCCTCATGGCTTCTCGTCCAGCGCGCCGTCGCCGAAGGTGAGATCACCCCGAACGAGGCGTTGCGCGAGAAGCACCGGGTCCGTCTGTCTGCTCAGGAGACGGCAAGCCCCGCCTTCGATTTCAACGCGTTGCCGGAGCGGTTGCGGGAGCTGATCGGGCTGTCCATGCGCCTCCACGCCCGCATCATGCATCTCGATCGGCTCATTGCCGAGGACCGCGGCCCTCCGGAGCCGCGGGAAAGCCCGGTCGCCGTCCAGCAATGGCTGATCCGCTCGGCCTTTCGGACGAAGCGGTAGGGCCTAACCCGCCCGGCGCCCATGCCGCGGTAAATTTCGGCGTGCGGCAACGCCACGCCGGGATCTCGAGCCCCCTCGAAAGCGGCTATCCTATCGCGAGCGGCGCCCGTCGTCAGCACAAACGAAAAACCCCGGCCTTCGCCGGGGTCGTTTCACGCGCCGGGACGCCTCGCTCACTTCTTTCCGAAGGCCATCCCACCGAAGCGCGAGTTGAACCGCGAGACGCGCCCGCCGCGATCGAGCAGCTGCTGCTGGCCTCCGGTCCAGGCCGGGTGAGTGTTGGGGTCGATGTCGAGGTGGAGGCTGTCGCCCTCCTTGCCCCAGGTCGAGCGGGTCGTGTACTCGGTGCCGTCGGTCATGACCACCTTGATGAGGTGGTAGTCTGGATGGTCGGTCGCTTGCTTGGCCATCGTGAAATCCTCGTGCGACCGCCCGTTGGGGCGGTCCCGGCGTCGTTCGAGCCCATGTTTGAAGAGCGCGGCGCTATACCCCATGCGACCGTACGAGACAAGCCGAGCCGGCGCAGGCGCTGAAGAAGGCCGATGGCGATCGATCAAGACCCGAACCGGCGGAAAGCGACGCTCGGCGCCCTCAAGCCTCTGATCCCGTTCGCGTTGCGCTATCGGGGCCGGATCGCCGGCGCGGTCGGCGCCCTCGTCGCAGCCTCGGCCGCGACCCTCGTGGTGCCGATCGCGGTGCGGCGCGTCATCGACCATGGCTTCTCGGAGGGCAGCGGCGATCTCATCGACGCCTATTTCGGGATGCTGATCCTGGTCGTGGCGGTGCTCGCGCTCGCCAGCGCCCTGCGCTACTACCTCGTGATCACCCTCGGAGAGCGGATCGTCGCCGATCTCAGGGCGGCGGTCTTCCGCCATCTCACCTCGCTCGATCCGGCCTTCTTCGACGCGACCAAGAGCGGCGATATCGTGTCGCGGCTCACTGCCGACACCACGCAGGTGAAGGCGGCGTTCGGGGCGAGCGCCTCGATCGCGCTGCGCAACCTCTTCCTGTTCGCCGGCGCGATCGCCCTGATGATCTGGACGAGCCCGAAGCTGTCCGCTCTCGTCCTTCTAGCGATCCCGCTGATCGTACTTCCGCTTGTCCTTTCTGGACGTGGCGTCAGGCGCCGCTCGCGGGCAGCGCAGGACCGGCTCGCCGAGGCCTCCGCTTTCGCGGCTGAAGCGGTCGGCGCGGTGCGCACCATGCTCGCCTTCGGGATGGAACGCGGCACGGCCGAGCGTTTCGCCGCCGCCGTCGAGAACGCCTTCGAGGCGGCGCGGGCCTCGACCAGGGCCAGGGCCGTCCTGACCGGGACGGCGATCTTCCTCGTCTCGGCGAGCGTCGTCGGAGTGCTCTGGTACGGGGCACAGGGCGTGCTTGCGGGGGACATGACGGCCGGGCGGCTTTCGCAATTCGTGCTTTATGCGGTGTTCGCGGCAAGTTCGCTCGGGCAACTCTCGGAGGTCTATGGCGAGCTTGCCCAGGCGGCCGGCGCCGCCGAGCGCCTTGCCGAGATTTTGTCCGCCACGCCTGCGGTCTCCGCGCCGGAGACCCCGCGTGCCCTGCCGGAACCGGCGGTCGGGAGCGTCGCGTTTTCGGAGGTGCATTTCGCCTATCCGGCCCGGACCGAGCATGCCGCCTTGCATGGGCTGAGCTTCGAGGTGCGCCCGGGCGAGCGGGTCGCCCTCGTCGGACCCTCGGGCGCCGGCAAGTCGACCGTGCTGCAGCTTCTGCTGCGCTTCTACGATCCCGCGCAGGGCGTGATCCTCGTCGACGGCCTCCCGATCGCCGAGCTCGACCCCGCCGCGCTGCGGCGCCGCATGGCGCTCGTGCCCCAGGAGCCGGCGATTTTCGGGACGTCGGTGCTCGACAACATCCGCTACGGGCGCCCGGAGGCGACCCGGGAAGAGGTTCGCCAAGCGGCCGAGCTTGCCGCGGCGGACGAGTTCATCGAGCGCCTGCCGCAAGGCTATCTCACCGAAATCGGCGAGCGCGGCGTCACGCTGTCGGGCGGGCAGCGCCAGCGCATCGCGATCGCGCGCGCGATCCTCAAGGACGCGCCGATCCTGCTCCTCGACGAGGCGACCTCGGCGCTCGACGCGGAGAGCGAGCGCGCTGTCCAGGAGGCGCTCGACCGCCTGATGCACGGCCGCACCACCCTCGTGATCGCCCACCGCCTCGCCACCATCCGAGCCGCCGATCGCATCCTCGTGCTCGAGCACGGCCGCATCGTCGAGGAGGGCACGCACGAGGCGCTGCTTGCCCGCGGCGGGCTCTATGCGCGCCTGGCGGCGCTGCAGTTCACGATCGAGGGCGCGGCCTCAGGGGCTGACGCTGCGGCTTAGCGACGCGAACAGTGGGCACCCGTCCACCTCAGGCCCAACTCCTAATATCCACAAACCTTCCCGCGATCGCCGCCGCCGCGGCCATGGCCGGCGAGACGAGGTGGGTGCGGCCCTTGAAGCCTTGGCGGCCCTCGAAGTTGCGGTTCGAGGTCGAGGCGCAGCGCTCCTGCGGCGAGAGCCGGTCGGCGTTCATGGCCAGGCACATCGAGCAGCCGGGCTCGCGCCAGTCGAAGCCCGCCTCGACGAAGATCCGGTCGAGCCCCTCGGCCTCGGCCTGCGCCTTCACGAGGCCGGAGCCCGGCACGATCATGGCATCGACCGCCGGATTCACATGCTTGCCCTGCACGACCTTGGCGACCTCGCGCAGATCCTCGATGCGGCCGTTGGTGCAGGAGCCGATGAACACCCGGTCGAGCTTGATGTCGGTGATCTTGGTTCCCGGCGCGAGGCCCATGTAGTCGAGCGCGCGGCGCTTGGAGTTGCGCTTGTTCTCGTCGGCGATCTCGTCCGGGTCCGGCACGGCGCCGGTGACCGAGACCACGTCCTCGGGGCTCGTGCCCCAGGTGACGATCGGCGGCAGGTTCGCCGCCTCGAGGCGGATCTCCTTGTCGAAGAACGCGCCTTCGTCCGAATGCAGCGTCCGCCAGAACCGCACCGCCTCGTCCCAGGCGGCGCCCTTCGGCGCCTTCGGCCTGTCCTTGAGATAGGCGAAGGTCTTTTCGTCCGGCGCGACGAGGCCCGCCCGCGCGCCGCCCTCGATCGACATGTTGCAGACCGTCATGCGGCCTTCCATCGACAGCGCCCGGATCGCCTCGCCGGCGTATTCGATGACGTGGCCGGTGCCGCCGGCCGTGCCGATCTCGCCGATGATCGAAAGGATGATGTCCTTCGCGGTGACGCCCGCGGGCAATTGCCCGTCGACGGTCACGCGCATGTTCTTGGCCTTCTTCTGGATCAGCGTCTGGGTCGCGAGCACGTGCTCGACCTCGGAGGTGCCGATGCCATGGGCGAGCGCGCCGAATGCGCCGTGCGTCGAGGTGTGCGAGTCCCCGCACACGATCGTGGTGCCGGGCAGGGTGAAGCCCTGTTCCGGGCCGATGATGTGGACGATGCCCTGCCGCACGTCGAGCTCGTTGTAGTATTCGACGCCGAACTCGCGCGCGTTCTCGGCCAGCGCCGCCACTTGCGTCGCGGCTTCCGGGTCGTCGATGCCGTGCGAGCGGTCGGAGGTCGGCACGTTGTGGTCGACGACCGCGAGCGTCTTCTGCGGCGCCCGGACCCTGCGGCCGGTCATGCGCAGCCCTTCGAACGCCTGCGGCGAGGTCACCTCATGGACGAGGTGACGGTCGATGTAGAGGAGCGCCGTGCCGTCCGGCTGCACGTCGACCATGTGGTCGTCCCAGATCTTGTCGTAGAGCGTGCGCGGCTTGGCCATTTCTTGCATCCCGTGGGCAATCTTTGGCTCGCCTCTTTAGTCGCCGCCGTCGTGCAGGGGAAGGGGACCGCGCCGCCGCCCGGGCCGACCAGCCGATCCTTGTGCAATCAGGCCCAGGGCTTCGCCCCGACCCGATGTTCGTCTTCGGTCGGGGTGGTCAAGACCCCGCCGGGTCAGGTCGGTCGGTGTACGGCCGGGGCGTTCACCGCGCGAGAACAAACAGCGGGCGCGGTTGTACCTGCTAGAGGCCCGTGAACGGCGGCCGGCGGAGCGGCAGCGGGCTCGTTCTCTTCTCTGGCGATGGCCTTGTGGTACGCGACCGTCAGATTGTGCATGGGTCGAAGATCGCCTTCCTGCGCCGCGACCAGGATGGCAAGGCGCAGCTGCTCAATGCTCGGCTGCGCCGACATGGGAAGCCCTGGCGGTTCGATCAGAAGGGTTGGGCTCGCCGGACGGCAGGCACGCTACCGTCCGGCGAGTATCCGCCACCGCGAGGCAGGTTGGGACCGTGCCCGACCGCGGTGAACAGTCCTGGAGAGTATTGGCTGGCCGGGGTGCGCGCCGCCACGTAGGTGAATCGCAGCGAAATTGTTCGGTTGCGTACGGGACGCAAGAGCCCACCAGCACCGGAAGGTTTGATGGGGCTCCCTGCAAGGATCACACAAGGGAGCCGAAAGCCGTCGCAGCGTTTCAGCGCGGCATAGAACACGCCGCCCGCAGGCGTCGCTTGAATTAGAACCTCTAAGAGCGGTCGGCCGAAAACGTGAGGGCGCACACCTTGTCGCCGGCTTCATCGGTGACGCGGATCTGCCACTGGCCATTGCCCCAGAACTTGCCTCCGAGATCCCTCAGCATCTCACCTGAGACCACAATGGCTTCAGCGCGCGCTTCCTCCACGCCCGCAAGCGTCGTGCCTTCGTCGTCGATGATCTCTTCGCCGTCGACGATGTGGAAAAAATAGCGAGGCATGCGGCTTCCGGCGGTTGCAGGCGGGAGCGCGCTTCTCTCTCAGTCACCGACGCCCAAGGCAGCGTGTCGGCGATGCCCGCATAATAGCCGAACCGGAACAGAGTTGCACTTGCAATCGTTTGTAGCTCGCGAAAGGCTAATCGACGCCCATCACCTATGTTAGAGACTTGAGCCCGCATAGCGCCTACGGTCGAACCATCATCGGTATCCGACTTCGCGCTCCGATGGCTGAGAGACAGGTGTGCTCCCGCGTCTCGCAGGAGCTTCCCATGTTTCCCGCAGGACATGCCAACTCGCATCCACTGATCCGCAAGCTGGAGAGCATCGCGCCGCTCTCGGACGACGAGAGGCAGGCGATTGTCACTCTCCCGATGACAATCCGGGACCTCAACGCGGACCAGGATATCATCCGGGACCAGGACCGGCCTTCTCAGTGCTGTCTCATCATCGAAGGCTTCGCCTGCCGCTACAAGGTTCTGCCGGGCGGCAAAAGGCAGATTTTCTCCTTTCACACGCCCGGCGACATCCCGGACCTTCAGAGCCTTCATCTGCAGGTTATGGATCACAGCTTAGGCACGCTCGTCCGGAGCAAGGTTGGGTTCATCCCCCACGAAACGGTGCAGGAGTTCATCCGGGCGCACCCCCGGATTGGCGATATCTTCTGGCGCGACACGCTCATCGATGCCGCCATCTTCCGGGAGTGGGTGGCCAACATCGGACGGCGCGAGGCCTACGAGCGGATCGCGCACCTCTTCTGCGAGCTGTTCATGCGGCTGAGGGCGATCGGGCTGAATGATGGCAACAGCTTCCCGATGCCCATCACCCAATCGGAGCTGGCGGATGCGACCGGCCTCTCGACGGTGCATGTGAACCGGACCATGCAAGACCTCAGGGCGAGCGGGCTCATCAAGACGACGAAAAAAGGCGTGGTGACTATCCTGGACTGGGAAGCCCTCCAGAAGGCTGCCGAATTCGATCCCACCTACCTTCATCTGCAAAAGCGCGCGGCTTAGGCCGCTTTCCTCGGCCGAGCTTGCGCAGCTCAGGCCCTGCGGGCGCAACCAGCGTCGATGGCGCCCGCGATCCCCGAGTCTCGCCTCAAAGCACACGATGTGGACGTGGTACCGGAGGGGCGCAACTATGTACGCTTTCGAGCATTGAAGCTCGATGCCCCGGTTCTTTTTCGATACCACCCTCAACAACGTAACCGAGCCGGATCGCGAAGGCGTCGAGCTTCACGACGCCAAGACGGCGCGCCAGGAGGCCGTACGTGCCACGGCCGAGATGGCAAAGGACCTCGCGCACAGGAGCCCGGAACAGGACATCACCATTCAGGTGCGGGACGAGGCCGGCGAGCGTGTCGGAACGGTGCGGCTGACTCTCAGGATCGACGCTTAGCCGTTGCCCCGCGCGGCTGCGGCTGGCCAAAGCTAGACGAGTTCCCTAGCCGCCCTTGACCTCATCGGGGTTGCCGATCAACGGCGGCTGGCGCTTCCGCTGGCCCTTCGCCGCGTGGCCGCCAGAGGGCTTAGCCGGGCGACCTTTCGGCTCCGCCGGTTGTTGCTCCTGAGCGGCGGCATCGGCCGCATCCCTCGCGAGTCGCTGCGCCTTCAGGCGTGCGGTTTTCTCGTCCACAGCCCGGGCCTTGGCGGCGCTGTCCGCTCTGGCCTCTTCTGCCTCGCGCGAGCGCTGCCCTTGTTGCTTGAACTTCGTTTCCGCCCGGGCGCGGGCTTCTTCGGATTTCTCGGCCATCGGCGAATAATAGACGGTGCTTGCCAACCTTCCTAGGGTTCGCCGTGGCGTCTCATGCCGATTCTCGCGCGGGGAGCATGTGCGGGCGCCTCCGAGCAATGCGCGACCGCTTTCCACTCGAGGATGATGGACGCGAACGGGAGGCGCCTCACACGGGGTTGGCACGGCGGGAGGCGTGGTCTAGGGTCCGCTCGCCTCAAGCCTTAAGCACCCGTAGCTCAGCTGGATAGAGCGTTGCCCTCCGAAGGCAGAGGTCACAGGTTCGAATCCTGTCGGGTGCGCCACGAAGGCAGAGGTCACAGGTTCGAATCCTGTCGGGTGCGCCAATAAATCAAGCACTTAGAGCCGATCGCGCTGGCGGCTGCTCCCCCGTGTCAGCACAGTGTCAGCAAGCCGGCAAAGAAAAGGGCGGCCGAAGCCGCCCAAGTGGGTTCACAAAGGGGGCAGCCACGCGATGTGCGTAGTGCCGCTACCTTCTTAGCAGGGTTCGCCGCTCTGGTGCTGTAGCGCTGGCAACATAAAAGCCCGGCGCGAGGCCGGGGCTCCCGTGATCAGCGGCGGGGGGCGTGAAAGTCGTCGGCCCGCAAAGCGAAAGGGGCCCCTGCCGATCTGAGACGGAAATAAGGGTTGGCTGACCCCGGCGCCTTTCTAGGCTCAATGGCGAAAACCGGGTTTCGTTTTCGTAGGCGGATGAGCAGCACAAAAGCCCGGCGTA
>JAQSWQ010000069.1 GCA_029266525.1 Microvirga sp.
ATTACTTATGAGGGGCTTGTCACCGAGTTCACCAAAGCCCGCAAACGGGCTGGGCTCCGAGATTTCAGGTTCCATGATCTGCGCCACACGGCGGCAACCCGGCTCCTGCGCACGAGCGGCAACCTCAACATCGTCCGGCGCATGCTTCGGCATGAGAATATGCAGACGACGGTGAAATACGCGCACAGCCAACATGCCGACGTGCTCGCGGCGATGGAAGCGACGGCGGCGGCGCACGGAGTCCCCACAAATGGTCCCCACAGCGACCATTACAGCAAGGCGAAAAGCGATGGCTGACAAGCGTTTGGATTATACTTGGCATTAGGCCCCATCGGCACCTGGGCATCGCGGGCGCGCCACATCGCCTCGACGTCGCCGGCCGCGTAGCTCTTGGCGAGCCCGGCCGACTTCTCGACCATCGGCGTCTTCATGAGGCCGGGCAGGACCGCGTTCACGCGGATTTTCCTCGCCGCGTACTCGGCCGCGGTGGTGCGCGTGAGGTGGTTCATCGCGGCCTTGGTCGCGTAGTAGCTCGCATAGGCCACGCCGAGGAAGCGCAGCGAGGCGATCGAGGAGATGTTGACGATCGCGCCGCCGCCCTGCCGCTCCATCGCAGGGATGACGTGCTTCATGGCGAGGAAGCAGCTCTTGAGGTTGACCGCGAAGACGCGGTCCCAGGCCTCTTCGGCGAGCTCGACTACGCCGCCGACCTCGACGATGCCGACATTGTTGTCGAGCACGTCGATGCGCCCGAAGCGATCGAGGCAGGCGGCGACCGCGCGCTCGATGTCCGCGGACCGCGACGCGTCGGCGTGCCAGGCCTCCGCCTCGCCGCCTTCGCCCCAGATGATCTCGACCGTCTCGCGCGCGGCGCCCTCGTTCACGTCGACGCAGAAGACCCGAGCGCCTTCGCGTGCGAAGAGCACGGCGGTGGCCTTGCCGTTGCCCCAGCCGGGGCCGACCGAGCCAGCGCCGATCACGAGCGCGGTCTTGCCGGCGAGCCGTCCTGCCATGCCATCCTCCGGATCAGCGGTGCCTGAAGCGCGGCTTCTCCTTCGCGAAGAAGGCGCGCACCCCTTCCCCGCAGTCCTCGGTCGTGAAGACGCGCTCGCTCATTTCGAGCGACGCCTCAACCGCGCGGTCCTCGGGCACGTCGAAGGCCATGTCGGCCGAGCGCTTGCACATCTGGATGGCGATCGATGGCTGGGCCGCCAGACGGCGCGCCATCTCCATCGCGGTGCCGAGCGCCTCGCCCTTCGGCGCCACGCGGTTGACGAGACCCCAGGCGAGCGCCGTCTCGACCGGCAGCGGGTCGCCGAAGAACATCATCTCCTTGGCGCGGCCCTCGCCGATCCGGCGGGTGACCCGGACGGTGCCGCCCGAGCCCGGGAAGACCCCGAGCTTGATTTCCGGCAAGGCCACCCGCGCCCCTTCCTCGGCAACGATGAGGTCGCAGCACACCGCGAGCTCGAGCCCGCCCCCGAAGGCAAGGCCGGCGACGGCGGCGATCGTGGGTTTGGGGAAATCGTCGACCCGGCTCCAGGCCTCGTTCTCGAGCGCGAGTTTTTTGGGCACGACGGCGCCCGCCGCCATCATCTCGGGAAACTCCTTGATGTCGGAGCCCGCGCAGAAGGCCTTCCCGCCGGCGCCGGTCAGGACCATCACGCGCGCGTCCGGATCCTCGGCGAGTCGCTTCACGGTCTCGTTGAGCCGGCGCGTCATCTCGAGCGTGACGAGATTGAGCGGCGGATTGTTCAGCATCACGACGGCAACGCCGTCCTCGATCGTGCACAGCACCGGGTTTTCGGTCATCGTCATCCGCGAGGCTGAAGTTGGGAACGCCATGATGACGATTTGCGCGGTCATGGGAAGCGCACGCGTTGTGCTTGACATACAATAGGGCCACTCCGATCATGCCGGGAAAAGAAGCCGCACCGAGGCTCCGCACGATTGGTGCTCAAAGGGAGGAATAGGAATGCTCAGGACCGTGAAGATCGGCCGCGCCCTTGCGCTCGGCGCCGCTATGCTCCTCGGCGCCGGCGCGCTCGACCAAGCCGCGGCGCAGCGCAAGCTCACCTTCGGCTACGACCAGCCGAAATCGACCGGCTACGGCTACGCGGCGGACGTGTTCGACGCGAAGCTCAAGGAGCTCTCCGGCGGCAAGCTCTCGATCGATCAGTTTCCGCTCGCGCAGCTCGGCCAGGAGCCGGTGATGCTGCAGAAGATGCGTTCCGGCGACATCGATTTCGTCATCACCTCGACCGCGAACGCCTCGACGCTCGCGCCGCAGGCCGGCGTGTTCTCGCTCCACTTCATCTTCCGCGACGAGGCGCATCTTGCGAAGACCATTGCCGACCCGGAGGTCGGAAAGGCTTTCAAGGCGATGATCTCGGAATCGGTGCAGGGCGCCCGCGCGCTCGGTCTCATCACCCTCGGCCTCCGGCATATGTACGGCAAGTCGGAGGTGAAGTCCGTCGAGGACATCAAGGGCAAGAAGATCCGCGTCCAGGCGACAAAGACCGAGGACACCCACTTCCCGGCCTATGGCGCACAGACGGTGCACATGCCCTTCGGCGAGGTCTACACCTCGCTCCAGACCGGCGTCATCCAGTTCGCCGAGAACGGCGTCAACGTCTACCTCGCGAACAAGCACTACGAGGTCGCGCCGGTGCTCTCGCTCACCGAGCACGAGGCCAACAACAACATGATCTGGGTCTCCGACAAGACCTGGAACGCCTTCTCCGACCAGGAGAAGCAATGGGTCCAGGCCGCCGCCGACGAGGTCTCCAAGCTCGAGCCCGCCTGGGCGCTCAAGGCCGAGAAGGATTCGGCCGAGCGGCTGAAAAAGCTCGGCGTGAAGGTCGTCGAGGGTGTGGACAAGTCCGGCTTCGCCAAGGCGGCGGCGCCGATCCAGGACCAGCTCGCCAAGGAGCTCGGGCCGCACGCGGTCAAGATCCTCGAGCTCGTGCGCAACGTGAAGTAAGCGGCGACAGCAAGCCGGGCGGCGGCCGCGGGAGGGCCGCCGCATCGCTCGTTCGGTGCACGCATCTCCCATGTGAGGGTCTGCCTTGTCGTCGCTGGTCTCGCCGCGCGAGCGGCATCTGAAATGGCCGGCGCTCGACTGGCTGGAGGCGCTGCTGTTCGTCGCCTGCGGCGCCTGCATCATAGGCTTCTCGCTGTCGGTGCTGTTCGACGTGTCGACCCGCGAGATCGGACGCCCCTGGCTTTGGCTGCAGCAGGTGACGACCGGCTTCTTCGCCTGGGGCGTCTTCCTTGGGATGGCGCTCGCTGCGCGCCGCAACGACCACATGTACCTGACCGAGATCGTGCACACGATGACCGGACCGGCGCGGCTCGTCATCGAGATCATGTCGCGTGTGGTCGTATTCGTCGTGGCGATGTTCCTCGTCGTGTTCGGCTGGGAGAACTTCCTGCACGACCTTCACAGCTTCCGCATGCCCTCGCTTATCCCGCTCGGCTACTACACCGTCAGCGTGCCGATCGCCGGTGCACTGGTGGCGCTGTTCCAGATCGAGCAGCTCGTAAACGGCCTGAAGAACGGCTTTTCCCGCGAGGAGCCGCCGGTCGAGGAAGCGATCTATGAGTAACGGCGGGATCATCTTCACGATGGCCGCGCTTTTCCTCGGGCTCGGCTATCTCGGCGTTCCGGTCGCCTTCTCAATCATTGCCGGCGTGCTCGTCGCGACCGCGCTGACCAAGATCAGCTTCGCCTCGATAATCGGGCAGCTCTTCCACGGCATCGATTCCGAGGCGCTGCTCGCGGTGCCGTTCTTCCTGCTCGTCGGCGAGCTGATGACCTCTGCGCAGGTCACGCATCGCATGATCGTGCTGGCGCAGACGATGGTCGGCCACTTCCGCGGCGGGCTCGCGCAGATCGTGACCGTGTTCTCGATGTTCTTCGCGGGGATCTCAGGCTCCTCGACCGCGGACGTCGCGGTGCTCGCCCGCACCGTCGGCCCGGAGATGGTTCGGGAAGGGTACGGCCGCGCCTTCATCGCCGCCGTGATCGCTTCCGCCTCGACGATCGCGAACCTAATCCCGCCGAGCATCATGGCAGTCGTCTACGGCGCGACCGGCAACGTCTCCATCGGCGGCCTGTTCCTCGGCGGTATCGTGCCCGGCCTCCTCGTCGGCTTCGGCATCATGATCTACAGCCATTTCTTCGGCCCGGTCGGGGTCTTAAGGCCGCGGGCGACCTTCCGGCAATTCACCGAGGCCGCGAAGTTGTCCGCCTTGCCCCTGATGATCCCGATCATCATCATGGGCGGCATCCTCTCGGGCTTCTTCACGCCGACCGAGGCCGGGCTCGTCGCCGTCGCCTACATCACCTTCGTGCTGATCCCGCTCGTCAACCGCGGGCACATCAAGCACCTGCCGCGCGACTTCGCCAATGCCGGGCTCCTCTACTCGATTCCGATGGCGGCGGTTCGTGGTCCTCTTCGTGATCGTCGGCGACTTCATGGATGCGGTGCCGGCCATCATCATCTTCATGCCGATCATCAACGCGCTGACCGAGCTCGGGCAGATCAACCCGGTGCACATGGGCGTCGTGATCGTGACGACGCTCGCCTTCGGCCTGATCACGCCGCCCTACGGGCTGTCGCTGCTGATGGCTTCGAAGTTCGTTGGGGTGAGCTTCATGAAGGCGGTGGTGCGCTCGCTGCCGCTCTACCTCGTGTTCTTCACGACGATCGCCTTCTGCATCTTCTTCCCGAAGGTGGTGCTGTTCCTGCCCAAGACCTTCCTCCCGGAGTCGGTCGGCTGCTTCAAGAACCCAAGCGGCTCCGGCTACATCTGCCCCCCGTGAGGGCCGTACCTCGCTTGCTCGAGCAGGGTTGCCCGCCCGCCGCCTCTCCCTTAAGAGCACGCCTCCCGTGGTGATTTGAGCCGGCCGGCTTGCGCGCCACGTTAAACAAGGCGCTAAAAGGCCGGGGGCACTTGGCGCCCGGTCCGTTTTCGGCCGGCGCGATCCGTGCCGGGGCCGTCCCCGGGAGAGGGCTGGCCATGACCGATTTCGCCGCTGCCGAGGAGTTCGAGCTCGAGACCCGGCTCGTCCATGCGGGCACCTCCGCTCCAACTTCGCTGAGACTTCCGAGGCGATCTTCCTCACGCAAGGCCACGTCTACGATAGCGCCGAGCAATGCGAGGCGCGCTTCAAGGGCGAGGACGAGGGCTTCATCTACGCCCGCTTCTCGAACCCGACCGTCGGCATGTTCGAGGCGCGCATGGCGGCGCTCGAAGGGGCGGAAGCGGCGCGCGCCACCGCGACCGGCATGGCGGCGGTGACGGCCTCGCTCCTCGGCCAGCTGCGCGCGGGCGACCATGTCGTTGCGGCGCGCCAGCTCTTCGGCTCCTGCCGCTTCGTCTGCGAGGAGCTCCTGCCGCGCTTCGGCATCGCCTCGACGCTGGTCGAGGGGACGAGCCTCGAGGAATGGCAGGCGGCGGTGCGGGGCGAGACCAAGGTCTTCTTCCTGGAGAGCCCGACCAACCCCAACCTCGACCTCGTCGACATCGCCGGCGTCGCCGCGATCGCGCGCGAATGCGGAGCGAAGCTCGTCGTCGACAACGTGTTCGCGACGCCGCTCTGGCAGCACCCGCTCGCGCTCGGCGCCGACTGCGTCGTCTATTCCGCGACGAAGCATATCGACGGGCAGGGGAGGTGCCTCGGGGGCGTGATCCTCGGATCGAGGGCGTTCATCGAGAAGGGCATCCACAGCTATCTGCGTCAGACCGGCCCGGCGCTCTCGCCCTTCAATGCCTGGGTGCTGCTGAAAGGCCTGGAGACCCTGCCGCTGCGCGTGCGCCGCCAGACCGAGAACGCCGCCGCCGTCGCCGATGCGCTCGCCGCGCATCCGAAGGTCAAGCGCCTGATCTATCCAGGCCGGCCGGACCATCCGCAGGCGGAGCTCGTGCGCCGCCAGATGAAGGCGGGCTCCACGCTCATCGCCTTCGAGGTCGCCGGCGGCAAGGCCGGGGCCTTCCGCTTCATGAACGCACTCAGGATCGTGCGTATCTCGAACAATCTTGGCGACGCGAAAAGTCTCATCACCCACCCTGCCACCACCACCCATGAGCGCTTCCCGCCCGAGGTGCGCGAGGCCATGGGGGTGACCGAGGGGCTGGTGCGGCTGTCCGTCGGATTGGAACACCCGAAGGATCTCATACGCGATCTCGAAGGGGCGCTCGCGGCTTGAGCGTTGTCATCACCGGGCTTGTCCCGGTGATCTCGGGGGGTAGAGCGCCACATTTCGAATCGGGATGGCCGGGACAAGCCCGGCCATGACAAAGGAGAGGTGGTTCCTCATCGTGCCGGCCCCGTCTCCACCGGGCGCTTCTCGTCCTGCGTCCACTCCGACATCGAACCGTCGTAGAGACGTACGTCCTTGCGGCCGAGGAGCTCCGCCATCACGAACCAGTTCGTCGCCGCAGCCTGGCCGGTGTTGCAGAAGCTGACCACCTCGCCTTTGGGCACGGCGGCATACACGCGGGCGAGCTCTCCGAGCGGCTTCAGCCCGTTCCGCGCGGCGTCGTAGGCCTGCGCCTGGTCGAGATGCTTCGAGCCGGGAAGGCGCCCGGCGCGCATGGCTTGCGGGCTCTTCTCCCGGCCCTCGAAGAAGCCGAGACCGCGGGCGTCGAGGAGCGTCGCCGAGCCTTCCGCTACCGCCTTCTCGACTTGCTCGACGTCGGCGCGCATCGCCGCGTCGATCCGCACCGGATAGCGCGTGCCGGTGCGGGTCTCGCCGGGCCCGGTCTCGAGCGGCCGGCCCGGATCGGCGCGCCATCCGGCGAAGCCGCCGTCGAGCAGCGAGAGTCGCTCATGCCCGGCGATCCTGAGCGTCCAATAGACCCGCACGGCGGCGCTGAAGTCGCTGGTGTTGGCGCCGGTCGGCACAACCACGATGTGATGATCCGGCTTGAGGCCAAGGCCGCCGAAGAGTTCCGAGAGCGCGCTTTCGGCCGGGAGCATTCCGACGGCCGTGCCCTTGGCGGCGCGCTATCCGTCCTTGAGGTAGTCGGTGAAAACCGCGCCCGGAATGTGCCCGTTCTCGAAGACGGTCTGCCCGCCCTCAGGTGCGATCCGCACGTCGAGGATCACGAGGTCAGGATCGTCGATGTGCTGCGCGAGCCAATCGGGCGAGACGAGGGGCTGCTTCCCTTCGGGCATTCGGCTCTCCGCATTTCCGTTTAGGGCTCATAGCACGCCGTAGCGGTCGAACACCTGCCGCAGCGTCTCGCCCGCAAGGAGCGCGTCGCGCGTCTTGTCCTCGGCCGCGACCTTCTCGAGCGCCCGCGCCACGACCTTCGGCGCGACCGCCTTCGGCACCGCGACCACGCCGTCGACGTCGCCGAAGATCAGGTCGCCCGGCTCGATGCGCACGCCCGCGACCTCTACGGCTACGTCCATCGCCGCCATCTCGGCCCGGCCCCTGGTGTCGAGCGGGCCGATGCCGCCGGCGAAGACCGGGAACCGCATCTCGCGGATGCGACGCACGTCGCGCACGAGGCCGTCGGTCAGGCAGCCGGCGGCGCCGCGCAGGCTCGCGGCCGTGGTCAGGAGCTCGCCCCAGGGCGCCACCACGTCCGTCGGGCCGTCGCAGGCAAGCACCGCGACCTCGCCGCCCTTGAGGTCGTCGACGAGGTCCATCTCGATCTCGTAGGGGTTCCGCCCCGGCTCGGTGTGGAAGACCTTCCGATAGAGGCCGGTCCGCGCGAAGCCGCAGAGCACCGAAGCCTCGTCGAGCGGCCGCACGAAGGGGCGTAGCGCCTGGCCCATGAAGCCCGCTTCATCGAGCACGTCGGAGAGGACGGCGGTGTAGAGGCACTCGGCGATCGCGGAGAGCGGCGGCAGATCGTTCATCTTGGATCCTGGCGGGGTTTCGAGCTACCATGCCGCCGGACGCGATCACAAGTCGAGGCGGCGGCCGGGGCGAACCCGGCGTCGTCTGCGACGTTGTCCTTCGTGGGGTCTCGCTCGGGATGTCGCGGAGACGGCGATGAAGCGTTCCTCCATGCTTGATGCGGTCTTGGTCGCCGCCTTCCTCGTCGGTGCGACAGCGCTGATGGCCGTCGTGCGCGGCACGCCGGAGCGCTGCCCGGAGGCGAACCCCAGCAGCGTCGAAAGCCTCTTCGCGCCCTGCCTCGTCGCGGGTCGCGCCGAAGTGCGGCCGCCGGCCGATGTCGCGCTGCTCTTCCCGCCTCCTCCCATTCAGCCCGGCGGGACCATGGTCGCGCGCACGCCAGCGCCTGAGCGCGACGTCGAGACGACCGGAGCCGTTGCCCCGAAGCGCTGAAGCGCTTCCGCTCAACTCGGAACGTTCTCGAAATCGGGCAACGCGGAGCAGCCTCGGCTCTCCTCAGCGTAGCCATGGGCTTGGCAGCGGCCCAAACCCGTTGCACTCTTCGGGCAACTCGCGTCGCGGTGCTTACGCTGGCGGCGCCCCAGGATTCGACCGTGTCGGTCAAGGACGAAGTGGTTGCCCAGCCGGAGCCGCCGGGGCAAGGCGCCCCGCCGAGCCCGCGCGCGCCCGCACGGGAGGAGCGCAACGGCCGGCCCTGGCACGGCTACCATCACTACCGCTATTCGAACGGGCACTCCTACGCGGCGCTGGACCTCGGCACCAACAACTGCCGCCTGCTCGTCGCCGAGCCCGCGCCTTACGGCTTCCGCGTCATGGACGCGTTCTCGCGCATCGTGCGGCTGGGCGAGGGCCTCGGCTTCGCCAACCGTCTCGGCGATGCCGCGATCGAGCGCACCATCGAGGCGCTGCGCGTCTGCAAGAACAAGATGGAGAACCGCAACGCCGCGCGCGCCCGCCTGGTCGCAACCGAGGCATGCCGCCTTGCCGATAACGGCGCCGCGTTCGTCGCCCGTGTCCAGGATGAGCTCGGCATGGAGCTCGAGGTCGTCGACCGCCGCACAGAGGCCTATCTCGCGGTCACCGGCTGCGCCGCGCTCGCGGATCCGCGCGCCCATTCGGTCGTGATCTTCGACATCGGCGGCGGCTCGACCGAGATCGCATGGCTCGACGGCAAGGCCGCGAGCCCGCTCGCCGATCCGACCAAGCGCATCCGAGCTTGGGATTCCCTCCCGGTCGGCGTCGTGACCCTCGCCGAGCGCCACGGCGGGATCGACGTGACGCGGAACAATTTCGAAGCGATGGTCGAGGAGGTGACGGATCTTCTGTCGCCGTTCGAGCTTGTCGCCGGCGCCGCGGCCTACCTGCCGGAGTTCCATCTTCTCGGCACCTCGGGAACCGTCACGACGGTCGGCGGCATCCATTTGAAGCTGCCCCGCTACGACCGCCGGCGGGTCGACGGCATGTGGATGAACGATTCCGACGTGACGCAGGTGATCGAGGACCTCCTCGACACACCCTTCGACCGGCGGGCCTTGAACCCCTGCATCGGGCGCGACCGCGCCGATCTCGTGCTCGCCGGCTGCGCGATCCTCGAGGCGATCCGGCGCGCCTTTCCGGCCGACCGCCTGCGCATCGCCGATCGCGGCCTGCGCGAGGGCATCCTCATGAACCTCATGCGCGAGGATGGGGTCTGGCGCCGCGGAGGCCGCGGGTGAACGAAAAGCACGGCTCGGGCGCACGCGAGCTCAGGCAGCGGCTCAAGAGTGCAAAAAAGCGGACCGCCTCGTCCCAGCGCTGGCTCGAGCGCCAGCTCAACGACCCTTACGTCGCTCGGGCCAAGCGCGAGGGCTATCGCTCGCGCGCCGCCTACAAGCTCCTCGAGATGGACGAGAAGTTCCGTTTCCTGAAGCCGGGGCAGCGGGTCATCGATCTCGGCGCGGCACCCGGCGGATGGGCCCAGGTCGCGGTCAAGCGGACCGGCAGCGCGGAGGGGAGGGGACGGGTCGTCGGCATCGACCTGTTGCCGGTCGAGACCATGCCGGGGGCCGAGTTCGCGGAGCTCGACTTCCTCGCGCCCGGTGCGCCGGAACGTCTGGTCGACATGCTCGGCGGCCCGGCCGACATCGTCATGTCCGACATGGCCGCCAACGCCACGGGCCACCGGAAGACCGACCATCTGCGCATCGTCGGCCTCGCCGAGGCGGCGGCCGAGTTCGCCCGCGCGGTGCTCGCGCCGGGCGGCGTCTTCGTCGCCAAGGTGCTGCAGGGCGGCACCGAGGGCGCGCTCCTCGCCGACCTCAAGCGCGACTTCGCGAGCGTGCGCCACGTCAAGCCGGCCGCGAGCCGGGCGGACTCGGCGGAGCTCTACGTGCTCGCGACCGGGTTCCGGGGGTGACTCCCCCTCCCGCTTGCGGGAGAGGATTGGCGTGAGGGGCGGAGGGTTACGAGCGCTGAGCGTCGTCGCCGAGGTGCTTGCGGAAGAACGCGATGGTGCGGCTCCAGGCGAGGTCGGCGGCTTCCTTGTTGTACCGGGCGACGTTGGTGTCGTTGTTGAAGGCGTGGTTGACGCCCGGATACATGTGGAGCTCGTAGCTCCTGCCGGCCTCTTTCAGCGCCGCCTCGAAGGCCGGGATGCCGGCGTTGATGCCGGGATCGATCTCCGCGTAGTGCAGGAGGAGCGGCGCCTTGATGCTGGCGACCGCGTCCGCCGGGGGCTGGCGCCCGTAATAGGCGACGCCCGCGTCGAGCATCGGTTCGGCGACCGCGAGCGCGTTGACCTGACCGCCGCCCCAGCAGAAGCCGACGGCGCCGACCTTGCCGATGTCGGGCTGGCGCTTGAGATGGCTCAGGGTCGCCCGGGAGATGCCGAGCGCGTCCTGCGGCTTGAGGCTGCCGATCAGCTCGCGCGCCTTGTCCTCGTCGGCCGGCGTGCCGCCGAGCGGGCTCGGATAGTCCGGCGCGAGGGCGACGATCCCCTCCGTCCCGATCCTGCGCGCGACATCCTTGATGTGCGGGTTCAGGCCCCGATTCTCGTGGATCACGATCACGGCCGGCCAGCGCTCGCCGCGCTTCGGCTTCACGAGATAGCCGGTGAGCCCTTCGGTCCCGGCGATCGAGATCGTCTGCGTCGCGATGCGCGGGTCGGTCTCCGGCACGACCTGCGCGGCCGCGTAGTTGTTCTCTAGGAGGGGCAGGAGCGCGGTCGCGGCGGCGGCCCCGCCGGCGAGCGCCGCCAAGCGGTCGAAGAAGGCGCGGCGGGTCATGCTGCCATGGGTATAGCGGTCGTAGAGGTCGATGATGCGCTGATCCATGGCCATATCTCCGGAGGATTTCGCGCGACGCTAGCACCGCCTCGGGGCGGGTCCACCCCCTCACGTCGAGTCAGCTGCCGGCTTTGCCCGCACGATCGCGTGGCCGGAGAGCTCGGCGCCGGCGCTCGGGTCAAGCCGCGCCAGAACGAAGCCGGAAAGCGCGGCGATCAGGGCCACGAGCAGGAAGGCCGGCCAGAAATCGCCCGATCTCAGCTCGGTCTCGCCCTGGGCCCGGCTGGCGGTCTCGAGCACCGCCGCCCCGAGCGCGACCCCCAGGCTGAGCGCAAGCTGCTGGGCGACGCTCGTCAGGCCCGTGGCGTGGCTCATCTCGCGGTTCGACACGTCGGCATAGGCGATGGCATTGAGCGCCGTGAACTGAAGCGAGCGGAAGCAGCCGCCGACGAGGAGCACCACGACGATCACGGCGTAGGGCGTCGCCGGGGTGAACAACCCGTTCGCGCCGATGAAGGCTGCCGCGATGAAGGCGTTCACGGTCAGCACGGCCCGAAAGCCGAAGGTCCTGAGGATACGCGCTGCGAGCGTCTTCATGAATAGCGCGCCCGCCGCCGAGACGAAGGTAAGGAGCCCCGATTGAAACGGGTTGAGCCCGAAGCCGAGCTGCAGCATCAGCGGAAGGAGGAAGGGGATCGCGCCGACGCCGATGCGGAAGAACGATCCGCCGAGCACGCTCGCGCGGAAGGTCGGGATGCGCAAGAGGTCGAGCCGTACCAGCGGGTGAGCGATGCGCCGGGCGTGGCGCACATAAGCGATCACCGCGATCGTGCCCGCGACGACGCAGCCGAGGGAGACCTCCACGGGCAGAAGATGGCGCCCGCCGGTCGCAAGCCCCAGCATCAGCGCCGCGAGCCCGAAGCCCGAGAGCGCGAAGCCCGCGAGGTCCAGCGGCGGGCGGTCCGGCTCGCGGATGTTCTCGAAATAGAGCGTCGACAGCACAATCCCGAGGAGCCCGATCGGGATGTTGATGAAGAAGATCCAGCGCCAGTCGAGATAGGTCGTGATGAAGCCGCCGAGCGGCGGTCCGACCACCGGCCCGACCATCGCCGGGACGGTGAGGTAGGCAAGCGCCGAAACCATCTCGCTCTTGGGGATGCTGCGCAGAAGGACGAGCCGCCCGACCGGCACCATCATGGCGCCGCCCATGCCTTGCAGGAAGCGCGCCGCGACGAAGCCGCCGAGCGATCCGGCCGCGGCGCAGGCGATCGACCCTGCCATGAACACGGCGAGCGCCGCTCGAAAGACCGTGCGGGCGCCGTAGCGATCGGCCATCCAGCCGCTCACGGGGATGAAGATCGCGAGGCTCACGAGATAGGAGGTGATCGCGAGCTTCAGCGCGATCGGGTCCTCGTTCAGGCTCGCGGCAATCGCCGGCAGCGAGGTCGCGATCACGGTCGAGTCCGTGTTCTCCATGAACAGCGCGGTCGCGACGATGAGCGGGACGAGGCGGGTGCGGTTCATGCGCGCGAGCGGAAGGGGATCAGCAGCCGATGACGCGGACATGCCCCGCGCGCGAATAGGCGATGATCTCACGGTCGCGCGTGACGAGCGTCAGGTTGAGGTGTCTGGCGGTCGCGATGAGAAGGCGATCGGCTGGATCCTTGGGAGGCGCACCCGGCAGATAAGAACTCTCGATGGCGATATCGGCAGTATAGGGTGCTTCGCGCACTCCCGACTGCGCCATGAAGCGAGCAAACCAGGCTTTCGGATCGGGCGCGAAGTGCAGGGGCTCGGCTCGCTGCGGACGGCTCAGGACACCGATTTCCCAAGCCGAGACCGGTGAAACGTAGAGGCCACCCGCCGCTCTCGCCCCGTCTATCGCGGCGATCGCCCTCTGCTCCAGGAGAGCGCGGTTCGCGAATCGGATAACGGCGTTCGTGTCGAGGAGGACTGCCTCTGATGGGGCTCCATTCACCGATGCAGTATGCCGTCGTCGGCATCAAGGGGCTCAGCGAGAATGGGACCATCGATGTCGACGCCCTCCGGAATCGTGACGGTGCCTTGCATGCAGCCGTAAAGGGAGGGGAGCTCGGCTTGCGCGACCGGCGGCCGCACTACTGCAACGGGGCGGCCGCGTTTGGTGATCGTGACGCTCTCGAGCTTGCGAGCCGCGAGCTGGTCGAGCACGTCAAGGCAGCGCGCCTTGAAGTCGCTCGCGGTCATGGTAGCTTGTCGGTTCATCGCCTTACTGGTCAGATCAATCTGACCATATAGAGCTGAGGGCGCTTCTCGCAAGCGTCATCTGGTCAACTGGCCTGACCACGACTTGCTGTTGACGCACGCTCCCGCTGCTTTGCCACGCGCTCGAGCACGTGCTACGGACACCCGCCAACCCGAAAGCCGCCGCAGAGACGGCGGGCGCAACCGGAGTTGGCGATGCCGCGCATTTCAGCCGATCAGCTCATCGAAGGCTTGACCTTCGACGACGTGCTGCTGCGGCCCGGCCACTCCGAGGTGCTGCCCGCCGATGTCGCGATCGGGACGAGGCTCACCCGCTCGGTCGCTCTCAACATCCCGATCATCGCCTCGGCGATGGACACGGTCACCGAAGCGCAGATGGCGATCGCCATGGCCCAGAACGGCGGGCTCGGCGTCATCCACCGCAACCTCGAGCCCGGCCCGCAGGCCGAGCAGGTGCGGCTCGTCAAGCGCTTCGAATCGGGCATGGTGCTGAACCCCATCACCATCCACCCCGAGGAGACGCTCGCCGCGGCGCTCGACCTCATGAAGCGCAACGGCATCTCCGGCGTGCCGGTGGTCGAACGCGGCCCCGACGGCAGCCGCGGCACGCTCGTCGGCATCCTCACGAACCGCGACGTGCGCTTCGCGACCGATCCGAAGCAGCCGGTCTCCGAGCTCATGACCAAGGAGCGGCTGATCACCGTCCGCGAAGGCGTGACGCAGGACGAGGCGAAGCGGCTCCTGCACCAGTTCCGGATCGAGAAGCTCCTCGTCGTCGACGATCATTTCCGCTGCATCGGCCTCGTCACGGTCAAGGACATCGAGAAGCAGGTTGCCTATCCGCATGCCGCGAAAGACGTGCAGGGGAGGCTCCTGGTCGCCGCGGCGACGACGACCGGGGACGTCGGACTCGAGCGCTCCGAGCGCCTGGTCGAGGCCGGCTGCGACGTGATCGTGGTCGACACCGCGCATGGCCATTCGCAGAAGGTGCTGGAAAGCGTCGCGCGGGTGAAGAAGCTCTCGAACGCCGTCCAGGTGATCGCCGGCAACGTCGCGACGCGCGAGGGCGCGAAGGCGCTGATCGACGCCGGCGCTGACGCGATCAAGGTCGGCATCGGGCCGGGCTCGATCTGCACGACCCGCATCGTCGCCGGCGTCGGCGTGCCGCAGCTCACCGCGATCATGGAGGCCGTCGAGGCCGCCAGCGGGGCGGGCGTACCGGTGATTGCCGACGGCGGCATCAAATATTCGGGCGACCTCGCCAAGGCGCTCGCGGCCGGCGCCGCATGCGCCATGGTCGGATCGCTGCTTGCGGGCACCGACGAGACGCCCGGCGAGACCTTCCTCTGGCAGGGCCGCATGGGCTCGGTGGGCGCCATGGCCCGCGGTTCCGCCGACCGCTATTTCCAGCAGGACATCAAGGACGCGCTGAAGCTCGTGCCCGAGGGCATCGAGGGGCAGGTGCCCTATAAAGGCCCGGTCGCGACCGTGCTGCATCAGCTCGCGGGCGGCCTGCGCGCGGCGATGGGGTATGTCGGCGCGAAGGATCTCGAGGAGTTCCGGGACAAGGCGCGCTTCATCCGCATCACCAATGCCGGCCTGCGCGAAAGCCATGTCCACGACGTGACCATCACGCGCGAGAGCCCGAACTACCCGACGCGGGCTTGAGGTTCGGGGCAGAGGGTCGGCCCATAAACCGCTTTGCAGCGGCGCCGAACAGGCGCAAGCTCGCCCGACCGCACGGAAACAGCCATGGGAGGGCACCATGCCTGACGAGGAGAGTTCTCTGACGCGGCGGGAAGCGTTCCAAACGGCCGCGGCCGGCGTTCTTGCTGTCGCGGCGCCCGCAACGGCGACCCCGGCGCGAGCTCAAGCGCCGTCGATCAAGCCGGCTGACGACGACATCTTCGTGGTCGTCGACGTGCAGTACGACTTCCTGCCCGGCGGCGCGCTCGCGGTGAAGGACGGCGACCAGGTGATCGCGCCGATCAACGCGCTCGCCAAGCGCTTCGCGCATGTCGTGCTGACGCAGGACTGGCACACGCCGGGGCATATCTCCTTCGCCTCCGCCCACGGCGGCAAAAAGCCGTTCGACATGACGAGGCTCGAATACGGCGATCAGGTGCTGTGGCCCGACCACTGCGTGCAAGGCTCGCGGGGCGCCATGATCTCGGACGAGGTTCAGATCCCCCATGCGCAGCTCGTCATCCGGAAGGGCTACAACCGGACCATCGACAGCTACTCGGCGTTCAAGGAGGCCGACCGCAAGACCAAGACCGGGCTCGAAGGCTATCTGAAGGAGCGCGGCTTCAAGCGCGTCTTCGTGGCGGGGCTGGCGACGGATTTCTGCGTCGCCTGGACGGCGCTCGACGCGCGCGAGGCGGGCTTCGAAACCTTCGTGATCGAGGATGGGAGCCGCGGCATCAACACCATGGGCTCGCTCGACGCCGCCTGGCGCAATATGGGCCAGGCCGGCGTGCGACGGATCACCAGCGCGGTGATCGCCTAGCTGCCGACCTGGGGGCTGGAAGGATGCGCGGGCCGGTTTCGAAGTCAGTCACTCCGACCCGCTGCTTGGAGCGGAACCCAACCCGGCGCTGAGGAGTGCGCTACTCAGCCGCCTCGCGCGAGCCGTACCCTAGGCGCCCGTTCAGCTCCGCGATCAGCTTCTCCGCGGCCTCGGCGATCACGGTCCCGGGCGGGAAGATGGCGGAGGCGCCGGCCTGGTAGAGGGCGTCGTAGTCCTGCGGCGGCACGACGCCGCCGATTACGATTACGATGTCGCCGCGGCCGTATTTCTCCATTTCGCGCTTGAGCTCGGGCACGAGGGTGAGATGCCCGGCGGCGAGCGACGAGACGCCGACGATGTGGACGTCGTTCTCGATCGCCTGACGCGCGGCCTCCGCCGGCGTCGCGAACAGCGGGCCGATGTCAACGTCGAAGCCGAGGTCGGCGAAGGCCGAGGCGATGACCTTCTGGCCGCGATCATGGCCGTCCTGGCCCATCTTGGCGACGAGGATGCGCGGCCGCCGCCCGTCCTCGCGCTCGAACTCCTCGACGAGGCGGCGCACCCGCTCGATTGACTCCGACATCGCGCCGACCTCCCGCTTGTACACGCCCGAGATCGTCTTGATCTCGGCGCGATGGCGGCCCCAGACCTTCTCGAGCGCCGCCGAGATCTCGCCAACCGTCGCCTTCGCCCGCGCCGCATCGACGGCGAGCGCGAGGAGGTTCCCCTCGCCCGTCGCGGCCGCGTTCGCGAGGCGCTCGAGCGCTGCCGTCACGTCGGCTTCCTTGCGCTCGGAGCGCAAGCGCTTCAGCTTGTCGATCTGGAGCGTGCGCACCGCGGAATTGTCGACCTTCAGCACGTCGAGGGCCAAGTCCTCGGCCGGGCGGAACTTGTTCACGCCGATCACCGACTGCACGCCCGCGTCGATGCGGGCCTGCGTGCGCGCGGCGGCCTCCTCGATGCGCAGCTTCGGGATGCCGACTTCGATCGCCTTCGCCATGCCCCCGAGCGCCTCGACCTCCTGGATGTGGTCGAAGGCCTTGCGCGCAAGCTCGTAGGTGAGGCGCTCGACGTAGTAGGAGCCGCCCCACGGGTCGATGATGCGCGTCGTGCCGCTCTCCTGCTGCAGGAAGAGCTGCGTGTTGCGCGCGATGCGCGCGGAAAAGTCGCTCGGCAGCGCGAGCGCCTCGTCGAGCGCGTTGGTGTGCAGCGACTGCGTTCCGCCCTGCGTCGCCGCCATCGCCTCGATCATGGTGCGGGCCACGTTGTTGAACACGTCCTGCGCCGCGAGCGACCAGCCCGAGGTCTGGCAATGGGTGCGCAAGGGGAGCGACTTCTCGGATCTGGGAGCGAAGCCCTTGACGAGCTTCGCCCACAGGAGGCGGGCCGCACGGAGCTTCGCCACCTCCATGAAGAAGTTCATGCCGATCGCCCAGAAGAAGGACAGGCGCGGCGCGAACTGGTCGATCGAGAGTCCGGCGGCAAGCCCGGCGCGGATGTACTCGACGCCGTCGGCGAGCGTGTAGGCGAGCTCGAGGTCCTGCGTCGCCCCGGCCTCCTGCATGTGGTAGCCGGAGATCGAGATCGAGTTGAACTTCGGCATGTGGGCCGACGTGAAGGCGAAGATGTCGCCGACGATCCGCATCGAGCCCTTGGGCGGGTAGATATAGGTGTTGCGGACCATGAACTCCTTGAGGATGTCGTTCTGGATCGTGCCCGCGAGCTTTTGCGGCGGCACGCCCTGCTCCTCGGCGGCGACGATGTAGAGCGCGAGCACCGGCAGCACGGCGCCGTTCATGGTCATCGACACGCTCATCTGGTCGAGGGGAATCCCTGCGAACAGCGTGCGCATGTCGTAGATCGAATCGATCGCGACGCCCGCCATGCCGACGTCGCCGGACACGCGCGGGTGGTCGGAATCGTAGCCCCGGTGGGTCGCAAGATCGAAGGCGACCGACAGCCCCTTCTGCCCGGCCGCGAGGTTGCGCCGATAGAAGGCGTTCGAATCCTCCGCCGTGGAGAAGCCGGCATATTGCCGGACCGTCCAGGGCTGGGTCACGTACATCGTGGGGTAGGGGCCGCGCAGGTACGGCGGCAGGCCGGGATATGTATCGAGGAAATCGATGCCCGCGCGGTCGTCGGGGCCGTAATGCGGCTTTACCGGGATGCCCTCGGGCGTGAGCCAGGGATCTGTCATCCCTGGCGAGCCCACGGGGCATGACAATCCAGCGCCCGTCCAATCAACCGTCGTGAAATCCGGGATGCGGCTCATGGCCAAATTCTACGCCCTCCAACCCGCGCCGTCATCCTCGGGTGGGCAGACAGAGGTGCGGTTGCGCCACGAGGCCGCCCGGGCAAGCCCGATGACGAACTAGCGCCGCTCCGCCACCCACCGCCCCGCGCAGCCCCGCGCCGGCGCGGTCCAACTCCCTGCTCCCGCGGCGCCCGCGAGCTTGCCGCGGATGCCAACCGGGTCCTCGGGCGCGCCGATGCGGGTGTCGATGCGGCCGTTCGGGTTAATGCGGCCTGCCGCCTCGGGCGAGACCTCGCCCATCATCGAGCGCACGTGCACGGCGTTGTTCTGGATGACGATGTAGTAGCGGTAAACCGGATCGCATTGGCCGCGCTCGGTCACGACTTGGATGCCCCAGGCACCGTCGAAGGAGTTCGCCGCGGCAGGGGGCCCGGCGAGAAGGCAGGCGAGCGCAGCGGCGGCAAGCGGGCGCATGCTCAGCCCCGCTTCTCGGCGTTCCAGCTCCCGGAGCAGCTGCGGGAGCCGCGCGAGGTGGTCCAGGTGCCGGTTCCGAAGGCGCCCGAGAGGCGGCCGTTGACCACGGCGCGCTCCTGCCCGCGCATGATCGCGCCCGACACGCGCCCGTCCGCGCCGACCGAGCCGGTGACCGTGAAGTCTTCGGGACCGCCGTAGCGGGCACGGCCGCGCTCGACGATCACCGGCCAGCGGTACATGCCGCAATCGCCCTTCTGGGTCAGAACCTCGACGCTCCAGGTGCCGTCGAACTTGGCCCTCTGCGCCTCGGCGCTGCCGGGCAACAGAGCCGCGGCGAAGGCCGCCGCTGCAATCCCTGACCTCATGCTCCGCTCCGTTCCCCCGGGTCAAGAACGAGCGAGGAGCCGTTACGGTTCAGGTTCTCTGCGCTTCAGCGCGCCGCTTGGACTGGGCCCCGCTTCGAGGCGGTCCAGCGGCCCGTGCACAGGCCCGGCAAGCGCCACGAGCCCGAGCCGGACGCGCCCTTGAGCCGGCCCGTCGCGTTCACCCGTGCGATGCTCTTGCGAATGTCGAGGCTCACCGCCCCATCCGCGCCGACGCTGCCCGAGACCGAGGGCGCCGGATCGCTGTCCTGCGGGATGTAGCGCACGCGCCCGCCCTCCTCGACCGCGATGACGTAGTTGTAGCTCGCCTCGCAGACGCCCGAGTCGGTGACCATCCGGACCGCCCAGCGCCCGCCGAAATCGCCGGGCGCGGCGGCAACCGCCGTCGCCCCGACCGCAATGGCCGAAAAAACGATTGCCGGAGCAAGAAGCCTCATCCCACTGTCTCCCGTCAGAGCCGGCGGCATTTCTGGCCGGTAGCGCATGGCGCAGGTCCGGTTGGCCGGCATTGTTGTTCAGGTGGTGTACGGAAATGCTTCGTACGGATCCCAGGGGCTGCGTTCACGTCTTGCCCTCCGGTCAAGCGTATATGTTCGGAAAGAGTCGAGAATTCAAGCTGAGTCATGGGCCGACATTCAATTTCCTTTCGCGGATTAACAGCCGTTCATTCTGCTTCTTCTTTGTAGGATTGCTGCAGGCTGAACAGGACATCGCAGCCGGCGAAGATGAATTCGTCGACGCCAGCCTCGCGAAGCTCGGCTTCGAGCTCGCCCGGCCGCCCGGCGAGGAATAGGCGTTCGCATCCGGCCGCTTTGAGGGCTGCGGCCGCTGGGGCAGCTTGCGTGCCGTAGATCTCGTCCGACGAGCACAGGCAGGCGGCTTGAGCGTCCGACGCGACGAAGGCGGCCGCGAGCGCCGCATGGTCCGAGAAGCCGTCATTGGCGAGCGCCTCGATGCCGCCCGCCTCGAAGGCATTCCTGGCGAACATCGCGCGCGGCGTGAAGGCCGCGATCGGGCCGAGATTGGCAAGGAAGATGCGCGGGCGAGCGCCGGTCCGGGCAAGCCGCGCGTCGGAGAGGTCGCGAAGGCGCTCGAAAGGCTCCGCGGCGCGGCGCGAGGGCAGGGGCTCGACCCTGAGCGCATCCATCGCGAAGAGGCCGCCGGCAAGCGCCCGCCCATTGCCAGCTTCCGCTACGAGACCCCAAAACTCCACAGGCAGCCCTGAGGGGAGGCGGCCGAGCTCCGGAGAGGCCGCATCCAGCACGGAGACGGGCATCTCGCCGAGGTGCGGAAAATCGCTCGTGCCGGTGATCGGATCGCGCCGCCGCGCGATAGCCCTCTCGCGCGCGGTTCGCACCGCGGCGATGCGCGCCTGGAGGGCGCCGGCCTGCAAGCTCGCAACGATCCCCCCTTCGCGCTCGAGCTCCTGGAACAGCGCCCAGGCCTTTTTGCAAAGCGCTTCGGTCAGCGCCTCGAAGCCGCCGCTGCCGGCGGCGGGATCGGCGACCCGCCACAGATTCGATTCCTCAAGCAGAATCAGCTGCGTGTTACGCGCGATCCGGCGCGCGAAGGCGTCGGGAAGGCCGAGCGCCGCCGTGAACGGTAGGGCGGTGACGGAATCGGCACCGCCGAGCCCGGCCGAGAAGGCGGCGATTGTGCCGCGCAGCATGTTCACCCACGGATCACGCCGCGTCGTCATGCGCCAGGCGGTCTCGGCCTGAAGCCGAGCCGCTTTCGGCACAAGGCCGCAGACCTCCTTGACGCGCGCCCATAGGCGGCGGAACGCCCGGAACTTGGCAATGGTCAGGAACTCGTCGGCGTCAGCAACCATCAGGAACGAGATCGCGTTCCGTGCGGCGTCGAGAGTCCAGCCCTTCGCTTCGAGCAGGCGCAGATAAGCGACACCGGTCGAAAGCGCGGCCGCGAGTTCCTGCGCCTCCGAGCCGCCGGCCTCGTGAATTCCGCGCGTGTCGACCCGCAAGAGCGAGCGCGTGAAGCCCCGCTCGGCAAGCGCCGTCGCTACCTCGGCCGCGCGCACGGAGAGCGCGAGCCAGGGCAGCGAGGCGCCGCCCGTCCGCGCGATGTCGCCGACGGGATCGAGCCCGAAATCGATATCGAGGGCGGCGGGCGTGAGACCTCGGCGCTCGACCAGCGCGGCAATGAGAGCCGCCACCATGCGTCCGAGGAAGGGCGCCGTCTCTATGCGTAAGCTGACGATGTCGAGCATCACGCCGGCAAGCGCATGGTCGAGGTCGTCAAGGGTGCGGGCATCGAGCCCGAAGCCGCGCGCGGAGGGCGCGCCGGCAAAGACGATTGAAAGGCCGCCGGCGCCGTTCTCCAGGTCCTCGAGCGCGAGCTTGTTCGCCGCTGCCGGCTCTGGATGGTCGACCCGCTGCACGACCATCCAAGGCTTCGCGGCGGCGCCGGCGCGCAGCAGGCGTGGCGTGGCGCCGGCCGCCTTCTCGTAGAGCGGCTCGATGCGCAGCCCGTCCTGGCTGCGCGTGACGAGCTTCTTCCCGAAATCCGCGCCCTTCAGCACGGCCTCCACGCGGCGCAGCCAATCCTCGCGGGCGGCGGGCGGGAATTCGGCGGCGAGCGGAAGGTCGTCCATGCACGGCCTCGAAGGCGAAGCCACGTCTTGCAACAGCTTTCGTGTTTGCGCCACTGTCTCGGAACGGGAGGAAAGGATGAGGGCGGCGGTTCTGGCCTTGACGATGCTCGCCTGTGCGCCGGCGCCGGCGCCGGCGCAGCCGCTGCACGCGCCGGACGGCACTGTCGAATGCCGGTTCGAGGGCTGGTCGAACGATCTCGACGAGAAGGGTCAGCCGGTCCGGGCCGCGCCCGGTGCCTCCGCGACCGTCGTCGGCCGGCTGCCGCCGCCGGTCTCGGTCGGACTCGACGAGCTCTCCGTGACCGTCACCGTCACCGGCTACCGCGACGGCTGGTTCCGGGTGAGCGAGGCCGGCTACTCGGCAGAGGTCCAGGGCGTGCCGGTGCCGCGCAATCGCGTCGTCAAGGCGACCGGCTGGCTGCCTGTCGCCGGAATCAAGGCTCTGATCGCCTCGGGAGAGCTCAAGGCCCAGCCGGCGCGCGAGGCGCCGACCATCGCGGCGCTCTCGGGCTTCCGGACCGAAGCGGGCGGCGCACGGGTCGGCTTCGGCCCGGATCAGATCGCGGTGAAGCGCCTCCTGTCATGCCGCGGCTCGTGGGTCGAGGTCGAAACCGAGTTCGGACGTGGCTGGGTGGAGAAGGTCTGCGCCAGGCAGCTCAGCACATGTCCGTAGCTGTCATTCCGGGCTCGCGAAGCGAGAGCCCGGAACCCACCCGCCGCTTCTCCGCCGGGCCATGAGTTCCAGGGTCGACGAATGATCAGGGATACTTTGATTCAGAGAATGCCGCCTCCCATGAACAGGCGGAACATCGCGATGGCCAGAACGACGAGATTGATGTTCCGGCCCGTGGTCTTGTCGGAGAACAGGCCCAACACCAGCCCGATCACGACGACCGGGATCACCAACCAATTCAGCCATCCCAACAGAGGAATAAATGCAATGAGCGCGGCGACTAGGGCCACGATTCCGATCAGCGTGGAAATCAGATTCATCGCCTTGTTCGATTGTTCCGGCGGACGTGTGCCTTGATCAAACGCTTGGACCGCCGGCAGTTCCGTTACTGCGTTCCCCCTCCCCCTTGCGGGGGAAGGGAGAAGCCGCGGCCGCCATCCGCTCAACTCCGCTCCGATCCACGGATTGGAGCCATTCGCCGAGCCTGCGGCCCGCAATCACCGTCTCCGGCGCGATCTCCGCGAGCGGCACCAATACGAAGGCGCGCTCCGTGAGATGCGGATGCGGGATGACGAGGCCGGGCTCGTCGATGGCCTCCTCGCCATAGGTCAGGATGTCGATATCGATGGCGCGCGGGCCCCAGCGCTCGCGGCGCTCGCGGCCGAGATCGCGCTCGATCGTGTGGATCAGCGCCATGAGCGCGCGCGGGGAAAGCGCAGTCTCGGCCAGGGCACAGAGATTCACGAAGTCGGGCTGGTCGGTCAGGCCCCAGGGTGCGGTGCGGTAGAAGGACGAGCGGCGCAGGATGCGCAGGCCAGCGGCGTCGAACCGGGCGAGCGCCGCCGTGATCGTTGCGGCCGGATCGCCGAGATTGCCGCCGAAGCCGAGCAGGATTTCAGGCACCGCGGCGCCGCTCGATCCGCACCCCGACATGCGCGAACGCCGCGTCGATCGGAGCGGCGGGCTTGCGCAGCTCGATCTCGACCTTCCTGATCGCCGGAAAGCGCGAGAGGATCGCCCGCGCCACCGCCTCGGCCGCGGCCTCGATCAGGGAATAGCTCTTGGCCGTGAGCGTCTCGATCGCGAGCGCGATGAGCGCGTCGTAGCCGACGGTGCGGGCGTAATCGTCGCTCTCGCCGGCGGGCCTGAGATCGAGATGCGCGACGATGTCGAGCGCGAAGCGCTGGCCGAGCCGCTTCTCCTCCTCGTGAACGCCGTGTCGCGCGAAAACCTGCAGGTCCCTGACGATGATGCGGTCGCTCACGCCGCGCGCCTCAATGCATCGGCGACGCGCATCGCCTGCACATGGGCTGCAACGTCGTGCACACGCACGATGTCGGCGCCGGCTACGGCGCCGATGACGTTCGCGGCGATGGTGCCGGGCAGCCGCTCGCCCGTCGGCGGCTGCGGCTCGAAGAGGCGCCCGATGAAGGATTTGCGCGACACCCCGAGGAGCACCGGGAATCCGAGCGCCTTCAGCCGCGGCAGCGCAGCGATGGCTGCGAATTGCTGCGCTTGGCTCTTGCCAAAGCCGATTCCGGGATCGAGCACGATCGAGTCCTCCGTCATCCCGGCGCGGCGCGCGATGGCGAGCGAGCGCTCGAAGAAGCGCAGCATATCCTCGACGATGTCGAGCCGCGGGTCGATGCTTTCGCGGTTGTGCATCAGCACCGCCGCGGCGCCGGACGCAGCCGCGACCTCCGCGAGCGCCCGGTCGCGCTGGAACCCCCAGATGTCGTTAACGATCGACGCGCCGGCCTCAAGCGCTCGGCGCGCCGGCTCCGGCTTGGTCGTGTCGATGGAGAGCGGCGGCAGCTTCTGCCCGGCGCGCGCGAGCTCCTCGAGGACCGGCCGCACGCGCGCCCATTCCTCCTCGGCCGGGATGGGCACGTGCCCGGGTCTCGTCGACTCGCCGCCGATGTCGAGGATGTCGGCGCCTTCCGCCGCCATTGCGAGCGCGCCGGCGACCGCGTCCTGCGCCCGCATATGCACGCCGCCGTCCGAGAAGGAATCCGGCGTGACGTTGACGATGCCCATGACGAGCGTGCGCTCGCCGATGGGCAGCGTCCCGGTGCCGTGCCGGAGGAGGCGCGTCACACGAACTGGCTCAACCCCGGGATCGAGCCCACGATCGGTCCCATCACGTCCTCGCCCGCCTTCTCGCGGCCATAAGCAAAGAGCTCGCGGCCGAGCGGCTGCATCTGTCCCATCGAGACGCCGGCGCCCATGAGCTGGCCGCCGAGCGCCATCACGCCGCCGCCCATGCCCATCATGCCGCCGACGAGCCCGCCCGGGCCGCCGTCGCCGGATTGCGCGATCACCTCCTCGGAGCCCGGCATCGCGGCAAGGAGCTGGTTCACCTCGTTCGGCGGACCTTCCTTGCGAAGGAAGGCGAGGATGATGCCGATCGCCTTCGTCGCGGTCGCGGCGTCGAGGCCCGTCTTCTGGGTGATGCGGGCGAGAAGCTCTTCCATGGCGGTCTCCTGTCGGGGCGATGTTTCGGACGGCGCGGCGGTGAAATCAAGCTCAACGCGGCGTCATCCTCCGGCGCGCGCAGCGCGATCCGAGGACCTCGTGGCGATAGGGCGCCTCTGAGGTCCTCGGGTCTGCGCGCTTCGCGCTCCGCCCGAGGATGACGGCGATGGAGGGATTGCCTACAACTCCCTCCAGACTCGAACGGAGCCCCCATGCTCGAAGACGGCAAGATCCTGATCGGCAAGAGCGCAAAGCCCGAATATCTCGACCTCAAGCTCGCGAACCGGCACGGCCTCGTCACCGGCGCAACCGGCACCGGCAAGACCGTGACCCTGCAGGTCATGGCCGAGGGCTTCTCGAACGCCGGCGTGCCGGTCTTCGCGGCCGACATCAAGGGCGACCTGTCGGGCGTCGCCATGGCGGGCGACGGTAAGCCGCCCTTCCTCAAGCGGGCAAAGGAGATCGGCGTCGAGTACACGCCCGACCGCTTCCCGGTCGTGTTCTGGGACTTGTTCGGCGAGCAGGGCCATCCGATCCGCGCCACCATCACCGAGATGGGGCCGCTCCTCGTGGCGCGCCTTCTCGAGCTCAACGACGTACAGGAGGGCATCGTCAACATCGTTTTCAAGGTGGCCGACGACGCCAACCTACCCATCATCGACCTCAAGGACCTGCGCGCGCTCCTCGGCTTCCTCGCCGAGAACGAAAAGGAGATCGACGCGAAATACGGCAACGTGGCGAAGGACTCGATCGGCGCCATCCAGCGCCAGCTCCTGCGGCTCGAGAACCAGGGCGCTAAAGCGTTCTTCGGTGAGCCGGCGCTCGACCTGCACGATTTCATCAAGACCGACCGCGACGGCCGCGGCGTCATCAACATCCTCGCCGCCGACAAGCTCATGACCCGGCCACGGCTCTACGCCTCCTTCCTGCTCTGGATGCTCTCCGAGCTGTTCGAGGCGCTGCCCGAGGTCGGCGACCTCGACAAGCCGAAGCTCGTCTTCTTCTTCGACGAGGCGCACCTTCTCTTCAACGATGCGCCGAAGCCGCTGCTCGAGGCCGTCGAGCAGGTCGTGCGGCTCATCCGCTCGAAGGGCGTCGGCGTCTATTTCGTGACGCAGAACCCGCTCGACGTGCCGCAGAGCGTGCTGGCTCAGCTCGGCAACCGCGTCCAGCACGCGTTGCGCGCCTTCACGCCCCGTGACCAGAAGGCGGTGCGCGCCGCGGCCGAAACCTTCCGGCAGAATCCGAGCTTCGACACCGCGAAGGCGATCACCGAACTCGGGGTCGGCGAGGCGCTCGTCTCCACTCTCGATGCGCGCGGCACCCCCTCGCTCGTGGAGCGCGCGCTGATCGCCCCGCCGGCCGGTCGCGTCGGGCCGGTGACCGAGGCGGAGCGCAAGCAGGCTATCCAGGCAAGCGCGTTGCGCGGCAAGTACGACGACGCGGTCGATTCCGAGAGCGCCTACGAGCTCCTCGCCAAGCGCAAGCAGATGGCCGAGGAGCCGGCGCAGGAAGCCGCCTCCTCCGGCGGTCTCGGCGGCATCTTCGGCAAGATCACCGATGCGCTCGGCGGCGGCGAGGCGCAGCCGGCCGGCAAGGGCCGCGGCTCGACCCGCATGACCACGACCGAGCTCATCATCCGCTCTGTCGCGACCTCGGCAGCGCGCTCGGTCGGCACGCAGATCAGCCGGGCCATCCTACGCAATGTGCTCGGCGGGATCATGGGCACCGCCGCTGGCGGCGGTGGCTCGCGACGGCGGCGCTGACCTTCAGGGGCGCTCGGTGAGGAAGGCCAGCACGCCCTGCTTGTGAAGTTTGTCACCGACCGCGAGGTTGTGGTCGCGGCCCGGAATGTCGAGGAAGCGCGCATTCGGCATGAGGTCGGCAAGCGCCGCGCCCGAGCCCGCGACATCATCCATGCCGCCGACCGCGATCAGGGTCGGGGTGGTGATCGCGGAGACCTCCGCCCGCGACAAGACCTGGCGCGAGCCGCGGATGCAGGCGGCGAGCGCTCTCAAATCGCTCCGGGTCTGCTCGGCGAACAGGCGGAACATCCGCTGCATGGGGTCGGAGAGACCCTCGGCCGAGGGTGCCTCCATCGCATCTGCAATGCCGAGGGGCAGCCCGACGCCCTCGACCAAGTGGATGCCGAGCCCGCCCATGATCAGGGAACGCACCCGGGCCGGCGCTTGAAGCGCGAGATGCGCGGCGATGCGCGCGCCCATCGAGTAGCCCATGACATCGGCGCGCTCGAGGCCGAGATGGTCGAGGAGCCGCAGCACGTCGCCGGCCATGAGCGAGGAGTGGTAGAGCGCGGGCTCGTAGAGCTTCTGGCTCTGCCCGTGGCCGCGGTTGTCGAGCGCAACCACACGGAAGCCGGCCGCGGTCAGCGTCTTCGTCCACAGCGTGTTCACCCAATTGACGGCGTGGCTGGAGGCGAAGCCGTGGATCAGGATGATCGGCTCGCCCGAGACGCCGGGCGGAGCGAAATCGGCGAAGGCGATGCGCACGCCGGCGGAGGAGAAGAACTGCATCGGGCTCGACCTCGGCGGCAGCCTTAGGGGCTCGCCCGCGGCGGCGCAATCGCCGCCGGCGCCCTGGTGCAACGCTTTTCCCCGCCGGCGATTAGCAAGGGAAAAGAGCGAACGGAGGATCGTCATGTCCCGACCCGGCCCGAGCGAGCTTCCGCCTACCCCGACCGTCGAGCCGGTGGCTCCGCCGCCGCTCGCCGACGAGCGGCCGACGAGCGCACAGCTCAAGCGCGACATCGAGAGTGGGCGCACCGGCGACAAGAACCCGGTGCGCGATCCCGCGCTCGCCCCGCTTGGCACCGATGACGAGGCGGCCGGGCGCGCGCCGAGCTCCGCCCGCACGGCCCTCGCGCGGCACTACGAGACGATCGGACGCTGGCTCGCGGGCGGCAGCCCGCGGGCGAGCGCCGCGCATGAGAAGGCGGACGGCCAGCCGGTGGTGTTCCTCGCGGTCACCGGCGCGATCGGGATCGCGCTTATCGCCGGTGTGTGGCTGTCGCGGACCGGTATGGCCGGGCCGTAGACGCATGGGTCCCTTTCGGCGGGTTGGCTTGCCGCGTCCGGCAGAACCTCCCACCTGAGCCCTCGCGAGGACCACCTCGCTTTCCCGGCATCAGGCAGGGACGACCCTGCGACGGGGACCGCAATGGCGTGGGTGCAACTCTTCTTCGCTGGGCTATTCGAGATCGGCTGGGCGGTCGGCCTCAAATTCACGGACGGCTTCACGCGTCCGCTGCCGACGGCGCTGACGCTCGCCAGCATGGTCCTGAGCCTCGGTCTCCTGGGTCTTGCCCTCAAGGTCCTGCCGCTCGGCACGGCTTACGCGGTCTGGACCGGAATCGGTACCATCGGCACCGTGATCGTCGGCATCGTCCTTTTCAAGGAGAGCGCCGATCTCCTCCGCCTCGGCTGCGTGGCACTGATCCTCGCCGGCATACTGGGCCTCAAGGCCCTAACGCCCGAGTAGCCGCGTGAACGCCTGCCGGTTCCGGAGAGCGACAGCTTAGCATAGGTTACTCCGGGAATTCTTCTCCAAGGCTTTGGAGCAATTGTGGAATTCGCCGGAACGCGAACCGGTCCGTTTGCGATTTGCCAACACTTTTCGGCTACGGATGAGGGTCGAACCCGTGAAAGGGCCCCATGATCAGGCGGCGGCGTTCAGAATTCGGCCGGGACCAGCGCGGCGGCGTGGCGATCTTCTTCGGCTTTGCCCTTCCGGTGCTGCTCGTCGGCGCCGGCGCGGCCGTGGAGTACGCTTCGTTAACTCACCGGCGCGGTCAGCTCCAGAAGGCCGCCGACACGGCCGCGCTCACGGCGGCGCGCGAGCTCACCCTGGCGAATGCAGACGATGCGCGGGTCAAGAGCGTGGCGCAAGGAGCGGCGATCGCTTCGCTTACCGAGGGCAAGCAGGGCGGCACCTCGGCCACCGTCGCGGCCGAAGTGATGGACAAGCGCGGCGGCGTTCGGGTCACGATCCACGAGACGATCACGAACATCTTCGGCAAGGTGCTGACCCTACCCTCATCCGAGCTCGAGGTCCGGGCGGCGGCGAAGCTGTCGGGCGGCGGCCGCTTGTGCGTCATGGCGCTCGACCCGACCAAGGGCGAGGCGATCAGGCTCGACCAGAACGCCAAGCTCACGGCCAACGGATGTTCAGTCCAATCGAACTCGAAGGACAGGAAGGGAATCAGCGCACGGGAGTATGCGTTTCTGTCCGCCGAACGGATCTGCTCCGCCGGCGGGTATGAAGGCAAGGCCGGCGCGAATGTCTCGCCGGCGCCGACCGCCGACTGCCCAACGATCCCCGATCCTCTCGCCAAGCGAGGCACGCCCACGGTCGGAGGCTGCGATTACGGGTCGCTTGTGCCGCTCCTGCCGAAGGTAGTTGACGGGAAGACCACCACGCTCAACCCGGGCACCTACTGCGGTGGGCTGGTCATCACAAACAAGTCGAACGTGACCTTGAGCCAGGGTGAATACATCATTCATCAGGGCCCCCTCATCGTGGAGAAGGGCTCGACCCTCACGGGCGAATATGTCGGCTTCTTCCTCAAGGGCGATCTCGCGACGCTGAACTTCAAGAGCGACTCGACCATCAGCCTCTCGGCACCCAAGACCGGCACGATGGCCGGCCTCCTGGTTTTCGGCGACCCGCACGCGATCTTCGGGCGCAAGTTCCATATCGAGAGCGACAACGCCCGCAAGCTGCTCGGAACCATCTACCTGCCGAAGGGCTCGATCTTCATCGACTCCAAGAAGCCGGTGGCCGACCAGTCCGCCTACACGGTTATTGTCGCGCGCACGATCGAGCTCGAATCCGGGCCGAATCTCGTCATGAACGCCAACTACGGCGCGACCGACGTACCGGTCCCGTTAGGGGTCGGCCCGACCTCCGCGCAGGTCTCGCTCAGCCAATAGACCGGTGCGGCGCGCGAGGGATGGGCAGCAAGTGCGTCACCAACCGCGCTTGCGCCTGAGGCCGTGCGCCGGCGCCCAAGGCGGCGGACCGCCGCGCCATTTTGCCTTCTTGCCGCCCTTCCAGCCCTTGCCGCCTTTCCACTTTGCGTAGGCCGTATCGACGGAGGAGGGGACAAGGCCATCCGGCGCCAGAGGCGCGGCGCTCCCGGCCGGCGCGACCGCGACGAGGGCGACCACGGCGACCGCTGCAAATAGCTGCTTCATGGTTCATTCTCAGAGCTCTCTCGTATCGACGCCGGAGATTTGCGCCGGTTCCCGCGCCCAATCGCGAGGGCGCTCAGGCCGCCTCGGCCTGTGCTGCGAGTGCGAAATGCGTGCGCAGCGCGTCCATCGTGCCATCGAGCAGCCGTGCGACCTCGGTGACGGCCTCGCCTGAGGGCAGCTCCCCCTCGGCACGGGCCCTGCCCTCGATCTCGGCGCAGCGGCGGGCAACCGCACCCGCACCGAGGTTCAGGCTCATGGATTTGAGGCTATGTGCGGCGGCTGCCACGCGCAGGGTGTCGCCGGCCGCGACCGCGTCCTTGAGCTCATCGAGGGCCCTCGGTGCATGGTCGACATAGAGACCCACCACGCGCGCGATGAATTCGCCGCCGCTCGATCCCGCCATGTCCTCGAGCTGCGCGAGGTTGTCGGCGTCGAGCAGGGCGTCCCCCTCTGCGGGCGCCGCGACTGATCGCGGTATTGCGGGCGCCTCAGGCTCCGCCTCCGGCCTGAGCCATTGCAGAAGGCAATCGGCGAGCTTCGCCACCGTGAAGGGCTTGTGCAGCACGCCGTCCATGCCGGCCTCGCGCCAAAGCTCGGCTCCGGCCCCCACCACATGCGCGGTGAGCGCGACCACGGGGGTGCGCCGGCCGCCGGTGGCCATCTCGTGCGCACGGATGAGCCGCGTCGCCTCGAAGCCGTCGACCACCGGCATGCTGCCGTCCATGAGCACGATGTCGAACGTGGACGCTCTCACGGCCTCGAACGCCTGCCGTCCGTCGTCGACCGTCGTGGGCGTGATGCCGAAGCGGGCGAGCGCCTCGCAGGCGACCTCGCGGTTCACGGCGCTGTCGTCGGCGATGAGCACGCGGGCCGAGCGGAAAATCGGAAGCGCGTCGCCGCCTCGAGCCGTGCTCGCACCCGGACGCTTGAAGGGCTCGCCGGTGACGAGACGCTCGATCGCCATGCCGAGTTCGCTCTGGACGAGCGGGCGCCGCAGGAGCGCATCGGCGAGGCCGAGCTCGAGCGCCCGCGTTCCGGTCGGATCGCCCATCGCGGCTATCGCGAGGACGCGTCGTGCGCCGGTAGGCCGGGCGCCCCGCTCAAGAAGAGCTGCGGCGTCGAGAATCCAGTCCGCTTCCTCCGAAGCTGCGCTGGGTTCGCCCGAAATGAAACGGAGGCCGGCCGCGCGCAAGGTCTCTGCCAGCACGATCCGGGTCGCTCCCCCTCGTGCGGCGACCGCGACCGGCAATGCGTCGGGCTTGGCCAGCGGCAGGGCCGGGCCGGGCAGGACGCCCTCCTGCGGCAGCGGCAGGAGCACGAAGAACTCGGAGCCCTCGCCGGGGGAGCTGGTGACGCCGATCTCGCCGCCCATCGCCTCGACGAGCCGCTTGCAGATCGACAGCCCGAGTCCCGTGCCCCCAAAGCGGCGCGTCGTCGACTGGTCGGCCTGCGAGAAGGCCGTGAAAATCGAGCCGACCTTGTCGGCCGGGATGCCGATCCCCGTGTCGGATACCCGGATGCGGATGCGGCTGTCCCCGCCCGGCGCCGACGCGATATCGAGAGCGATCAGCACATGGCCGCGGTCGGTGAACTTCAGCGCATTATTGACGAGGTTCGAAAGGACCTGCGTCAGCCGCACCGGATCGCCGATCGTCTGTACCGGGATGCCTGGCGCGACCGAGGCCGACAGATCGAGCCCCTTCGACTGCGCGCGCTCGCCGAACAGCGTCACCACGGTGTCGACGATCTCGGCCGGCTGCACTGCGATGCGCTCGAGCTCGAGCTTGCCCGACTCGACCTTCGCGAAATCGAGGATGTCGTTGATGATGGCAAGCAGGCTCTGCCCCGAGCGGGCGATGACCTCGGCATAGCGGCGCTGCCGGTCGGGCAGATCGGCGGAGGCGAGAAGCTCGGCCATCACCAGCATGCCGTTCATCGGCGTGCGGATCTCGTGGCTCATCGTGGCGAGGAACTCGGACTTGGCGCCGTTCGCGGCCTCCGCCGCCTCCTTCGCCTCCTTGAGGTCGTGGGTGCGCTCGAGGACCTCCTGCTCGAGGTTCTCGCGGTGCTTCGCGAGGCGGTGGTCGCGATCGCGGATCTCGCCCATCATTTCGCCGAAGCTCGCGGCGAGGATGCCGATCTCGTCGTCGCTCTTGATCGCGACCGTCGCCCGGTAATCGTGGCTCTCGCGGATGCTCGCCATCGTCTGGCTTAGCGCGACCAGCGGACCCGTGATCGAGCGCTGCAGGCGCAACGAAATCATGAGCCCGATCGCCATCGCGAGCGTCGCGCCCGAGACAGAGATCAGGAGCATGTCGCGAAAGCGCGTGAAGAGGTCGCCGGTGTCGCTCACGACGATGAAGCGGCCGACCACCTCGCCTGCCTCGATCACCGGGGTCGAGACCTGGAGGGTGTGGCTCGTCAGAAGCCGCCAGAGCGGGACCTCCGCCCCCTCGTCGAGGTTGAGATCGCCTTCGAGCCGCACCGCCGAGCCGAGATCGGCCACGACGCGGCCCTCCTTGTCCTCGACCGTCGCATAGACGAGGCCGGGCATGCGGGCGATGGCCCGCATCGCCTCCAGCACGCCATTGGCGTTGCCCGCCGCGAGCGCGTTCGAGCTCGCAGCCGCGAAGATGGTCGCGGCAGCAAGAAGATTGTCCCGTTTCGCCGCCGCGTAGCGCTGCGCCTCCTGCCAAAGGCCAAGCCCGGCGATCAAGGCAAGGCCGATGCCGACCGCGATGATTACGAGCCGGCCGAGCTTGTAGTTGATCGAGCGCCTGATGCTGAGTCGCGTGTCCATTGGCGCGGCCGAAACGGAAGGAGGTGCTTCGGCTTAAGGCGACATGATTAGAATTCGACTAACCGGAGCGTTTACCTCCTCCTCAGACCTTTGTGCTTGGCTCCTTGCCCTCCGGAGGACGATCATGTTTCTGACGCGCGGCAAGGCCGGGAACGAGTATGTTTTCGATCGTCCTTCGCGGCTGCTCGCGGTCGACGACGATCCGATCATGCGCGAATTCGCGACCGCGCAGCTTGCGCAGCCCGGCTGCGAGATCGTGGCGGCCGAAGACGGGGAGGCGGCCTGGGCGATCCTTCAGAGCGACGAGGCCGGGTTCGATCTCGTGCTGAGCGACCTCGAGATGCCGCGGATGAACGGCTTCGCGCTCCTGGAGACGATTCGCGGAAGCACGCGTTTCTCGCATCTCCCCGTCGTTGTCATCACAAGCCGCGAGGACAACTAACGCCATAACCTTTCCTAACGCCGCGCTATGTCGAACGTGGCGCGCAAGTGGCTGTGGATGAAAGCGAATGTTCCCCGCTAGGCATCGTTAGACGGTGTTATTCTAACGCTCCATAACACGGCAGAACGGGGCATTTCCGTTCCCCGCCGTTTACCCCGGAGCGGCCGACATGCCAGCGGTGTTTACATCTCAGAGCGTGGCACGAATGAAGCCCGATCCGCGAAAGCG
>JAQSWQ010000070.1 GCA_029266525.1 Microvirga sp.
CAGCCGACCACCCGGACCGGGCATGCGTTCCCGGCGCGGGCACCGGTCCTGCCCCACGTCACGACGCCTCGCGATTCGCGCCCCTCGGGTGGACAGGACGGCGGCAACCAAGCACGTTAGGACCGGCATCGATGGATGGTCATCCCGGGCGCGCCGCAGCACGCAGTGATGCGGCGCAGACCCCGGGGCCCACGGCACGACGCCGGGCGTGGCTTGGGTCCCGGCTCTGCGCGCCTGCGGCGCTCCGGCCGGGATGACCGCAGATGACCGAACGCTTGCTTGCGGAGGCGGAGCCTGACAAGCGGGCTCCGCAACGCACCCCTGGAGCCTTCATGCCGAGCGTCGGTGAACTGATCGTCGAGAGCCTTGCCGCGCATGGCCTCGACCGCATCTTCTGCGTCCCGGGCGAGAGCTATCTCGGGCTCCTCGACGCGCTGCACGGGCGCGCCGGCATCGACCTGGTGGTGTGCCGCCACGAGGCGGGCGCGGGATTGATGGCGCTCGCCGATGCGCGCCTGACCGGGCGCCCGGGCGTCGCCTGCGTCAGCCGCGGCCCCGGCGCGTCGAACGCCGCGATCGCGGTGCATACCGCGCAGCAGGATGCGGTGCCGTTCATCCTGCTGATCGGCCAGGTCGCGGCGCAGGATTTGCGGCGGGGTTCCTTCCAGGAGATCGACTACGGGCGCATGTTCGGCGGCATCGCGAAGTGGGTCGCGGAGGTCGCGGATCCCGCCCGCGCTCCCGAGACCATGCTGCGGGCGCTTCAGGTCGCGACCACGGGGCTGCCGGGGCCTGTCGTGATTGCGCTGCCGGAGGATGTGCTCGAGGCCCGGCTCTCGGCCGAGCCGGTGCGGCCGCAGGCGGTCGTGAGGGCGGCGCCGCATCCCGACGACGCGGCGATGCTGCGGCAATGGCTCGGTGCGGCCGAGCGGCCGCTGGTGCTTGCGGGGAGCAGCCTGGAGGGCGCCGGCGGGCGCGAGGCGCTGCGGGCCTTTGCCGAGAGCTGGCAGGTGCCGCTCGTCGTATCGTTCCGCCGGCAGGACCTCTTCCCGAACGCCCACCCGCTCTATGCCGGCGACATGGGGCTTTCGAACCCGGCCTCGCAGATGGCGCTCTTGCGCGAGGCCGATCTCCTTCTCGTGCTCGGCGCGCGCCTCAGCGACATCACCACGCAGGGCTGGGCTTATCCGCGGCTCGTCCGCCCCGAGATGCGGCTCGTCCATGTCCATCCCGACCCGTCGGTGATCGGCACGCATTTCGCAGCCGACCTCGCCATGGCCTGCGACCCGCAGCATCTCGTCGCCACGCTCGGCACGCCGGGCCCGCAGCCGGACCGCGCCGCATGGATCGACCGGCTGAAGAGCGAGCAGCGCCGGATCGCGGCGCCGCGATCCTTCGCGGTCGCGGACGGCGTCCCGTTCGAGAGCGTGGTCGATCTCGTCGGCCGGCATCTCCCGGCGGACGCGATCGTCACGGTCGATGCCGGCACCTTCGGCGCGCCGGTCTACCGGGTTGTGCCCTTCGCGCCGCCGCAGCGGCTGCTCGCGCCGATCTCGGGTGCGATGGGCTTCGGCGTTCCGGCCGCGGCGGCGGCGGCGCTGCGCCATCCCGAGCGGCCGGTCGTCTGCTTCGTCGGCGACGGCGGCTTCGCCATGACCGGCAGCGAATTGGCGCTGTGCCGCGAGCGGAACCTGCCCGTGAAGGTGATCCTCTCCGAAAACCGGAGCTATGCCTCGATCCGCATCCAGCAGGAGCGCCATTACCCCGGCCGGGTGGTCGGCACCGATTTCGCGAACCCGGATCTCGAGGCCGTCGGGCGCGCCTTCGGCTTCGAGACGACGCGCATCGGCACGCTTGCGGAGCTTGCCGGGTTGCCCGCCATCCTCGGGCGGAAGGGTCCGCAATTCGTGATCGTCGAGACCAGCCTCGCGGCGGTGCTGCCATAGGCGAGGCGAGGCTGTCCGGCCGATGCCTAGACCGTCTCCACCACCAGCGTCGCGCCCTCAACCCGCACGACCCGCACGCTCGCGCCGGCAGGCGCGCTCGGGCCGGTCACGCGCCAGGACGAGTCGCCGACCCTGATGCGGCCCGAGCCGTCGACGATCGGCGCCTCGAGCGTGAAGGTCTGGCCGACGAGCGCATGGGCGCGCCGGTTGAGGTTCGACGCCGCCTCGTCCTCCTCGTCCGGGCGGCGGGTGATGGCCCGGCCGGCGAGCACGGCGACGACCGACAGCACCGCGAAAGACAGCGCCGAGGCCTGCCACGACAGGCCGAAGCCCCAGTCGATGAGACCGGTCAGCAGCGCGGCGAGGCCGAGCCAGAGGAAGAACACGCCGGGCGCCAGAAGCTCGAGCCCCATCAGCGCGAGGCCGAGGATGATCCAGGCCCAGGGGCCGAGCGTGTCGAGGGCAGAGGCGATCATGATCTCAAGCCTTCACCGGCGGCGGCAGGCTGCGGCTCGCATTGGCGGCGGCCTGCGTGCCGCCCTGGCCGAACACCGAGCGCGTGATCTCGGCGATGCCGCCGAGCGTGCCGGCGATCGCGCCGAGCTCGGTCGGGATGATCAGCACCTTCTGGTTCGGCGCCGTGGCCAGCGCCTTCACGGCCTCGATGTACTTCTCGGCGACGAGGAAGTTCGCGGCCGCGAGATCGCCGCGCGAGATCGCCTCGCTGACCATGGTGGTCGCCTTGGCCTCGGCCTCGGCGAGGCGCTCGCGGGCCTCGGCGTCGCGGAACGCCGCCTCCTTGCGGCCCTCGGCCGAGAGGATCTGCGACTGCTTCTCCCCCTCGGCGCGCAGGATCGCAGCCTGCCGCAGGCCCTCCGCCTCGAGCACCGCGGCGCGCTTCTCGCGCTCGGCCTTCATCTGCCGCGCCATGGCGCCGGCAAGATCGGCCGGCGGCAGGATGTCCTTGATCTCGATGCGGGTGACCTTGAGGCCCCAGGGCGAGGCGGCGGCGTCCATGACGCGCAGGAGCCGCTCGTTGATCTCGTCGCGGTGCGAGAGCAGGTCGTCGAGGGCCATCGAGCCGACCACGGTGCGGATGTTGGTCATGGTCAGCGTGAGCAGCGCCTGCTCGAGGTCCGAGACCTCGTATGAAGCACGGGCCGGGTCGAGAATCTGGTAGAAGGCGGCGGCGTCGATCGTCACGCCGGCGTTGTCGCGTGTGAACGCCTCCTGGCTCGGGACGTCGAGCACCTGCTCCATCATGTTGACCTTCTTCCCGATGCGCTCGACATACGGGATGATCAGCCCGAGCCCCGGCCCCAAGGTGCGCGAGAAGCGCCCGAACTGCTCGACCGTGTAGGCATAGCCCTGCGGGATGGTGCGGACGCCTAGCGCGATCGTCACGATCACCAGGATGACGAGCGCGATCACGAAGACGTCGAAGCCGAGCGTGACTGGCATGGAGGGTCCTCAGCGCCGCTTCTCTTGGGCGGCCGACGGGATTGTAGCAGGGCGGGCGCCGACTTGAGCTTCGGCGGGAGCGCCGTTCACAGGATATCGGACGCCCGTTTCCGGCCGGGCGGTGTGTCCGGCTGGCGCTGAGCCGCGAGGCCGTCCGAGCGGCCGCTCATTCGGGCGTGGTCAGCGGCACGCCGAGCAGCGCCCGGCGCTTGAGCCAGGGCGACGGCCGGTAGCGGGGATCGCCATAGAAAGCCTGCATGGCCTCGAGGATGCGCAGGATGCGCTGCGGCCCGAGCTCGTCGCCGAATCTGAGCGGGCCGCGCGGGTAGCCGAGCCCCATCTCGACCGCGGCGTTCACGTCGTCCGGCGCGGCGATGCGCTGCTGGGCGATGTCGGCGCCGATGTTGACGATGCCGGCGACGATCCGCTGGGCGATGAAGCCGGCGCTGTCGCGGATCGCCGTGACCGCCGAGCCGTCGGCGGCGAGGATCGCGTGCGCGGCCTCGAGGGCGGCGCGCTCCGTGACCGGCGTGCGCATCAGCGTGCGGCGGCGCTCGAGCGGGAACAGGCAGTCGACCGCCACCGTGCGGGTCGGATCGAGCTCCTCGGCGAGCGCCGCCGTGGTCGCGTCCTCGCCGAAGGGCGTGACGATCGCGAGCGCCTCGCCCGAGGGGCGCGCCCCGGTCTCGAGCCGCGCGCCGCTCGCCGCGACCACGCGGGCGAGCGCCTGCGTGTCCTCCGCGTGGCGGCGGCTGATCCAGACGCTCGTGCCCGTGAGGTCGAGCTGCGGCGCCGCCGGTTCCGCCGGCTTCGCGGCCTTGCCATCGGCATAGCTGTAGAAGCCGCGGCCGGTCTTGCGGCCGAACAGCCCCGCCGCGTGGCGCTGGGCCGTGATGTAGACCGGACGGTAGCGGGGCTCCTCGTAATACTGATGGTAGATCGACTCCATGACCGGATGCGAGACGTCGAGGCCGGTGAGATCCATGAGCTCGAACGGGCCGAGCCGGAAGCCGGCGACCTCGGTCATGACCCGGTCGATATCGGCATGGTCGCAGACGCCTTCCGAGACGATGCGCAGGGCCTCGGTGGTGAAGGCGCGGCCGGCATGGTTGACCAGAAAGCCCGGCGTGTCGGTGGTCCGGATCGGGCGCCGGCCCATGCGCTTCGCGATCGCATCGAGCGCGTCGAGCACCCAGGGCTCGGTGAGCGCTCCCCCGACCACCTCGACGAGGCGCATCATCGGCACCGGGTTGAAGAAATGGAAGCCCGCGACGCGCCCGGGCAGCCGCGCCTTGGCCGCAAAGCCGGTCACCGGCAGCGAGGAGGTGTTGGTGGCGATGATGCAGTCGTCCCGCACCGCGGCCTCGAGTCCCTCGAGCACCGCGTGCTTCACGGCCATGTTCTCGGCGACCGCCTCGACCGCGAGATCGCATTCCGAGAAGGCCGCATAGCCGGCGTCCGGCCCGGCCGGCGTCGTCCGGATGCGGGCGACGGCTTCGCGCGCCCTCGCCTCCGGGATCTGCCCTTTCTGCGCCTTGCGGGCGATCATCTCGGCGCAGAAGCGCTGGGCCTCGGCGACCGCTTCGAGGCGGGCATCCGCGAGGAGCACGGTCATGCCGCCCTCGGCCGCGACCTGCGCGATGCCGCGTCCCATCACCCCGGTCCCGATGATGCCGACGGTGAGGTCCGCCCGTTCCGGATCGATCGCCATCGCCCCGCTCGCCGTTGCCTTGCGCCACCTCGCGGACTAGGCCAAGGACCGCGCGCCGCGCAAGCGCGAAGGCCTTCAACGATGGCGCTCGACCGGGACACGCTCGCCCAGCTCCTCGACACGGTCGAGCGCTTCGTTGCCGAGCGCCTGCGCCCGCTCGAAGACCGCGTCGCGGAGGAGGACCGCATCCCGCCGGAGGTCGTGGCCGAGATGCGCGAGCTCGGCCTGTTCGGACTGTCGATCCCGGAGGATTACGGCGGGCTCGGGCTGACCATGGCGGAGGAAGCGCAAGTCGCCTTCCGGCTCGGGCGCACCTCGCCTGCCTTCCGCTCGATCATCGGCACCAACAACGGCATCGGCTCGCAAGGGATCATCATCGACGGCACGGCGGAGCAGAAGGCGAGGTACCTGCCGCGCATGGCCTCGGGCGAGATCATCGGGTCCTTCTGCCTCACCGAGCCGGAGGCCGGCTCCGACGCCGGCTCCCTCAAGACGAGCGCGCGCCGCGAGGGCAACGACGCCTATGTCGTCAACGGCACCAAGCGGTTCATCACCAACGCGCCGGCGGCCGGCCTCTTCACGGTCTTTGCCCGCACCGACCCGGCGAGCACGGACGCGCGCGGCGTCAGCGCCTTCCTCATCGAGGCGGGGACGCCGGGGATCACGCTCGGCACTCCCGACCGCAAGATGGGGCAGAAGGGCGCGCAGACCTGCGACGTGATCTTCGAGAACGTGCGGGTTCCGCCGGACGCGATCATCGGCGGGCCGGCGCGCGAGGGCCAGGGCTTCAAGACCGCGATGAAGGTGCTGGACCGGGGCCGCCTCCACATCAGCGCCGTCTGCGTCGGGGTCGCCGAGCGGCTGATCGACGACGCGCTCAACTACGCGATCGAGCGCCGGCAGTTCGGCCAGCCGATCGCCGAGTTCCAGCTCGTTCAGGCGATGCTCGCCGATTCCAAGGCCGAGGCCTACGCGGCCCGCTGCATGGTCGAGGAGACGGCGCGGCGCAAGGACGAGGGCCGCAACGTCTCGACCGAGGCGGCCTGCGCCAAGATGTTCGCCTCCGAGATGGTCGGCCGCGTCGCCGACCGCGCGGTGCAGATCCACGGCGGTGCCGGCTACGTCGCCGACTACGGCGTCGAGCGCTTCTATCGCGACGTGCGCCTCTTCCGCATCTACGAGGGCACCACCCAGATCCAGCAGGTCCTGATCGCGCGCAGCATGATCAAGGAGGCGCGCGGGTGATGCTGTTGGCGACGAGCCCCGCGCCAATTCCCTCCCCCCGGCGGGGAGGGCCGACTCGCGCGAAGCGCGAGCCGGGTGGGGGGCGCGGGCAAGGAGCGCGGACCTATCCGAATAGGGCGCTGGCCCATCAGCATCGGAGCGGAAGCGTTTTCGCCGGCGCTCCGGCCCAGCGCCCCCCACCCGGCTCGGGCTACGCCCGAGTCCGCCCTCCTCTCCGGGGGGAGGGAAAGGAGGGCCGCTCGTGACGAGCAGCGAGCCCGGCTTCGACCTTGCCGCCTTTCCCCGCCGCATCCACGAGCTCGTCGAGCGCCACGCGGCGGAGCGGCCGGAGGCGCTCGCGCTGATCGATCACGACGGCCGCCGCCTCACCTGGAGGGAGTTCCGCGCCTCGGTCGATGCCATGGAGGGGCACCTGCGCGAGGCCGGCGTGCGCGGCGGCGACCGGGTGCTGGTGATCCTCGAGAACAGCGTCGCGGCGGTCGCGGCGCTCTTTGCCGCGAGCCGGCTCGAGGCCTGGGCGGCGCTGATCAATGCACGCCTCGCGGCGCCCGAGATCGCCCGCATCCGCGACCATTGCGAGCCGCGTGCGATCCTGTTCACGACCGGCGCGTCGCCTGACGCGGCCCGTCATGCCGAGGGCGCCGAGGCGAAGGCGATGGCGGACCCGTCGATCGGCGCCTTCGCGATCGCCGGCAATCGTCCCGCGACGCCCGAACCGGTCGAGAGCTCGAGCGCGGCGCAGGTCGCCGCGATGATCTACACCTCCGGCACAACCGGAAACCCGAAGGGCGTGATGCTCACGCATCGCAACCTGCTCTTCATCGCGATCGTCTCGGGCGCGATCCGCGCGCTCTCCGCCGACGATCTCGTCTACGCCGTGCTGCCGGTGAGCCATGTCTTCGGGCTTGCCTCGACCTGCCTCGGCACCGTCAGCGCCGGCGGCGCGCTGCAATTGGTGAACCGCTTCGATCCGGCCCATCTCGCCGAGGCGCTGCGTTCCGGCGTCACCGTGTTCCAGGGCGTGCCGGCGATGTATGCGCGGCTCCTCGAGCATCTTGACCATCGCGGCGAGGCGTTGATCGCGCCGCGGCTGCGCTACATGTCGTCCGGCGGCGCGCCGCTCGATCTCGACTGGAAGCGCCGCATCGAGGCGCGCTTCGGCCGTGCGCTCAACAACGGCTACGGCCTGACCGAAGCCTCGCCGACGGTGGCGCAGACGCGCATCGAAGCTCCGCGCGACGACGATTCGATCGGCCCGGCGCTGCCCGGATTGGAGATCCGCTTCGTCGACCAGCACGGTCGCGACGTGCCCGAGGGCGAGGTCGGCGAATGCTGGCTGCGCGGGCCGAACGTGATGAAGGGGTACTACCGCGACGCGGTCGCCACCGCCGCGGCCATAACGCCGGACGGCTGGCTCAGGACCGGCGATCTTGGCCGGCGGGCGCCGGACGGCAATCTCTTCCTGGTCGGACGGGCGAAGGAGCTGATCATCCGCTCGGGCTTCAACGTCTATCCGCCCGAGGTCGAGACGGCGCTCAACGCCCATCCCGAGGTGGTGCAGTCGGCGGTGGTCGGCCGGCGGGTCTCGGGCAACGAGGAGGTGGTTGCGTTCCTCGAGATCATGCCGGGCTCGAGCCTTGACGAGCCGGCGCTGAAGGCATTCGTCGGCGAGCGGCTTGCCGCCTACAAGCGTCCGCAGCATGTCTTCGTGATGGGGCGCATGCCGGCAAGCGCCACCGGCAAGGTGCAGAAGCACATGCTCACCGCGCTCGCCGAGGAAATGATCGCGCAGAAGCTCGAAAAGGCCTCGTGAGCGCGTGTCCGCCGGAGCGGGCGCCGCTTTCGCGTCAGGCCCGCGCTGCGGCGCGCCGCAGGACCGGCGGTGGAACCGGCGGCTGAACGGCGTTTTCCTCGAACAGCTCGGCGAGCTTGTCGGTCATCGCGCCGCCGAGCTCCTCGGCGTCGACGATGGTGACGGCGCGGCGGTAGTAGCGCGTCACGTCGTGGCCGATGCCGATCGCGATGAGCTCGACCGGCGAGCGCGACTCGATGTCCTCGATCACGAAGCGCAGGTGGCGCTCGAGGTAGTTGCCGGGATTGACCGACAGCGTCGAGTCGTCGACCGGCGCGCCGTCGGAGATCACCATCAGGATGCGGCGCTGCTCGGGCCGGCCGAGAAGGCGCTTGTGGGCCCAGTCGAGCGCCTCGCCGTCGATGTTCTCCTTGAGCAGGCCCTCGCGCATCATCAAGCCGAGATTCTTGCGGGCGCGCCGCCAGGGCGCGTCGGCGGCCTTGTAGACGATGTGACGAAGGTCGTTGAGGCGCCCGGGATTGGCCGGCTTGCCCGATTGCAGCCAGGTCTCGCGCGATTGCCCGCCCTTCCAGGCCCGCGTCGTGAAGCCGAGGATCTCGACCTTGACGCCGCAGCGCTCGAGCGTGCGCGCCAGGATGTCGGCGCAGGTCGCGGCGACCGTGATCGGCCGCCCGCGCATCGATCCGGAATTGTCGAGGAGCAGCGTGACCACGGTGTCGCGGAAGTTCGTGTCCTTCTCCTGCTTGAAGGAGAGCGGCTGGAAGGGATCGATGATGATCCGCGGCAGGCGGGCCGGGTCGAGCATGCCCTCCTCGAGGTCGAACTCCCAGGCCCGGTTCTGCTGGGCGAGCAGCCGGCGCTGCAGCCGGTTCGCGAGCCGTCCGACCACGCCCTGGAGGTGCGAGAGCTGCTTGTCGAGATAGGCGCGCAGGCGCGAGAGCTCGTCGGCGTCGCAGAGATCCTCGGCCTGCACGACCTCGTCGAACTTCTGGGTGAAGGCGCGGTAGTCCGGCCCGCGCGGCTCGTTCGAGCGTGACACCGGCGGGCGCCAGGCCTCGGAGGCCTCCTCGCTCACCGCCTCGTCGGAATCGTCCGGGAGCTCGCCCGAGGGCGCGTCGGCGGCCTCCTGCGCGCCTTCATCGAGATCGTCCGAGCCCTCGTCCGAGATCTCGGACTCGGCGCGCTCGCCGTCGCTCTGGTCCTCGGCCTCGCCGTCGCTCTGATCCTTCTCGTCGGACGAATCCTGGTCGTCCTCGTTCTCGTCCTCGTCCTGGTCGAGCATGGCGTCGTCGGCCATCTCGAGCGAGGCGAGGAGATCGCGTACCGAGCGGGCGAACAGGCGCTGGTTCTCGATCGAGGAGGTGAGGCCGTCGAGGTCGCGCCCGGCGCGGTCCTCGATGAAATCGCGCCAGAGCTCGACGATCTTGGCGGCGGCCGGCGGCGGCTTGAGCCCGGTGAGGCGCTCGCGCACCATGAGCGCGACCGCGTCCTCGACCGGCGCGTCGGCGCGGTCGGTGATGTCCTCGTATTTGCCGCCGCGATGGTAGCGGTCCTCGAGCATGGCCGTGATGTTGTCGCCGACGCCCGACATGCGCCGCGAGCCGATCGCCTCGACGCGGGCCTGCTCGACGGCATCGAACACGGCGCGGGCGGCTTGGCCCTCGGGAGCGAGCCGCCGGTGCACCGCCGCGTCGTGGCAGGCGAGGCGCAGGGCCATGGAATCGGCATGGCCGCGCACGATTGCGACGTCGTTACGGTTGAGCTTGCGCGGCGGCTCGGGCAGGCGCGCCTTGTCGGGCGAGAGCATCGGCCTGTCCGACGCGAAGCTGACCTCGAGGTCGGGCTTCCTTGCGATCGCCCGCAGGCAGCCCGCGATCGAGCGCTTCAGCGGCTCCGCCGGGGATTCTCGCTTGTCGCCGGGCTTGCGGTTGGAGATGGTCATTGCGAGCCCGAGGTGTCCTTCTCTCCAGCTCGTTGAACCGAGTCGAGCTCGAACGGCCGTTGCAGGATGTCGTCCCAGCTGTACGGACACTCGTCCGGAAACTCTCCCAGCGAAAGGTTAGTCTCCTCCGCGGCCCAGCGGCGCGCGCTCTTGTAGGCATCGATGAGGGCCTCGCCGCGACGCGGCTTGAGCCCGGGGTTTTTCCTGAGAACCTTCGCGTAACGCTGCCGCTGCTCCAAGATGGAGAAGACCCAGCTCCGGGTCCGGAACTCGGGCTGCTGGTCCCATTTGAGCATATGCATGAGGAGGACACGAAGCGCGCTTTCGAGCTTGTCGAATTCGCTCAACCCCACGTCGCTCAGCTCCTCGGCAATGTTTGCAGCGTCGATTTCGTTGACCCGCCCGGCCCGCAATAGCGCAACCTGCTCCTGCACCCAGCTGTAGAGGTCCTCTTCGTAGCGCGTGCGCTTCTTCGCCGGCGCCCGCTCCTTCGCGACCGGATCAGCCATCGCGGCCTCCGCCTCTAGCTCAGCGCCACGTTGACCGCGCTCTCGGGCAGCTCCTTGCCGAACGAGCGCTGGTAGAACTCGGCGACGAGGGCGCGTTCGAGCTCGTCGCATTTGTTGAGGAAGGTGACCCGGAAGGCGAAGCCGACATCGTTGAAGATGTCGGCGTTCTCGGCCCAGGTGATCACCGTGCGCGGGCTCATGACGGTCGAGAGGTCGCCGTTGATGAAGGCGTTGCGGGTGAGGTCCGCGACCCGCACCATGCGGTTCACGATGTCCCGCCCCTCCGGCGTGCGGTAGTGCGTCGCCTTGGAGAGGACGATGTCGACCTCCTTGTCGTGCGGCAGGTAGTTCAGCGTCGTCACGATCGACCAGCGGTCCATCTGGCCCTGGTTGATCTGCTGCGTGCCGTGGTAGAGCCCCGAGGTGTCGCCGAGCCCGATCGTGTTCGCGGTCGCAAACAGCCGGAAGGCCGGATGCGGTCGGATCACCCGGCGCTGGTCGAGGAGCGTCAGGCGGCCCGAGACCTCGAGCACGCGCTGGATCACGAACATCACGTCCGGGCGGCCGGCGTCGTACTCGTCGAAGCAGAGCGCGATGTTGTTCTGCAAAGCCCAGGGCAGCATGCCGTCCTTGAACTCGGTGACCTGCTTGCCTTCCTGCAGCACGATCGCGTCCTTGCCGACGAGGTCGATGCGCGAGACGTGGCTGTCGAGGTTGATGCGCACGCAGGGCCAGTTGAGTCGCGCCGCGACCTGCTCGACATGGGTCGACTTGCCGGTGCCGTGATACCCGGTGATCATCACGCGCCGGTTGCGGGAGAAGCCCGCCAGGATCGCCATGGTGGTCTCGCGGTCGAAGATGTAGTCCGGGTCGAGGTCAGGCACGTGCTCCTCGGCCTGCGAATAGGCCGGAACCTCCATGTCGGTGTCGATGCCGAACACCTGGCGGACGGAAATCTTCATGTCCGGAAGGCCGGACGCGGTCTCGGATGTCGCAAGCATTGAAGCCTCTTGGGGCGCTCGTCGCGCCCTGAATGCCCGGCGGGCCTAAGCCCGCTCGCGGCTCTCCTTAGCCTCGGGGCTGGCCCGGCGCAATTTCGCTCACCTCACAACACCCTTGCGGCGAAGGCGTTCGCTGCCCCGCCTTCAGCACAGGCCGGCGCTCTTGAGGGTGTCGTGCGCCTTGATGATGTCGCGCAGCCGGTCCTCGAACGAGCGGTCGCCGCCGTGAGCGTCGGGGTGGAACCGTTTCACCAGGGCCTTGTACTGCGCCTTGATGGCGGCCGCGTCGGCGGTCTCGTCGAGCCCGAGCGTGTCGAGCGCCCGCTGCACGACGCCGCTGTAGCGCCGCTTGGTTGGCTCCGCCTTGGCGCGCCGGGCCTGGGCGAAGCCCTCGCCGCGCAGGATGCCGAGCGGGTCGAAATAGCCCCAGTCGCGCTTCGGCGCCTCCGGCTCGTCGGCGTTCTGCCGGCCGGAGCCGTTCACGCCCATCGGGAAGGTCGGGCGGTGGCCGACGACCGCGTCCTTCTGGTAGGCGGCGACCGCATCGTCGGTCATCCCGGCGAAATAGTTGTAGGAGGCGTTGTACTCGCGCACATGCTGGAGGCAGAAGCGCCAGTACTGGCCCTCGCGCCCGCGGCCCTTCGGGGCCCGGTGCAGCCCCGCGCCGGCGCAGCCGATCTTGTCGCAGACCGGATCAGCCGGCTCGCGCGGCTCGTCGCAAGCCGGCTTGATCCGGATCCGGTCGAAGAAGGGCGAGTTGAGGTCCATCGCGGTTCGATTATGAGGGCGAGGCGGCTTCGGGCCAAGGTCTTGACAAACGCAGAATCCTGCAGGCCCGGCAGGAACCCTCGTGAGCTTGTCCCATGAGCCTGAAGGACTGGATAACCGCGACGCTTCAAGAGCGCCTCGAGCCCGCTCGTCTCGTGGTCGAGGACGAGTCCCACCGCCATGTCGGCCATGCGGGCTGGCGCGAAGGCGGGGAAACTCACTTCCGCATCGATGTGGTGTCGGCGGCCTTCGAAGGGAAGAGCCGCGTCGAGCGCCACCGCATGGTCAACGCCGCCCTCGCCGGCGCCTTCGAACGCGGCCTGCACGCGCTCGCCATCCAGGCCAAGGCGCCGGGGGAGTAGGGGCAGACACGCAGCCGGCCGCAATGGCTCTGGACAGGCCTCCTGGCGGCATTTGGGATCTAGGCGGACGGCTGGTATCAGCGTCACTGACCCGGGTCGAGGGCCTTTTGAATCCGGCGGACGCCTTCCGGGTTGTCTGTCATGCCGGCCCAGATTTGGTTCTGCCAGGCTACAATCGCCGGCATGCCCCCTTCCGGCGCGCCACTCGCGCCTATCTCGCGAGTGCGATCACCTTCCTGATTCGTGTTAGTTTCTCCGGTGGTGTTCTCCTGATTTTCGCTGTCAGCATCGCTTTCCTGATCTACATTCTGATCGGCGTTCGGCGCCACGACACGGTCAAGCTTCTGTATAGTGGCGAGCGGGAGATGCCATCCCAATGGCAGCGTAAGCCGTTCGACGTGGAGGACGCTCTCATAAACCCCCCAGTCAGCGACGTCCTCCACTTGCGGGGGGCAGTAAAGGCGGCCACAAAGTTGCGATAGTAGGCCGAACCGAGCCGTTTCTCCACGGCGCGAGCGCGCGCTCAGGAGCGCAGTTAGAGGGTCGACAAAAAAATTCTGGCTATTCACGCCCCGCTGGTACGGAACCTCGGCCCGAATCGTGATCACATGCAATTCGATTAAGATACGGCAAGCATCCTCATTATCACCATAGGATGGCACCTCTTCCGTCCCGACGGTTCGCGGAACATATTCGATCCTGGGCAAGTCGCATCCTGCTGTCAGCCTGTCGGGCGTACTCGAACGCGGAGGCTGCATTGGAACGATGCTCGCCCCGTCATAGGCTGGATTTGGAAACTGGAGCTCGGCGACAATGTCTCGGACCGTTTCGGCACCCGAGGCTTCCAAATAACCGCCGTCGACCAACGCAATGCGCTCCTGCAGCCGCCCTTCCAGTACGCGGCTTGGGGTGATCCAAGGAAAACTCGCGCTCGCGACAGCCGCATCCATAAGCCTGATATCGGAGGATCGCGGGCCCGCCTCGTCCGGCCCCTCCCAATTTAGATCATTAAGCGCCTCCTCAATGCGGTCTCCGACGAAGCTGAAGGCGAACGGCGCAAATATATAACGCTTGCCCGAAACGGCGTTGGTTGCCACATGCACGATGGCCGGGGTTTCGCCGAGCCTAATCTCGCTTTTGTTCGCCGTGGCCCAGTAATGATCCCAGTAGAGCGGGTTGGCCTCAGCTGGGTCACGGCCGAGACTTGAGGCGAGAGAAGCCGCGAGCGCATCGGCACGGTCAGGCGGTCCAAAGGCGCCGAATGAGATCTTGTTAGGAAAGTCCCTGAACAGCAGTGCTGCGATGACCGGCGACAAATGGTCTGTCGCTAGCAGTCTCACCTGTTCGGCCGTATCCGCTTCGCCACTGCACCGTTGGTAAGTGGACGGGTTCACCGACTTGGTGAGGGCTGCGCGAAACATGGAATTGCCGACTGCGCCGCCTGACACGCCGACGATTGCGAACACGTGTTGGGCAAAATTCGGACAACGCTTCTGAAGCTTTGAGAGGAAGAGATATGCGTGAGCAGCCGCATAACCCCCTCCGCCCTCAGAGGTAACGAGGAAAACCGGGTAGGGCCGTTTGCGCCGGCGGTATTCCTCCAAATCGTTTCGGCTCGCCAGCCAGACGTGGAACGCCTGCTGCAATGACACCTGGGTTCGTACGAAAGGCGGGCGTGAGGGAGCTTCCTGGGGTGATCCCTGAGCGGTAGCGACTTCTTTGGCTTGGGGAGATTCTGAAAGAGGGGTTTCTAGCGCGGATTCCTGATTCGTTAAATCTACTTGATTCAGCACATGGCCTTCCTCGTGAAACAGAAAAGACCCGGCGACCACGGCGAGGGCCGGAACTCCGATCATCGGATGTCTTAACGCGATTTGGAGACCTGCAGCGCACAGGCCAAGGAAGCAGAACGTCAGCGCCAATGCACCTACTTTTCGCGGGAATTCAACTGGTGCCGCGGAAATCCCGATGAAAAACGCGGCCCAGATCGCAACTATGACTACGCAGATCAGCGCAGTTAGCTTCCAGCTCGGGCGCGCGATGCGGTCCAGAAGAATGCCGAGAACCACTACGCACCCGGCGATCGTGATCAAACCTAGAGGCGGCCACGCACTCGAGAACAACGTATACGTAAGAACCCAAAGTGGAAGGAAGAAAATCACCAAATCGACGAGAAGCCACCAGCCAGACCTTCGCTCCGCGAGCAGCCAAAGCATGATGCCGGTCACGAATGAAATGATGAACAGCCGCCAGTGGTCGCGGGGAAAGGAGAGCATTTCGACGAGGACCGCGACTTGGTCGCCCTGCCTCGTTATGAGCAACAGGTAGAGGGCCGCCAGAATCAGTGCGGGAACGCGCAGGAGAAGTGCCATCTACAGTCTTGCTCTTCAGCGGCAGTAACCGCACATCATAGACGGCGCGCGGTGTAGAGCAACGGTGCCGCCATACCGTCAGCCTTGATGGAGCGAGGCTCTCAAGCGGTTCAGAGTTGAGCCTCGCTGAGCGCTCCCATACACGAGAGCTGTTGTCGGGAATGTGCGCCGCTCGGCGAGCTCACTTGATCCGCTCGAGCACGCTCACATAGTTCGCGACGGCGGCGCCGCCCATGTTGAAGATGCCGCCGAGCTTGGCGGCAGGGATCTGCATGTCGCCGGCCTCCTCGCAGAGCTGCATCGCGGTGAGCGCATGCATCGACACGCCCGTGGCGCCGATCGGGTGGCCCTTGGCCTTCAAGCCCCCGGAGGGGTTGACCGGCAGCCTGCCGTTCTTCTCGGTCCAGCCTTCCTTGATCGCGGTCGCGCCCTGGCCTTCGGCGGTCAGCCCCATCGCCTCGTATTCGATGAGCTCGGCGATCGTGAAGCAGTCGTGGGTCTCGACGAAGGAGAGGTCCCCGAGCTCGATCCGCGCCTTGCCGAGCGCCCGCTTCCAGGCCTCGGCGCAGCCCTCGAAGCGCAGGATGTCGCGCTTCGACATGGGCAGGAAGTCCTGCGCATGGGCGGTGGCGCGGAAGGCGACCGCGCGCCTCATCTGCAGCGCGGTCTCGGTGTCGGCGACGACGAGCGCCGCGGCGCCGTCCGAGACGAGCGAGCAGTCCGTGCGCTTGAGCGGCCCTGCCACGAAGGGGTTCTTCTCCGACTCGGCGCGGCAGAACTCGTAGCCGAGGTCCTTGCGCATCTGCGCGTAGGGATTCGACACGCCGTTCTTGTGGTTCTTCGCCGCGATCATGGCGAGCGCGTCGGATTGGTCGCCGTGGCGCTGGAAATAGGCGCCGGCGATCTTGCCGAACACGCCGGCAAAGCCCCCCGGGGTCTCGCCGTCCTCGGCGAGATAGGACGCCTTGAGGAGGTTCCTCGCGATGTCCGGGCTCGGGGCATGGGTCATCTGCTCGACCCCGACCACCAGCGCGACGCGGGCCCGCCGCGCCTCGATGGCCTTGATCGCCTGATGCACGGCGGCGGAGCCGGTCGCGCAGGCGTTCTCGACGCGCGTCGCCGGCTTGAAGCGGAACTTGTCGTTCGCCTGGAGCACGATCGAGGCCGTGAAATCCTGCGGCGTGAAGCCGGCGTTGAAATGGCCGAGCAGGATCTCGTCGACCTCCTCGGCGCCGATGCCGGCATGGTCGAGCGCCTCATTCGCGACCCGGATGACCAGGCTTTCGACGGTCTCGTTGTCGAGCTTGCCGAATTTGCTGTGAGCCCAGCCGACGATGCAGGCGGTCATGGCGGCGTCCTTCGCGTCTTCGTCCCGACCCGAATGTGGCGGCGCGCGCTTCGGGGAGCAAGCAGACGCGTGCAGGGCTGATATGTGCACCTGCACAGTGTCAGATCGCGGTCCACAGAAGCAGCGCGACCCCCCCGACGATCAGGGCCATGCCGAGAAGCTCGCGCGGGGTTGCGGCGTGCGAGAACAGCCGCCGCGAGACGATCTGCGCCATCAGCACCTCGACCAAGGCCAAGGTCCGCACGTTCGCGGCCGCCGTGAGGGCGAAGCCGAGGAACCAGAATTGCGAGGCGAGCGCGCCGAGGAAGCCGGCAAACAGCGACGAGCGCCATTCGCGCAGGCTGCCGACCATGGCGGCACGGTTGAAGACGAGGAGCCAGGCGACGAGGATCGCGGTCTGCAGCGCGAGGCCCCAGGCGAGGGTGGTCGTCGCGCGAACGAAGAAGCCGCCGGAATCGAGCGACAGGATCGCGCCGCGAAAGCCGATCGCGGCCAAGCCGAAGAAGGCCCCGGCGACGACCCCGAGCAGGATCGGCCGCGCCCCGGCGCGGGTGACCTCCGACAGCCGCTCCTTGAACGACATCAGGATCACGCCAACCGTCGCGACCACGATGGCGAGCCCTGCAAGCGGGGTCAGCGGATCGCCCAGCACGGCGACGCCAAACACCGCGACCTGCACCGGCTCGGTCTTGATCGTCGCGGTCACGACCGCAAACGAGCGCTCGCGCATCGCCGCGAGCATGAGGGCAGTGGCGAGGATCTGGGTCACCGCCCCCATGACGATGAAGCCGACGAAGCCGGCGTCCGGCGCCGGCATCGGCTCGCCGGAGAGCTCCAGCACGCCCAGGAGAAAGAGCGCCGCGAAGGGCAGGCCGTAGAGGAAGCGCACCTGCGTCGCGCCGACCGTGCCGAGCGTCTCGGTGAGGCGCCGCTGCGTCGCGTTGCGCGCGGTCTGGGCGGCCGCCGCAGCGAGCGTCGCCGGAATCCAGAGAAGGGAGAGATCCATGCGGGGAAGGGCAATGCGGGCGGGCCGTGACCCGAGCTATAGACCATCTCGCCGGTTCGCGTCGCGCTTCCGCCCACAAGGCGCTGCATGAACGCGCTTGGCAGGCGCGCGTTAAGTCCGGATGCTTCGGCGCATTGCACAAGGAGAGGTTTGATGGCGCGTCGACCGGTGCTCGAGTTCTGGTATGAGTTCGCCTCGAGCTATTCCTATCTCTCGGCGATGCGCATCGAGGCGCTGGCCGAAGGGGCGGGCGTCGACATCCGCTGGCGGCCGTTCCTGCTCGGGCCGATCTTCGCGGCTCAGGGCTGGACCTCCTCCCCCTTCAACCTCTACCCGGCCAAGGGCCGCTACATGTGGCGCGACCTCGAGCGCCAGGCGGCGGCGCTCGGGCTTCCCTTCAGGAAGCCCGACCCCTTTCCGCAGAATGGGCTCATCGCCGCCCGGGTCGCGCTCTACGGCGCCGATCATCCCTGGGGCGCGACCTTCACCAAGGCGGTCTACCGGGCCGAGTTCGGCGAAGGCCGCGCCATCGCCGACCCCGGCGCCGTGCAGGCGATCGTGGCCCATCTCGGCCTCGACACCGACCACGTCATGAAGGGCGCCCAAGGGGACGCCAACAAGACCCGCCTCAAGGCCCTGAGCGAGGAAGCCCGCTCCCGCGGCATCTTCGGCGCGCCGACCTTCTTCACCGAGGACGGCGAGATGTTCTGGGGCAACGATCGCCTGGAGCAGGCGCTCGCCTGGGCGGCGGGGGAGCGGCCGGGGCGGGGGTGATCGGGCCTTGATCCTCACCCGCGCAGCGGGGGAGGGGGACCGCCGAAGGCGGTGGAGGGGGCAACCCCACGCACCGCGCTTAGGGGGAACCCACGCGCCGCGCTTGGGAGGGGCAACCCCACGCGTTGCGCTTGCGCTCGCCCCCTCCACCACGCTTCGCGTGGTCCCCCTTGTAACTCTCGTCCTGCCGACTCAGGCATGATGCTTGGCGCGGTGGCGGGCGGGAGACCGTGTCCCCCTCGGGCCCTGAGCCCGCAATGGGAGCTTGGTTCCCCGAGGGAGGATGGAGATGAAGGCTGTCGGCATCGACGTCTCGAAAGATCGCCTGGACGTTCACGTCTTTCCGCGGGGTGATGACGCGCGGCGTGGTGGAGGCGGGCTGCCGTCGGCATTGCGCCCATCCTAGCCGTTCCCGTTGGTTGGTGCTGCGCCCCAACCCGGACGTTCATCCAGGAACCGGTCTCCGGCTGATCGACGCCCCTTCTCCAACGACGCAAACGCCTCAGGCGACGGAAGATTGTGACCCGAAGGAGACGTCGATCATCTTGCCGCAAGCCAAGGGGGCATTTCCCGTAAGTAGCGGTGAGACTTGAAATTCACGAAGTTGCCCGCCGTGGCCATGCGCGCTTGAACAGGGCGACAGACTGCACATGGTCAGGGACAAGCCCTTCATCTTCGCCTTGCGCAATCGCGCGAGCGGGCTCATTCTCGTCGCGGGCTATGCCGGCCATGCCCCCGCGGGGCGATCCGCGCCGCGACGACGACATGCGCCGCGCCGCCTTCGCCTACGCGCTTGGGATCGAGGATCAGATGCTCCGGCGTTGCCTTTTCTCGGCTCTGGCGTTCCTGCCCCTGCTCGCGCCGCCGGCCCGCGCGGCGGACAAGGCGTGGGAGGATTGCGGTCAAACCGCCGATCAGGATCGCAAGATCGCCGGATGCACGGAGGTGTTGGCGCGCGGCGCGGCGGAGAGCGCGACAAACCGCGCCAACGCCTATGTCAATCGCGGCTATGCCTACGGCACGCGCGATTACGACCGCGCCATCAAGGATTACGACGAGGCGATCCGCGTCGATCCGAAAGTTGTGCGTGCCTATAACGCTCGCGCCCGTGCATATTTCATGAAGGGCGATTTCGACCGCGCCATCGAGGATTTGGACGAGGCGATCCGCCTCAATCCGCGCTATGCGCTTGCTTATAACAGTCGCGGCCAAGTCTACCACGGCAAGGGCGACCACGACCGCGCCATCAAGGATCACGACGAGGTGATCCGCCTCGATCCGAAATTCGCGGATGCCTATAGCAATCGCGGGCTTGCCTACTCCAGCAAGGGCGATAGCGACCGCGCCATCAAGGATCACGACGAGGCGATCCGCCTCGATCCGAAATTTGCGGAGGCCTATTTCAATCGCGGGCTTGCCTACTCCGCGAAGCGCGATCACGACCGCGCCATCAAGGATTACAGCGAGGCGATCCGCCTAGATCCGAAAAATGCGAGCACCTATTTGCATCGTGGGGGTGCCTACTTCTTCAAAGGCGATAACGATCGCGCCATCAAGGATTACAGCGAGGCGATCCGCCTCAATCCGAACTATGCGCTTGCCTACGAGATTCGCGGGCGGGCCTATGAAAACAAGGGAGACTCCGCCCGGGCCAAGAAGGATTTGGAGGAGGCGGCGCGGCTCGGCGCGCGCGGCGCGGCGGAGAGCAACACAAACCGCGCCAACGCCTATAACGATCGCGGCCACGCCTATTCCGAAAAGGGCGATTACGACCGCGCCATCAAGGAGTTCGACGAGGCGATCCGGCTCGATCCGCAATATGCGCTTTCTTACAACAACCGCGGCAGCGCCTACTCCAACAAGGGCGATAACGACCGCGCCATCAAGGAGTTCGACGAGGCAATCCGCCTCGATCTGAACTATGCGCTTGCCTATTTCAATCGCGGCAATGCCCACAAGGGCAAGGGCGACAACGACCGCGCCATCAAGGATTACAGCGAGGCGATCCGATTGGATCCGACAAATGCGAAGGCCTATCTAAATCGTGGGTCTGTTTACTTCCACAAGGGCGATTACGACCGCGCCATCGAGGAGTACGACGAGGCGATCCGACTCGATCCGACAGATGCGACGGCCTATTACAATCGCGGCAGCACCTACTCCAGCAAGGGCGATAACGACCGCGCCATCAAGGATCACGACGAGGCGATCCGCCTCGATCCGGAATATGTGGTTGCCTATAACAATCGCGGCAATGCCCACAAGGACAAGGGCGATAACGACCGCGCCATCAAGGATTACAGCGAGGCGATCCGCCTCGACCCGAAATATGTAGTTGCCTACAACAATCGCGGCGGCGCCTACTCCAACAAGGGCGATTACGACCGTGCCATCAAGGAGTTCGACGAGGCGATCCGCCTCGATCCACAATATGCGCTTGCTTACAACAATCGCGGCAGCGCCTACTCCTACAAGGGCGATAACGAGCGCGCCATCAAGGATTTCGACGAGGCGATCCGCCTCGATCCGAAACATGTGGTTGCCTATTACAATCGCGGGCTTGCCCACAAGGCCAAGGGCGATAACGAGCGCGCCATCAGGGACTACAGCGAGGCGATCCGCTTCGATCCGAAAAATGCGCGGGCATATGGCGTTCGCGGCGATGCCTACCGCGGCAAGAGCGATTTCGAACGCGCCGCCAAGGATTACGCCAAGGCGATCGAGTTGGCCGGCAAGCCGGAGAAGGCGAACTGGACCTACTGGCACTTTCGCGGCGTGAGCTATGAGCGGCTCGGCAAATGGCCTCAGGCCGAGGCGGATTTTCTCAAGGCGATGGAGCTCGATCCCGATCAGCCCTCGGTTCTCAATGAACTCGGCTACAACTGGGTCGATCGGAATCTCAAGCTGAAGGAGGGCCTGGCGCTGCTCGAGAAGGCCGTAAAGCTCAAACCGGACGACGGCAATATGCTCGACAGTCTCGGCTTTGCACACTACCGCCTCGGCGACTATCAGGAGGCGATCAAGTTCATCGAGCGCGCGGCCACTCTTGAACCGAAGAACAGCGAAATAAGAGACCATCTCGGCGATGCGTACTGGCGGACGGGACGCCAGGACGAGGCGCGCAAATCCTGGGCGCAGGCTTTGTCGCTCAAGCCCGATCCAGCCGACGCGGAGAAGATCAAGGGCAAGATAGCCCGAGGGCTGGAAAAATGAGGCGCCTGGCGGCGCCAGTGGCGACACGAGCGGCCACGTCCGCCACTGGCGCAATCCGGCCGGATCTCAAGTAGCGAGACGGGCGGAATAGATGCGCCGGATCCTTGCCGAGCGAACGACAGTTTCCACGGTCTCTGTCTCGAAAGCCGTCATTCCGCTTTCGGCCAGATGGCGCCCCATCCTCGCCGTTCCCTTTTTGCCTGATGCTGCGCTCCATACAGGCCGTTCGTTCCGGAAGCGGGCTCGTCTGCTCGACGCGTGTTCTCGTGTCTAAGAAA
>JAQSWQ010000071.1 GCA_029266525.1 Microvirga sp.
CGCGCCCGCGCGCGACACCGGGGCGGAGTAGCTCAGCTGGTTAGAGCAGAGGAATCATAATCCTCGTGTCGGGGGTTCGAGTCCCTCCTCCGCTACCACAATTCAATGACTTGGACGCGGACGGCGTCTACCGGGCTGTCACCACTGACCCGCCTGCCCACCGCCGAGCTCCCGAAGGCGACCGGCAAGCCGTTCCAGCTTCCAATCGCCCGCAAGCTTCGCGCCCTCGGCCCACTTCGGGTTCTGGTTGCGCAGCGCGGGAAGCGGCGCCGAGGCGTCCATCGTCGCGATGTCGCGATAGAGGCGCAGCGCGTTCGCCTGCGCGGGAAAACGGCCAGACTGCAAGGCCGCTTCGAGCGTGCCGTACCTCCGCAGCAGGTTCGCCGCACCGACCGGACCGATCCCTTTCGCTCCGGGGATCTTATCCGACGGATCGCCGCGCAAGGCGATGAAGTCCGGCACTTGCTTCGGATCGACGCCGTAGCGGGCGCGCACCTCGGCCGGGCCGATCCGCGCCATCTCGCCAGCGCGGATCGGCTGCAGGATGGCCGTTAGCTCGGAGGCGAGTTGATAAGCGTCGCGGTCGCCGCTCGCGACGATCACAGGCCGCTGGCGCCGTTCCTCGCGCGCGACTGCCGCGGCAAGGAAATCGTCCGCCTCGAAGCCCGGCGCCTTCGCGTTGGCAAAGCCGCACGCCGTTACAAGCTGCGGCAGGACCTCAAGCTGCTCGATCAGCTCGTCGTCGAAGCTGCGCCCGGCCTGGTAGCCCTCGAAGAGCTTCTGCCGATGGGTCGGAACGCCGAGCGTATCCCAGCCGACCAGAACGGCGCGCGGCTGCTCGTCCTCATGGAGCCGCAGGAGGAAGTTCGCGAAGCCGACGATGGCGCCCGCCCCCTTGTTGCCCTTGCGCCGAATCGTCTTGGGCAGGGCGTGATAGGCGCGATGCGCGAAGGAGTCGCCGTCGATGACGAGAAGGGGCTGGGTCATCGTAGTCTCGAAGGCCTGACGCGTGATCTGCCGTCGAAGGGCTGGTCACGCGCCCTGGCGCCGGGCGCGGGCATGCGCTTGGCACGGCGCCGCGCGACCGGCAACATGCCGGATTGCTCCTCCGGTCCGGCATGCAAATGAAGATACCTGCCTTGCCCTTCACCACGACCGACTGGTCGCAAATGCCGGCAACCGAGCATCCGGGCGAGACCGGACGCGCATACTGGCGGACGCTCGACATTGGCGACGTGCGGGTCCGGATGGTGGAGTACACACCTGGCTACATGGCGGATCATTGGTGCGACCGCGGCCACATCCTCTACGTCGTGGAAGGCGAGCTCCAAACGGAATTGCAGGACGGCCGGCGCTTCGAGCTGACGGCAGGCATGAGCTACCAGGTGTCGGATTTCGGCGACGCCGCCCACCGGTCGTCGACCCGAACCGGCGCGAAGCTGTTCATCGTTGACTGACCCGACCCGAACGGGCGCAGGACCGCGCACCGCCATCCTCCTGGTGCTGAACGGGTTCGTGCTCGCGACGCACACCATGCTCGCGCGGCAGGCCGGCCAGGGCGGCGCGTCGCCAATCCTCTATGCGCTCGCGAGCGCGGCCGGGGCGGCGGCGTTCCTTGCGCTGTTCCGCTTCGGGCGCCCGCGCTCGACGCTTGCCGGGTCGGTCCTTCTGTACGGCGCCGTCGCCGGGCTCGTCTCGGTCGCCGTTCCGCAGGTCCTGATCTACAGCGCCTCCGCTTTCGTCAGCGCCGGTGTCGCCTCGCTTGCCTATGCTTTCCCGACGCCGCTCACCTATGTGCTGGCCTGCCTCTTCGGGCTCGAGCGCGCGTCGCGCGGGCGCACGCTCGGGATCGCGATCGCCTTCTGCGGCGCCTTGATGCTGGCCTTCAGTCGGTCCCCGGTCTCCGGCGAGGGTGTCTGGATCGCGCTTGCCATGCTGGCGCCGATCTCGATTGCGGCCGGGAACATCTATCGGACCAAGTTCTGGCCGCCGGGATCGACGGCGCTCGATCTCGCGCTCGTCATGTCGGGCGGCGCGGCGCTGTGGCTCGGGCTCGGCTGGCTTGCGAGCGGCGGGGCCGCCGAGCTCAGCGAGGTTGCGCGCCCGGGATGGCTCGCCCTCTCGATCGCGCCCGCGCTCGCCGCCTTCGGCAACCTGATCTATTTCGAGCTTCAGAAGACCGGCGGCATCGTGTCGTTCAGCCAGATCGGCTACGCCGGCGCGGTGCTCGGGCTGTTCGGAGGCTACTTCGCGCTCGGAGAAGCCTATCCCTCGTGGGTCTGGGTGGCAGCCCTGATCATCGCCATGGGGATCGCGATTTCCGAGCTGTCCCGAAGGGCCGGCGCGCCGCCGGCATGAGGCCGGTTCCGGCTGGAGCGGCGAAGCGCGTTGGGCTAGGTTCCAGGCTTTCCCGGAGGGCCGTCATGATCACCGCAATCGTCCGATTCCCGCTCAAACCCGGCACGACGCTGGACGACGCCAAGGCGCTCTTCGAGGGTTCCGCCCCGAAGTACCAGGGTGCCGCGGGACTGGTCCGCAAGTATTACCTGTTCGGCGAGGATGGGACGGGAGGCGGCGTCTATCTATGGGAGAGCCGCGAGGCGGCGGAGCGGATGTATTCTCCCGAGTGGAAGCGCATGATCGCCGAGCGCTACGGCACGGCGCCGCAGATCAGCTATTTCGCGACGCCCGTCATAGTGGACAACGCCGACGCCACGACCGTGGACCGCGCCGCGTAAGCGCAAGGCACCACACTGTGATGGACGGTGCCGGGGTGTTCGACCCCGGCCTCCCATCGCAACCGCGGTCGCCGCCGAGCTAACCGCCCGATGCCCATCGCATACGACTTCTTGGGCAGAACCGCCGTCGTGACCGGCGCCTCGAAGGGCATCGGCCGGCGCATCGCCGAGCGGCTGCGGGATGCCGGCGCGCGAGTCTGGAACTGGGATCTCGCGCCTGTCGAGATCGCCGGTGTCGACGCCAGCAGCGTCGACGTGACCGACGCCGAGGCGATCGCTCGCGCGCTCGCAAACGTCCTCGATCACAGCGCGACGATCGACATCCTCGTGAACAATGCCGGTTTCACGGGCGGGTCACTGACCGTCGAGGAGCTCGATCCGGCCGATTGGCGGCGGATCATCGATGTGAATCTGACCGGCGTCTTCGAGGTCACTCGACAGGTCGTGCCGGTGATGCGCAGGGCCGGCCGCGGACGGGTCGTCAACATGGCCTCGCTCGCGGGCAAGGACGGCTCGCCGAACCTCTCCGCCTATTCGGCCGCCAAGGCCGGCGTGATCGCCTTCACCAAGTCGCTCGGCAAGGAGCTCACCGAGACCGACATCCGGGTGAACGCCGTTGCTCCGGCGGCGGTGCAGACCGACATCCTGCAGCAGATGGCGCCTGAATACGTGCAGGCGATGATCGCCAAGAGCCCGATGAAGCGGCTCGGGACGGTCGACGAGGTCGCGGAGCTGGTGCTCTGGCTGTGCTCGGAGGCATGCTCGTTCAGCACGGGCGCGGTCTTCGACGCCTCGGGAGGGCGGGCGACCTACTGATCGGCACACGTCAGCGTCTGCGACCGCTCCTTCCCCAGAAAGCGCGGTAGGCGAGACGCGCGCCAAGCGCGATGATCGCGAAGCCGAGGAGCAGCAGAGCGGCGGCGGAAACGGTCGGGGCGAGATTGCTGAGCGAGTCCATCTGCTGCGGGTGGCCGCGACTTACTCGACCTTCGGGCCTTTGCCGGCCTCCGGCGTCACGTCGAGCGTGCGTGCCCGGCCCGCGATGCGCGCTTCGCCCGGCATGCAGTTCGCCATGCAAGGATCCTTCCAGAACTCTTTCTCGGCGCTCTCGCGATTGTCTTGGATGAAATTCGGCTCGTTCGGGAGTTTAAGCTCGGCAAAGTTCTCGCGGTTCAACTCGAACTCCTCGTCCTTGATCACATCGTTGAGATAGAGGACGTAGGCCGTCACCGCGTAGAGCTCGTCGTTGCTGAGCGACTGCGCGTTGCCGTAGGGCATGGCGCGGCGAATGTAATCCATCACGGTCGAGGCGTAGGGCCAATAGGAGCCGATCGACTTCACCGGGTCATGGCTCGACAAGGTGCCGCTCCCGCCCGAAAGAATGGGCCAACGCCCGGCGCTCTCGCCGAACTCGCCGTGGCAGGCGGCGCAGCGCTCGAGGTAGAGCGCCTCGCCTTCCTTGACCGTGCCCTTGCCGGGCGGCAATCCGCGCCCGGGGCGGATCGCGATGTCCCAGCCCGCGATCTCATGCGCGGTGGCCTCGCGTCCGATGTCGAGCTTCTGGCGACGCGGCTCGGCCGCGGCTCCGACAGCGACAACTGCAGCGAGGCCGAGCACGACTCCCCTCATGCTGAGGCGCCGCCGCGAAGCGGCGGCCTCGAGCACGCTCCGTGCGGCGAAGCATCCTTCAAAGGAGCGGGCGCGGCACCGTGCGTGCTTCGAGGCTCGCCTTCGGCTTGCTCCTCAGCATGAGGACAGCGGTGCATCGGGGAGCCCAGGACATCACCCCACCTCGACATTCTCGACCTCCCCGCTGGTCTTCACGTGCCAGGTCTGAATGCCGTTATTGTGGTAGATCGAGTTGACGCCGCGGTGTTTGCGGAGTTCCGCCTTGGTGGGCTGCACGTAACCGGTCGCGTCCATGGCGCGGGACTGCAGGAGAAGCTCGCGGCCGTCCCAGTCAAACTCGTGGTAGAAGCGGGTCAGCGCCTTGTCCCAGACCGGCCCGTCGAGCTGCGCCGTCTGCCAGTTGCGCCCGCCGTCGAGCGAGACGTCGACGCGCGCGACCTTGCCGCGTCCGGACCAGGCGAGGCCCGAGAGCACCGTGAAGCCGCGACGATGGTTCAGCGGCGCCTGCGGGCTCGGGTTCGTGATCACGGATTTCGCATCCATGACGAAGGTGAAGCGGCGCGCCTTCCCGTTCTCGAGAAGGTCCGTGTATTTCGAGGTCTCCTCGCGGTGGTGCCAGGGTTCGTCGCCGACCTCGATGCGGCGCAGCCATTTGATCCACATATTGGCCTCCCAGCCGGGGATGACGATCCGGGCCGGATAGCCGTTCTCGGGCCGCAGCATCTCGCCGTTCATGCGGTAGGCGACGAGCGTGTCGTCCAGCGCTTTCTCCAGCGGCAGGGAGCGGGTCATAGCGGCCGCATCGCCGCCTTCGAGCAGGAGCCATTTGGCGTTGGGCTTCAACCCGGCCTCAGCGAGCAGGAGCCTCAGCGGCACGCCGGTGTACATCACGCAATGGACCATGCCGTGCGTGTATTGGCAGCCGTTGAGCTGGGCGCCGCGCCATTCCATGCCGGAATTCGCCGCGCATTCGCAAAAGTAAGCCCGGTTCACGCGCGGGAAGCGCTTGAGGTCGTCGAGGGTGAAGATCAGCGGCTTGTCCACCAACCCGTGCAGGATGAGGCGGTAATCGGCCGGGTCGATCTCGGCGATGCCGGCATGGTGCCGCTCGAAGCACAGCCCGTTCGGCGTGATCATGCCGTCCAATTCGTGCAGCGGCGTGAAGCTGACCGAGCTCTCCTTCGATGCGGTGAGCCATTCGACGTCGCGCCGCACCACATGGGCCTCATGCTGCGAGGGCTTGCCGTAGGCCCGGACCGCGACGCCCTCGCCGAGGTATTTCGACCAGTCGGGCACGTTGGGCGGCTGATTCGCGGGATTTCCCGGGCCGCGCGCCAGAGCGGATCCGCCCGTGGCGGGGGCGGCCGCGGCGAGGCCGCCGAGCATGGCGCGGCGGGAGAGTTTCGACGGGCGCTCGGTGCTGGCCATCATCCCCTCGCCGCTCAGGCGCCGACCACGCGGACGTGCTCGGCCTCGCGCGGAGCGACCACCTTCTCCTTCGCAAGATGCGCGAAGACGACATCCCAGATCGGCGGGCCCTCCGTGTTCTCGTTGACGCTCGCCCAGCCGGAAACAACGTATTCCTTCTCCGCCTCCAGCGGCTGGCCGGTGCGCAACACGCGCAGTTGGGAGATGCGGCTCCCCATCGGCTTGCCGACCTCGATCGTGTAGGCGAGCCCGCCGACCCGGACCATGTCGCCGCCCTGCTGATAATAGGGATCGGGATTGAAGAGATTGTCCGCGACGTCTTCAAGGATCTCCTTCAGCCGCGCGCCGGTCATCGTCATGCGGTAGGCAGCCGGATAGGTCATGGCGGTCGCGTTGTAGACGTCCTCGCGTGTGATCGCCTGGCCGGGGAGGAGCGAGTTGCCCCACCGGAAGCCGGGCGAAAGCGCGATCTCGGCGTCGCGCTCGGAGAGAAGCGCGTCGCAGATCACGCCGTCGAGCGTGCCATTGAAGTTGCCGCGGCGGTAAAGGAGCGTCTCGGTGCGGCCGACCTCCTCGGCGAGCATCGCCCCGTGCGGTTCGCGGATCTCGTTGATCTTCGCCGCCATCTCGGCGTCCGACACAATCGCGTCGGAGAAGATCGGGATGAGCTTGTAACGATAGTCCCTCACCTCGCCGTCACGCACGTCGAGGTCGAGCCGCGACACGAACTTGCCGTGGCTGCCGGACGCGACGAGCAGCGTCTTTCCCACCCTGACCGCCTCGGGCAAGGCGTCGTGGGTATGCGCGGTGAGGATCACGTCGATGCCGCGCAGGCGGGACGCGAGCTTGCGGTCGACGTCGAAACCGTTGTGCGACAAGAGCACGACAAGCCCGGCGCCGTCCTTGCGTGCCTTGTCGACGTTCGCCTGCACCTCCTCCTCGCGGATTCCGAAGGACCAGTTCGGCATCATCCAGCGCGGGTTGGCGATCGGGGTATAGGGGAAGGCCTGGCCGATTACCGCGATCCTGACGCTGCCGCGCTCGAGCATTGCCATCGGCTCGAAGGCCGGCTCGTTCCACTCGTTGTCGCGGACGTTCTGGCCGAGGAAGGGAAAGCCCAGTTTCTCGACGATCTCCTTCACGCGCTCGGCGCCGAGCGTGAACTCCCAATGGCCGACCATGGCGTCGGGCTTGAGGAGCTTCATCGCCTCGACCATATCCTGGCCCTTGCTGACGAGCGAGGTATAGCTGTTCTGCCAGGTGTCGCCGCCGTCGAGGAGGACGACGCGGTCGCCGCGCTCGGCGCGGATCGCCTTCACGACCGTGGCGATGCGGTCGAGCCCGCCCATACGACCGTAGGCTTTGGCAAGCGCGGGGAAATCCTCCGGGGTCAGCGCATAAGCGGCCGGCGAGCCGGGCGCGATCCTGTAGAGGTCGAGGAAGGCCTTGCCAGTGACATGCGGCGGCTTCGCGCGGGATTCGCCGACACCGAGATTGGCCGAGGGCTCGCGGAAGAACACCGGCCGAAGCTGGCCGTGGATGTCGGTGACGTGGACGAGGGTGACGTTGCCGAGCGGCTCGAAGGCGAGGAGGTCGTCTTGCGCGAGCCGCTGCTGCGCAAAGGACCGGCTCCACCCCCCTGGCATGATGGCCGCTGCGGCGGCGGCGATCTGAAGGAACTCGCGGCGGGTGGTCATGGGTGTCTTCGCGAGAGCCGGCGCGACACCCTCTCGGAGGGAGAGGGGTCCGAGCAAAGCGAGGGGGTGAGGGCGTACGGCCTATCCGGGAGAGCGTAACCCCTCACCCGGACGGCCCTCGCCGTCTCGACCTCTCCCTCCAGGAGAGGTTAGGAGACCGTGATCTTCTCCTGGGCCGTGATCTTCGTGCCGTCGTCGTCGATCCAGGTGAAGGTGAGCGTGCCCGATTCCTGGGCCTTGAACCGGAACTGCATGTAGGGGTTCGCCGAAACCGCGGGCTCGATGTCGGCCGAGAAAAGCGGTTTCCCGTTCAGGTCGACCGTGAACTTGTTGATGATCTTGCGTGGGATGACATTGCCCGCGCTGTCCCTGCGCTGGCCGGACTCCATCACATGCGAGACGAGGGTCTTCACTTCGATGACGTCGCCCTTCTGGGCGGTCTTCTTGTCGAGGCGGATGCGGGGCTTCACGTCGGACATGGCGTTGTTCCTTGCGGTCGAGGGATCGGCGCGGACGTCAACCGCCGCAGCCGCCGATCGTCACCTTGACGAGCTTCGTATCCATGAACACCGAGCCGTCGTTCATCTTGGCGAGGGCGATGACGTTCTGGGTTTCGGCGAGGCGGATGCGAGTGTTCGCCTCCGCGACGCCGCTCAGGGGCGAGAAGCGGAACGTCACGACGCCGCCGCGCGGGTTGGCGTCGGCGACGATCATCAAATCGGTCACGTGAGACTGCTCGGTCATCGGGCTCTCGACCGAGACGTTCATCGGCACCGTATTGCCGTTCTCGGCGATCTCCGGCAGGTCGAGCTTAACTTTGCCTTTCACCGGCTCCTTGCCGCCGGCGAACTTCTTGATGAGCTCGTCGGAATCGTTCTTGGCGTGGGCCGGCGCGCCCCCGATCATCGTCGCCGCCAACGCGCCGGCTCCCAGCGTCAGAGCCCGCCGCCGGCTCAGTTCCAGGCTTCGCCTCATCTCGCGCTCCTCACACATTCATTCTTTTGCAAGTCTCATAACCCAAAGCAGCCCGGCGGCGCAAGCCTCTACGCCGGCCAATGCGGAACGCTCTTCACATCCGAATCTTGCGATGTATCCTGCCGGCCAACGAGGCGCCGGTGCAGCGCTCGACCGACAAGGACAGGGAAGGACTTGCCCGTGAGACGACCGCTCGCCCTCCTCGCCGCCGGGACGCTCGCGGCACTCGCGCTGGCTGCCCTTCCCCAAACTCCATCGCGAGCCCAGGACGGCGAGACTGAGAAGGCGATCGAGCGCTATCGGCAGATGCTCAAGGATGACCCATGGAGCAATCCGGGGCTCCTCGACGCGGACCGCGGCGAAGCCCTGTGGTCGAGGCGGCGCGGGCCGCAGAACGTGTCGCTCGAGGCTTGCGATCTCGGCCGGGGCCCGGGTCAAGTCGAGGGCGCCTTCGCGGAGCTACCGCGCTATTTTGCGGACGCCGACCAGGTGATGGACCTCGAGACCCGGCTCCTCTGGTGCATGGAAAAGCTGCAAGGCTTCAACCGCAGCGACCTCCTCAAGCGGCCGCACCCCGCCGGCGGGCAGCCGGTCAAGGAGCTTGGGGCGATCGCCACTTGGGTGGCCAGCAAGTCGGGCGGCGCAAAGTTCGCCGCCCCCTTGGGCCATCCCAAAGAGAAGGACGCGGTCGCGCTCGGACAGGCGTTGTTCGAGCGGCGTTCGGGTCCGTTCGATTTCTCGTGCACGACCTGCCACGCCGAGCCCGGCAAGCGGATCCGCCTGCAGGGGCTGCCGCATCTTGCAAATCCTGACGAGGCCCGGAAGGTGATCGGCGAATGGCCCGCTTATCGCGTGTCCTCCACGCACGTCATGACGATGCAGCACCGGCTGTACGACTGCTACTGGCAGATGCGCATGCCTGAGCTCGAGTTCGGCTCCGAAGTAAGCGTCGCGCTCGTCGCCTACCTCGTCAACAAGGCCGCGGGCGGCGAGATCACCGCTCCGGCGATCAAGCGCTGAGGAGGCTGCGATGAAGCCGATTGTGCTCGCCCTCGCCGCCCTCGTCGCTCCGGCGGCGCTTGCCGCGGACCAGCCGGCAGTCGATCCCGCGCGGGTTGAGGCGACGGTGAAGGCGGCGTTCCGCTCGGCGCCGCCGGATTGGCAGCCGCGGCTCATCCCCGACGAGACCCTGAAGGAGTGCTCGGCGACCGACAACAGCCCGACCGCCGCCCAGTTCGAGGCCATCCAGAAACGCGAGGCCGCCACCATCCGCTATCCCGATGACGGGAATTTCGTCGGGGATTGGAAGAAGGGCGAGCGGCTCGCGCAATCAGGTTACGGTCTGCGCTTCACCGACTACCCGCCGCGCAACCCGAACGGCGGCAACTGCTTTGCCTGCCACCAGATGACGCGCCAGGAGGTCAGCTACGGCACGATCGGGCCGAGCCTCCTCGGCTACGGTAAGGCGCGCGGGACCGCGCCCGAGGCGCTCAAGACAGTGTACGAGAAGATCTACAATCCGCACGCGACCTTCGCCTGCTCGCTGATGCCGCGCTTCGGGACCAACAAGGTGCTGACGGTCGAGCAGATCAAGGATCTCGTCGCGCTGCTGATGGATCCCGCTTCCCCGGTCAACCAATAGAGGTGCCGGAGGTGCGCTCACGAGCCTCCGAGGTAGTCGCGCAAGCTCCCGCGCTCGTAGGCCTTCTCGGCGACAAAGGCGAAGAAGCGCCGGAAATCGGCCGGACGGAGATAGCCTTGGAGCCGAGCGACCTCGCGCTCGATCGGCTTCTTGGACGCGAGCCCGTCCGCGACTTCGGGAAAGAACAGAATGGTGGGCGTGAAGCGCACGGCGTATTTCTCCGCGAGCCGCTTCTCCGTGAGCTTCTCCCCGTCGAAATCCGTGACCTCGCGCGCGCCGATGAGGTTGATCTGCAGGATCTCGAACCGAGCCTTGATGAAGGCCGCGATCTCCGGATCGGCGAAGTTCACGAGGTGCATGTCCTTGCAATACGGGCAGCCTCTGAGCTCGAACACCATCGCGAAGCGCTTGCCGCTCGCCGCGGCCTCGTCGAGATCCGCAGCAAGCTCGAGGAGGCTCTCGAGGAACCAGGGCTGCCGCAGGAGGCCGTCATCGGTCAGCACGGCCTCGGCCTTGGCGCGGTCGAAGGCGCAAGCCGTCGCAGCGGCGAGAAGCAGCGATCGGCGCGACAGCATCAGGATCTCCGAGGCGACGAGCGACATACATCTATGCTCCTCGGTGCGTCCGAACAATCAGCCTGGCCCGGCCCGGCGACCGGCATCACGCCCGGCGCGCCGCGATATGCCCGTGTCGACAGGATTTGCAGCGAGAAGCCTCCGGGATGAGGTCGAACCCGACGCTCTCTCGGATGGACGCCGCCGGCGCGGCTATGGATGCCGAGACGCTCCTCGCGCATGCCCGGGAGGCGAGCGAGTTCCTTAAGGCCCTCTCGCACGAGGCCCGCCTCGTCATCCTCTGTCTCCTGAGCGAGGGCGAGCGCTCGGTCACCGAACTCGAGCAGATGCTGAACCTGCGCCAGCCCGCGGTGTCGCAACAGCTCGCGCGGCTCCGCGCCGACAACCTCGTCGAGACGCGCCGCGACGGAAAGAACATCTACTACTCCCTCTCCCGCCCCGAGGTGCGCGAGATTGTCGGCGCCCTGCAGCGCGCCTTCTGCTCCGCTCCTGCAGGGCGGCAGGCCTGAGTTCCACCCTTTGCTCGTTTTGAGGATAGCAACCAAAAGTCAAACAGGAGGAAACGATGTCGAAGAGCAAGACCGAACGGACGCTTGCTGAGCTCTATCAGGATGATCCGGAGCGGGCTGATGCGGTCGTGTTTGGCCGGCGGGCCGAGGCGAGCCGGCGGGGCTTCCTCGGCGGTGCCGGGCTTGCGGCGATGGGCGCGGCGGTCGGCGGCTCGATCCCGTTCTCGGACAGCATGCCGGCCGGGCTCATTCCGGCGGCGTTCGCACAGCCGGCAGCCGCGCCCAGCGGACAGGCGGCGGCCAAGGCTCCGCAGACCCTCGATTTCCCCGGCAAGGATCCCGGGCTCGTGGTGCTCGGCGACCGGCCGCTCGTCGCGGAGACGCCGGAGCATCTCCTCGACGATCCGACCACGCCGATCGGCAAGTTCTACATCCGCAACAACGGGCAGATCCCCGACGCCACCGGCGAGCCGGACAAGTGGTCGATCGCGGTCGACGGCGAGGTCAACAACAAGCTCGAGCTCACGCTTGGCGAGCTCAAGAGCCGCTTTCAACCCAAGACCTATCGCATGGTGCTCGAATGCGGCGGGAATGGACGCGCGTTCTTCCAGCCGCAGGCGCGCGGCAACCAATGGACCAATGGCGGGGCCGGCTGTGCCGAATGGACCGGCGTGCCGCTCGCCGACGTCCTTAAGGCGGCGGGGCTGAAGGATACCGCGAAATATACGGCCCATTACGGCGCCGATCCGCACCTTTCGGGCGACGCGACCAAGGATGCGCTCTCCCGGGGCATGCCGATCCCCAAGGCCATGGAGGAGCACAGCCTTATGGTCTGGGCCATGAACGGCGAGCCGCTGCCCAACATCCATGGCGGGCCGGTGCGTCTCGTCGTACCCGGCTGGCCGGGGTCGCTCTCGCACAAATGGCTCAAGAAGATCACGATCCGCGACCGCGAGCACGACGGCCAGGGCATGACCGGCACCTCCTACCGGGTCGCGATCAGGCCGATGGTCCCGGGCGGCAAGGCCGATGACTCGAACTTCCGCATCCTCGAATCGATGCCCGTCCGCGGCATCATCACCAGCCCCTCGAACGGGACGAAGCTGCCCGCCGGCAGCCGCACGCTGGCGCTGCGCGGCGCGGCCTGGGACGGCGATCACGGCATCGCACGGGTCGACGTCTCGAACGATTTCGGCGCCACCTGGACGCAGGCCAGAACCGAAGCGCCGCGCAACCGTTTCGACTGGGTCCGCTGGACCGCGAGCGTGCCGCTGCCGACCGACGGCTACTACGAGCTATGGGTCCGGGCGACCGACGCCACCGGCAAGATGCAGCCCCACATCGCGGGGGACTGGAACCCCCAGGGCTACGGGGGCAATCCGATGCACCGGATCGCGGTCCTGGTGGGCTGACCGGAGAAGCCGATGACAGCGCGATGGATCCGGGAGGCCGCCTTGGGCCTCCTGGCGATCGGACTGAGCCTTGCGCCCGCAGGCGCCCAGTTCCGGCCGAGCGACGAGACGCCGGATGAGCTGCCGGCGGGCCCGGGCCGGGAGGAGACCTTCTACGCCTGCACGGCCTGCCACAACTTCAAGCTCGTCGCCGCCCAGGGCCTGACCAGGCCGCAGTGGGACGACAGCCTCGCCTGGATGACGAAGCGGCACAATATGCCGGACATCCAGGGACAGGAGCGCGAGCTCATTCTCGACTATCTCACGACGCACTACCCCCCGCGGGCTCCGGCCCGCGGGGGCGGTTGGCGCAATCCTTTCGCGACCGATTAGGAAGCTTCGAACGAAGGGTCAGCGCTTGCGGTAGACCCAGACGCGGGCAGGCGGGAAGTTCAGCCACACCCGGTTCGAGGCGTGCGCGGAGTATTCGCCGGATTGGGTCGGGATCGGCGGCACCACGGCGTAGGTGAATTGGATGAAGGGCGCTCCAGGACGCGTCAGCTCCTGCGCCTCGTTCAGAAGCTCGAGCCGTCTTTCGAGCGGCTTGTTGAACAGCGGCAGGCTGGAGACGACGGCGGCGGCCGGCTCGTCGATGAAAGGCCCCACCGACTCGCCGATGTCGTAGGCGTCTCCCTGTATGATCGTCGCTTTGGGAAACCTGCGCTTCAGGAGCTTGCAAAATTCCGGGTTGTATTCGACGAGCACGAGCCGATCCTGTGCGACGCCCCGGCGCACGAGCGCGTCCGTCACCGGACCCGTGCCGGGCCCGAGCTCCATCACCGGCCCCGGCACCCGCGGGTCGACATAGGACGCCATCGTGCGCGCAAGCAGCTTGCCCGAGGGCGTCACCGCGCCCGTGACGAGCGGGCGCTCAAGCCACGAGCGGAGGAACCTGGCCTCGTCCTCGAAGCGGTCTTTCGCGACCAGGCCCCTGCGCGCGGGCCGCTGAAAGGATTGGAGCACGTCGGAAACCTTGGCCGCGTTTGTCGAAATGTTGTTGGGCCTGCGACAACGTTCGTCAAGCCCGAGTCGATCCCTTCCGGGCCTTGAATTCACAAAGTCCCGTCGGGATTGCTTGGATTCACGCCCGCCCGGGACCGCCGATCCCGTCGAAGAATTCGCGCACGCGCGAGAAGAAACCGTCGCTCTCGGGATGGGTCTCCTTCGAGCTTTCCCGCTCGAACTCCTGGAGGAGCTCGCGCTGGCGCCGCGTGAGCTTCTGCGGCGTCTCGACCACCACCTGGATATACAAATCGCCGAAATTGCGGGAGCGCAGCACAGGCATGCCCTTGCCCTTGAGGCGGAACTGCTTGCCCGACTGCGTGCCCTCCGGCACCTTCACCTTGGCGTCGGAGCCGTCGAGCGTCGGCACGACCACCTCGCCGCCGATCGCCGCGGTCACCATCGAGATCGGCACGCGGCAGAAGAGATCGGCGGCGTCGCGTTGGAAGAGCGGGTGCGGCTTGAGGGAGAGAAAGATGTAGAGGTCGCCGGCTGGCCCGCCGCGCAAGCCGGCCTCCCCCTCGCCGGCGAGGCGGATGCGGGTGCCGTCCTCGACGCCCGCCGGCACGTTGACCGAGAGCGTGCGCTCGCGCGTGACGCGGCCGGCGCCGCCGCAGCCCGGGCAGGGGTCGTCGATCACCTCGCCGCGACCGTGGCAGTTCGGGCAGGTGCGCTCGATCGAGAAGAAGCCTTGCGCCGCGCGCACGCGACCGTAGCCGCCGCAGGTCGGGCACTGGCGCGGTTTGGAGCCCGCCTTGGCCCCGGAGCCCGCGCAGACCTCGCAGGTGACCGAAGTCGGGATTTTGATGGTTGCGGTCTTACCCTGGAAGGCCTCCTCGAGCGTGATCTCGAGGTTGTAGCGCATGTCCGCGCCGCGCTCGCGCCCGCCGGGATTTCGCCGGCCGCGGGCGTCGCCGAAGAAGTTCTCGAAGATGTCCGACATGAAGTCGGAGAAATTGGTGTCGAAGCCGGCGCCCGCGCCACCACCGTTGGCAAAGGCGGCGTGGCCGAAGCGATCGTAGGCGGCGCGTTTCTGCCCGTCGGAGAGGACCTGGTAGGCCTCGTTGATCTCCTTGAACTTGATCTCGGCGTCTTTGTCCCCCTGGTTGCGGTCGGGGTGGTACTTCATCGCGAGCTTGCGAAAGGCGGACTTCAGGTCCCCCTCCTGGCAGGTCCGGGAGACGCCTAAGGTCTCGTAGTAATCGCGCTTCGACATCAGCGCTGCCACCCCTCCACCCCGAACGCGTCATGGCCGGGCATAACCCCGGCCATCCTCGGCCAGAAGGAGGTCCCTTCCGGCGAAAGATCCCCAGATCGGCTACGCCGCCCGGGGATGACGATCCGCATCAGGCCCGCTTCTTCTTGTCCTGATCGTCGACTTCCTGGAAGTCGGCGTCGATTACGTCGTCCTTCTTCGGGCCTCCGCCCGCTTCACCGCCGGCGCCAGGCGCCGCCTCGCCACCGCCCTCGTTGGCAGCCTGGGCAGCCGCGTACATGGCCTCGCCGAGCTTCATCGAGGCCTGCATCAGGTCGGTGGTGCGCGCCTTGATGACCTCCGCGTCGTCGCCGGACAGCGCCGTACGAAGAGCTTCGATCGCGGTCTCGATTCCCTGCTTGTCCGCAGCCGGAACCTTGTCGCCATGCTCCTTCACCGACTTCTCGGTCGCGTGGATGAGCGCCTCGCCCTGGTTCCTGGCCTCGACGAGCTCGCGCCGCTTCTTGTCCTCGGCGGCATGGGCCTCGGCGTCCTTGACCATCTTCTCGATGTCGGCTTCGGACAGGCCGCCCGACGCCTGGATGCGGATCTGCTGCTCCTTGTTGGTCGCCTTGTCCTTCGCCGTGACGTTGACGATGCCGTTGGCGTCGATGTCGAAGGTGACCTCGATCTGCGGCACGCCGCGCGGCGCCGGGGGAATTCCCATCAAATCGAACTGGCCGAGCAGCTTGTTGTCGGCCGCCATCTCGCGCTCGCCCTGGAAGACCCGGATCGTCACCGCGCCCTGATTGTCCTCAGCGGTGGAGAAGACCTGGCTCTTCTTGGTCGGGATCGTGGTGTTGCGGTCGATGAGCCGCGTGAACACGCCGCCGAGCGTCTCGATGCCGAGCGACAACGGAGTCACGTCGAGGAGCAGCACGTCCTTGACGTCGCCCTGGAGCACGCCCGCCTGGATCGCGGCCCCGATTGCCACGACCTCATCGGGGTTGACGCCCTTGTGCGGCTCCTTGCCGAAGAACTGCTTCACCACCTCCTGGACCTTGGGCATGCGGGTCATGCCGCCCACGAGCACGACCTCGTCGATCTCGCCGGCCGAGAGGCCTGCGTCCTTGAGGGCCTTGCGGCAGGGTTCGACGGTCTTCTGCACGAGGTCGTCGACCAGGCTCTCGAACTTCGCCCGCGAGAGCTTGATCGTCAGGTGCTTCGGGCCGGTCGCGTCGGCCGTGATGTAGGGCAGGTTGATCTCGGTCTGGGTCGCCGAGGACAGCTCGATCTTCGCCTTCTCGGCCGCCTCCTTGAGGCGCTGCAGCGCAAGCTTGTCCTTCTTCAGGTCGATGCCCTGCTCCTTCTTGAACTCGGAGGCCAGGTACTCGACGAGGCGCATGTCGAAATCCTCGCCGCCGAGGAAGGTGTCGCCATTCGTCGACTTCACCTCGAACACGCCATCGCCGATCTCGAGGATCGAGACGTCGAAGGTGCCGCCGCCGAGGTCGTACACCGCGATCGTGCCCGACTTCTTCTTGTCGAGACCGTAGGCGAGTGCCGCCGCCGTCGGCTCGTTGATGATGCGCATCACCTCGAGCCCGGCGATCTTGCCGGCGTCCTTGGTCGCCTGGCGCTGGGCGTCGTTGAAGTAGGCCGGCACCGTGATCACGGCCTGCGTGACCGGCTGGCCGAGATGGGCCTCCGCGGTCTCCTTCATCTTCTGCAGGATGAAGGCCGAGATCTGGGACGGCGAGTACTGCTTGCCGTCGGCCTCGACCCAGGCGTCGTTGTTGCCGCCCTTGATGATCTTGTAGGGGACGAGGCCCATGTCCTTCTTGGTCATGGGATCGTCGAAGGTGCGCCCGATCAGGCGCTTGATGGCGAAGAAGGTGCGCTCCGGATTCGTCACCGCCTGGCGCTTGGCCGGCTGGCCGACGAGGCGCTCGCCTTCATCCGTGAATGCGACGATGGACGGCGTCGTGCGCGCCCCTTCCGCGTTCTCGATGACCTTGGGCTGCGTGCCCTCCATCACGGCGACGCAGGAATTGGTTGTCCCGAGATCGATACCGATGACTTTACCCATGGCGGGATCCCTCACTTTCCAAGCAGACCGCCGGGCCCCGAAGCAGCCCGGCCCATGGCTTCCATTTGACCGATGAGCGGAACCCGGTTTCGAACCCGTAAAGCGAGCGAAGGCAGGGTCCCGCGACCGAAGCTGATATAAGAAGGGGGTATTTTCGCCGCAAGGCGAGCACGATGCGAACTCAGCGCCGCGCCGCCTCAACTTCGCCCTGTGGCAGGATGATCATTCGCACCCGGGCAAGAGCCGTGCTAGGGACCGGCCCCAAAGGGATAACCGGCCGAAGCGCCGCCACAGCCGAGCTGCCATGAAGTCGCTGCGCCTCTCACTCACCGCCGCCGCCGTCGCGGGCTCGCTCGGGCTCGCGGCCGACGCGGCTGCGCAGGGGTTCTTCGAGCGCCTGTTCGGCCTGCGCCCGGCGCAGCCGGTGTATCCGCCGCAGCCTATTCCCCAGCCGCGCGGGCCCTACGGCGTGCCGCCCGGTCCGGCGCCCTATCCGGGCGGAGCTCCGCCACCCGAGGGCGAGCTGACGGGGCCGTCGGGCCCGGTGGCGCCTCCTCCGCCCAAGCCGATCGTCCTCAAAGCGCCGACAGAGGACAGCGTGATCGGCCGTGAGCTCAAGCTGAACGGCGGCGCCGGCAGCCTGCGCCTCGAGCGCACCGGCCGCGCTGACCTGCGCGCCCAGATCACGCTCGCCGGCACGAAGGTATCGGAGCCAACCGAGGCCTGCACGGTCCCGCTCGGCGACGGACAACCCATCGCCGCAGCAAGCCAGGGCCGGGCTGACGGGCTGCCGCGCTACGAGGTGCAGGCGCCGGTCTGCCCAATCACCTTCGACGTGCTCGACGGCGCCGTTCTGGTCAAGGCTCCCGCCGAGGCTTGCGTATTCCAGGCCTTGGACTGCCGCGTAGACCCGCAGGGCATGTGGGGGCCCGATCCGAACAGCCTGTTACCGCGGGCGCGCGACATCGAGGATGCGCGCGGCACCGCCGACAAGGCCGTGCGCGAGAATTACCGGGCGCTCGCGCAGAAGGCCGGCCCGCAAGGGGTCCGGCCGGTCGTTGCCGAGCAGGCCGCCTTCTCCGCCGACCGCGAGACCATGTGCCGATCCTACCGGCGCGAGGCCGCGCACGGCTTCTGCAATGCGCGCTTCACCGAAGGGCGCGCGATCGTGCTTGCCTCCCGCCTCGGGCTCCTTCCGACCGTCCCGGAGCCGGGCGCGCAGGCACCGCCGCGCCCGCGACCGCCGCGCCAAGCCGCTCAGCCGGTCCCGCCGCCCGCACAGCAGCAGCCTGGCCCCTTGACCGCCAATCCGCCGGGGCTGTTCCGCTAAGCCTGACCGCGGATCACGCGCTCAGCTTGCGAGACGGCCCGCTTCCCAGCCGAGGATCGCCTGCTTCCGGGTGAGCCCCCAATGGTAGCCGGTCAGCGCCCCGGAGCGGCCGAGCACGCGGTGGCATGGGACGACGAAGGAGATCGGGTTCTTGATCAGTACGACGCGCAGCGGCTGCTCCGAATGCCAGGAGAGGGGATCAAAGATGCGATGCGCGAGAGGGGCGGTCGCGGCCACATCCTCGGCGTATTCGGCCTTCGGCCAGCGCCGCCGCATGTCGGCCAGCGCCGCCTTCCGGTCGCCGTCATCGACAAAGCCTAGCCCGGCCAAGCCGCGCTCGGTCGCGACGAGGATCGCCTCCCCGAACGGTGACGGGTGGAAACCGAAACTCATCGTGACCCCCGCGCCGCCGCTCTTGAAGTCGCCCGGCGTCATCGCCTCGTGGGTGACGAACAGATCGTGCAGACGGCTCGGGCCGGAGAGCCCGACCTCGTAGGTGGCGTCGAGCACGCTCGCCGAATCGGCCAAGAGCGCCTTCGCGTTGTCGAGCGTGATCGCCTGCAGGAAGGCTTTCGGGGTGAGCCCGCACCAGCGCCGGAAGAGGTGATGCACATGCGTGGTCGAGAGCCCGGCATGCGCGGCCATGGCCTCGAGCGAGGGCTGGTCGCGCCAGCGCTCGGAGATGAAGGCGATGATGCGCCGCACGCTCTCGTAATCCGAGGCCGGGTCGCCCGGAGCGGGCTGCGGCGGAGCTTCGATTGCGATGTCGCGGAGGGTGTCGAGCATGGTGGCTGTCCTCTTTCCGCGACACTAGCCAGCGCCGGCCGCCGGCGACACCCGATTCCTGTGCCGTCAGCTGCCGCGCTTTGCCTGCGCGAGCGCCCTCCCGAGCGCCTCGGCGAAACTCTCCCGCTCCGCCGGCGAGAGCGCGCCTGCGACGACCACCTCCTCGCGCCCGGAAACGAGACAGAGGCGCTGCAGCCCAAATTCCTCGTCCTGCTGCCGATCGATCCGGGTCCACAGCGGGTTGAAGCGCCACTCCCGCCGCTCGCCGCAATGGCTCGTTTGGCGGAAAAGCAGCTCGATGGGGCTCAGCACGACCTCCTCGAAGGAACGAGCGGCCCGGAAGTTGATCCGAAAGGCGACGTAGAGCCCGAGGAGAGCGAGCGCGAGGAAACCCGCGACAGGCCAGAACCCGAGTACGAGGAAGGGCGCCGTCGCCGCCGTGGTCGCGAGGCAGGACAGCACCATCAGGATGCGGAAGCCGCGGGCGTCGAGCGAGCGATGCGGCCTGATCACGGCGGCAAAGAGCGGCGGCGCAACGGCACCGGCCGAAGAGCGGGGCAAGTGAGGGGAAGCCTTGCCGCTGTCCATGGCGCGAATATAACGCGGCGATGCCCGTCCGGAAGCCGATCCCGCCTCACAAACCAGCGAAACCGACGGCGAAACTCGCGCGGCCGCTGACCGCTGCCGCAAAGCCCACCCCTGCCCCGCGCGGCCCGGAGCCGGTCGACCGGACGACACTCGTCGAGGTCTTCCGCCGCTTCCAGGCCGCGAACCCGGAGCCAAAGGGCGAGCTTGAGCACGTCAACCCTTACACGCTGCTCGTGGCGGTCGTGCTCTCGGCCCAGTCGACCGACGCCGGCGTCAACAAGGCGACGCGCAAGCTGTTCGCGCTGGCCGACACGCCGCAGAAGATGCTGGCGCTCGGCGAAGACAGTGTGCGCGAGCACATCCGGAC
>JAQSWQ010000009.1 GCA_029266525.1 Microvirga sp.
CGGGACGGGCAGAAAAAGCTAGCGCGCGGGCTCAATCCGGATGGAAGCCTGAAGTACTCTTGGGTTCGGCTGGCGCCCGGGTCCGAGCAGGGCGGCTTTGAAGAGCCCGAGGCATTTGATGCGATCAAGACCGCGTTGGCCGAGGTTTTCGTCACCATCGGCAAGCCACTGATCGCCGAGGCGCTCGCGGAATCTGGAATCACGGCGCCGAAGACGAATACCAAAAACGTCTCATGACGATGATGCACGCTCACCTCGGGCTCACCCTGATCAACTCGACCGCTAGCGGCGGCAGCGGGACCGGCGCATGACGGCCGGGCCCGACGGCCGGCCTAATACACAGAAGGCATACGCGCCATGGCCGACCAAATCCGGGTTCTCACGGTTTATCCGCCTGCCGTTCATGTCACGGGTCAAAAAGCGCCGGTGAAGCGACAGCGGCGCAGGCCGACGCTCGCGAGCGAACTGCGGCAGGCGAGGAGGGCAGGGCTGAGCGTCACGGCGGCGATCATCGATCCGGACGGGCGGCTCTCGTTGCAGTTCGGCGAGCCGACGGCCGAAAGTGTGGAAAGCAACCCGTGGGACCGAGTGCTGAACCATGCGCAGAACTAAGAGTGGGCTCCCAAAGCATTGCTCATGGAACACCGACAGGCACCGCAAACGCCGCGTCCGATTCCGCAAGAGCGGTTTCACCACCTACCTGGTCGGCACCCCATGGTCGGAGGAGTTCATGCGGCACTACGCGGCCGCTCTCGATGGCGTGAAGGCGCAGGCCATAAACATCGGTGCGGGGCGGACGGTCGCCGGTACCGTGAACGCGCTCGTGGCCGCCTACCTCGACCCGGCCTCGACATCGCCCTTCAAGACGCTGGCCGCCGAGACGAAGCGCTCGCGCCGCAACATCCTGGAGAACTTTCGCGAGGCCTACGGCAGCCTGCCGCTCTACCGTAGCGACAAAAACGGTCGCCGAACGATGCTTCTGACGCGCGAGCACGTGCAGCGGATCGTGAACGCGAAGTCGGCGACGCCGTTCGCGCAGCGCAACTTCCTGCACGCGCTCCACGCGGTGTTCAAGTGGGCGCTGAGCGAAGGCCGAATCCCGCATGATCCGACCCTCGGCGTGACACGCGTCAAGGCGAGGAGCACCGGGTATCGAACTTGGTCTGAACAGGACATCGAACGCTTCGAGGTGAAGCATCCCATCGGCACCAAGGCGCGCCTCGCCTTCGCACTATTGCTCTACACGGGCCAGCGTCGCGGTGACGTACTGAGGATGGGACCGCGCGACGTGCATGACGGCTTTCTTACCATCGACCAGAGCAAGACGGAGGGCCAGGCAGAAGCCCACGTCGAGATTCCCGTTCATCCGAAGCTGTGCGAGATCATCGAGGCCACGGCAACAGTCGGCGTTAATACCTTTTTGGTCACGAACTTCGGCACGGCGTACACCGCCGCGGGGTTTGGCAACTGGTTCCGTGAGCTTTGCGACACGGCAGACTGCCCGGAGCTCTCAGCCCACGGCCTGCGCAAGGCCACTGCCCGCAGGCTCGCCGAGCTCGGTTGCACGCCGCATCACATCGCGGCCATTCTCGGCCACGCCTCCCTGGCCATGGTGCAACTTTACACGAAGGCCGCCGACCGCAAGCGCCTGGCGCAGGAGGCGATGACGCGGCTCATTGAGAGCAGAGCGTGAACATGCTTTGTCCAACCTGGGCTTTGGGTTGGACAAAGCACCTGCTAAGCCCTTGAAAAGGCGAAGACTGAAACAAAGGTGGCGGTCCCGGGAGGACTCGAACCTCCGACCAACGGTTTAGGAAACCGCTGCTCTGTCCTGCTGAGCTACGGGACCTTGCACTTCCCTTGCACTTGGGATCCCAACCTACCAAACCCCGGAGCAGGGGTGAAGTGCGTGAAAGGACTCGCTGCTGTGGTGCGCGCGCGTGACGTGCCTGGCTGTGGTGCGCGCGCGTGACGTGCCTGGTCTGCACCTGTGCAGAGGTCTTCGATTGTTCTTCGTGTATATCCGTGGCAGCGAGCTCGGTAGCATCAACAGCGCGCGATGGAGGTCGTTTACGATCAGCGCTGACCGGCAGCTTCCCGCTTGTGCGTCTCGGAGTGAAAGGCGCAATGGCCGACGAGGCACGCAAGCACCGTCCATCCCGAAAGTGCGCCAAGCACCAAGCCCACGACGATCAGCGTGCCGGCACCGGCGATGGCGTGGCGGACCGCCAAGGCACCGCTGGCAACGGCGCGGTGACGTTTCGCCCAGTGCCGGCGGTCGGCGTCGCTGTCAAGAATGTCGTTGACGAGATAGATTCCGGACGCGGCAAGCGAGAGCGCGACCGCGATTGGTCGCAAGGAGCTCGCGAAAGCGCAAGATATAGGCCGCCCAGTCGCGGGTCGCCGCGAGGTGCCAGGAGGATGCGCCGAGGGCGAGAACGGCGAGCACCCCGAAGCTCGCGGGCGCCATCCACCGCGCCGCCAGTCCGGGCATCCGTTCCCCAGCCAGGAGCACGAGCGCCAGCAGGAGCGTGACGAAGGCCGGATGATTGCGCGCGACGAATTGCAGATAGGGTGCCATGAAGCGGTCCGACGATAACGCGGCGAGCACGAGTCCGGCCGTCACGCCGCAGAAGACCCCCATTGCGAAACCTCGCCCATCGCTGATGCCCGGCGATGACTGCAAGCGCGAACGAAGCCGGCCGCGACGAGCGCCGCGAGCCCGAACCAGGCGCAGAGAAGATACAGGAACCTCGCGGGCGCGCCCTCTTCCCCACGCGCCCGCACCAAGGCCGCGGCAGCGAGCAGCGGCCCGAGAAAGACCGTCGCTTCGTGCAGCAGCAGCGCCGGCACTGCCATCGCTGCGACCACGATCCGGCCGCGCCGACCGAGGGGTCCGAACAGCACCGAAAACAGCAGGAGCCAGAAATACGGGACCGCCGTGCTCGCCTCGGCGATTAGGGCGAAGGAGGCGCATTCGAGAGCATCGTTCGCTCGCGAGTTCGGGTGCAACGATACAGCACCCGCGCAAAGTCAGGAGGGCCGAGCGGCGGTCCTCGCGGCGCGGCCCCGGGCTGCGGCGGCTTTGGCCCGGTAGGCGAGGTTGTCGGGCGCCGCCGCCGCCGCCGCCGCCGCCCTCTCGAACGCCTCCGCAGCCTCGGCGAATCGCTCTAGCCGCAGCAACGCGATCCCGCGTAGATCGTGCGCGAACTCGCCGAAGATGCGGCGGTCGTAGGAGGTGCCGGACTTCACCGGCCTGTCCACATCCGTTGCGACGAGGTCATCCAGGATCGCCACAGCCTCTTCGTGCCGTCCGGCCGCGATCAGCGCCCGTGCGCGAAGGAACAACAGGTCGCACTCGTTCGGAAAGGACTCGATCGCTTCGTTCAGGATCGGAAGCGCATCCTGCCCCTCGTTGCTGAGAATCCGAGCAAGCACCTGATAGGCTAGGCCGCCATACGCCCGGCGCGTCAGCAGATCGAGCTGGCGTTGAGCGCTAATCGCCCTATTGCACGCGGCAATCGCCTCGTCGTCGCGGCTAAGTGCGGCGAGTGTCTCAGCAAGGCAGGCCCAGTAAAACGGCCGATCCGGCTCTTCCTGCACGGCGCGGCGAAGGAGCGCCAGGTTGCGCTCGTGTTTGTGAGTGATATCCCCTTCATATCCCACATGCGTGAGCCTGAGCGGCGTCGACCGGATCTCCATTCCCTCGACGGCGCAGACGGCCTTGACGGGGCTGGTGATGTTCTCGTGGATGATACCGCGGAAGCGGATGCGCGGGTCGTTGCGAAAGAGGCGCAGTTCGGTTCCAGGCGTCAAACCTCGCTGCCATTCAAGTGTGAGCGTCGCCCCGGCAAGACGCGGATCGTCAAGAAGCTCGGAAAGCCGGACGCCCTCCGGCACATGCAAGCGGTCGTCGGCGTCGACCCAGAGGATCCAGTCGCCGGTCGCTTGATCGAGGGAGTAGTTCCGGGCCGCGGCGAAGTCGTTCGGCCACGGAATCTCGTAGAGCCGCGCGCCATGCGCACGCGCGATCTCACGGGTCCGGTCCCTGGACCCGGTGTCCACGACGACGATCTCGTCGACATGCCCCTTTAGCGACGCGAGGCAGTCGCCGAGAAAGCGCTCCTCATTGCGCACGATCATCGCCGCGGAGATGCGCATGGACACCGTCCATGAACACCCGCGGCGATGGAAAGGCGAACTTAGGGCGGCTTAGGAGAACAGGCGGAAGAACGGATCGGTGAAACCGTAGTAAGGGATGGTCTGCGCCATCGCCTTGTCGATCTTCATCCCGCTGATCGGGAACGAAGCCACCACCGGCGCCACGAAGGCCGTGCTGGCGATCATGCGACGGAGCGTCTCGCGCTTCTGCAGGTCGACGTTCGCCGCGTCTTTCTTGTCGTGTTCGTCAGCCATTGAATAACCCCCTTCCTACATTCGTTCGCACGAACATGCCATTTAGATGACGGCTCGGCAACCGTCCTGATCCGAACTCTGGCGCATGTGGCTATTCGGCAACAGGCGCTCCGGTGCACAAGCCAATCGTCGTCTCCCGGTCGGCACACTTCATCGCTAACGCCGGTTCCGCTGAAGTCACCTAAGGCAAAGCGGCTTGCGCGAGCGGCCCCCGATTTCTGCGGGTGGGTAGATTTCTCCCACTCGACCGGCAGCGCATTCGCGAGCCAAATTGCGGCTAACTCAAGGCTGCGCGAGCTAGGGCAAAGGTTGCGAGCGCCGCCTCAAGCCTGAACTAAGCACCCTGCGAACGCCATAGCAGCCTTGGGCCTGCGATCGGCGCAGCAAAGGGGGCGTGCCGCATGGGGCGTGACCAGCGGCCCCGCGGCGCCTCACGGCCCGGCCGGGGCCGCGATCAGGACCGGGCTCGCGCGGCTGACACGGCGGGCTGGGCGCACCGCGACCGGCCGATACAGCTGCTTCGTGGCTTCGACGACGTGCAATCCCGCGAAGGGAAGCGAGAGGCTGATGCCGACGCGCTCCCAAGCAATCGCGGTGCGCAGGAATACCCAGCTCGGCAGCGGCGGGACATAGAGCGTCTCGGCCCAGCCCTCGGGCGAGAACAGGGTGTCCCGCATCAGGCGGTTGAGCTGGGAGCGGCTATAGGGCTGGCCGTGGCCGAAGGGCGTCGTGTCCATGCGCGCCCACAGCCCCCGCCGGTTGGGGGCGACCACGATGATCCGCCCGCCCGGAGTGAGGATGCGCCAGACCTCGTAGAGCAGCTCGGTCGGGCTCTCGACCGCCTCGATCGCATGCACCAGGAGCACGCGGTCGATCGAGGCGTCGGGCAGCGGCATCATCATCGGGTCGACGAGGGCCGAGGCGGAGAGCCCGGTCGCCGGCCAGTTCACCACGCCTTGCGTCTCGGGCATGAAGGCGAGGGTCCGCTCGGCCGCGCCGCGTACGGCGAGAAGATATGGCGTGGCGTAGCCGAGCCCCAGGACGCGCAGGCCCTGGACCGGTCCCCAGAAGCGCTCGAGCACGCGGCCGACAAGCCGGCGCGCGACGCCGCCGAGCGGGCTCGTGTAAAAGGCACGCAGGTCGACGACGTCGATGCTCATCGCAATCCCGGTGCAGAATGAAGGCGGCGCCGCGGATCATGCAAGGCCGTTTTCGAGCGCCGCTGGGCCGTGCTAGCACAGCGCTCGCCCGAGGAGTCCCTAGAGATGCCAGCCGAGATCCGCGCCTTCCGCTGCCTGTCCGACAACATCGGCGCGCTGATCCGCGATTCTGCGACGGGCGCTTGCGCCGCCATCGATGCCCCAGAGGAGGCGCCGATCGTCAACGCGCTCCAGGAGGCGGGTTGGACCTTGTCCGACATCATCGTCACTCATCGCCATGCCGACCACGTTCAGGGCATCGAGGGGCTGAAGCGGCGCTACGGCTGCCGCGTCGTCGCGCCCGAGAAGGCGCGCGGCCAGGTGCCGGCGGTCGACGCCTATGTACGCGAGGGCGACACGGTGCGGGTCGGCGAGCTCGCGGCGCATGTCTGGGAGACGCCAGGCCACTGCATCGACCACGTCGTCTATTGGTTCGCGGCCGACCGCGCGCTCTTTGCCGGCGACACGCTCTTCACGCTCGGCTGCGGACGCGTGATGGAGTCGACCCACGCCCAGATGTGGGATTCTCTGACGCGGCTCGCGGCGCTGCCGGACGAGGCGCGGGTCTACAGCGGGCACGATTACGTGCTCTCGAACGGCAAGTTCGCCCTCGCCGCCGATCCCGACAACCCGGCGCTCAAGGCCCGCATGGCCGAGGCCGAGGCCGCGAAGGCCGAGGGGCGTTTCCTCATCCCCTCGACCATCGGCGAGGAGAAGGCGACGAACCCTTTCCTGCGGGCCGGCGAGCCGGCGCTCGCGCGCTCAGTCAAGATGGAAGGCGCCGAGCCGGTGGCCGTGTTCCAGGCGTTGCGCGAATGGAAGAACCGGTTCTAGGCGCGATGCCCGCCGACACGTCCAGCGCCGCCGACGTGGTGCGGCTTCTCGATCTCGCGCCGCATCCCGAGGGCGGTCATTACCGCCAAACCTTCCGTGACGAACGCCAGGTCTCGCGCGGCCGCGCGGCCTCGACCGCGATTTATTATCTCCTCGCCGCGGGCGAGACCTCGGAATGGCACCGCGTCGACGCCGCGGAGGTCTGGCACTTCTATGCCGGCGCGCCGCTCGCGATCGCGGTTTCGCAAGACGGCCGCGACGTCTCCGAGCACCACCTCGGGCCCGAGCTCGCGCGCGGTCAGCGGCCGCAAGTGGTCGTGCCGGCGGGCACCTGGCAGAGAGCGACGAGCCTCGGCGCTTGGACGCTGGTCGGCTGCACGGTCGCCCCGGGCTTCGACTTCTCGGGCTTCGAGATCGCGCCGCCGGGGTGGCGGCCCGAGCCGCGGCCGGGCCGGCCGGCATGAGCGACTTCACCCTCGTCCAGCAGCTCGAGACGCGGCTGATCAATGCCTGGCCGTCCTTCGAGACGCAGATCGCCGGCGGCTGGGTCCTGCGCTTCGCCAAGGGCTATTCGAAGCGCGCCAACGCCGCAACGCCGCTCGTGCCCGGCGTGACCCTTGAGGACGAGCTCGTCGATCACATCGTCGCGCAATACGAGAAGCAGAAGATCCGCCCGTGCTTCCGCCTGACCTCGCTTCAAGCCGAGGATGTCGATGCGCGGCTCGCCGCCCGGGGCTTCGAGGAGATCGAGCCGACCTTCGGCATGGTTGCGGAGCTACAGGGGCTCGCTCCGGAGGAGCTCGCGGCCGATCACGCGGTCAGGATCGAGAACCGCGTCGACCCGCGTTGGGTGCGCGGTGCCGCGAGCTCCTATGGCGGCGACAAGGCCGACGACTCGGTCCTGATCGAGATCGTCTCGCGCATCCGCCAGCCCGTGGCCTTTGCGACCCTCGATCTGGACGAGCGCCCGGTCGCCTGGGGTCTCGCCGTCGCGGAGCGGGGCTATGTCGGGCTCTACGATGTCGTGGTGGCGCCCGAGTTGCGCGGATTGGGGCTCGCCCGCACCATCGTCATGGAGCTGATGGCGTGGGGCCGCGAGCAGGGCGCGACGCACGCTTATCTCCAGGTGCGTGAGGAGAACGAGGTCGCGCGCGCGCTCTATCGTTCGCTCGGCTTCACCGACGCTTACCGCTATACGCACCGGGTGACGCCGCAGAAGCCCGCGCCGGCGCGAAGGTCGCGATGACCGCGCCCGCGACGATCAGGACGCAGGAGGCGGCGAGCGCCGCGGTCGGCTCGGCGTAGCCGGCAAGCACCAGCGTCAGCGTCGACAGCACCGGGGCGGCGTAGGAGGCGACGCCGAGCAGCGGGACGTCGCCCTTTTTCATGCCGATGTCCCACAGGAAGAACGCAGCGCCGATCGGGCCGAGGCCCAGGCCGAAGACGGCGAACCATTCGCTCGCGCCCACGGGCCAGCGCGTGGCCTCGAAGAGGAGATGGCACGCCGCGGCGAGCGCGCTTGCCGCAAGGCAGGTCACGGCGACGGTCTCGGTCGGCACCTCGGCGAGCCGGCGTGAGGCGACCGAATAGCTTGCCCAGACGAAGGCGCCGAGGAGCGCGAAGCAGAAGCCGAGCACGGCGTTCGCGCCGGCCCCGCCGAACCGCCCGCCGATCAGGAGCGCCGTGGCAGCAAAACCGAGCACCGCGCCGACCAGGTGGCGCGGCTGCAGGCGTCCACCCGGCAGGAGCGCGGCGAAGAGCACGATGAGCAGCGGCCAAAGATAGTGCACGAGGTTCGCCTCGGCAGGCGGGGCAAATTTCAGCGCCGCGAAATAGAGCGCGGTGTCGCCAAACAGCCCATAGAGCCCGAGCGCGAGCCCGGCGCAGCTTGGGCTCGCGTAAGAAAGCCGCCCGCGCGCGGCGGCAACCGTGATGCCGAGTGCCCCGGCGATCGCGAAAGTCATCGCCGCGAGCTGGAACGGCGGAACGGCGCCAGTCGCGGCCGTGAACAGCGCAAGAAGGGACCATAGCGCGATCGCGCCAAGACCGGTCAGGGTGGCGGTGCGCGAGGACATGGGCCAGCGGTCAGTAGCCAGTCGTCAGTAGCGGGATCCCGCTCACGACTGACCACTCACGACTGACCATTCACATCATGTACTGGCCGCCGTTGATCGAGAGCGTCGAGCCGGTGATGAAGCCGCCCTCCTCGCTCGCCAGGAACACGACAGCCCTGGCGATCTCTTCCGGCGTGCCGAGCCGGCCGACGGGGATCAGCGGGATGATCTTGGTCTTGAGCACCTCGGGGTCGATCGCCTGCACCATCTCGGTGCCGATATATCCGGGAGCGATCACGTTGACGGTGATGCCGGCCCGCGCGCCTTCTTGGGCAAGCGCCTTGGTGAAGCCGATGTCGCCGGCCTTGGCGGCGGAATAGTTCGTCTGCCCAGCCTGGCCTTTCTGGCCGTTGATCGATGAGATGGTGATGATGCGGCCGAACTTGCGCTCGCGCATGCCGTTCCAGATCGGGTGCGTCATGTTGAAGACGCCGTTGAGGTTCGTATCGATCACCTCCCGCCACTGGGCGGGCGTCATCCTGTGGAACATGGCGTCCCGTGTGATGCCGGCGTTGTTGACCAGCACCTCGACCGGACCGAGATCCGCCTCGACCTGGCGGATGCCGGCTTGGCAAGCCTCGTAGTCGGCGACCGACCACTTGTAGACCGGGATGCCGGTCTCGGATTTGAACTTGCTCGCGGCCTCGTCGTTGCCGGCATAGTTCGCGGCGACCTTGTAGCCCGCCGCCTTCAATCCCTTGGAGATCGCGGCCCCGATGCCGCGCGAGCCGCCGGTGACGAGTGCGACGCGTGCCATTTGTCCCTCCCGTTGATGCCAGTTCGAGAGGCAAAGCTGCGAAGGGCGAAATGGCAAATGGCGGATGGAATCCCCGCCAGCCGCTATTCGCTACTCACCATTCGCTACTCGCCATTCGCCAATCTCACCGCTCCAGGCACATCGCGATGCCCATGCCGCCGCCGATGCACAGCGTCGCGAGACCCTTCTTGGCGTCGCGGCGTTGCATCTCGTGGAGGAGCGTGATGAGGACGCGGGCGCCCGACGCGCCGATCGGGTGGCCAATGGCGATCGCGCCGCCGTTGACGTTCACGATCTGCGGGTCCCAGCCCATGTCCTTGTTGACGGCGAGCGCCTGCGCCGCGAATGCCTCGTTCGCCTCGACGAGTTCGAGGTCTTGCACCTTCCAGCCGGCCTTTTCGAGCGCCTTGCGCGAAGCCGGAATCGGACCTGTCCCCATGATCGCCGGATCGACCCCGGCCGTCGCCCAGGAGGCGATGCGGGCGAGCGGCGTGAGGCCGCGCTTCTCCGCTTCCTCTTCCGTCATCAGCACGACCGCGGCGGCGCCGTCGTTGATGCCCGAGGCGTTGCCGGCCGTCACCGTGCCGTCCTTCGAGAAGGCGGGGCGGAGCTTGCCGACCGCGTCTATCGTCGTGCCGGGGCGAATGTACTCGTCCTGGTCCACGACGGTATCGCCCTTGCGGCCGGGAATGGTCACGGGCGCAATCTCGTCCTTGAACCGGCCGGCCTTCTGGGCGGCTTCCGCCTTGTTTTGCGAGGCGACGGCGAACTTGTCCTGGTCCTCGCGGGTGAGCTGCCATTTCGAGGCGACGTTCTCGGCGGTGTTGCCCATGTGGTAGCCGTTGAAGGCATCCATCAGGCCGTCCTTCAGCATGGTGTCGACGAGCTTGAAGTCGCCCATCTTGGTGCCGGAGCGCATATAGGCGGCGTGCGGCGCCTGGCTCATTGATTCCTGGCCGCCGGCGACGATGATGTCGGCGTCGCCGTTCGCGATCTGCTGCATGCCGATGGCAACGGCGCGAAGGCCCGAGCCGCAGAGCTGGTTCAGCCCCCAGGCCGTCTTCTCCTTCGGGATGCCGGCGTTCATGGCGGCCTGGCGGGCAGGATTCTGGCCCTGCGCGGCGGTGAGGATCTGCCCGAGGATGACCTCGTCGACCTCGCCGCCTTCAACCTCCGCGCGCGACATCGCCGCCTGGATCGCGACCTTGCCGAGATCATGCGCCGGGGTGTTGGCGAAGGCGCCGTTGAAGGAGCCGACCGCGGTCCTCGCCGCGCCTACGATGACGATATCCTGCCGAGCCATTGCGCTCTCCTCCGGTCCTTCGCGGCGGCGGCGCCCGCGCGCCGTTGTCGCGCCGCACAAAGCCGAGGGCGCATCTTCGAGTCAAGTCAATCCGCGGCGCCCCGGCCGACCCCACGGCGGTGTTCAAGGAACCCGGCGGATTTGCTGTTTTCGTCGCCGGATGGAACCCTTAAGCTGGGTCGTGCCGCAGCGCCGCAGCGCCCGAAGGGCCGTGTTGGACAGGACACCATGGGGACCGATAAGCCGCCGACGGTGATCAAGAAATACGCCAATCGCCGGCTCTACCACACCGGAACCAGCAGCTACGTCACACTCGACGACCTCGGCCGCATGGTCCGCAACGGCGAGGATTTCGTCGTCTACGACGCGAAGACCGGCGAGGACATCACCCGCTCGGTGCTGACCCAGATCATCTTCGAGGAGGAGAACAAGGAGGGCGGCCAGAACCTCCTGCCGATCACCTTCCTGCGCCAGCTGATCCGCTTCTACGGCGACTCGATGCAGGCCCTGGTGCCGAGCTACCTCGAGTTCTCGATGGAGAATCTCGCCCGCGAGCAACAGAAGCTGCGCCAGCAGATGGCCGAGGCGTTCGGCCCGGCCGCCGCCTTCCAAGCCATGGAAGAACAAGTGCGCACCAACATGGCGTTCTTTACCGAGGCCATGAAGATGTTCTCGCCCTTTTCGGCGAAGCGCGAGACGAAGGCCCCGAGCGGAGAGCCGGCGCAGATGCCGCCGCCGGAAGGGCGCGGGGGCGAAGATCTCGATGCGCTGAAGCGTCAGTTCGCCGAAATGCAGGCGAAGCTCGAGGCCTTGTCGCGGAAGTAGCTTTCGTCCGTCACGGAACTGAAGGCCGTCGAGGGTGTGGGTCCCGGCTCTCGGTTTCGGCCGGGACGATCGCGCGTTCTCCTAGGCGGCGTCCCGCGCGGCGGGCCTCGCCGGCGTCTCGATCAGCACCGGCGCTCCACAGTGGCGGCCCTGAAGATAATCCACGCCCCACCCGGCAAGGAGTAGCGCGGCTTCCTCGTCCTCGACCCACGCTGCGACCGTCGCGATGCCGAGATGGCGCGCGAGGTCGATCAAGGCCCGCACATGGAAACGGTCGTCGGGCGAACGTGTGAGGTTCTGCACGAAAGCGCCGTCGATCTTGAGAAGGTCGACCGGCAATCCGCGGAGATGCCGGAAAGACGCGTGGCCGGCCCCGAAATGGTCGATGGCTACCGCAACGCCGAGCGACTTCATCGCGTCGAGCCGGCCGCGGACCGCCTTGAGGTCGCGTACGACCGCGCTTTCGGTGATCTCGACGACGAGGCGTGAGGCTATCCCGGGGCGCGCGCCGAGATGGGCGGCCAAGGTTTCGGGCCATTCGGGCGCCACCAGCGTCACCGCCGAGAGGTTCAGCCCGAGGCGCTCCTCGGGGTGCGCGGCGAGGTGATCGGCAACGAGCTCGAGCATGCGCGCATCGACCAGGGGCACGAGACCGGTGCGCTCGATTCCGGGCAGGATCGCGTCCGCGCTCCAGATCCTGCCGTCTGTACGGATGCGCATCAGCGCCTCGCCGAAGGCGATCGCCCGCGATCGGGCCTCGACGACAGGCTGCGAGGCGAAGCAGACCCGCCGCGCGTTGAGCGCGTCCAGCACCTCGAAGCTCGACGAGGGCGCCGCCCGCCGATCGAAGTCGCTTGTGGCCGGCCCGCCGCAGAGCACGAAGGAACGGCGCGGCGTGCGCTGCGCCGCGCCGAGTGCCTCCTCGGCGCGGCGCAGAAGCATGGCAGCGTCGGCGGCATGATCGGGTGCGGTCGCGGCGCCGATGCGCAAACCCATTGCCAGAGGCCCGGGCGCGGTCTCGATCGGCGGGTTGCGGATGACCTCGGCCACGCGCCGTGCGGCGACCTCGGCCTGGTCCGGCGGACAGGACCGCAGGGCGAGCGCGAAGCGATTGCCGGCGCAGCGGGCCAACGTGTCGCGCCGCCGCATGACGGTGCGGACGCGGCGCGCGAACTCCTGGATCAGGTCGTCGGCGGCCTCGGAGCCGAGATCGTCGTTGATGCGCGCGAGATCGTCGAGCGCGAGCACCATGACAGTGAGTGGCCGCCGCGAGGATCCGGCCTCTGCCACGTCCTCGCGGATGCGATCGAGGAAGCTCGCGCGCTCGTGCATATCAGCTGCGGGCAGGTTGTTGCGGCCGCCGCCGCGATCAATGCGCAGCACGCCATGCGCACGTACCGGGCGCCCCTCCGGTCCTGCGTACCAGCGTCCGCTGTCCTCGATGAGGACCCGCGCGTTCGGACCCGCCGAGAAGCCATAGGCGGCGCGATAGAGCACGCCGTCGCCGGCGTCGGTCTCCTGCGACCGAAGCACCGCCTCGTGCCGCGTTTTGCCGTCCGCCGGGTCGCTGCGCAGTGCGAAGGCCGTGCCGGTCGCAACGGTGGCAATGTCCCGCAGCCCCAGCACCGCGGCGGCGTTGGCACCCCACGCAATCTGGTCGCTCGAAAGGTCCCAGTCGTAGACGACCTCGCGGATGGCGGTCAGGACCTTGCGCGGATCGAGCGGGCCGCGCCCGTGGCGGGCTCCCCGCGTCGCCGACCTCCCGGGCGCTGCCGGCGACTTCGCCGTCATGGACCTTCTCCCTTCGGCCGCACGCCGGCCTCGGGTCCGGGGCAGGCGCCCCTATGGCGGTCGATCGGCATCGTTCCGATGATGCGGAGACGGCGTTAACGGCCTATGAAATCCCGGTTGCGGGTGAAGCTCGCCCGCGCTGCGGTCCCACCGTTCCACGAGACGGCGCCCCGCGCCGGTAGCTGCAAAGCAGAATGGCCGCGCGATGCGGCCATTGGACCCGATTTTCTCCGCAGCCCGACGCGGCGGCTCTTCCTGCGAAGCTATTCCGCCGCGACCGGCTTCTCGCTCTTCTCCTGCTGCGAGGCGCCGCGATCGCTGCGCTCCGCGATGCGGGCGGACTTTCCGCGGCGGTCGCGCAGATAATAGAGCTTCGCCCGGCGGACCTTGCCGCGGCGCAGGACCTTGATCGAATCGATCATCGGCGAATAGAGCGGGAAGACGCGCTCGACGCCCTCGCCGTAGGAGATCTTGCGGACCGTGAAGCTTTCCTGGAAGCCGGACCCGGCGCGGGCGATGCAGACGCCTTCATAGGCCTGGACCCGGGTGCGCTCGCCTTCCTTGACCTTCACGTTGACCACGAGGGTATCGCCGGGCTGGAAGTCCGGGAGAGATTTGCCGAGCTTGGCGATCTGCTCCTGCTCGAGCGTCTGGATGATGTTCATGTCATGCTCCTGCCGGCGCGCGGACGTGTCGGCGACAGCCGCGCTTGGATTTCGGCGTCCTGTTGTGAATTGCGCGCGCCTATACAAGACGGGCGGCGCTTTGTCGACCCGAAATGAGCCCTTGACGCGTCGTGGCAGGCCCGAGATGGAGGGGCCCCTACATCGGCCGGGAGGTGATTTTGGTGCATGGTTGCTTACGTTCGGTCGCGGCGGCGCTGATCGCGGTCTGCAGCACGGCTGCGGCGGCGCAGGTCGACACCGCAAAGGTTGCTGCAGCAAAGCAGGCCGGCGACGAGTTCCTGGCGCTCGCGAAAGGCGCGGAGACGAGCGGCGCGATGCCGCGCGGGAGCGATCCCAAGGTGAAGGCCCTGCTCGACCGGGTTTTCGATCGGGCCGCGCTCGGCCGGGGCGTGCCGCCGATCCAGGACAGCGCCAAGTTCGGCGAGCTTCTCAACAACGGCAACCGCATCGGCTTCGCCTACATGCTCGCCGGCACCGGGCTGAGCGACCTGAACAAGCTCGCCGACGACCAGAAAGCGATGGAGCAGGCCGAGAAGAACATGTCGACCTTCGCCCCCGAAATGGGCCGGTGGTTCGACTATCAGCTCGCGATCCAGCACAAGATCGTCGACTCGACGCTCGCCTTCATGGCTTCGGCCAAGAAGGACGTGCTGGAGCGCCCGCAGGTGAAGGAGGGGCTGGGCAATGTGCGCCAGGGCCTCGCGCGCGCGCTGGCGGGCCTCTTCCAGACCATGGCCGCCGACGGCCTCGACGACGGCTGGCGCAAGGAGAGGCTGGTCGCCCTGAGCGAGATAGCTCCGGGCGCGGCGAAGATCGTCACGCCCGACGAGGCGAAGGAGCTCCAACGTCAGGCGAATGCGCTCGCCGAGGCGGTCGGCGATGCCGGCCTCAAGGCGGGGCTCCAAAAGCTCGGCGCGACCCTCGTCTCGCAGCAGAAATCCTGAGCTTCAGCCAAAGGGTCGCGCAAACCGGGCGCCGGGTCCGAGCGCCTCCTCGATCCGCAGCACCTCGTTCCATTTCGCCATGCGCTCGGAGCGGGCAAACGAGCCGACCTTGAGCTGGCCCGCATTCCAGCCGACCGCGAGATGGGCGATGGTGACGTCTTCGCTCTCGCCGGAGCGCGCCGAGACGATGGTGCCGAACCCCGCAGCCTTGCCCGCGTCGAGCGCCGCCTTGGTCTCGGTGACGGTGCCGGCCTGGTTCGGCTTGATCAGCACGGCATTGCATGCGCCGCCCGCCGCGGCCTTGCACACCCGCTCGGCGCTGGTGACGAGGAAATCGTCCCCGACGACCTGGAGCTTCTCGCCATACGCCGCCGTGAAGCGGCGGAAACCTTCGAGGTCGTCCTCGGCAAGCGGGTCCTCGATCGCGACGATCGGATAGCGCTCGATCCAGCGGCCGAGCATGGCGCAGAGGCCGTCGCTGTCCAGCTCGCGATCGTCGAGCGCGAGGCGGTAGCGCCCGTCCTCGCCGAACTCGGACGCGGCGATGTCGAGGGAGATTGCGACCTCGTCGCCTGGCGTGAAGCCGGCCCGCTCGATCGCGCGCACAAGCATGTCGAGCGCTTCCTCGTTAGAGGCGAAAGCTGGCCAGTAGCCGCCCTCGTCGGCGACACCCATGATCAGGCCGCGCTCGGAAAGCAGCTGACCGGCCGCGCGGTACACCTCGGCCGTACGGTCGAGCGCCTGCGCGAAGGAGCCTGACCGGGGGCAGGTCACCATGAAATCCTGCACGTCGACGCGCCGCGCTGCATGCGCGCCGCCGCCGAAGACCTGGATCTCGGGCAAGGGGATCGTCACCTCGGCGCCGCCGGCGAGATGGCGCCACAGTGGCAGTGCTTGCGCGGCAGCTGCCGCGTGGAGCACCGCCAGGGAGGTCGCGATCAGGGCATTGCCGCCGAGGGACGCCTTGTTCGCGGTGCCGTCGAGCTCGATCAGGAGGCGGTCGATGCCGGCCTGATCGGAGACGTCGAGGCCGGCGAGCGCCGGGGCGATGATCTCGTCGACATTCGCCACCGCCCGGCGGACGTCGAGGCCGCCGAACGCAGCTCCGCCGTCGCGGAGGTCAACGGCCTCGCCCGAGCCGGTCGAGGCGCCGGCGGGCGCGATCGCGCGGCCGGACGCGCCGCCCTCGACGACGATGTCGACCTCCACGGTCGGGCGCCCGCGCGAATCCCAGATCCGCCGGCCGTTCACGCGCGCGATATGGTTAGCAGCCACTGCCTGCCTCCCTCGGTTATCGGATCGCGAGCCGGCCGGCCCAGGCGTTGCGGACGGCCGCAACGCTGCGCGGCGCATCTTCGATGAGGGGCAACGCGGTATCGCGGACGAGCGCGCGCGCGCTCTCTTCGGAGAGGTACTCGACCGGCGATTTTCCGTCCACGCGGGCGAGAAGCAGGGCTGGGAGAAGCCGGGCGGTGCGCGCCTCCACCTCGGCCCGCGGCTCCCAGTCGACACCGGCAAGGTAGGTCGCTGCCAGCGCATCGAGAGCGTCAAGGAGGGCTGGTGCGGCGGCCGGATTCCACAGGCATTTCAAGAGGAGGTGGTTGAGGCAAAAGGCGAGGTCGAAAGCCGGATCGCCGTACCAGGCGCATTCGGCGTCGAGGAAGACCGGGCCGCGGGGGCCGGCAAGGATGTTCTTCGGCGACACATCGCCATGAACCAGCGCCTTCTTGGTCGCAAGCGTCTCGCGCGACAGCGCGATCATGCGCTTGCAGACCGGCGGGTGCTTGGTCGCGGTCGCCTCGAGGTAGGGCTCGAGGCGAATGGCGTGGAAGATGTGGTCGGTGGCGAAGCGCTCGGCCATGACCGGATCGCCCGCCGTGGCCGCATGGATCGCCGCCATGCGCCGCCCGACCTCGGCCGCAACGCCCACATGGACATGGCCGTCGCGGAGCTGCGCCTTCCACACCGGGTGGCTCGCCGGATCGAGATAGCTCATGACGAAGAGGCCGCTCTGCGCCTCATGGCCGAGGATGCGCGGCACGGCATCCGGCACGATGCGGCCGGCGGTCTCCATCCAGGCGACCTCGTAGCGGTTGCGCTCGATCGGCGCCCGCCAATCCGCCGCGACCTTCAGCTTCGGCAGCGCGCGCTTGACCGCGAACACACGGCCATTCGTCTCAACCTTGAGAATGTCCGACGAGACCCCGCCGGTGAGCGGCTCGATGCGCGGCTCCTCAGTGCCGACGAGGCCCAGCCGGCGCAAGGCCCAGATGAGATCGTGATCGTCCGTCACGCCTGAACGTCCGCAGCCCTTGAGATCGGCGGCCGGTTGCGAATAGCTCAAGCGCCCGCAAATGCCAGCCCCGAGACCGCCATGCTGAAGCCATCGGTGATCGCCCGCTGCGAAGCGGGCCCGAAACTCTCGGCGAAGCTGAGGTCGTGGCAAGCCGACGGGCTCGCAGTGCATGTGATCTCGGAGAGCGCGGACGAGGCCTTCGAAGCGCTCCTCCCCTCGGCCTTCGCAATCCTACATGTGCTGAAGCCGATCGGGGCGCAGGTGTTCGCGAAGGCGCCGCAGCTTCGCCTTGTCCAGAAGATCGGGGTCGGCGTGAACACGATTGATCTCGAGGCGGCGCGCGCGCGAGGGGTCGCGGTCTGCAACATGCCGGGCACGAACACCGCCGCGGTCGCCGAGATGGCGCTCGCGCTGATCCTTGCGGCCCTTCGGCGATTACCGCAGCTCGACCGCGCCGCGCGGAGCGGTCGCGGCTGGGCCCTGCCGCCGGGCTCGGAGGCGGCATTCGGCGAGATCGAGGGCCGTACGGTGGGCCTCGTCGGCGCCGGCGCGGTGCCGCGCCGTCTCGCTCCGACCCTCAGGGCCATGGGTGCGGATGTGCTGTATTGGAGCCGTAGCGAGCGGCCCGAAATGCCCGCGCGTTTCACGCCGTGGGACGAGCTGTTGCAGCGCGCTGACATCCTCTCGCTGCACCTGCCGCTCACCACGGAGACGCAAGGGCTCTTGGACCGCGAAGCGCTCGCGCGGCTCAAACCCGGCGCCATCCTCGTCAATACGGCCCGCGGCGCACTTGTCGATGAGGCGGCCCTGATCGAAGCGCTTGATTCAAAGCGCGTCGCGGTTGCCGCGCTCGACGTCCTCGGCGTCGAGCCGCCGGGCGACGGCCACCCGCTGCTCGCGCGCGACGATGTGATCGTCACGCCGCATATCGCCTGGCTGACCGCCGAGACCTGGGACCGCAGCCTCGGGATCGCGCGCGAAAACGTGCTACGGACCTTGCGCAGCGAAGCCTTGCTGCATCGGGTGGTCTGACTTATGCCGCGACGAATTCGGCCGATCGAGGCGGCGACCGGGAGAGACGCGTGCGCTTGAAGGACAAGGTCGCGGTGGTCACGGGCGCTGCGCAGGGCATTGGTCTTGCGATCGCCGAGCGCTTCTCCCGCGAGGGTGCGAAGGTCGCGATTGGCGACATCAACGCCGAGAAGGGCTTCGCCGCCGCCGCGAAACTCAAGGCTGGCGGCGCGAAAGCCGTCTTCCACGAAGGCGACGTCGGCTATCGCGCGCAGGCGGAGGCGCTGATAGCCCGCGCGGCCGCCGAGTTCGGGCGCGTCGACATCCTCGTCAACAACGCCGGCATCACCCACAACGCTGATTTCCTCGACGTGACCGAGGAGGATTTCGACCGCGTGCTGCGCACGAATTTGAAGTCGGCCTTCTTCTGCGGCCAGGCCGCGGCCCGCAAGATGGTGAAGCAGGGCAACGGCGGCGCGATCATCAACATGGCCTCGGTGAATGCCCTCCTCGCCATCCCCAATCAGGTGCCCTATGCGGTCTCGAAGGGCGGCCTCAACCAGCTCACACGCGTGATGGCGGTCGGGCTCGCGCGGCACCGCATCCGCGTCAACGCGATCGGCCCCGGCACCATCCTCACCGAGCTCTCGCGCTCGAGCGTGCTGCAGAACGAGGAAGCGACCCGCATGGTCCTCTCGCGCACCCCGATCGGGCGTTTCGGCGAGGTCGAGGAGGTGGCCTCGGTGGCGCTGTTCCTCGCGAGCGACGACGCCTCGTACATGACCGGCCAGACCATCTATCCCGACGGCGGCAGGCTCATCCTCAACTACACCGTTCCCGTGGCCTCATGAGCGCTGACGGGGGCTGGCCCGACTCGATCTTCGAGGTGCTGCAGCGCTTCGAGGTGCGCCAGGTCGCCTATGTGCCGGACGCCGGCCACACGCGGCTGATCGAGCGGGCGCATGCCGCGCCCGGAATGACCGCGGTGGTCCTCACGACCGAGGAGGAAGGCGTGGCGCTCGCAGCGGGCGCCTGGCTCGGCGGCCAGCGCAGCGTGCTGTTGATGCAGTCGAGCGGCGTCGGGAACTGCGTGAACATGCTTTCGCTGATTGGGCTGTGCCGCATCCCTTTGTTGGCGCTCGTGACGATGCGCGGCGAGTGGGGCGAGTTCAACCCATGGCAGATCCCGATGGGGCAGGCGACGCCGGGCGCGCTGGAGCTCGCGGGCGTCCGCGTGATGCGCGCCGAGCGGCCAGAGGAGGCCGCCGAGGTCGTGCAAGCCGCGGCCGTCATCGCCTATGAGGCCGGGGCGGCGGCGGCCGTGCTCCTCTCTCAGCGTCTGATCGGCGCGAAGGTGTTCATGAAATGACGGTGTTCGACCGCCGTGCCGCCGTAGCGCGCCTGCTCGAGGGACGACAGGATCTCCTCGTGGTCTCCGGCCTCGGCTCGCCGACCTACGACGTCGCTGCTGCCGGCGATCATCCGCGCAACTTCTACCTTTGGGGCGCCATGGGCGGCGCCGCGATGGTCGGCCTCGGTCTCGCGCTCGCGCAGCCGCGCGTGCCGGTGCTGGTTGTGACCGGCGATGGCGAACTCCTGATGGGCCTCGGCGGACTGGCCACCATTGCGGCGCAGAACCCGTCGAATCTCGCGGTCGCGGTGCTCGACAACGAGCGCTACGGCGAGACCGGCGGCCAGAAGAGCCATACCGCGTATCGCACCAACCTCGCCGCCGTCGCGCGCGGCTGCGGCCTTGACGACTCGCGCGATATCGCGAGTGCGGATGATCTACGAAGCTTTGCTGAGCGCATTCACAGGCTCGGGGAAAGCTCAGCCGTAGGAGTGATCAAGGTTTCACAACACGAATCACCTCGTGTTCTGCCCGCGCGCGATGGCGGATTTCTGAAGGATCGATTAATGAAATCGCTCAAGCTCGTCTCCAGCTAACAAAAATATTTCTGAGGGCGCGGAACCGGTACGGTTACGCTGTCCTATTCTGGCCCCATCCCCCGCTAGAACGCTCCTCCCACAACGAACGAAACAAGGGCTCGCCCGCAGTCTGCCGGCGGCAAGGTGGGGGTTTCATGACCGACGACCGCGCGGCGCCGCAAGGCGCCACCACGTTCGACGTGCGCTCGGATCCCGTCGTGCGTTGGCTCAAGCCGCGCGGAGCTTCGGCCTTGCGCGGCCCTGCGAGGCGCCGGCCGCGGCGCTCGGCTCGCTCGGTTGCGCGCCTCGGCGCGGCTTTGAGCGTCGGCATCGCGCTGACGGCCGCGACCGCAGACAGGGCGGTCGGGCCGGCGGCCGCCCACGCTCCCCTCGACCTGTCCCTCCATGAGCCGATGCCTCGGGCCGGCGACCTCATCCTTCTGGCGTCGCTCGGCGGCGCTCAAGACGCGGGCCGGGCCATGCTGGCAGGCGCCCCGGCGAGCCCGTCGATCGAGCTGCGCATCGCTCCGGCAGCTCCGGTCGAGCTCGACCTTTTTGCCGGATCAGATGCACCTAAGCTCGAGGCCGAGGTCCCGACCGAGACCATCGAAGCTGCCGCCGAGGCGAGCGCGACGGTCGAGAGCCGCGCGACCGAAATCCTCCGCTTCGGCGCAGTGCGGATTCCGCGGCCGCTCGTCGAGACGATCCTGCGCGCCGCCGACGACACCGGCGTCGACGCGGCCTACATGATGGCGCTCGCCGACAAGGAATCGAGCTTCACGCCGGACGTGAAGGCGCCGACCTCTTCGGCGCAAGGCCTTTTCCAGTTCATCGAGCGCACCTGGTTCGAGGTGATCCGCGACTTCGGCGCGCGGCACGGCTTCCGGGTGGCTGCGACGCTCGTCGAGACCGTCAACGGCCAGCCGACCGTGCAGAACGAACATCTGCGCGCCTGGGTCCTCGGGCTCCGCCGCGATCCGTACCTGTCGGCCCTCATGGCGGCTGAGATGCTGAAGCGCGACAAGGCGAAGATCGAGCGCCGCATCGGCCGCGAGCTCGAACGCTCCGAGCTCTACCTCATGCACTTCTTCGGCGCCGAAAGCGCGGCGAAGCTCCTTGAGCTCGTCGGTGCTAAGCCGAAGCAGAGCGCCCCTAAGGTCTTCCCAGCCGCGGCGCGCGCGAACCGCACCCTCTTCTTTGCGCAAGAGCGCAAGAAGAAGGTCCGGCAGCTGACCGTCACCGAGGTCTACAGCAAGCTCGACCGCATGATCGACACGCGGCTCGACCGCTACGAAGGCGTTACGGCCTTCCTGCCGCCGCGCGCCAGCTTCGCGCTTCAGTAGCAGGTCCAGGCGGGACGGTTATAGAGTGGCGCGTAGGCGCTGCCGCCGGCGATCGTGCCGTAGCTGATGATCGGATAGGCAGGGTATCCGTAATCCATCTCGGGCGGCTGGTCATACGCAAGACGGGCCTGCGCCGGGAAGAACGGCCTCTCGCGATAGCTCGGCCGGTAGCCGTAGCCCCCGCCATAGAACGCGCGACGGTGCATCCGCGGGCGCGGGAAGTAACCCTGATCGCGATCACCGTGTTCCCGGTAGGCTGACCGATAGTGAGGCCGCGGGAAGATGCCCGTGCGCCCGGCAAAGGCGTGGTGCCGGTCGTGGCCGCCATAGCCGTGATGCCGGCGGTGGGGGCTGTGATGGCCGTGATGGCGCATGCCGTAGCCCTCGCGGTAACGACCGTGATCAACCCGGCCATGCATCGACGGCCGCATCCGGCCATGATGATAACCGCCGTGCATCGACGGTGCCGCGCCGTGATAGCCGGGCCCATGGCCGTGCCCGCGATGGCTCGCGGTGGCGCTCGACAACGCTCCGAGCGCGAGGATCATGGCCGCGGCGGCGCCGCACAGAATGGCTTTGGCCCGCATGAGCGCGACTCCTGACGAACACCGGCCAGGACCCTATCCGCGCCCGCGCCCTCCTCAAGCGAAGCCTGCGTTTACGCTTAAGTAACGCTGTTAATGGTGGCCTTAGTGCCAGCCCTGGCCGAGCCGTCCGGTCGAGTGGATGACGATGTTGCCGCAGTCGAGACAGACGTAGCGCGTCTCGACACCGCCGCCGAAGATATCGCCCAACGGCCCGCTCGACATGATCATCAGCCGCCCATGCGGCGGGGCCATGCGGTTCTTTAGCATCTGCTCGCGGCAGGAATCGCAAGGCTCCTTGGTCGGCGTGAGCCTGCGATGGATGTCGATCTTCGATCCGGGGAGCGGCTCGGGCGAAGGCATGACCGGCGAGTGCGAGGCGGACATCGGGCAACATGCATGCCAGTCCGGGCGCAGGCGTCAAGCGCCATGTGCCCGGCTTGCGCGCTTCCTCGTTTCATGAAACCGAGAGGCCACAATCGAGCCGCGCGGGCCTGGGGAAAGCGGGGGCAAACATGGAGTATCGCCATCTCGGCAAGAGCGGCGTCAAGGTCGCGCCGATCTGCCTCGGCACCATGATGTTCGGCGGCCCGACCGACGAGCCCACGGCGCAGCGCATCGTGGCGAGCGCGCGCGAGCGCGGCGTCAACTTCATCGACACCGCCGACCAATACACCGATGGGCGGTCGGAGGAGGTGGTCGGCCGCGCGATCCGCGAGAGGCGCCACTGGTGGGTGCTCGCGACCAAGGTCGCGAACCCGACCGGCGAAGGCCCGAACGGAGTTGGCCTGTCCCGCAAATGGATCATGCAGGCCTGCGAGGCGAGCCTGCGCCGCCTCGGCACCGACTACGCCGACATCTACTACCTCCACAAGGAGGATCACGGCACGCCGCTCGCCGAGACGGTGCGGGCCCTCGCGGATCTGATGAAGGCCGGCAAGATCCGCTATTTCGGCGTGTCGAACTACCGCTCATGGCGGGTCGCCGAGATCTGCCGCATCTGCGACGACCTCGGCATCGACCGGCCCATCGTGAGCCAGCCCTATTACAACGCGGTGAACCGCATGCCGGAGGTCGAGCACCTGCCGGCCTGCGCCTATTACGGGCTCGGCGTCGTGCCTTACTCGCCGCTCGCGCGGGGGGTGCTCACCGGCAAGTACTCGCCCGACGTTCCGCCGCCGCAAGGCACCCGCGCCGGGCGCCAAGACCCGCGCATGATGCAGACCGAATGGCGCACCGAATCGCTCGAGGTCGCGCAGGAGATCAAGCGCCACGCCGAGGCGCGCGGGGCAAAGCCGGCCCATTTCGCGCTTGCCTGGGTGCTCAACAACAAGCTCGTGACCTCGGTCATCGCCGGCCCGCGCACTGAGGAGCAATGGGACGATTACGTCGCCGCGCTCGACTACAGCTTCACGGCGGAGGACGAGGCGCTCGTCAACCGGCTCGTCCCCACCGGTCATCCGTCGACGCCAGGCTACAACGATCCGGCCTACCCGATCGAGGGAAGGGTCGCGCGGACGGGGGCGTGAAGAGGATTACAGGCTACGCGCAGCGCGTCGTTTGTGAGTGAGGCGGCCCCGGAGGAGCGAGCGCTCCTGCGGCCTCCTGCGCGCCCCTCTGGAGCACGCCCATGCAGGTGAAGCCGCGCCCCTCCGGCCGGGGAGAGACGCGTGCGCCTACTGCACCAATCGCGGCCCGCCCATGGCGGGCTTCTCGTTCTCGCCGAGGATGCCGAGGCGGCGGGCGACCTCGGAATAGGCCTCGATAAGGCCGCCGAGGTCACGGCGAAAGCGGTCCTTGTCGAGCTTGTCCTGGCTCTTGATGTCCCACAGCCGGCACGAGTCTGGCGAGATCTCATCCGCCACGACGATGCGCATGAGGTCGCCTTCCCACAGGCGCCCCGTCTCCATCTTGAAGTCGACGAGACGGATGCCGACGCCGAGGAAAAGCCCCGACAGGAAGTCGTTGACCCGGATGGCGAGGGCCATGATGTCGTCGAGCTCCTGAGGCGTCGCCCAGCCGAAGGCGGTGATGTGCTCCTCCGACACCATCGGGTCGTTGAGCGCGTCGTTTTTGTAGTAGAACTCGATGATCGAGCGCGGCAGCTGCGTGCCCTCCTCGAGCCCGAGCCGCGTCGCAAGCGAGCCCGCCGCGACGTTCCTCACCACCACCTCGAGCGGGATGATCTCGACCTCGCGGATCAGCTGCTCGCGCATGTTGAGGCGGCGGATGAAATGGGTCGGCACCCCGATGTCATTGAGGTGCTGGAAGACGTATTCCGAGATGCGGTTGTTGAGGACGCCCTTGCCGTCGATGACCTCGTGCTTCTTGGCGTTGAACGCGGTCGCGTCGTCCTTGAAGTGCTGAATCAGCGTTCCCGGCTCCGGCCCTTCATAGAGGACCTTCGCCTTGCCCTCGTAGATGCGACGGCGGCGGTTCATAGGCGTGTACCGTGGTTTGAGGAAATCCATTGGATTGCCGTGGCTCCTGGAGGAAAGCTTGAGGTCCGCGGCGGCGCGGGCGCGGTTCGCGGCATGCCGGCCGCCCGCTCGAGCGAACCTAGCCGATCATGCTGCCGCGCACAACGAGGCTCGCGGGACAGGGGCAGGCTGTTGAAATAGCAGGGGAAAACGCCGCTTTCAAGGCGGCTTGGCAGCCCACCCGCCGCGGCCGGAGCGGCCGACTCGGCCTCTCCTGCGAGGCGGCGAGGGGGAGAGCAGCCCTAGCCCCGCCTCCGCCGCGCCGCTATATCCGGCGCCAAGCTTTAGGGCAGACCAGAGAGGACCGATGACCACCTTCGACGACCGCAAGGACACCTTCGAGAAGAAATTCGCCCATGACGAGGAGCTGCGCTTCAAGGCGACCGCGCGCCGCAACAAGCTTCTCGGGCTGTGGGCAGCCGAGAAGCTCGGCAAATCCGGAGCCGATGCCGACGCCTACGCCAAATCCGTCGTGCTCGCCGATTTCGAGGAGGCCGGCGACGACGACGTGGTCCGGAAGATCAAGAAGGATCTGGAGGCCGGCGGCGTCGCGAGCTCGGAGGGCGAGATCAAGACCCGCATGCTGGACCTGCTCGAGAAGGCGGTCGACGAGGTGAAGGCGGGGCGCTAGGACCGCAGCAGGGTCCGCGACATACCCGCGGCCACAAATCAACCTGGGGGCACGCTCATGTCGTTCACCGCGCTCGGAGACTGCCTGAAACGGGGCACCCCGACCATCACCGCCTGGTGCGGCATTCCGGAGCCGTGGATCGCCGGCATCCTCGCCCGCGAGGCCTACGACGCCGTCACGTGCGACATGCAGCACGGCAGCTACGAGGTCGCGTCAGTGATCCGCGCGATCCCGCTGATCCTCGGGGCGGGCAAGCCTGCGATGGCGCGCATCCCGGTGGGGGAGTTCCAGACGGCCTCGAAGCTTCTCGACGCCGGCGCCTCTGGGATCATCGCGCCGATGATCAACACCGTCGAGGATGCGCGTCGCTTCGCTTCGTTCATGAAGTTCCCGCCGGTCGGCGAGCGCAGCTGGGGTCCTCTTGCCAGCATGATCCTGAGCGGCTTGCAGCCGACGGAATATCTGAAGAGCGCGAACGAGCGCTGCTTCTCCTTCGCCATGATCGAGACCCGCGAGGCGCTTGCGAATCTCGACGATATTCTCGCCGTGCCCGGCCTCGACGCCATCTTCATGGGGCCGTCCGACCTGTCGATCACGCTCTCGCGCGGCGAGGCGCTGAACCTCACCGGGGCCGAGGTCGAGAAGGCGCTGGACCATGCGCTGTCGCGAGCCAAGGCGGTGGGCAAGATCGCTGGCGCCTATGCGCCGACCGGAGAGCGCGCGGCGGACTTTGCGAAACGCGGCTTCTCGTTCATCGCGCTTGGCAGCGATACGGTTTCGCTGCGTAGCGGCGCGCAGGGGGCCCTCAAGGCGGCCGGGCGATAGCCGCGCTCACTTGGGGAAGGGCAGTCCGAAGGCTCGGGCGAGAAACAGGCCGCCATGCCGCAAGCCGCCGGCGTCGATGCCGTGACCGATTCCCGCCGACAGATGCCACTCGACCGGAAGCTCGGCGGCGGCGAGCGCCTCGCCGGAGAAGAATAGCGCCTCGATCGGGATGAGGTCGTCCTGGTCGCCATGGACGAGCAGGATCGGCGGCCTGGCGCGGATCGCGGGACGCAGGCTCTCGACGCCCGCGCCCTCCTCGACAACCAGCATGCCGGAGAAGCCGACGACGGCCGCGACGGGGTGAGGCCGGCGCAGGGCGACGTGCAGCGCCATCATGGTGCCCTGGCTGAAGCCGACGAGCGCAAGCTTCGAGGGCGGAAGCCCATGACCCTCCAGTTCGGCGTCGAGGAAGGCGTCGAGGCCGGGAGCGGCGTGGTTGACGCCGCGCCAGCGCTCATGCGGGTCGCGGAAGGTGAGCGAGAACCACTGCCGGCCCATTGGCTGGCCGGGGATCAGCTCCGGCGCGTTCGGCGCGACGAAGGCGGCGTCCGGGAGCCACGGCTGCCATTGCCGGCCGATCTCGATCAGGTCGTTGCCGTCGGCGCCGTAGCCGTGGAGGAACACCACCAGCTGCTTCGCCGCTCGGGAGCGGGGCGCCAGGCGCGGGCCGGTGAGGGAGGAAGCCATCGCTCTCCTGGGCAAAGCCGAGCGACAGCCCGATGAGTTCGGGCGGTGGAGCGCTCTCAACAGCTTGCCGGGTCTTAACCAATTGAAGCGGCGCGCGGCACGACGCAAGGTGCTAGAACGCGTTCGATCATGAGCTCTTCCGGCAAAACGGCGCTGATGCTTGCCGCGCTCCTGCCCTGCGCGGGAGCGATCGCAGAGGAAGCCCGCGAGCCGCTCTCATTCACGGTCCGGCCGTCCGGCGTCGAGCATCCAGACGACGTTCGCGCGCGGCAGGAGCGGCTAAGCCGGCGCTTGGACGAGAGCGAGTTCGCGCTCCGCTCGATTTGCCGGAACTGCAGCCCGTATCTCGACCGGGGGGCCTCACCGGTGCCGTTCCAGCCGCTGGAAACTCTCGGCGCCGGCCGGCGCTGACACTCAATTGCCCCGATCGGCGAGGCGAAACTCGATTGGTTCGTTCAAGGCGCCTGGCTGTACGGGGCGCTGGGCGGCTTGGCGGCGCGGTCGCGGCGCGGCCGCAGGAACTGCGCTTTCGGCCGCCTCCGGCCCGATTGCCGCGGCGGCCGGGCTCGCTTCCGCCGGCGTGGCTTGGCCGGGAGCCAGACCGGCGGACGCGCGGGCCCGCGGCTCGGGACCGGCCGGCAGGGCCGCCACGGCCGCGGCGGCGGCTCCGCTTTCCGGCTTGAGCCAGGTCGGGTTTGCCTGCCCGCGCGTGAGGCGCGGGCTTGCATAGATCGCAAGCCCCACGGCCGCGACGGAGCAAAGCTTGACGATCAGTTTCACGGGTTGAGGGAATCCGGCAGGCGGCAGCAATATCTCATGCCATGCTTAACGTACCCCTAAAGGCCGCCCGGCTCAGGTTCCACAGAAGGTTTGACGAACTTCCTCGCCCGGCTGCGGCGGATCGGCGTAGTCTGCGAAGGCAGGCTGGTCCTCGTAGGGGCGCGCGACCACGGCGAGAAGCTTCTCGAAGGGTGCGAAGTCGTCGCGCTCGACTGCCGCCGCGATCACCGCCTCGACGCGATGATTGCGCGGGATGAAAGCCGGGTTCGCCGTTCGCATCGCCACACGCCGCGTCGCACCGTCCTGCGGCTCTTCGGAAAGGCGCTCGCGCCAGCGTTGCGCCCACTCCCGATAGGCCGAAGGATCGGCAAACAGGGCCGCGACCTCGTCGTCGCGAGCAGGATCAGCCACGGCGTTGGCAAGGCGCCGGAAAGTGAGGGTGAAATCCGCTCGCTGCTCGGCCATTCCGCGCAGGAGATCGCGGGCGAGGGCGACATCCTCCGGCCGCTCGGTGAAGAGCCCCAGCTTACGCCGGAGCCCGGCATGGAGCGCCGCTTCGAAACGAGGCCCGAAGGCGCTCAAGGCCTCCTCGGCCTCCGCAATGGCCTTGTCCTGATCATCCGAGAACAACGGCAGCAGAGTCTCCGCGAGCCGGGCAAGGTTCCAATGCGCGATGCGCGGCTGGTTGCCGTAGGCGTAGCGGCCGTGCTGGTCGATCGAGCTGAACACCGTCGCCGGATCATAGGCGTCCATGAAGGCGCAGGGACCGTAATCGATGGTCTCGCCGGCGATCGACATGTTGTCGGTGTTCATCACGCCGTGGATGAAGCCGACGGTCAGCCAGCGCGCCACCAGTTCCGCCTGCCGCTCGATCACCGCGTCGAGAAGCGCATGGTAAGGGCGCTCGGCCTTGCCCGCCTCGGGATAAAGCCGCGCGATGACGTAATCGGCGAGCAGCCGCGTCCCCTCGACATCGCCGCGCGTCGCGAAGAACTCGAAGGTGCCGACCCGGATGTGGCTCGCGGCAACCCGGGCGAGCACGGCGCCGGGCAGCATCCTCTCGCGCACGACCGCCTCGCCGGTGGTCACCGCGGCGAGGGCGCGCGTGGTCGGAATCCCGAGCGCGGCCATGGCCTCGCTCACCAGGTATTCGCGCAGCACCGGCCCCAGCGCCGCCCGGCCGTCGCCGCGCCGCGAGAAGGGTGTCGGCCCGGCCCCTTTCAGCTGGATGTCGCGCCGCACGCCGTCGTGGTCGACGATCTCGCCGAGAAGGATCGCCCGGCCATCCCCGAGCTGAGGCACGAAGCTGCCGAACTGGTGCCCGGCATAGGCCATGGCGATCGGCTCGGCTTCGTCCGGCACGCGCCGTCCGGCCAGGATCTCGACCCCGTCCGGCCCGGCAAGCCGATCCGGGTCGAGCCCGAGATGCAACGCGAGCTCCCGGTTTAGGCGAACCAGCCGCGGCCCGCCGACCGGCGTCGGCGCAGTGCGCGTGAAGAACCGCTCGGGCAGGCGGGCGTAGCTGTTGTCGAACGGGAAGTGGAACGTCATGGCTCCGCGGGCCAGCTGAGCACTCAGAGGTCGTTCCTCGAGCGTGCGAAAGCAAGGGACAGCGGCCCGCGCCCGACGCGCGGCCGCCTCCCGTCGGCGGCAGGGCTCAGTGCCGCGGCGCGGTCGAGAAGCCGCCGGAGCGGATCTTCTCGGGCAGGCCCTCGGCGTAGCGCGCAGTCGCTTCCTCGCCATAGGTCGCCACCAGTTCCTGGAAGGCGGCGAAGAGCGCGGCTTGGGCCATGCAGTCCCCATCGAGCCCGTCGAGCTGGGCCTCGACGAAAGCCTCCACCACATAGGTCAGCGCCGCGCGCTTTTCGGCACTCGCATCCTGGAGGTCGCGGGGGATGGCGTCTTCGAGGGTCATGCGCATTCGATGGCGGCGCGGGGCGCCGCGCAGGCGATGGCGCGACCTTAGTAAGAGAGATTAACGCCCGCCACCGGCACCTTGCAAAGAGGTTAACGGGGCGCGCGAAATTCGCCCGATCCCCAGCTATCCGCCGAAACGGCCGGCGATTCCGCGCGACAGGGTCTCGCCCTCCTTGAGATAACGGGCGGTCGCCTCGGCGGCGGAGGCGGTGCAGATCCGGTAGGTGATGGCAAAGCCACGATATCCGCGATTGTAGGCGCCGGCGAGGCGCTCCTTGCGCCCCGGCGTCGTGCCCTCCGTGTCGATGAGGGCCTGCATGCGCTTCGGCCATTCGGCCGAGTCGCTGGCGTTGCAGAGCGCGCGCAGGAAGGCGAGCGAGCCCATCACCTCGGCGAGCCGCAGCAGGTCCTTCTCATAGGGGGGAGGCGGCGCCTCGGGCGGCGCCGGCGCGGGCGGCGCTGCCTGGCCCGGCGCCGGCGGCCGGGCGGGCTGTGAGCCGCGCTGCTGCGCTTGCCCGACCGGGGCGGCGAGAAGAAGCGCTGCCGCGAGCGCCGGAAGGAGGCGCCTCACGCGGGCATCGCCTCGACGAGCGCGAAGGCCTTGCGCAGCACGCGCGCGAGCGCCGGGGTGGTCCCGAGGCCCGCGATTCCGTCCTCCCGCACCCAGCGCACGTCGCTCGCCTCCGGTCCGATCCGCGGTTCGCCCGCCCGCCACCGGGCGGCATGGGCGCAAATGACGAAATGGTGCGTCACGCGCCCTGAATCATCCCGCTCGATCGCCTCGAGATGGTCGACGAAGCCGAGAAGGTCGGCTTCGACCCCAACCTCCTCGTGAAGCTCGCGCAGCGCCGCCTCGCCAAGCGTCTCGCCAGCCTCCACCAGACCGCCGGGCAGGCTGTACAGGCGATTCATCGGCGGGCGCGCCCGCGCCGCGATCAGCACCTTGCCTTCGCGGAAGACCGCGACCGAGGCGGCCAGGAGGGGACGCGCGGGGTAGAGGCGATCTGCGTCCATTGGCTAAGGCCGCACTGCCGCCAGCCGCCCGTCCTCCAGCCCAACCAAGATGTGAACGTCTTTGCCGGCGCGGAGCGCAGCGAGCCCGCGGCCGGCCGCTGCCGGGAGGGCGATGCGACGCACCTCCTTGATCATCCCGCCCCGAAGCGAGAGCACCGCGAGCGCCTTGCGGTCGAAGGTCGGAATGACGAGCTCGGGGCGGGCGTCGCCGTCGAGATCGACAGCGACGGCGTTGTCGACGATCGCTGAGCCGAGGATGTGGTTCGTGTAGCCGCTGGCCTCGTGCTTCAAGGCGAGCTTGCCGTCCTGCCAGGCCCAGATCTGCAGAACCCCCTGCAGATGCGGCGTGCGCACGAGCGCGATCTCGGGCCTGCCGTCGCCGTCGAAATCGGCGACCGCGGCGGGAGCGAGCCAGCGATGGCGCTCTCCGATCGGCGGCGTCTCGGCGAGGAGCCTCCACGCGCCATCGCGCCTGCCGATGATCGCGAGGGCCGAGCCTTTGTCGAGATAGGATTTGACCGTGACGATCTCAGGCGTGCCGTCGCCGTCGAGGTCGGCCAGCCGCGGCTCGACGTCCTCGAACACGGCATCGGCGCCGCTCTCGACGGTCGCGGTTCTGATTGGAACTGCGCGCGGCTGCGCGCTCACGCCCGCGAGGGGTTGCCGCTCGGCGACCGCGATCGCGCCGGCCTCGCTGACCGCTCCGAAGACGTTGTGGTGATAGTCGGCGCGGGCGCCGGAGAGCGCGACGGTCAACGGCCCTGCGCTCTGCATCCGGGTTCCCGGGACGGCATTGCGGCTCGCCTCGGGCACAGGCGCATCCTCGCCCTGGTGGCTGAAGCGGACCTGCTTCAGCTCGCCCTTCTCGAGGTGGAACGCAGCCCCGCCCGTCTTGCCCCAGACCACGACGAGCGCCCGGTCGAGCGGGAGCTTTTCCGCGAGCAGCGTCGAGCTGGCGAGAGTGCGCGCGAGGTGGCTCTGCGGCGCGCGGAAGTGCTCGACCGCAAAGGGAAGGGGAACGACCGCGGCGGTTGGTTCCGCTCGGGCGAGCGAGCCGAGCAGAGTGACAGCCAGGGCGAGCACCGGGGCGAGCCTAGACATGCTGGCCGCCATTGATGTGAAGTTCCGCGCCGTTCACGTAGGAGCTGGCCTCCGTGACGAGGAAATAGATCGCCTTCGCGACCTCGTCGGGGGTGCCGAGACGGTGCATCGGGATCTGCTCCTCGACGAGCTTCTCGGTACCAGGCGAAAGGATCGCGGTGTCGATCTCGCCGGGCGAGATCGCGTTGACGCGCACGCCCAGCGGACCGAAATCGGCTGCCATCTCCCTGGTCAGCGCCGCGAGCGCGGCCTTCGAGGTCGAGTAGGCCGCGCCGGCGAAGGGGTGCACGCGCGAGCCGGCGATCGAGGTGACGTTGACGACGGCGCCGCGGGCGCGGGTGAGCTCGTCGCAAAGCCCGCGCGCGAGCATGATCGGAGCGAAGAAATTGACCTGGAAGACATGCTGCCAATCCTCGATCCGCGTGTCGATCGCCCTGAGCCGCGAGCCGCCGTCTCCCTTGGGCGAAATGCCGGCATTGTTGACGAGCGCATGCAGCACGCCGCCCTCCGGCTCCAGGCGCTGCCTCGTCTCCTCGACGGCACGCAGCGTGTCGTGCGGGCTCGCGAGATCGACCTGGAGGTGATCCTCCGGACCCATCTCCCAGGGGCAGTTCTCCGGAAAGGCATGGCGCGACGCGGTGATGACCCGCCACCCCGCCGCCGAAAAGCGCTTCACGGTCGCATGCCCGATGCCGCGGCTCGCACCGGTGAGCAGCATGACGCGTCGGGGTGTGTTGGAGGCGGCCAAGCGGGTATCCGTGCGGAAAGGGTCCGGAACCTACTGGCTCGCGCCAGCCGCGTCCATGTCAGGGATAGAGCCGCGCCTTGTCCCAGCCGTCGCCGCGGCGTGTGAACATCACCCGATCGTGGAGGCGAAACGGGCGGTCGGCCCAGAACTCCATCGAGACAGGGGCGATGCGATAGCCCCGCCAATAGGGGGGGCGCGGCACCTCGCCGATCGCGTGCTTCGCGGCGTAGAACGCGACTGCCTTCTCGAGCGCGAAGCGGCTCTCGAGCGGGCGCGACTGCTGGCTTGCCCAAGCACCGATGCGGCTGTCACGCGGACGGCTCGCAAAATACGAATCCGCCTCGGCCTCGCTTACCTCGGTAACCGGGCCGCGCGCCCGCATCTGCCGACGCAGGCTCTTCCAATGGAAGACCAGCGCCGCCTGGGGGTTCGACGCAAGCTCTCGGCCCTTGGCCGATTCGGCGTTGGTGTAGAAGACGAAACCGCGCTCGTCCGCGCCCTTGAGGAGCACCATGCGCACATTCGGCAGCCCGTCGGCATCTGCGGTCGCGAGCGCCATGGCAGTCGGGTCGTTCGGCTCAGACCGCTCGGCCTCGGCCGTCCAGGCGCTGAAGATCGCCCAGGGCTCGCCGGCCTCGGTGAAGTCACCCTTCGTTAACGCGTCCAAGCTCTAGAATCCGTCGGTGAGTTCGCGTTCCGCAGCCGGGTTTGCGCGTGAAAAGCGTCGTTTCCTGCCACGTCTATAGAAGCTTTCGAACGGCTGGCGAAGCCCGGCTGCGCGCCTGCTTCGCCGCAGCGTTGATCGGCCTCTGGGCCGGCGGCTGCAGCATGTCCTTTCCGATTGCGTCGCTCCTGCCCGACGACGCAGTGGCCTCGACGGGCTCGGTCAAGAGGGCCGCCTCGCCGCTCTCGCCGGAACTCGGAGAAGAGGATTGGCGGCGCGCCAAGGCGGCTCTGACGGTCGCCCTCGATCCGCAGGGCAGCGGCGCGGCCGTTTCCTGGGACAACCCGGAGAGCGGACTGAAGGGCGGTTTCACGCCAACGGGCAAGCCCTTCGTGAAAGCCGACACGATCTGCCGCGGCTTCCGCGCCGAGCTCGCGGCGAAGGACGGCCCGGTCGCGCTGCAGGGCATCGCCTGCCGGCCCTCGGGCGGCGAGTGGTCGGTGACGGGCGTGAAGCCCGCAAAGAAAGCCGGTTGAGCGCTACATACGGCCGGCGCAACTCGCGTCAGTTTCGAGACAAAATCCGGCTCGCACACGCCGACCGGATCGTTGCACGTCGGCAACACCGATCCCATATCCAAGGAACAGGTTCTCGAACCCGGACCCGGCAGAAGCGAAGCATGCGCAATCCTTACGACATTCTCGGCGTCCCGCGGACAGCGAGCGAGGCGGAGATCAAGAAGGCTTTCCGCAAGCTCGCCAAGGCGCATCACCCCGACCGCAACGCCAATGACCCCAAGGCCAAGGACAGGTTTGCCGAGCTCAACGCGGCCTATGAGATCCTCGGCGAGGCTGGGAAGCGCGCCCAGTTCGACCGCGGCGAGATCGACGCCGAGGGGAAGCCGCGCTTCCAGGGCTTCGAGGGTTTCGCCGGTCATCCCGGCGGCCACGACGATTTCGAGAGCTTCACCTTCGGCTTCGGCCCGGGCGGCGCCTCCCGCGGGCGCCGGAGCGGCGGGGCAGGCGGTGCCGCCGATGACATCTTCTCGCAGCTGTTCGGTGAGGGCTTCCGGGCCGCCGAGCGCGGCCGTGGCCGGAGCACTTCGCGCGCCAAGGGCGAGGATATCGCGGCGACGCTCGAGGTCACGCTCGAGGAGGTCGCGAGCGAAGCAAAGAAGCGCATCACCCTGGCGACCGGCCGCGACGTCGACGTGGTCATCCCGAAGGGCGTCGCCGACGGTCAGGTCATCCGGCTGCGCGGCCTCGGCCGTGCCGGCGCGGGCGAGCCGGGCGACCTCCTGCTGACGATCCGCATCCTGCCGCACGAGCGCTTCACGGTGGAGGGCTCCAATCTCCGCCTGCGGCTCCCGGTGGAGATCGAGGAAGCGGTGCTTGGGGCTTCGGTCCGGGTGCCGACGCTCACCGGCGCGGTGGACATGACGATCCCGCCGATGACCAGCTCCGGCCGCACCTTCCGCCTGCGCGGCAAGGGCCTGCCCGGCAAGGATGGCAAGGGCGACCTCCTCGTCGCGACCGAGATCAAGCTGCCGGACAAGGCCGACGAGGTGCTCCTCGACTACGCGCGCAAGCGCCGCTCCGAGAAGGTCGTTTGAGCCGCCTCTGATCGCGGCCTCGGGGCAGTGGCCTTCCGTCGACCACCGGGCGCAGCGGTGGACCCCCCTCCCACCCTCGGCTATTGAGGGCGGCTTCAGCGTATCGGCGGGCTTCGGGGGATTCATGGCTGAGGGCACGGCGTCGAGCATCCTTGCCGGCAAACGCGGCCTGGTGATGGGCGTCGCGAACAACCGCTCGATCGCCTGGGGCATCGCCAAAGCCGCACGCCGTCACGGCGCGGAACTCGCGCTCACTTACCAGGGCGACGCCCTGAAGAAGCGGGTCGAGCCCCTCGCCGCGGAGCTTCAGGGCCATGTCGTCGGCCATTGCGACGTCACGGATCCGGCGACGGTCGACGCGGTGTTCGGGGAGGTTCGCCGCCTCTGGGGCTCGCTCGATTTCGTCGTCCACGCCATCGCCTTCTCCGACAAGGACGAGCTCACCGGCCGCTATGTCGATACGAGCGAGGGCAACTTCACGAAGTCGCTCCTCATCTCCTGCTATTCCTTCACGGCCATCGCCCAGCGCGCCGAGAAGCTGATGGAGAAGGGCGGCTCGCTCCTGACGCTGACCTATTACGGCGCCGAGAAGTGGATGCCGCACTACAACGTCATGGGAGTCGCGAAGGCCGCGCTCGAGGCCTCGGTGCGCTACCTCGCGGCCGACCTCGGCCCGAAGGCCATCCGCGTCAACGCCATCTCGGCGGGGCCGATCAAGACGCTGGCGGCCTCCGGCATCGGGGACTTCCGCTACATCCTCAAGTGGAACGAATACAACTCGCCGATGCGCCGCACGGTGACCATCGATGAGGTCGGCGAGACCGCCGCCTACGTGGTCTCCGACATGGCCCGCGGCATGACCGGCGAGATCCTCCACGTCGATGCAGGCTACCACGTGGTGGGCATGAAGAACCCGGAAGCGCCGGACCTGACGCTGGAGAGGGAGTGAGCGTCGGACGTCGTCGCACGATCCCGCTCCGCCTGTCGCCCACGCTCGGGCGCCGATCGTCGCGCTGGAGCGACCCCATGCCGGGCCCTCTTCACACGCTCTATTTCATCCGCCACGGCGAGACCGATTGGAACGCCGAGGCGCGCCTGCAGGGGCAGCGCGACATTCCGCTCAACGATTTCGGCCGCGTCCAGGCCGAGGAGGCCGGCCGGCGGCTGCGCGGCCTCGTCCCGTCTTTCGAGGACCTCGCCTATGTCGCGAGCCCTCTCTCCCGCACCCGCGAGACCATGGAACTGATGCGGGACTCGATCGGCCTGCATCGGACCTCCTACCGGACGGAAGACCGCCTGCGCGAGCTTTCCTTCGGCGTGTGGGAGGGCCTGACCTGGAAGGAGGTGCGCCAGCGCGATCCCCGCGGCGCCAAAGCGCGCGACATCGACAAATGGGGTTTCGTGCCGCCGAACGGCGAAAGCTACGGCATGCTGGCCGACCGGGTCGCGCCGTTTCTCGACGAGATCACCCGGGACACGGTGGTGGTCTCGCATGGCGGCGTTGCCCGCGTGCTTCTTGCCATCCTCGGCCACGCGCCGCCGGACGCGGCGCCCCGGATCGACATCTGGCAGGGTCGCGTGCTGGTCTTTGAGCGTAGCGGCCATCGCTGGGCGTGAGCGGCCCGCCTAACCCCGGCGCCGATATGCCCCGCGAGGCTGCATTCACCGCCTGTTCACGCCCTTACCCGACATGCTAAAAACCTAGTCACCCGGGCGGCTCGCGCCCGGGTGCAGGTGCCGTTCGGCCGGCGCAATTCCGGGAACGGCGGCACGGGGGAAGCCATAAAGAGGGATCGCGGCAGGTTCCGCAGCGATCCGTGCGTCCGCACGGCGGCCAGGCCGGCCATGAGCCCTGCGGGGCGGAGCGTTGGATGAACAGGCCTGCCGAGAGCACGCGTTTCCGGGTCGAGACCGCCCAAGAGGCCGCGATCCTGCGGGGCGAAGCGCGCGACGATTTCCTTCGCGACGAGGTCCTGGCGGATCTTTTCGTCGCGAGCGCGCGCGCCCGGCCGGACCATCCCGCGCTGATCTTCGGCGCCGAGCGTCACAGCTATGCCGAGGTCGATGCCCGCACCGACGCGATGGCGCGCGGCCTTTCGCGACGCGGCATCGGGCCTGGCGACGTCGTCGGCCTGTGGATGTGCCGGGGCGCCGAGCTCTTGATGGCCCAGATCGCGGTCACGAAGGCCGGCGCCGCCTGGCTGCCCTTCGACGCCGACGCGCCGATGGAGCGCATCGCGGTCTGCCTTGCCGATGCCGAGGCGAAGGGCCTTCTTACGAGCGAGGCGCTCGTACCCAGGACCGATGTGCCGTGCGAGGTCCTCACCCCGGAGCGGTTGGTCGACCCGGCGGATACGACCGGGGTCGATTCCAAGGCGCGCGGCCTCACGCCCGAGCATCCGGCCTATCTCATTTACACCTCGGGCTCGACCGGGGTCCCGAAGGGCATCGTCGTTTCCCACCGCAACATCTGCCACTTCCTGCGCTCGGGGAACGCGCTCTACGGCTTCAGCGCCGCCGACGTCGTGTTCCAGGGCGCCTCTGTCGCCTTCGATCTCTCGATGGAGGAGATCTGGATCCCCTACATGGTCGGCGCGACCCTTTTCGTCGCAAGCCCGGCCATGATCGGCGACGCCGAGAAACTGCCCGAGATCCTGATCGAAGGCGGCGTCACGGTGCTCGATACGGTGCCGACGCTGCTCGGCCTTCTCACGCGCGACATTCCCTCGGTACGACTCATCCTGCTCGGCGGCGAGGCGCTGCCGCCGCCGCTCGTCCAGCGCTGGGCGAAGCCCGGCCGGCGCCTCTTCAACACCTATGGCCCGACCGAGGCGACGGTGGTCGCGACCGCGGCGGAGATCCGGCCGGGCGAGCCCGTCACCATCGGCCGGCCGATTCCCAACTACAGCGCCTACATCGTCGACGAGAACCTGAACCTCCTGCCGCCTGGCATCCAGGGCGAGCTACTGATCGGCGGCCCGGGCGTCGCGAAGGGCTATCTGAAGCGCCCGGAGCTCACGGCGGAGAAGTTCATCGCCAATCCGTTCCCATCGGATGGGCGCGATCCGATCCTCTACCGGTCCGGCGACGCGGTGAGCCTCGACGAATGGGGCAACATTGCCTTCCATGGCCGCATCGACGACCAGGTCAAGATCCGCGGCTTCCGGGTCGAACTCGGCGAGATCGAGACGAAGCTCGTCCACCTTCCCGGCATCGCCCAGGCCGCGGTGGTGCTGCGCCAGGACGAGGGCATGGACCGCCTCGTCGCCTTTCTCGTGCTCGAGGCGGGGGTCGCCCTCGACCGCGCGACGCTGCGGGCGGACCTGCGCGACGAGCTCCCTCCCTACATGATTCCGAGCCATTTCGAGATCATGGAGGCCCTCCCCCGCCTCTCCTCCGGCAAGGTCGACCGCAAATCCCTGAAGCTGGCGGACCTCGCGGTGGGCGACGCGCCCGGCGAGCAGGAGGATCCGCTGAACGAGACCGAAGCCGCGCTCCTCGTCGCGGCAAAGCGCGTCTTCGGCAACCAGGCGATCCCGTTCGGCGCGGACTTCTTCACCGATCTCGGCGGCCATTCGCTGCTCGCCGCCCGCTTCGTCTCCTTCGTGCGCGAGATCCCGGTGCTGGCCTCAATCACGCTCCAGGACGTCTATGCCAGGCGCACACTGCGCGCGATAGCGGACGATCTCATCGAGAAGACCGGCGGGGCGGGTGCGACGGCGGTCATCCGCGATCTCTCCTTCCAGCCGCCGCCGCTGATGCGGCGCTTCCTGTGCGGCCTCGCGCAGGCCTGCGCCCTGCCGGTGATCCTCACGCTCAACACCGCGCAGTGGCTCGGCATCTTCGTGACCTATCTGCTGCTGGCGGGCGAGGGCCTCGGCTTCTGGGCGCAGATGGCGGCGCTGCTTGGCGTATACGTCCTCATCAACGCGGTAACCGCCTCGCTCGCGATCGCGCTCAAGTGGGTGGTGCTCGGGCGGACCAGGCCGGGGCGCTACCCGCTCTGGGGCGTGTATTACTTCCGATGGTGGTTCGCGAAGCGGCTCGAGCCGCTCGTTCACATCAAGTGGCTGCAGGGCTCGCCGATGATCCGGCGCTACCTGCGGCTGATGGGCGCGAGGGTCGGGGGCGACGTGATCATCGCCGACATCGACGCCGGCGCCGCCGACCTCGTCACCATTGGGCGCGGCAGCACTATCGGCTCGAAGACCAAGATCGCCAATGTCGAGGTGATCGGCAACGAGATGGTGATCGGCGAGGTCTTCATCGGGGCCGACGTGTATATCGGCACCTCCTGCACGATCGGGCACGACGTGCGCATCGAGCACCACGCCGAGCTCGCCGACCTCACGGCGATTCCCGAAGGCACGGTCATCGGCGAGGCCGAGAAGTGGGACGGATCGCCTGGCGTCAAGATGGGGATGGTCGACGTGGCCGCGCTGCCGGACTTCGCCGAGGCGACGCCGCGCCGGCGGGCGCTCTTCGACGTCTTCTACGCAACCGCGCTCGCGCTCATCCCGCCGGTGAGCCTCCTGCCGATCTTTCCGGCCTTCTACATCTTCGACCAGATCGACGATGTCATCTCCGAGTTCCTGGAGGTCAGCTATCTCTGGTACCTGCCGGTGCTTGCCTGGCCGACGGCGCTGTTCATGATCTTCGCAACGGTGATGATCATCGCCGCGACGCGCTGGCTCGTGCTGCCGAAGGTCCGCACCGGCACCTATTCGATCTTCAGCGGCTTCTACATGCGCAAATGGGTGGTGGCGCTGGCGACCGAGGTCACGCTCGAGACGCTGACCTCGCTCTACGCCACCGTCTACATGCGAGCCTGGTACCGGATCATGGGAGCGACCATCGGCAAAGGCGCCGAGATCTCGACGAACCTCGCCGGCCGCTACGACCTCACAGAGATCGGAGCCAAGAACTTCATCGCCGACGAGGTGGTGTTCGGCGACGAGGACGTGCGCCGGGGCTGGATGCATCTCGAGCCGGTCAAGACCGAGGACCGGGTGTTCGTCGGCAACGACGCCGTGGTGCCGCCGGGAGGAATCATTCCCGAGGGCGCCCTTATCGGCATCAAGTCGAAGCCGCCGGCGAACGAGCTCATGGCGCCGGGGGACACCTGGTTCGGCTCGCCGGCGATCAAGCTGCCGACTCGCCAGCGCGTCGACATCGGCGCGACCTGGACCTACGAGCCGAGCCTCCTCAAGAAGATCTGGCGCGGCGTGTTCGAGGCACTCCACACGTCGTTCCCGTCGATGCTGTTCATCGTCTTCGCGATCCTGTCGATCGACCACTTCTTCCTGCCGGCGGTGCAGGAGCGCAATTGGCCGATGCTGGCCGCAAGCTTTGTCGCCGCGAGCATCGTGATCCCGATCCTGCAGACCCTGATCGTGGTCGCGATCAAATGGCTCACCATGGGGGTGTACAAGCCCATCATGAAGCCGATGTGGTCATGGTGGGCGATGCGCACCGAGGCGGTCGCGGTGCTCTATTGGGGATTGGGCGGCAAGGTGCTGCTCGAGCATCTTCAGGGCACGCCGTTCCTGCCCTGGTTCCTGCGCCTCCTCGGCTCGAAGTTTGGCAAGGGCGTGTGCATGCACACGACCGACATCACCGAGTTCGATTGCGTCAGGGTCGGGGACTACTGCACCATCAACGCGCTCGCCGCGCTCCAGACCCACCTCTACGAGGACCGGGTCATGAAGGTCGGCCGCGTGCATCTGGGCCGAGGGGTGTTCGTCGGCGCGAACGCCACGGTGCTCTATGACACGCACATCGGCGACTACGCGCGCCTGCGCCCGCTCACCGTGGTCATGAAGGGCGAGAACATACCGGCGAACTCCGAATGGGAGGGCGCCCCTGCGGTGCCGGTGGTGCACAAGGCCGAGGAGATCAAGGCGGCGGCATAGGCGGCGCGAAGGTGACACGGCCCCGCTTCGGCCCTACATCCCCGCCATGTCCCACAACACATTCGGCCATCTCTTCCGCGTGACGACCTTCGGCGAGAGCCATGGGCCGGCGCTCGGCTGCGTGGTCGACGGCTGCCCGCCGATGATCCCGCTGGAGACGGCGGAGATCCAGGCCGAGCTCGACAAGCGAAAGCCCGGCCAGTCGCGCTTCACGACGCAGCGGCGTGAGCCGGACGAGGTCAAGATCCTGTCGGGCGTGTTCCCGGACGAGCGCACCGGCCGGCAGGTCACGACCGGCACGCCGATCACGCTCCTGATCGACAACGTCGATCAGCGCTCGAAGGATTATTCGGAGATCAAGGACAAGTACCGGCCTGGCCACGCCGACTACACCTACGACGTCAAGTACGGTCTTCGCGACTACCGCGGCGGCGGGCGCTCCTCCGCCCGCGAGACCGCAGCGCGCGTCGCCGCCGGTGCGATCGCGCGGAAGGTCTTGCCGGACGTAACCATCCGCGGAGCGCTGGTGCAGATGGGTCCGCACGCGATCGACCGGGAGAATTGGGACTGGGACGAGGTTCAAAGGAACTCGTTCTTCTGTCCCGACGCCGAAGCTGCCGCGTTCTACGAAGGCTATCTTGACGAGCTCCGAAAGGAGGGCTCGTCGATCGGCGCTATCATCGAGATTGTCGCGGAGGGCGTGCCGCCGGGGCTCGGCGCGCCGGTCTACGGCAAGCTCGATGCGGAGCTCGCGGGCGCGCTCATGTCGATCAATGCGGTGAAGGGCGTCGAGATCGGCGACGGCTTCGCGACCGCGGCGCTGCGCGGCGAGGACAATGCCGACGAGATGCGCCCGGGCAATCAGGGCGCTCCCGTCTTCCTGTCGAACCACGCCGGCGGCATGCTCGGCGGCATCTCGACGGGCCAGCCGATCGTGTGCCGTTTCGCCGTCAAGCCGACCTCGTCCATCCTTGCTCCCCGCGCCACGGTGACGCGATACAACGAGGCGACCGAAATCGTCACCAAGGGCCGCCACGACCCCTGCGTCGGCATCCGCGCCGTGCCGGTCGGCGAGGCCGTGGTCGCCTGCGTCATCGCGGACCAGTTCCTGCGTCACCGCGCTCAGGTCGGAGAGGGCGTCACCTGGCCTTTCGAGAAGCGCTGATGCCGGACACCGTCACCGAAGCCGTCGAAGCCTTCGCCCATGGCGAGATCGTCGTCGTCACCGACGACGACGACCGCGAGAACGAGGGCGATCTCATCGTCGCGGCCTCGCTCTGCACGCCGGAGAAGATGGCCTTCATCATCCGGCACACCTGCGGCATCGTCTGCGCGCCGCTGTCACAGGAAGAGGCGAAGCGGCTGCGCCTGGACCCGATGGTCGCCTCGAACGATGCTCCCCTCGGCACGGCCTTCACGGTGTCGGTCGATGTGCGCCATGGGCTGACGACCGGCATCTCGGCAGAGCAGCGATCGAATACTGTCCGCGCGCTCGCCAACCACAACATGGGCGCGACCGACTTCGCCCGTCCCGGCCACGTCTTCCCGCTGATCGCGAAGGACGGCGGCGTCCTCATGCGCTCAGGCCACACCGAGGCTGCGATCGATCTTTGCCGGCTCGCCGGCCTGCCGCCGGTCGCGGCGATCTGCGAGCTCGCCAACGACGACGGCACCGTCATGAAGGGCGAGCAGATCGCCGCCTTCGCGGCGAAGCACAAGCTCAAGCGCATCTCGGTCGCCGACCTCATTGCCTACCGTCAGGCGCGGGAGAAACTGGTCGAGCGGCTTGGCACCTTCCCGGTGCGCACCGAGTTCGGCGAGCTCACCGGCTACGCCTATTCGACCCCGTTCGACCCGGTGCAGCATTTCGCCTTCGTGCACGGGCGCATCGGCGACGGGCGCAACATCGCGGTCCGTCTGCATCGCGCCAACGTCGTCGCGGACGTCCTGGAAGGCGGCAGGACCATCCATGCCTCCTTGCGCCGCTTTGCCAAGGAGGGGCGCGGCGTGCTGGTGTATCTGCGCGACGGCACCTCGGGCGTGCCCCTCACGACCTACGCCGACCAGGACACCGGCGCCGAGGCTGCGCGGGTCCGGCAATGGCGCGAGGTCGGCCTTGGAGCGCAGATCCTGCGCGACCTCGGCGTCAATTCGATCCGCAACATCGCCGCGGGCTCGCGCTCCTATGTCGGCCTTTCGGGCTTCGGCATCGAGCTTCTCGGGCAGGAGCCGGTCGACCTGCCGGAGGCCACATCGGAGAGTGGCGCCCGCGACGCGTGAAGCTTCACCCGCCGCGCCGAAGGGCTGTCGGTGCAGCGGACCGGCCCCGGGCGTCCTCGCCGACCGGGTCAGATCGGCTCGACGCCGCACCACTCAGCCACGAACAAGGCCATGGCCGTGGTGACGCGCCTCACCGATCCGAGGCTGACGCATTCGTCGAAGCCGTGGATATTTTTCGAGATCGGCCCATAGCACAGCGCCGGAACGCGGTCGTAGAGCGCGTAAACGCGAGTATCGAGATAGCCCGCCGTCATGAAGCTCTGGAGCTCGCTGCCGGTCGCGGCGCGATGCGCCTCCGCCAGCACCCGCTCGGCCCCGGAGCCCGGCTCGAGCACGTAGCCCTCGGCGAAGAAGCCGTTGAAGGCGACCCGCGGCGGGTTATTCGAGAGGAACCGGTCCTCGCGAGCGAAGGAGGCGACGGCCACCTCGATCTCGCGCGCAGCCTCGGCGGCGGCGACACCGGGATAGATCGCGATGCGGCAGTCCATCCGGCACCAGGCCGGCACCGAGGATGCCCAATCCCCGCCCTCGATCCGCCCGACGTTCAGATTGATCGGGTGCGGATCGCCCTCGAAATGGGGGTAGGCGCTGCGGCGCTCGTTCCACTCGGTCTCGAGGCGCCGCAGCGCGCCGACGATGCGGTAGGCGGCATCGATGGCGTTCGCGCCCGCACCCATCTCGCGCACATGGACCGGATGGCCCCTCACTTCGATCTGGAACCACAGCACGCCGGTGTTGGCGCGCACAAGCTTCTCCTCCTCGGGCTCCGGGATCAGGACGGCGTCGGCGCGGTAGCCGCGCAGATGCGTCATCAGCGCGCCGTTGCCGGTCGACTCTTCCTCGACGACCGACTGCAGGTAGACCGTGGCGGCCGGTTGCAGGCGGATGCGGCGGAGCGCGTCGAGCGCGAAGAAGTTGGCTGCCGCGCCGGCCTTCATGTCGGCCGCGCCCCGCCCGAGCATCCAGTCCCCCCGGACCACCGGCTCGAAGGGACGCGTCGCCCACATGTCGGCGGGGCCCGCCGGCACGACGTCGACATGGTGCTGCAGAATGAGCGAGCGGCCCTTCTCCTCGCGCGGACGGTGGATGCCGACGACGATCGGCGCCTGTGAGTGCTCGTCGGAGAACTTCGAGCCACCGGGGTGCCGCTCGATCGCCTCGCGGTCCATCGCGAAGCGCTCCATCGCAAAGCCGCGCGCTTTGAGCTCCCGGAAGACGAAGTCCTGGATGGCGTGCTCCTCGCCGCGCAGTGAGGGGAAGCGCACCAACGCTTGCGTGAAGGCTACCTGCTCGGGGAAGCCGGCCTCGACCGAGGCGACGATATCTTGACGAAGCGCGGGATCGAGCGGCATGGGGCTCCTTGGGCGTGGCTCACGCGAAGCCGGCGCGCGAGCGCGCCGCGCCGGAAGCATCGGCGGTGAGGAGGGCAATGAGGCGCCGCGCCAAGTCCGGCGCTGCGGCGCGGGTCGTCACGGCGGCGGTGTAGACGGTCGCGAGCTCGCAGCCGGGGGGCAGGTGGCCGACGGCGGTCACGCCCTGCGTATGGAGGATTTCCGTCAGCTGCGTGCAGCCGATCGGTCGCGCGCCTGTGGCGGCGGCAAGTTCCCGCATGGCGGTTGCGCCGTTTGGGAAGGTCCTGAGGCGCTCGGCGACATCGTCGGCGATGCCGAGGCTGTCGAGCACTCTGGCGAAATGGATGCCTGCCGTTGCCTGTTCAGGATCCGGGAAATAGATCGCGTCCGCCGCGAGAAGTGCGGTCGCGAGCTCGGCTGCGGTCGCGATCGGCGGCGCCATATCGCCGGCGCGCACGGCGACGCCGGTGTGCACCACGCCGAGGCCGCCTGAGGAGTCCGCGAGCACGAGCCCCTCGCGGGTGAGCTCCTCGATCAGCGCCGAAGTCAGGATGAGGAGGTCCGCCGGCGCGCCGGCCCGCAGCTTCGCGGCCATGGCGCCGACCGCGCCGAACTCGCCTTCGATCATGGAGCCGGTCTCGGCCTCGAATTCGGGCGCGAGCGCACTCACGAGCCCCTGCGCCGCGCCGCCGCTGAGGATCCGGACCGTGCTCACGCGGCCTCCATCGCGGCGATGACGCGCTCGCGCGTGATGGGCAGGTCGCGTACGCGCACCCCGAGCAGGTCGTGCACTGCATTGGCGACCGCCGCGGCGGTCGGTCCATGGGCGGCCTCTCCCGCGCCGACTGGCTTCTCGTCCGGCCGCGGGATGATCTCGACCTCGACCGCCGGCACTTCGGAGAAGGTCAGGATCGGGTAGCTCTCCCAGGAATTGCTGGTCACGCGCTCGCGGTCGAAGCGGACCGCTTCCTTGAGCGTCCAGCTCGTCGCCTGGATCGCCCCGCCCTCGACCTGATTGACGACCCCGTCGGGGTTGATGGCCTCGCCGACGTCGACGGCGATGATCAGGCGGCGCACCCGTATCTCGGCCTCACCCTCGACCTCCGCCACGACGGCGCAATAGGCGCCGGTATTCTTGTAGCGCGCAAACGCGAGCCCACGCCCGAAACCTTCGCGCTTCGGCCCGCCCCAGCCGGCCCGCGCCGCGGCCGCCTCGAGCACCGCCCGGGCCCGCGGATCGCGCAAATACCGGAGCCGCAGCGCCAGCGGGTCCTCGCCGCGCTCCGCCGCGAGCTCGTCGAGGAAGCACTCGATCGCGAACACGTTCGCGAAGGCGCCGAGCGAGCGCAGCGAAGAGGTCCGCAGCGGCATCGCGAGAAGACGGTGGTTGGTGATCCGCCAAGCGGGGAGATCGTAGAGCGGCACCGCGTTACGGTCGGCCCCGCCGCCGGTCGCGAGCGGCGGGTTCGCGGCGATGAAGCGCGGGAACGGCTTCTGAAGCTCGGAGGCGGCGAGCAGCGTCGGAATCTCGTTGCGGCCCGGGCGGGCGACGTGGCCGTTGCCCCAGATGTCGTGACGCCAGGCGACGATCTCGCCGCGCTCGTCGAGATCGGCCTCGATCTCGACGAGCTGCGCCGCTCCGAAAGGCGCGCGAGCGAGCTCGTCGGCGCGCGACCATTGCACCCGCACCGGCCGCCCCCCGGCCCCGCGAGCGAGGAGCGCCGCGTCGAGCGCGACGTCGTCGGCACCGTTATGCCCATAACAGCCGGCCCCCTCGACATGCTCGACCACGATCTTCTCCGCCGGGATCGCCAGCACGAGGGCGAGATCGGCCCGGAGATGGAAGACGCCCTGGCAGTGCGACCACACATGCAGCCCGCTGTCGCTCCATTGCGCGACGGCGCAGGAGGGCGCGATCGATGCATGCGCGAGATAGGGGCGGCTGTAGGCCCGCCGCATGGTCCGCGCGGGGAGAGCCGGCCGTGCGGCCTCACGCGAGTCCACGACCTTGGTCTCGGCCGGCTGGCTCTTGAGCCAGGCCTTCAGGCCAGCCTCGTCCGGCAGCGCCTCGCCCGCCGACCAGCTCGCGCCCGCGCCCAGGTGGGCGAGCGCGGCTTCCGCGGCGTGCTCGGTCTGGGCAACGACGCCAACGAAGCTGCCGTCCCGGACGAGCGCGACGAAGCCCGGCAGGACGCGGGCGGAGCCCTCTTCGAGCGCGACGAGTCTTGCCCGCGGCGCCTCGGGCCGCAGCACCCGTCCGTGCAGCATCCCCCGCAGGACAAGGTCATGGATGAAGCGCGCGCGCCCCAAGACCTTGTCCGGGATGTCGAGCCGTGCCGCTGCGCTGCCCGCGACGCTGCGCGCCGCGGGCGGCTTCGGCTCGGCGGCGCAGGTCGCGTCGCGATCGAGAGAGACATCTTCAGCGAGCTCCCAGTAGCTCGTGCGGGTGTTGCCCGGCCCGGAGATTTCGCCGTCGGCGACGCTCAGCGCCTCCGCCGGTATGCCGAGCCGCTCGGCCGCAGCAGCGAGGAACAGCGCTCGTGCCTCGGCCGAGACATAGCGCAACGCGAGGCCGCAATCCTGTACCGAGAGGCTGCCCGAGGTGACGCCCTCGTTGGGGCTGCGCGCGGTGCTCGCGGGGACAACACGCAGACGCGCGAGCTCCACGTCGAGCTCGTCCGCGACGATCTGGGCGAGCGCGGTCAGGATGCCCTGACCGATCTCGACCTTGCCCGGCGAGACCTCGACCCTGCCATCGCGCGAGAACCGCAGCCATTGCGAGAGCCGCGGGTTGGCACGGAGGTTCCCGGGAAAGAGCACCGCGCCTTGAGCCGAGGCGGGGACGTTCGCCGGCGCGCTCACGCGGGCTGGCCCGCCGTGACGGCGCGCAGCACGGCGCGCACCATCCGGTTATGCGCCCCGCACCGGCAGAGGTTGCGATCGAGCGCCTCGCGTACCTCCGCTGCGCTCGGATCCGGGTTGCGCGCGAGAAGTGCTGCGGCGCTGATCAGGATGCCCGAAACGCAATAGCCGCACTGTATCGCCTGCTCGGCGACGAATGCCTCCTGCAGGGCGTGAGGCCGCTCGGGGGTTCCGAGCCCCTCGACGGTCACCACATCCTTCCCGGCGACAGCCCACAGCGGCGTCTCGCAGGAGGCGACCGCACGTCCCTCGACAAGCACGTTGCAGGCGCCGCATTGCCCCGCCCCGCAGCCGAAGCGCGCGCCCATGAGATCGAGCTCGCCGCGAAGCAGCGCGAGCAGCGGCAATGCGGGATCGAGCTCCGGCGTCCGCTCGACCCCGTTGACCCGCAGCGAAAGGCGTTCACTCACGCCGGCCGCTCATTGCACCTTGGCGCCCGAGAGCTTCACGACCCGCGCCCATTTCTCGATGTCGTCGCGCAGGTATCGGTCAAACTCGGCCGGCGTCATGATCATCGGCACCGCGCCCTGCTTTGCCCAGGCCTGCTGCACCTCCGGGCGTTTCAGCACCTTCGCGATCTCGCCATTCAGCTTCTCGACGATCGGCCTTGGGGTCGCGGCCGGCGCCATGATGCCTAGCCAGATCGTAGCCTCGTAGCCCGGCACGCCCGCCTCGGCGACGGTCGGCACGGTCGGCAGGACGTCGGAGCGCTTCTGGCCGGTCACCGCAAGCGCGCGCACCTGCCCGGCCTCGGCGTTCGGGGCCATGGTGGTGATGGCGTCGATCATCATCTGGACATGGCCGCCGATGACGCTGTTGCGGGCCTCCCCGCTGCCGCGATGCGGAACGTGGACGATGTCGGTCCCGCTCATCGCTTTGAACAGCTCGCCCGCCATATGATAGGGCGTGCCCGGTCCGGAGGAGGCGTAGTTGAGCGCGCCCGGCCGCGCTTTCGCGTAGGCGACGAACTCGGAAAGGTTGTTCGCCGGCACCGACGGATGGACCACCAGCAGGAGGTCCGAATAGTTCACCGGCGCGACAGGCACGAAGTCGCGCATGAGCTGGTACGGCTTCTGCGGGATGAGCGTCTCGTTCGTGGTGTGCGTATTCGACATCATGAGCAGCGTGTAGCCGTCGGGCGGCGCCTTGGCGGCCTCATCGGTGCCGATCACCGCGCCCGCGCCCGGCCTATTCTCGATCACGAAGGAGCGCTTCAGCGCCTCCGACAGATGCTGGCCGATGAAGCGCGCATAGACGTCCGCCGGCCCTCCGGCTCCGAAAGGCACGATGATCTTGACGTTGCGGGCCGGATAGTCCTGCGCGGCGGCCGGCCAGGCGATCGCGGCGGCTACAAGGACGAGGACCAGCTTGAAGCGCGACACGTGCATCCTCCCGGGCGGTTCTGTTCCGGCTGCTCGGCGTTGCCGGGATGCTAATCGAAGCACAAAGGCTAGGCCAAGGCCGCATCGCCGGCACAGGTCGGGGCGAACGTGGCTACATCGGTTTCACCGGCAGGCCGAGCTCGTTCATGATCCAGCGCCCGACCTCCGGCTTGAAATGGCTGTTGTCGAGCCAGAAGCGCGACGAGCCGCGCGCCGGATCGAAATCGTCGAAGGGGTGCTGGTCGACAAGATCACGGAGCGGCACGCCAAGGCGCTGCGCCGCCGCCGCTACGTCGGCACGCCATTGCGTGATCTCGCGATCCCGTCCTGCCGCCGAGGCGAGCGCGCGCTGGGGGCGGCTCATCGGCGAGAGGTAGAGGCGCACATCGGCGCCGCCGAGGCGCTTCAACGCCGCCTCGAGATACGCGAGGGTCTGCGGGCGATAGCGCATCGTCCCAAACATCTGCTCGCGCGCGATGCGCTCAGTGACCGCAGCCGCATAGTCCGGGGTCGCCTTGTGGCCGTCGAAGCGCCAGGCCCCCGGCTCGTAGGCGCTCGCGAGAACGGGCGGAATGATGCCGGCGAGCGCGCGCAGGCTCAAGGCCGCCTTGGCCCATGCCTCCAGGCGCGCCGCCCGCGCTTCGAGACCCTGCTCGAGCCGCGGCGGGCCGGGGAAGCTCGTGAACATGAAATAGTCGAGACCGATCGCGATCCGGCCCACCCGCCGGGCGGCAAGGAGCGCCGCGACGGCCGGCAACTCGTCCGCCATGAGGGAGGAGACGCCGAAATTGTATCCGCCGCTTCCGCCCAGATCGGCGGGGTTGATGCCGCGATAGACGGTGGAGCTGCCAACCAGAACCGTCTCGGCCGGCCGCGTGAAGAGCTGCAGCGGCTTCGCTCGACGCATATCCACATCGAGGAGGCGGTTGACCCCTCCGGTCCACGCCACCCAAAGCGGGCTGTGGCGGAACACCCAGTAGGGATCGACCGCGATCGTCGCGACTGCGCCGGCGATCAGCGCCGCGCCCCCGGCCACGGCGAAGACTCGCACGAAATCCGGCCATGGCCGCTGCGCCGTCGCGCTCATTCCCAATGGATGCGGCGCGGCGGCGTGAACTCACGCGCCCATCAGCGCCGTCACATGCGCAGCTACCGAGCGCGACAACCCTTCGAGGTCGTAGCCGCCCTCGAGCACCGACACGATCCGGCCCTGGCAGCGCTTTTCGGCAAGCTCCATGAGCTTCACCGTCGCCCAGCCGAAATCGGCCTCGGTCAGGTTGAGGTTCGCGAGCGGATCGCGCCAATGCGCGTCGAACCCCGCCGAGATCACGATGAGGTCCGGCCCGAAATCCGCGATGCGCGGCAGGATCGCGGCCTCGAAAGCCTCGCGGAAGAGGTCGCTGCCGTCGCCCGGGCTCATTGGCGCGTTGACGATGGTGTCGTGGTCGCCGCGCTCGGAAGGCGCGCCGGTGCCGGGATAGAGCGGCATCTGATGGGTCGAGCAGTACATCACCGAAGCGTCGCTCCAGAAGATGTCCTGCGAGCCGTTGCCGTGATGCACGTCCCAATCGACGATCACCGCACGCTCGGCGCCATGCGCCTTCTGGGCATGCCGCGCCGCGATGGCGGCGTTGTTGTAGAAGCAGAAGCCCATGGCGCGGGTGCGCTCGGCGTGGTGGCCCGGCGGGCGCATCGCCGAGAAGGCGTTCTTGACCTTGCCGGTCATGACCTCGTCGACCGCCCGCACCGCCCCGCCGACGCCGCGCATCACCGCCTCGTAGGTGCCGGGCGACATCGTCGTGTCCGCGTCGATTGCGACCATCCCCTCCTTCGGTGCGACCTCGGCGATGGCGCTCACGTAAGCCTCGGGGTGGGCGAGTGATGCCATCTCGGGCGTGCCCATCGGCGCCTCGTCACGATGAAGCGAGGCGAAGCGCTCATGCTCGAGCGTGCGCTCGATCGCGCGAATCCGGTCCGGCCGCTCCGGGTGGCCTGGAGGCGTCTGATGATTGAGCGCCGAAGGATGGCACAGATACAGCGTGGACACCGGGCGTTCGGCTCCCTGATCTCGTCTTTTCCGGCACTGTCGCAGCCGTTCTTGGGCCTGTCCATGTGACGCGGATACAACAATCCCCGGACTTGGCGGCGCCGGGCTCGGCAGAGGCTTCCGGATCGCTCGCGGGACCCTTAACCCAGGAGTACGGGTAACCGATGATTAACCATGACTGCCGCATACGGCGGCGTGGGCCGGGGCTGACTGCGATGCGTTTCTCCCTCGTGGCCGTGGCGCTTGGGGCGGCGCTCGGCCTCACCGGATGCCAGTTCAAGACGGTCGCCGAACCGTCGCTGAACAAGCGCGACACCGAATGGATGGCGCTGACCCCCCAGCCCGAGGTCGATCCGGGCTACGCACGGTACGAGGTCGACGACCCAACCGGCGAGAAGCCGGGGACGGTTATCGTCGATATCAAGGAGCGCCAGCTCTACTATGTGCTGCCGAACAAGCGCGCGATCCGCTACGGCGTCGTGGTCGGGGACGAGGCCTTCGGCTGGACCGGCACGGCTCGCATCGCCCGCAAGGCTGAATGGCCGAGCTGGAATCCTCCCCCCGAGATGAAAAGGCGCTGGCCGCACGTCCACGCCATGGGGCCAGGGGCCGCAAATCCGCTCGGCGCGCGCGCGCTCTACCTCTTCCAGGGCAACCGCGACACTCTCTACCGCATCCACGGCACGAACGAACCCGAGAAGATCGGCCAGGCCGCGTCCTCCGGCTGCATCCGCATGCGCAATATCGACGTGGTCGATCTCTACAACCGGGTGGGCGTCAATACGAAAGTGGTCGTGCGCTGAGCGCGCGTCACTCCGGCGCGGGCTAGTCTAGCCCGAGACCGCCCCGCGCAGGCCGGAGGTCGCCGCTTCGTCGCCGAGCTCGACGAGCACGATCTCCGGCGGCATGCCGAGGCGCACCGGCGCGATGCCGGCCGAGACCGTGCCGAGACCGCCCGACACGATCAGGTGGCGCCCATCCTCGACGATGTGGCCGTAGGCGTAGCGGTTGCCGAATTTCGACGGCACGACCGGCGACCACCCAAACAGCCGCACCTGCCCGCCATGCGTATGGCCGGCGAGCGTAAGGGACACACGGCTCGGCACCTTGGGGAAGATGTCGGGCTCATGCACCATCAGGAGCGCCGGCGCGTTGTCGGTCAGCTTCGCGAGCGTGCCCGGAAGATCGTCGACGCCTTGGAAGCGCGAATGTCCCGGCAGCCGGAAGGCGATCAGGGAGCCGAGCCCGAGCACCCAGAACGGATGCCCGTCCTTCACAAGCCTGAGCGCATCGTTCTCGAGAAGCGGGATGTCGGTCCTCGCGAACACCGCATTGGCGATCGTCGGTCCCTTCCGGCTCTGCTGCGCCTTGCGATCGTCCCACCACTCGTGATTGCCGAGGATGGCGATGCGGCCGAGCGGCGCCTTCAGCGCCGTCAGGATGGTGATCACCTCCGACCACTCCGCCGTGACGCCCAGGAAGCGATCGGTGTTGGAATAGTCGCCGAGCAGCATCACGAGGTCGGGCCTGAGCTCGTTCGTGAGGGCGACGATCTCCTGGACGCGTTCGATCGGCATCGCCGGCATGCCGGCGTGGATGTCGGCGAGGATCGCGATGCGCAGGCGCAGGCCCGGCGTCCAGCCAGGCGGAGTCAGCGCATAGTGCTGCACCCGCACCGAGGTCGGCTCGACCGCAAACGCATAGCCGCCGAGCCCGATCCCGCCGGCACCGACACCGGCGAGGGGGCCGAGGAAGGCGCGGCGGCTCAAGGGGAACATAGGTTCGTCAGTCGACGAAGTCGTCCTGGCGCAAGATCGCCGGGAGGTCCTCGCGCCGCTCCGCCTTGCGGGCCGGGCGCCCGGCGCCGGCGCTGACCGCGGCGGCAACGGCAGGAATGGCGATCGGCTTGAACGAGCCCACGCGATGCGCCGTCGCTGCGGATGGTTGGCGCGTCTGCCGCGCCTGGAGCTTCTGAACCATGGTCTGTGTCCTTCCCCGCGACCTCCGAGGATCGTCGGGGCGATGAGTGCTCGGCCATCGCGACCGTCCGGCGGCTCGATTGAGGCTCGCCCGTGACGATGCGGCGGCATTCTGCCCTTAGGTGTGATGCGGAACCTTAAGACGGCGTTAACCCGCGGTTCACGAAGCGGTTTATGCGGCGAGCAGTCCCTCCTGGCGCACCCACTCCGCGGTCCGGTCGAGCGCCCGCGCGAGGCGATCGAAAAGGAGTCCGATCTCCTCTTCCGTGATGATCAGCGGCGGGCAGATCGAAATGCGGTCGCCGGCAAGCGAGCGCACGATCAGGCCCTCGGCTTGCGCGAAGCCGACGCATTTCACCGCGACGCCCTTCTTCACCTCGTATTGGCGCTTAGACGCCTTGTCGGCCACGATCTCGAGACCGCCGACGAGGCCCATGCCCTTCGCCTCCCCGACGAGCGGATGCTCACGCAACGCCGCGAGCCGCTCCTCGAACAGCGGCGCCTTCGCCCTGACCTTCTCGACGAGGCGGTCGCGCTCGTAGATCTCGATCGCCTTCAACGCGACCGCGCAGGACACCGGGTGGCCCGAATAGGTGTAGCCGTGGCCGAAGATGCCGATCTTGCGGCTCTCGTCCAGGAGCGCCTGGTAGATCGCCTCGTTCACCATCACGCCGCCGAGCGGGAGATAGGCCGAGGTCACGGCCTTGGCGAAGGAGATCGAGTCGGGCCGGATCCCGAGGGCCTGCGAGCCCCACATCGTGCCGAGCCGGCCGAAGCCCGTGATGACCTCGTCGGCGATGAAGATGACGTCGTGACGGTCGCAGACCTCCTGCATCTTCGGGAAATAGCCGGCGGGCGGGATGAGCGCGCCGCCGGCGCCCATGATCGGCTCGGCGATGAAGGCGGCGACCGTGTCCGGCCCCTCCTTCTCGATCAACTCGTCGAGTTCAGCCGCCATGCGGGTCGAGAACTCCTCCTCCGACTCGCCTGCTTGCGCGAAACGGTAATGATGCGGGCAGGAGGCGTGGAGGATGTTGGCGATCGGCAGGTCGAAATCGGTGTGGTTCGCTGGGAGGCCGGTGAGCGAGGCCGCGGCGACCGTGACGCCGTGATAGCCCTTGAGCCGCGAGACGATCTTCTTCTTGCGTGGCCGGCCGAGCGCGTTGTTGACGTACCAGACGAGCTTGACCTGGGTGTCGTTCGCCTCCGAGCCCGAGGCGGTGAAGAACACCTTCGACATCGGGACCGGCGCGATCTCCTTGAGCTTCTCGGCGAGGTCGATCGCCGGGTCGTGGCTGCGGCCCGAGAACAGATGGGTGAAGGGCAGCTTGTGAAACTGCTCGACGGCGGCCTCGATCAGCTCGCGGTTCGAATAGCCGAGCGCCGTGCACCACAGGCCCGCCATGCCCTCGATGTACGGCCTGCCCTCGCTGTCGTGGACCCACACGCCTTCGCCGCGCTCGAGGATCAGCGGCCCGGTCTCGCGGAAGCTCGCAAGATTCGTGTAGGGGTGGATCAGGGTTTCGACGTCGCGGGCGGCGAGGTTCGAGAGCACGGCGGCCTCCGGGTCGACTCAAGGGACGAGCGTATCCCGCCTGCCGCCGCGGTTCAAAGACGGCAGCGCAGCGTGCCTTGCGTCCGCCACCATTTCATGGTGCTCGCGGTGCGGGGGAACCTCGTCGAATGCTGAATCCAGCGGAATTCGCCTCGCAGCCGGCGCCCGGGCGCGATTGCGGCGCCTGCACCTTGTGCTGCAAGGTCTTCGACGTGCCGGTGCTCGACAAGCCCGCCGGGCAGTGGTGCAAGCACTGCCGGCCCGGCCGCGGCTGCGGCATCCATGAGACGCGCCCCGACCATTGCCGGGCCTTCCATTGCCTGTGGATGACGCAGGACTGGCTCGGGCCGGAGTGGAAGCCCGACCGCGCGAAGATGGTGCTGACGGTCGACCCGGAGACCAAGTTCCTGCTGGTTCAGGTCGATCCGGGCAACGCCGGGGCTTGGCGGCAGGAGCCTTATCGCACCCAGCTCAGGCAATGGGCGGCGTCCTGGCTCAAGCTCAAGCGCCACGTCGTGGTGTTCGTCAACAAGAGCGCGACGGTGGTGCTGCCCGACCGCGACGTCGCGCTTGGCACGATCGGCCCACGCGACCGCATCGTAGCCCGCGAGCGCGCGACCGCTACCGGCATTGCGATCGAGGTCGAGAAGGTCAGTGTCGCCGCCTGAGAGTTGGCGCGCTGCGGGCGCAGGATGGGCCTGCCGATCTGGCCCGTGGAGCGCCAGCGGCGATTTGCCTTGAACCGAGGGCCAGGCTTAACAGTTTCATTGACAGTCTGCGTGAGAAGCTGCGCGAGCTGCGATCAGGCCCATGTGGCGTTTCCTTCGCATCCGTAAGGACCGGGTCATTCTGCTCGCCGCGGTGGGGCTTGCGGTTTGTGCGGGGCTTGCGGCGCTCGGCTATTGGTACTTCGTGTCGCCGACGAAGCTCACGGTCGCGGTCGGACCGCGCGACGGCGTCGAGCACGGGCTCATCGCGGCCTATGGCGAGGCGCTCGTCGAGCGTAAGCGCGATATCCGCCTGCGCATCGTCGGTTTCGACGACGTGAAGGCCAGCGCCGAGGCGCTGCAGCGCGGCAAGGTCGATCTCGCGGTCGTGCGCCCGGACGTGCTGCTGCCGACGAATAGCGCGACCGTCGCGATCCTGCGCGAGGAGGCGCTGGTCGTGGTCGCGCCGGCGGCGAACAAGATCGCCGATTTCGCCGGGCTCGAGAAGAAGCGTCTTGGCGTCGTAAGCCACCACGATGCGGACCTACCCGTCATCGGCAGCGTGCTTCGGCACTACGACCTCGCGTCGCCGAACCTCACGCTCGTCCCGCTCGACGTCGCGGGCGTCGCGGAGGCCTTCTCGTCGAAGCGCGTCGATGCGCTTGCCTTCGTGGCGCCGCCGGTCTCACGCGAGGCGGGAGAGATCATGCGCCCCGTGCTTGTGGCCTCGGCGGGCAAGGTGAGCGTCATCCCGGTGGACGAGGCCGAGGCGCTGGCGCTCAAGATGCCGGCCCTTTCCGCCGCGACCGTCCCGGTCGGCAGCCTTGCCGGACGACCGAAGCTTCCGACCGAGGAGATCAAGACCATCGCCGTGTCCTATCGGCTGATGGCCCGCACCGACCTCGACCGGGTCACCATCTCGAAAGTGGCGCAGTACCTCTTCCAAATGCGCTCGCGGATCGCGCAGGCTGCGCCCTCGGTGAACCTGATGAAGGCGCCGGAGACCGAGACCTCGACCAGCGCCACGCTGCCCAACCACCAGGGCGCGATCGACTATTTCAACCGCGAGCAGATGACCTTCATGGATCGCTACGGCGATCTCCTCTGGCTGGCGCTGTTTGCGAGCGGCGGCCTCGGATCGGGCTTCGCATGGGTCGCGCAGCTGTTCGTGCGCAAGCGCCGCGAGCTTGTCGACCAGGTGCTCGATCGCGTGCTGTGCATCCTGGGCGAGGCTCGCGAGGCGAAGACGACCGCGGAGCTCGACGACCTCTCGGTCGAGATCGACGGGCTCGTCACCCACGCGGTCCGCCACGCACGCCGGCGCACCACCGGCACGAAGACCATGAGCGCGCTCATCGTGGCGATCGATTCCGCCCGCGCCGCCATCGCCGATCGGCGGAGGGACCTTCTAGCCGATGTCAAGCCGCCAACGGCGAAAGAGACCGGACCTCGCCTCGCCCCGGCGCCGCGGGCCGGAACCCGCTGACCGAGGCGCGCAGCTTCAGCGCTTGTCGCCGTCGCGGCCTTCGAGCTGCTGCTTGAGCGCCAGAAGCTTGGCAAAGGGGGAATTGGGGTCGGGCTGCTTCTCCCGGCGCTCGGGGCGGGACTCGGGACGGAAGTCGGGACGGCCGCCCTGCCCGTGCTTGTCGCGGCGCGCGTCCCTGCGCGGACCGCGATCGTCGGGCCGGCCCCGGCGCGGCCCGTCGGCACGACCCTCGCCTTGCGCCCGGCGTTCCTCCTGCTGACGGTCGGGACGGGGCGGACGGTCCGGACGGGGCGGCCGATCGGGCCGCGGCCCGCGTTGCGGGCGCTCGCCGCCCGGGCGGTCGGAAGGCGCGCCCTCGCGCCGCTCGCCGCGCCCTTGCGGGCGGCCGCGGGCATGGCGGGCTTGCCCATCCCCGTGACGACGGTGCAGGCGCCAGACCTCGATCAGTGCCGGCTCGGTCGGCGCGGCATCGGGCGATGTCTCGGCCGCGGCCTCGACGGATCGCGCGGCGAGGTCCGCGGCGGGCTCGGATGGCGGCGCCTCGGCGGCCTCTGGCGACGGCGGCGCCGGATCGAGCGCTGCGGGCGTCTCCGGCACCGTCTCGCCGGCCGCGGGCGTGACGCCGGCCTCCTGCATCAGTTCGGTCGTCTCGGCGTGGTCGGCATGCGCAGATGCGAGCCCTTCGGCTTCCATCTCCACCGCGTCGGGCTCGACGGGAATCTCGGCCCGTTCGGGATCGGCCTCATTCGCGGCCTCGTCCGCCGCCGGCGCCGCTTCCTCCGCCGGCGATCCGAGTTCTTCGCCATTCGCCGCAGCCTGCCCTTCTTCGGCGGTCCCGCTCGCCGGGACGGCCGGCGCCCGCGCCGGCAGGGGAACGAGAGGCACGGTGATGGCCGGACCCGCTCGGCGCTCCATCACGTAGCCGAGCGACTTCAGGATCGACCCGAAATCCTCGCCCGAACAGCCGACGAGCGAGGTCATTCCGACCGTCGCGACGAAACCGTCATTGTCTGCGGTCCCGGGCGGCGGCGTGCCGGGGGTGAGCCCCGGGCGGTAGGCGATGGCCGGGCGGATGAGATCGGCGAACCGCTCGAGGATGTCCACGCGCACCGCGCGGCCGCCGCACACCCGGAAGCCCGCCGCGCGGTAGAGCCCCTTCGCGATCTCCGGGTCGACCGGAATCGAGGTGCGCCCTGAGCTCGCAAGATGAGCGATATCGTCCAGCCCCTTCTGATCGAGTCCGCCATGCTTCAGCGCCCAGAGCTGCGTGGCGAGGAGCCGCGGCGCCGGCTTGAGGAGCGCCGGCAGATAAAGGTGATAGGCGCCGAAGCGGACGCCTTGCTTGCGGAGCGCCGCGCGCCCGTCCTGGTCGAGGGTTCGCACGTCGTTGACGACGCGCGAGCGCTCGAGCACGCCGAGCGCCTCGGCGATCTGGAAGCCGATGCCGCGGGCAATGCCCGTGAGCTCGGGGGATTCCTCGAGCGTCAGAAGCGGACCAAGAAGCCGCACGACATGGGCCTTGAGCCAGGCCTTCAGCCGCGCCTCGACCTTGTCGCGCGCAGGTCCGGTCAGCTCGGCGTCGGCGACGATGCGCAGGCGGGGCTCGAAGACCTTCTCGCCCGCCTCGAGCTTCGCGACCGGGTCGCCAAGCCACCGGATGGTGCCGTCGTGCGACAGGACGAGCGAGGAATCGGCCGCCGCGGAGAAGCGCTCGGCGCGCGCCTCGATCTCGGTCGCAAGACCCTTCTGGGCGGCGTTGCGCAGCGCTTTCGCCTCCTCGCCGCTCGCCTGGGGGTCGGGCACGAAGTGGAAGCCGTGCAAATGGCCGACGTGCTGGCCTTCGACGGTGACGTCGCCGGCGGCCGTGATCTCAGCTTCCATGACCGCGTTCTCTCTCAGGCGCCGCATGAGAACGCTCGTGCGCCGGTCGACGAAGCGCTGGGCGAGCCGCTCATGGAGGGCGTCGGACAGCGCGTCCTCTACCCGACGGGTAACGCCCTGCCAATGTTCGGGGTCCTTCAGCCAATCGGGGCGGTTCGCCACGAAGGTCCAGGTGCGCACCTGCGCGATGCGGTTCGACAAGGTGTCGATGTCGCCGTCGGTGCGCTCGAGCATCGCCACATGCTGGGAGAACCACTCGGCCGGAATGGCGCCGTCCTTCATGAGGAAGCGGTAGAGCTGGCCGACGAGGTCGCCGTGACCGGCGGGCGAGACCTTGCGGTAGTCCGGCACCTGGCAGACGTCCCAGAGCCGCTGCACCGCGGCGGGCGACCGCGCGAAGCCCCGGATGTCGTCCTCGCGCGCGACGTATTCCAGGGCGAGCACGTCCTCGCCGAACGGCGCGCGGATGAGCCCGTGCTCGCGCGGCTGCTCGGCAAGGCTTTCCTGAAGCTTTGCGAGAGTGGAGAAGTTCAGGTCCGAGTTGCGCCACTGCAGCACGCGCACGGGATCGAAGGTGTGGTTCTCGAGCGCGTCGACGGTCTCGGCGTCGAAGGGCGGGCAGCGCCCCGCCGTGCCGAAGGTGCCGTCGCGCATGTATCGGCCGGCCCGGCCCGCGATCTGCCCGAGCTCGGCCGGGAAAAGCTTGCGGAAGCGGAAACCGTCGAACTTCTTGTCGGAGGCGAAGGCAACGTGGTCGACGTCGAGGTTGAGCCCCATCCCGACCGCGTCGGTCGCGACGAGATAATCGACGTCGCCGTTCTGGTAGAGCTCGACCTGCGCGTTGCGCGTGCGCGGCGAGAGCGCGCCGAGAACCACCGCAGCGCCGCCCCGTTGGCGGCGGATCAGCTCCGCGATGGCATAGACCTCCTCGGCCGAGAAGGCGACGATCGCCGAGCGCGGCGGCAGCCGCGAGATCTTCTTCTCGCCCGCAAACGAGAGCTTCGAGAGGCGAGGACGCGTGATCACGTGCACGCCCGGGATCAGCGCCTCGACGAGCGGGCGCACGGTGCCCGAGCCGATCAGCAGCGTCTCCTGCCGGCCGCGCTGATTGAGGAGGCGGTCGGTGAAGACATGGCCGCGGTCGAGGTCGGCGGCGAGCTGGATCTCGTCGACAGCGACGAAGGCGAGGTCGAGGTCGCGCGGCATCGCCTCGACCGTCGAGACCCAGTAGCGCGGCCTGTCGGGCTTGATCTTCTCTTCGCCGGTGACGAGGGCGACGTTGTGCTCGCCGGCCTTCTCGACGACGCGGTTGTAGACCTCGCGGGCGAGGAGCCGCAGCGGCAGACCGATCATGCCACTCTCGTGACCGAGCATGCGCTCGATCGCGAGATGGGTCTTGCCGGTGTTGGTCGGCCCGAGAACCGCGGTGACGCCGCGGGCGCGGGCTTGCGAGGGAAGGGAGCGGCGGAGCATGCAGGGAGCGGGCTGCCTCGACTACCCGCTCCGGCTGCGCTTCCTCAAGCTTGGCCGCAGAACGAGTCCCGAACGAAACGGGGGCGAATCGCTGACTCGGGCTGAATCAGGATTCGTTCCGATATGGGGCGCGAGGCGCCTCGCCGCCAGCCAAATGCCTGCCCGGCGTGGCTCAATGCAGCGCCACGCCCTCCGGAGCGCGCCTCGGCTTCTTCTCGACCGGCATGTTCCCGATGACGAGCCCGCCGGGGCCGAGCCGGACCGGCACGGTCTCGCCGTCGAGGATCTCGCCCGAGAGGATCGCCTCGGCGAGCGGGTCCTGGACGTGCTTCTGGATCACCCGCTTCAAGGGCCGCGCCCCGTAGGCCGGGTCATAGCCCTTCTCGGCGAGCCAGGCACGGGCCTCCGGCTCGAGCTGCAGGACGATCTTGCGCTCGTCGAGGAGCCGCGAGAGCCGCGCCATCTGGATGTCGACGATCGCGCCCATCTCCGACCGCTTCAGGCGGTGGAACAGGATGATCTCGTCGATGCGGTTCAGGAACTCCGGCCGGAAATGCGTGCGCACCACGCTCATCACCTCGTCGCGCACCGCATCCGTGTCCTGCCCCTCGGGCTGGTTCACGAGGTACTCGGAACCGAGGTTCGAGGTCATCACGATGAGCGTATTGCGGAAGTCGACCGTGCGGCCCTGGCCGTCGGTCAGGCGCCCGTCGTCGAGCACCTGGAGCAGGACGTTGAACACGTCGTGGTGCGCCTTCTCGATCTCGTCGAACAGGATCACCTGGTAGGGGCGGCGGCGCACCGCTTCGGTCAGCGCCCCGCCCTCCTCGTAGCCGACATAGCCCGGCGGCGCGCCGATAAGCCGGGCGACGGAATGCTTCTCCATGTACTCGGACATGTCGATGCGCACCATCGCGCTCTCGTCGTCGAAGAGGAACGCCGCGAGCGCCTTGGTCAGCTCGGTCTTGCCGACGCCGGTGGGGCCTAGAAACATGAACGAGCCGATCGGCCGGTTCGGGTCCTGCAGGCCGGCGCGGGCGCGGCGCACCGCCGTCGAGACGGCTTCCACGGCCTCACGCTGACCGACCACGCGCTTGGCCAGGGCCTCCTCCATCTTGAGGAGCTTCTCGCGCTCGCCTTCGAGCATCTTGTCGACCGGGATGCCGGTCCAGCGCGACACCACGCCGGCGACATGATCGGGCGTCACCGCCTCCTCCATGAGCCCTGCGCCGTCGGCCTTCGATTCGACTTCCCTCAGCTCCTTCTCGAGCGCGGGGATCGTGCTGTAGGTGAGCTCGCCGGCCTTCGCCCAATCGCCGGCGCGCTGGGCGTTGTCCTTCTGGTTGCGCGCTTCGTCGAGCTTCTTCTTCAGCTCGGCGGCGCGGCCGAGCTTGTCCTTCTCGGCCTTCCAGCGCGCGGTGATCGCGGCCGACTGCTCCTCCAGGTCCGCAAGCTCCTTCTCGAGCCGCTTCAGGCGCTCCTTCGAGGCGTCGTCGGTCTCCTTCTTCAGCGCCTCCCCTTCTATCTTCAGCCGCACGATCTCGCGGTCGATGTTGTCGAGCTCCTCTGGCTTCGAATCGACCTGCATGCGCAGGCGCGAGGCCGCCTCGTCGACGAGGTCGATCGCCTTGTCGGGCAGGAAGCGGTCGGTGATGTAGCGGTTCGAGAGCGTCGCGGCGGCGACGAGCGCCGAGTCGGTGACCCGCACCCCGTGGTGCTGCTCGTACTTCTCCTTGAGGCCTCGTAGGATCGAGACGGTGTCCTCGACCGAGGGCTCGCCGACGAACACCGGCTGGAAGCGCCGCGCCAGCGCCGCATCCTTCTCGACATGCTTGCGGTATTCGTCCAGCGTCGTCGCGCCGACGCAATGCAGCTCGCCGCGGGCAAGCGCGGGCTTCAGGAGGTTCGAGGCGTCCATCGCCCCGTCGGCCTTGCCGGCGCCGACCAGCGTATGCATCTCGTCGATGAACAGGATGATGCCGCCCTCGGCTGCGGTCACCTCCTGCAGCACGGCCTTGAGCCGCTCTTCGAACTCGCCGCGGTACTTCGCGCCCGCGATGAGCGCGCCCATGTCGAGGGCGAGGAGCTTCTTGTCCTTAAGGCTTTCCGGCACATCGCCATTGACGATGCGCAGCGCCAATCCTTCGACGATCGCGGTCTTGCCGACGCCTGGCTCGCCGATCAGCACGGGATTGTTCTTGGTGCGCCGCGAAAGCACCTGAATGGTGCGGCGGATCTCCTCGTCGCGCCCGATGACAGGGTCGAGCTTGCCGTCGCGGGCAGCCTCGGTGAGGTCGCGGGCGTATTTCTTGAGCGCCTCATAGGCGTTCTCGGCCGAGGCGGTGTCGGCCGTACGACCCTTGCGGATAGCATTGATGGCTTCGTTCAGCGCGGAGGCGGTGACGCCGGCGCGGCCAAGGATGCGGCTCGCCTCGCTGTCCTTCTCGATCGCGAGCGCGAGGAGGAGACGCTCGACCGTCACGAACTTGTCGCTCGCCTTGTCGGCCGCCTTCTCGGCCGTCTCGAACAGGCGCATGAGCTCGCGCGTGGCCTGCGGCTGCGAGGCCGAGCCCGACACCTTCGGCTGCCGCTCGATGAATGCATCGACCTCGCGGCGAGCCTGGCGGGCGTCCCCACCGGCGCGGTCGATCAGCCCGGCTGCCATGCCCTCGGGATCATCGAGCAGCGCCTTCAAAATATGCTCGGGCGTGAACTGCGGGTGGCCCTCGCGCATGGCGATCGCCTGCGCGGCCTGAAGGAAGCCTTGCGCCCGCTCCGTGTAGCGTTCGATTTTCATTCGTCACCTCGCTGGCCGCGCACGTCCTGCATCAGCCCGAACGTGCGCTCCTGGAATTGACGGACCTCGGTTGAGCATCCGACTGAGCCTCATGTAGGTGTGGCTCATGGGCAACACCAGGGGGGCGGAACGATCGCAAACACCCGGCATTGATCGGGTGGAGCCGAGAGGATCATCCGATGTCAGGCGACCCCCGTGATCCGCGCTCGACGGCCGAGAAGGCCCGCGCCGACCTCAAGCGCAACGCCGAGATGGACATGTCGCTGACCCAGACGCCGCTCGAGCGCGAGCCCTCGGTCACGCCGGATACCTTCGGGGTGCACGAGGAGACGGCGCGCCTGCGCTCCGGTTCGACCGAGGGCGTGGAGGCCGGCGGGGAGGTGCCGCAGCGCGCCCCCGCGGGAAAGCGGTCGCGCGTCGAGACCGAGCAGGTCTCGGTCGGCCGCGATTCGACCGCCCCGGCGCGTCGCGCCGAAGAGGACGTCCTCTCCCGCGCCAAGGAATGAGAGAACCCCTCCCGCGAAAAGGGCATAAGCATGAGCTTCATCGACAGGCTGACCGGCTTTTTCCGGAAGGATGCCGGCGGCAACAAGAGCGACCTCCAGAAGAACATGGAGAAGGCGCTGCACATGAAGCAGGGCGCGGGGCCGCAGGCGAACATCCCGGAGCATGAGACTGCCCGCGAAGGCATGAAACCGGCGAACGATCCGCATATGAGCGATGCCACTCGGGGCGCCGAGGCAGGCTTCACGCCGCAGCTCAAGCGCAGCCGCGTGGCTCGGAGCGGCGACACCTAACGCTGCGCCGGCGAAGCTGCGGGCGCCGCTTGCCATTGCTCGGTGACGGGGCCTTGATGGCCGCATGAAGCTCACCGTCCTCGCTATCGGAAAGCTGAAGAGCGGGCCGGAGCGCGACCTCGCTGAGCGCTATCGCGGGCGTGCCGAGGCGCTTGGCCGAGCAGCCGGCTTTGCGCCGCTTGAGGTGATCGAAGTCGCGGAAAGCCGCGCACGGCGAGAGGACGACCGGCGCGCGCAAGAAGGCCGCGTGCTCGTCGAGCGCGCCGGCGCCGACCTCCTGGTGGCGCTCGACCAATGCGGCCAAAGCATCACGAGCGAAGCTCTGGCCCAACGCCTTGCTGGCTGGCGCGACCAAGGAGCGGGCGCGGCCGTCTTCGCAATCGGCGGCGCGGACGGCCTCGATGCCGCCGTGCGCTGCAAGGCGGCACTCGTTCTTTCCTTCGGCGCCCTCACCATCCCGCACCAGATCGTCCGGGTTTTGCTGCTGGAACAGATATACCGCTGTTTGACCATCATCGCCGGCCATCCCTACCATCGCGGGGGATGAGGATTCGGCCTTGAAGCACCGGACGGTGGCGCACCTCTTCGCGAGCGGCCTGGGCCTGCTCGCGCTCACCTGCGACGCGCGCGGACAGGAGGCTTCTCCGCCCAGCCCCGACGCGGCAGCGCGGCGCGGCGCGGAAGCTGCGGCCGAGAAGGCGAAGCGCGAGGCGGAGCTGAAGGGGGCGGAAGCCGCGATTGCGGCGGCGGCCGAGGCGCAGCGCCGGCTCGAGCGCGAAGTCGCGGAGCTGAAGGTGGATCGGGCGAGGCTCGCGACCGCGCTTGTGGAAGGCACCAGGCGCATCCGAGACACCGAAGAGCGCATCGGCGCACTCGAGCGGCGCATCGACGCCGCGGTGGGCAGCGAGAGCGCGATCCGGCGGTCGCTCGAAGCGAGGCGCGGGCTTCTCGTCGAGGTGCTCGCCGCGCTTCAACGGATGGGCCGGCGCCCGCCGCCCGCGGTGCTGGTTCGCCCCGAGGACATCCTCGCCGCCGTGCGCAGTACGATGCTGCTGGGCGCCGTGCTGCCCGAGCTTCGTGCCGAGACGGAAGCGCTCGCCGGCGATCTCACCGAACTCATCCGCCTTCGCAAGGCGCTCGCGGCCGACCGGCAGGCACTCGAGGCGGAACTTGCCGAGCTCTCCCGCGCCCAAACCCGCATGGCGGCGTTGATGGAGGCTCGTCAGGCGCGCATGGCCGAGGCGGAGCGAAGCGCCGGTTCGGAAAGGGCGCGCGCCGCCGAGTTCGGACGCGAGGCGCAGACTCTCAAAGAGTTGATCGAACGCATGGAGCGGGAGGTCGCCGCCGCTCAAAGGGCGGCGGAGGAGGCCCGGAAGGCGGCGGAAGCCCAGGCGCGCGAGACGCGCGAGCGCTTCGCGGCCGCGGCGTTCCGGGATCCGGCGCGACTTGCGCCCAAGATCCCTTTCGCCGAGGCGCGAGGGCTTCTTCCCGTGCCGGTCGGCGGAAACACGGTTCGGGGCTACGGCGACGCCGACGGCCTCGGCGGGACGGCCCGCGGCATCTCAATTTCGACACGGCCGGGTGCTCTGGTCGCATCGCCGGCTGATGGCTGGGTCGCCTACGCCGGGGCTTTCCGGTCGTTCGGCCGACTCTTGATCATAAACGCCGGCGGCGGCTACTATCTCCTCTTGGCCGGCATGGATCAGATCAGGGTGGACGTGGGTCAATTCGTTCTCGCCGGCGAGCCGGTCGCGACGATGGGCGACACTTCGTCCCTGGCCGTGGGCACGGGAACGCTCGAAAGCGACGGCCCCGTTCTCTATGTAGAGTTCCGCAAGGACGGCGGATCGATCGATCCGAGCCCGTGGTGGGCGAAATCTCAGGGCGAAAAGGTTCGCGGATGCGCAAGATCCCAATGATTCTCCTCAGCGCCTTGGCTGGAGCCGGCGCGACGACGCTCGTGAGCCAGACCAACCTGCTCTCGTCGACGAGCGCGGTGGCGCTCTCGTCGACGAGCGCGGTGGCAGCCTCGGCCGAAACCTACCGCCAGCTCAGCCTCTTCGGCGACGTGTTCGAGAAGGTCCGTTCCGACTATGTGGAGCGGCCGGACGAGGCGAAGCTGATCGAATCGGCGATCAACGGCATGCTGACCTCGCTCGACCCGCATTCCAGCTACATGGATCCAAAGAACTTCCGCGACATGCAGGTGCAGACCCGCGGCGAGTTCGGCGGCTTGGGCATCGAGGTCACGATGGAAGAAGGCCTCGTCAAGGTGGTGACGCCCATCGACGAGACGCCCGCCGCGCGCGCCGGCCTCCTCGCCAACGATGTCATCACCCACATCGACGACGAGCAGGTGCAGGGGCTGACGCTGAACCAGGCGGTCGACAAGATGCGCGGACCGGTCAACTCAACCGTCCGTCTCAAGATCAAGCGCAAGGAGCGTTCGGAGCCGTTCGAGGTGTCGCTCACCCGCGACACGATCCGCATCCGCCCGGTGCGCGCCCGCAAGGAAGGCGACGACATCGGCGTGCTGCGCATCACGCAGTTCAACGAGCAGACCTTCGAGGGCCTGAAGTCGGCGATCGACCGGCTCTCGGCCGAGATCGGCGCGGACAAGCTCAAGGGCTATGTGATCGATCTGCGCAACAACCCGGGCGGGCTGCTCGACCAAGCCATCATGGTCTCGGACGCCTTCCTCGAGCGGGGGGAGATCGTCTCGACGCGCGGCCGCAACGCCGACGAGACGCAGCGCTACAACGCCAAGGCCGGCGACCTGACCAAGGGCAAGCCTCTCGTGGTGCTGATCAACGGCGGCTCGGCTTCGGCCTCCGAGATCGTCGCCGGCGCGCTTCAGGACCACAAGCGGGCAACCGTGCTTGGCACGCGCTCCTTCGGCAAGGGTTCGGTCCAGACCATCATCCCGCTTGGCGGCAACGGCGCCGTGCGGCTCACGACCGCGCGCTACTACACGCCGGCCGGCCGCTCGATCCAAGCCAAGGGCATCGATCCCGATACGGAGATCCTGCAGGAGATCCCGGACGAGCTGAAGGGCAAGGACGAGACCAAGGGCGAGGCGGGCCTGCGCGGCCATCTCAAGAACGACAAGGAGGAAAAGGGCGGCTCGTCGGCCTACGTCCCTCCGGATCCTTCGAAGGACAAGCAGCTCGGCGCGGCCTACGACCACCTTCGCGGGATCACCAACCGCGCCTCGGTCACTCCGAGGACCGGCGTTCCGAACTGAGCCGGCCTCCTTAACCAGCCGCTAACCATGATGGCCCGCAGAGTCGTCCGCAGGACGAAGCTGCGGGCCTCTTCGATTCGGGAGCGCGATCGCGGCCGAGCGTCCGGACGCTGCAGAGGGGGCGCGCTCCGGTGGAGATCACGGCCGACGACCTGACGAAGCCGCTCGGGCTCGAGCTACGCCAGGGCCGCCGGCCTTCGATCCGCCTGCCGGTCGCGCCGATCCTGGCTGCTCTCCTCGCTGCCATGCTTGGAGGTGCCGTCGCATACCTCGCCCTTGCGGACGACCCGCTGGCCGGCCGGCCGCACGTCGTCGTTCCAATCGAGATCGCAGCCGCGCCCTTGCCGGGCAGCTCGGCTCTCGACCGCAGGGCCGCGAAGGCGGCTGCGGAAGAGAGGCCGAGCGCATCCGAGGCCGATGACGCATCCGTCGTCTCGATCGTGCGGCCGAACGGGGCGCCCCCGGGCGCCCTCATCATCCGTATCCCCGACCCGGAGGCCGGAAAGCTCGCACCTGCACCCGACGGACGCCTCGTCGAGCAGAGCCGCCACGGCCCCCTGCCGAAGATCGGCGCCGACGGCGCGAAGCCTTGGCAGGTCTATGCGCGTCGCGCCGCCTCGCCCCCCGGCGTCGCGCGCCCGAGCGCCCGGGTCGCGCTTCTCGTGACCGGGCTCGGAATCGGCCACAGCGCAACGTCGGCGGCGATCGCAAAGCTCCCGTCGCCGGTCACGCTCGCCTTCGCGCCCTACGGGCAGGAGCTCGAGAAGCACGCCGCGGCCGCCCGGGCGGCGGGCCACGAGATCATGCTCCAGGTGCCGATGGAGCCCGTCGACTATCCCGACAACGATCCCGGCCCCCACACCCTCACCGCCCGGGGCAAGCCGCAGGACAATATCGACAAGCTGCGCTGGGCGATGAGCCGCTTTACCGGTTATGTCGGCCTCGTGAATCACATGGGCGCCAAGCTCACCGCCGACGAGGCGGCCCTCGCGCCGCTCCTGCGCGAGATCGAGGCGCGCGGGCTCGTGTTCCTCGACGACGGCTCCTCGCCGCGCTCCAGGATCGGGGCAGCCGCGGCCGGCGCGAAGCTGCCCGCGGCGCGTGCCGACGGCGTCGTCGACGGCACGCCGCAGGCCGAGTCGATCGACAAGGAACTCGCCGGGCTCGAGGAACTCGCAAGGAAGCGCGGGCTCGCGATCGGGACCGCGAGCGCGCTTCCGCTCACGGTGGAGCGCATCGCCCGCTGGGCGCGCGCGCTCGAGGCGAAGAACATCCAGCTCGTTCCGATCAGTGCCGCCTATTTCGGCGAGGACCGTTGATGGCGCGAAGCGGCAAGCCTCGCGAGACCCGACCCGCCAAACAGCTGCCCTATCGTCCTTGCGTCGGAATCGCACTGATCAACCGCGACGGGCTCGTGTTCCTCGGCCGGCGGCGGGCCGAGCGCACCGACCCGGTCGCCGAAAGCTATGCCTGGCAGATGCCACAGGGCGGAATCGACTCCGACGAGAGCCCCTACGAGGCGGCGGTGCGCGAACTCCGCGAGGAGACCGGCGTGCGTTCGATCTCGCTGCTCGCCGAAGCGCCGGAATGGTACTGCTACGACCTGCCTTCCGCGGTTGCAGGCCGGCCCTGGCGCGGTCGCTATCGGGGACAGACGCAGAAGTGGTTTGCGTTCCGGTTCACGGGCGCCGAGAGCGAGATCGACATCGATCACCCGGGCGGACACAAGCCGGAGTTCGAGGCCTGGCGGTGGGAGCGCCTCGAACGGCTTCCCGCCCTGATCATCCCGTTCAAACGCCCTGTGTACGAGAAGGTCATCGAGGCGTTCGGGCCCTTCGCCAAGCCTGTGCAGAGCTGAGTTGCCGACGCCCCGCGTCATGCCCCACGAGCCGCGCGGGTGTATTCTGCCGCCGCGAGATTGAATCGCGGACACGAGGCGTCACCATGGCCGGGGCACACGAGCAGCTGGAGCGGGCGGAGCATGCCGAGCACGCGGCGCACGGCAAGCATGCCGACACCAATACCTTCAACAAGCGAATCGCGCTGCTGATCGCCGTGCTCGCTCTGTTCCTCGCCATAGCCGAGACCCTGGGCAAGGGCGCGCAGACGGACGCGCTGAACTACAATGTCGAGGCCTCCAATCTCTGGGCCTTCTTCCAGGCGAAGACGATCCGCCAGACCGCCGTGCGCACCGCCGGAGAGATGGTCGAGCTCAACCGGACGCAGGCGGTCGAGCCGGCCCTCCAGGAAGCGATCGCGAAGCGCCTCGATGCCTGGTCGAAGACGGTCGCCCGCTGGGAGTCGGAGCCGGACACGCAGGAGGGCCGGCGCGAGCTCGCGGCGCGCGCCAAGAAGGCCGAGGAGAAGCGCGATCTCGCGCTTGCCCGCTATCACCATTACGAGGTGTCCTCAGCCGCGTTCCAGATCGCGATCGTGCTGGCCTCGGCGACCGTGATCACCGGAGCGGTGGCTCTCGCTTGGCTCTCGATCGGGGTGGGCGTGGTCGGATTGGCCTTCTCCGGCATAGGCTTGCTCGCGCCTCACGCCGTGCATCTGTTCTAGGTCGCGTTCGGAGCGCGCCGCCATGCGCTGGATCCTGCGCATCGCCGGAATCCTCGCCGTCGCCTGGCTTCTCTTCCTCGCGGCGCCCTTCGTTGCGCTTCACAACTTCGCCCGCGAGGTCGAGGCGAGGGACATCGAGGCCATTCGCGACCGGGTCAATTTCCGCGCCGTGCGGATCTCGCTCCTGAAGCAGGTCATGGGAGTGGTGGTGCAGGAAAAAGGCGGGCGCGCCATCGATCCCGGCGACCGGCAGCTGGCCGTCGAGGTCGGCGCAAGCCTTGCCGATCCCGTCGTTGCCCAGCTTCTCACGCCTGAAGCGATAGTCGAATTGCTGAACGGGGTCTGGCCGGGGTCGTTGCGCGGAGATGACGTTGCGGGCGCTGCCGCGGCGAGCCCGCCGAGCATTGTGCGGGAACTGCGCCTGCGCTCGGCGAACGCGGCCTGGCGGCTATTCCGGGCCTCCGAGCTGCGAGGCTTTCGCAGCATCATCGTGTCGCTGCCGCCCGATCGTGACCAGGAGCGGCAGGTCCGCCTTCGCCTGCGTCTCGCCCGGGGCAGTTGGAAGCTCGTCAACATCGAGTTGCCGCCGGCACTCCTTCAGGAACTCGCGCGCCGGCTGCCCGGGCCGGCACGGCAGGGCCAGATCGCGACCCCTCCCGCTCTCCTTCGTGCATGACGAAAGAAGGCCCCGGAACGCCCGGGGCCTCCCGCACTCGAAGTCTCGGCCAGCCTCGCGGCGGCCGAACGGCGATCAGCCCGAGCGCTCGATCACGGTCACGATCCGGCGCGAGCCCGGCTCGACGATCACGATCTGGTTGCGCACGATCACGAAGCGGCACTCGCGGATGCCCTCGAGCACCCGGATCACCTCGTTCGGGCAGCTATTGAGCGTGACGGTCGCGGGGAGAATCGTGCCGGTCCGGACCTCGAAATTCACATTCGTCACCGGCTGCACGTTGACGCTGCTGAAGGCGCGCACGACGGTGCTGCGCTGCTCGGAGCTGAGGTTGACCGAGCCGCCGCCGACCGAGCCGGTCGCAGCCGTGCCCGACGAGCCGGCTCCGCCGGCGGTGCCGGAGGCCTGCCCGGACGTGCCCGAAGCCCCGCCGGCCGTGCCTGAGGCCTGACCCGACGTGCCCGACGCGCCGCCGGTCTGGCCTGAGCCGGATTGGGCGCTGGTGCCGCCGGCCGGCGCGCCCGCCGGACGCTGCTGCTGCGCAGCCGCGCCGCCGCCGCTGCTGCCCGTGCCGGTGCTGCTGCTCGTGGTGCCGCTGCCCGAGCCGCCGCCGGACCCGCCGGCACCCATGGCGCCGCCGCCCGTTCCGCCCGCGCTCGAGCCGCTCATACCGGCGCCGCCGCCCGCACCGCCGCCCGATCCGCTGGTTTGGGCAATGCCGCCGGCAACGCTCAAGGCCAAGGCCGCGACCGCGGCCGTGCTCAATAATCCATGTCGCATTGGTGTAGCCTCCCGGTTGGGGCGAGATCGCCTCTGGAGGTGAGGCCAACGCCGGCGAACCCTGAAAGTTTCGCGGGGAAAGGAAATCGGCAGCGTCAGAAAACGCTTGTACGCCAAAAGCTTAGCAGTATGCTGAGGGCCGTCGCGCACGCTGCGCACGAGGCATCCGAGCCGGGCTCTGTCGTGCCCTTTTGGCACGGCGCGCTCGGGCGGCAGCGACCGACCAGGCCTTCGCGGCCGGCTGGTCCGGAAGGAAACGTCCCGGACGCGCTGCGTCGCCCGAGCCGAACCGTAGGGCCACTCGCGGTGTTAGGCTGAGATTCAATCAGACCTCCGGGAAATCGGCTATGCGCCGCCTCATCCTCGCAGCCATGGTTGCGGGCACCGCATCCCAAGCTCCAGCCGCCGAGCTCGATCTGATGGTTGGTTTCCGCAGCGTGATGGCCGCCGCCATCCGCGACGAGGGCTACAACTGTCCCGACGTGAAGCGCGTCGTCCACACCGGCCCGGACAGGTTCGGCACCGTCCTCAAGGTCACCTGCGGTCCGCTCGGGCAGGACGAGGCTTGGGAGGACAAGCCCCTGCGGGTCACCGCCTATCTCGAAGGTGATTTCACCGCAAAGCCCTGGCGGAGCCGCCCGGCGGGAGCGCCTGCGAACTGAACCATCGCGGGCGCCCGGCGTTCACGGCCGTCCGGGAGGTTGCGATGGCTGACAGAAAAGCGGAGCACGACCCCCGCGCGCGGGACCGCCAGCTCGTGCCCTTCGTCGAGACCCGCGCCTTCGAGTGCCGGTGGATCGAGGGCCCGGGCGGCGCCGAGGCGCGCTGCTGCGGCGCGCCTACCGACGGCGGGAGCTGGTGCCGGTTCCACCGGGAGATCGTGTTCGAGCGGCGGATCCGCTGACGAGCCTCGGATTCGACGAGGCGCGGTAGACGGGCCGCAAGCCCGTGCCCACTCCGCCATGCTCGCCGGACCCGCCGAGACGCGCTACAGGGGCGCCATGCCCCCCGATCTCGACGCGCTTCTCGCCGACGCTCGCATCGTCTGGACCGAGGACGTCCTTCGCTTCGCCGACACCGACGCCAACGGCCACATCAACAACACCCTGTTCTCGGTGCTGTGCGAAAGCGGGCGGGTGAACATGTTCCGCACGCGCTTCGATCCCACGCTGCCGTCGAGCCGCTTCTTCGTCATCGCGCGGCTCGCGATCGATTTCAGAGCCGAGCTCTTCTACCCGGGCCGGGTCCGCACCGGGACATGGCTGACGAAGCTGGGGCGCACCTCGGTCTCGCTTGCGCAGGCGGTGATCGGGGGCGATCGCCTCGCCGCCGAGGCCGAGGCCGTCTGCGTCTTGATGGACGGCGACACCCGCCGGCCGATGCCCTTCCCCGACCCGACGCGCCAGGCGCTCGAGAGCATGCTGCGTCCGAAGCCGGAGTGATCCGCAGGAAACGGGTGGAGGTTTGCCGAGGAACTGGGCAGACAGCGCCCTGATCGGCGGAGACCGGCATGGCGGAGACCAGCTTGGCAGAGTCGGTCAAGGGCCGCATGGGCGCCGCCGAATGGGCGATGCTGATCGCTCTGTCCGTCTTATGGGGCGGCTCCTTCCTCTTCGTCGCGCTTGCCGTGCGCGAGCTTCCGCCGCTCGCCATCGTGGTCGCGCGCGTGGCGCTGGCGGCCGCGGCGCTGCAGGTCGTGCTTGCGGCGGCCGGCACGGCGATGCCGCGCGACCGGCGCGTGTGGGCTGCCTTCGCGGTCATGGCGCTCCTGAACAACGTGATCCCATTCACGCTCATCGTCTGGGGACAGAGCCACATCGCGAGCGGCGTCGCCTCGATCCTCAACGCCACGACGCCGCTTTTCACGGTGCTCGTCGCGCACGGGCTGACCGCGGACGAGCGCGCGAACCCGCGGAAGCTTGCAGGCGTCCTCATCGGCTTCAGCGGTGTCGTCGCGATGATCGGCGGCGATGCAATCGGGTCCTTGGGCATGCATGTGGCGGCGCAGCTCGCCGTCCTCGCCGCCGCTATCTCCTACGCCTTCGCCGGCGTCTACGGCCGGCGGTTCAAGGCGTTGGGGGTCGCGCCCATGGCGACGGCGGCCGGGATGCTCACCGCCTCGACGCTGATGCTCACGCCGGTCATGCTGCTCGTCGACCGGCCATGGGCGCTGCCGATGCCGAGCGGCACGGCGGTCGCCGCGGTGCTCGGGCTCGCGCTCCTCTCCACGTCGCTCGCCTATATCCTCTACTTCCGCATCCTCGCGAGCGCCGGCGCGACCAACCTCCTCCTCGTCACCTTCCTGATCCCGGTGAGCGCGATCCTCCTCGGCGCGATGGTGCTCGGGGAGCGGCTCGAGCTTCGGCACTTGCTCGGCATGGCGACAATCGGGATCGGGATCGCGGCGATCGACGGGCGGGCGATCGATGCGGTCCGCAGGCGCCCGCGGCTCAGTTCCGGAAACGGCTGAAGAAATGGTCCGGCGCGCTGGTGTTGTGGCGGGACAGAACGAGGCGGCCTGCCCACAGCTCAGCGGCTCTTGCGCCCTTGAAAGCCATGACCGGCTCCTCGCGCCAGCCCCTTGCGTCCATCTCGCGGAGCGCAAGGCGGGCAACGTCGTTGTTCGTCTCGGTGACGTACATCGAGCGCAGCGCCGCGAAGGGCTGCCCCGTCACCGCACGGTCGAGGTCGATCTCGAGCGCGATCCGCTCGCCGTCGAGCTTGTCGATCTTGATCGTGGCGCCGCCGCCCGCCGCGAAGGCAAGCCGGAAAGTCATGGTCGCCGGGTCGAAGGAGACCTCGCTGATCCTCACGATCGGGCGCCCCTCGGTCTGAACCGGGCCGACCAGGAACGACGAGCCGTAGGCGCTCCAGCCGAGATGCTGCGGCGGGAGGGGCCGGATGCGCCAATAGCCGTCGCCCGGATAGATCACGAGCACCTCCTCGGCCCGCTCATTGCGGCGCACCCATAGCTGCACGACGTGGAGGCCCTTCTCGATGCGGTCGCCGACCCGGAAGGGGATGTCGTGCGGGCGCCAGAAATTCGTGAAGGTGTAGCCGGTCAGCCAGGTCTCCACGTCCTCGTAGAAGGTGACGCGTCGCGGCGGCCTGACCTCCGTGGTCTCCTTCGAGAGGTCTTGAGGGCAGGCGGTGAAATCCGGCTGGAAGCGGTCCTCCCGCAGCGCGCCGATATAGGCCGGATGCGCCGCCTCGATGCGGAACTTGCGAACCTCCGGGGAGGTGAAGTTGAGTGTGATGTTGTCCTTCTCGGCGCACAGCACCGGCTCGCTCGCATTCGTCACCTCGACGGCGAGATCAGCCGCAACCGGACCCGTCCAGCAGAGGAAGGCGGCGACCAGGGGAGCAAGACGCATCGGCTTTGTCGCCATCAGGGGTTCAGCACCGCATAAACGTCGCCCGAATTTGCCTCGTGGGGAAGTCCGGCGAGGTGCGCCGCCATTTCCTCGCCCGAGACCCATTGCCCGAGCGTCAGGCGCTGCGTCTCGCCGAGCGTCACGTCGAAGCGATACCCGCCGAGCGCGGCAAGGCGGTCGAGGCAGCGTTGCGCCACCTCCCGGGCGATGGTGGTGAACTCGAAGGAGAGCGCCGGGATCGGCCGGCTCAGCCCGGCGAGCACGCGATCCTCGAAGCCCTCCACGTCGATCTTCGCGAAGGCCGGCGCGCCATGCTCGCGGATGAGGCGGTCGAGCGTCAGGCAGGGCACGGTCACGGCGGCGTCCCAGACCTGGCCCTCCCATCCGCCTGCCCCGTCGGCGGCGCGGATGAAGGCCTCGGAGGCGGTCGAGACGGTCGGGTTCAGGCTGTTGACCCGCAGCGTGATCTCGCCTTCCGCGTCGCCTGCCCCGGCCTCGATCAGCGTCACGTTCGGGTCGCGGCCATGGATCAGGCGGATGGCGCGCGCCGGGCCCGGCTGCGGCTCGAGCGCGACCACACTCGCGCCCAGCCTGCGGAAGCTCGCGATACGGTCGCCGACGTGGGCGCCGATGTCGAAGGCGAGATCGCCGCGCTTGACGAAATTCGCATAGAGCGCGTCCATCGCCCGGTCGCGGGCGGGATCGCGGTAGTAGATCGCGAGGGAGCGCCGAACCGCCGCGGCGGTGCCGGGAGCGCGCGCCACGCTCAGCCCTGCAAAGCCCGGATCTCGGCCGGCGGATCGAACTCCTCCGGAATTCCGCAGAGTGCATGGCGCCCCAGCCATTCGGAAAAATTCGGCGAAGCGGTCCAGACGGCAAAGGGCATCGCAACAAGGTAGCCGAGCGTCAGCGGCAGGCTCCAGGCGAGCACCGCCGGGGAGAGCAGCGCGAGCGCGCCGCAGACCGCGCTGCCGAACAGGAAGGGTCCCCAGAGACCCTCGACGGCGTCGCGCCAGGCAATTCCATGCGCATCGCGCGTCTGCCCGTTCCAGGCCACGGATTTCCCAAACAGCAGCCCGATCATGAACAAGGCGATTCGGAAGGTCGTGACCGCGCCGAGCAGGAACGAGAACACGATCTCGATTCCCGCGCTGACCAGGAAGCGCACTGCGCCTCCGTACCGGGCGACCCCGCCCCTGGTCAGGAGGATGTCGGCGAGCCCGGCAAGCTTGGGCGAGAGGTACATGCCGAGGAAAGTCAGATAGAGCCCGATCGCGAGCCCTGCCGGGAAGGTCGAGAGATCCTCGCCGTCGAGGAATTTCGCCGGGGCAAGCGCGATCATCAGCGTCATCGCCGGCACGCCGACGAACATCAGGATCGCCCAGGCGAGCTGGAAGCGGCTCATGAAGCGCAGGCCTGGCAGATCTAGAAGGCGCAGATACTGCATGTTGCCCTGGCACCAGCGCAGGTCGCGGGCCGAGAATTGGAACAGGGTCGGCGGGTTGTCCTCCCAGCTCCCCTCTTCCTGCGGCAGCACGCGGACCTCGTAGCCGGCCTTGCGCATCAAGGCCGCCTCGACCTGGTCGTGCGAGAGCACGTGCCCCCCGAGAGGCGGATCGCCGGGAAGGATCGGCAGCCCGCACTGGTCGCGGAAGGGGGCGATCCGCACGACAGCGTTGTGGCCCCAGAACGGGCCGCAATCGCCGATCCACCAGGACGAGCCCATGGTGTAGGCGCGCATGCCGTGGCGCATGCCGAACTGGAAGATGCGGGCAAAGCCGCTGTCGGCCGGCGCGCCGACCACGAGGCTCTGCACGATGCCGATCCTCGGATGGGCCTGCATGACGTGCACGAGGCGGACGATCGCCCGGCCCGACATCAGGCTGTCGGCATCGAGCGGCAGCATGAGCTCGTAGTCGCGCCCGAAGGTTTCGCTGAAATCGCGCAGGTTGCCGGCCTTGAATCCGGTGTTCCGCAGGCGCCGGCGATACAGGATCCGCTCGGGGTCCGCGGCCTCGGCCCGCCACGCCGCCACGGCGGCTTCCTCGGCCGCGGCGACCGCCGGAGTGGACGTGTCGCTGAGGATGAAATAGGCGAAGCGCTCGCCCTCGCCGGTCTCCTCGATGCTGCGCTTCACCGTCCTGAGCCGCCGGAACGCCCGCTCGGGGTCCTCGTTGCGCAAGGTCATCAGCACCGCCGTGCGCAGGCGGATGGGATCCGTTGAGGCTCCGGCCGCGGCGAAGGGAGCGACCTGCTCGACGCCGTCCTTGCGCCCGTGCAGCAGCCACAGGCCGATCGCCGCGTTCCAGAAGCCGAGCACGGTCCAGGGCGTCGCGACGAGGAAGCAAGCGAACAAGATCGCGTCGACCAAGCTCCAGCCGCCGCTGCCGAGGATGTCGCCCATCCACAGCGCCAGCGCGAGATACGTGCCGATGTTGAGCGCGGCGACGGCGATGCGGCGGTTGCGCAGGCTTGCGGCGGACTGCAGCCCGGCGGGCGTCGACTCGGTCCCGAGCTCCGGAACGGCCGGAGCGACGCGGGCGTACTCGGTCATGAAGGGGGTCCTCGGGCGGTGCTCTGGTTCAAGCGCGACATGCCTGAAGCGCCGATGAACGTACAAGCGAAAAGCGCGACAGCGCTTTGGTATGTCGGGCGAGGCCGGGCGGAGCTGCGCCCCGCCGCTCTTGCCGAGCGCGGGCCCGGCGAGGCGCTCGTGAGGACGCTCTGGAGCGCGGTCAGCCGCGGCACCGAACGGCTCGTCTTCGAGGGCAGGGTCTCGGCCGCCGAGAGCGAGCGCATGCGGGCGCCGCTGCAGGAGGGGGATTTCCCGTTTCCGGTGAAGTACGGCTACTGCGCGGTCGGCGTGGTCGAGGAGGGGCCGGAGGCGCTCCTCGGCCAGACGGTCTTCGCGCTGCATCCGCACCAGTACCCGTTCGTCGTAGCCGCGGATGCGCTCGCAATCGTTCCTGAGGGCGTACCGGCCCGCCGGGCGGTGCTCGCGGCCAACATGGAGACAGCGCTCAACGGGCTATGGGATGCGGGCGCCGGCCCCGGCGACAGGATCGTGGTCGTGGGCGCAGGCGTGCTCGGTCTGCTCCTCGGCTATCTTGCCGCGCGCCTGCCGGGATCCGAGGTGACGCTCGTCGATCGCGAGCTGTCCCGGCTGGAGATCGCGCGCCATCTCGGCTGCGGCTTCCAGAAGCCGCTCGACGCGCCCGGCGCGGCGGATATCGTCTTCCACGCGAGCGCGAGCGCAGAAGGCCTCGCCTGCGCGCTCGCCTGTGCCGGCACTGAGGCAACCGTCGTCGAGATGAGCTGGTACGGCGATCAGCACGTCAGCGCGCCGCTCGGGCTTGCCTTCCACAGCCGGCGCCTGAAGCTCATCTCGTCGCAGGTCGGCGAGGTCGCGCCGTCGCGGCGCCCGCGCTGGACGCGCCGCCGGCGCCTCGACAAGGCGCTGGCCCTCCTCGGCGACGAGCGGCTCGACGCGCTGATCACCGACGAGGTGGCGTTCAACGACTTGCCGGGCGAGCTTCCCCGCATTCTCGCTCCCGGCGCGCCGGGCTTGGCGACGGTGGTCCGATACGCATGATTGTCATCACCGGGCTTGTCCCGGTGATCTCGGTCCGAAAGACACAGCCGTTCGTGTCGGGGTGGCCGGGACAAGCCCGGCCATGACAACGGCCCAGGGCGAGGAGAGATACGACATGTACGCCGTCGAGGTGCGCGACCACGTGATGATCGCCCACAGCTTCAAGGGCGCGCTGTTCGGGCCGGCTCAAGGCCTGCACGGGGCGACTTTCGTGGTCGACGTCGCCTTCTTTCGCGAGGAGCTGACGCCCGACGGCGTGGTGGTCGATATCGGGCGCGCGCACGAGGCGCTCAAGGCGACGCTCGCGCCGCTGAACTACAAGAATCTCGACGAGCTGCCGCAGTTTCAAGGGCAAAACACCACGACCGAGTTCCTGAGCCGGCATATCTACGAGGGCATGGCGGATGCCGCCCGGGGCGGGCGGCTCGGACCCGGCTCCAACGGCGTCGCGCGCATCCGGGTGACCTTGCACGAGTCGCATGTCGCCCGCGCCTGGTTCGAAGGCCCGGTGAGTGCTTGAGGCCGTCTTTGCCGTGCCGGGCGACCTCGAGGCGCCGACCGGCGGCTATGCCTATGACCGCAAGCTCCTGGCGCTGTTGCCCGAATCCGGCGTGAGGCCGGACTATTTGCGGCTGCCCGGCACCTTCCCTCATCCGGATGCGGAGGATCTCGTCACGACCGCCCGGCTGTTGCGCGAGGCGCGCGGCGACGTGCTGCTCGTGGACGGCCTGGCGCTTGGCGCCATGCCCGCCGAGCTCTTGCCTGGGCGCTCGGTCCCGCCACTCGTCGCCCTCGTCCATCACCCGCTTGCCTGCGAGACGGGACTCGCACGAAAGCGGCGGGCGGAGCTGATGGCGAGCGAGGCTGCGGCGCTCGCCTGCGCCACGCGCGTGGTCACCACGAGCGCGGCGACGGCACGGCTTCTCGCCGCAGAATTCGGCGTGCCTGCCGAGAAGATCGCGGTCGCGGAGCCGGGCACCGATCCGGCTCGGCGGGCGAGAGGCACCGGTGGTCCCGTAGCGCTGCTCGCGGTCGGTGCGGTCTCCGCGCGCAAAGGCTACGAGGCCCTGGTGCGGGCCCTCGCGCAACTGCCCACGCTCGATTGGCGTCTCACCGTCGCAGGCAGCCTCGAGCGAGACGCGCGCGCCGCGGCTTCGCTGCGCGAGACCATCGAGAGCTCGGGCGCCGCGGAACGCATCACGCTTGCCGGCGCGGTCGGCGATCCGGAGCTGGAACGGCTCTACGACCGAGCGGATGTTTTCGTGTCGCCGTCCCTGTTCGAGGGCTACGGCATGGTGCTGGCCGAGGCGATGGCGCGTGGGTTGCCGCTCGTCGCCTCGAGCGGCGGGGCAGCGGCGGAGACGGTGCCGGACGGCGCCGGCCTGAAGGTGCAGCCGGGCGACATCGCGGCGCTGCGCGAAGCCTTGCGCGACATGATCGCCGACCGCGATCTTCGCCGCCGCTGCGCCGATGCATCCTGGTCCGCCGGCCAAGGCTTGCCGCGCTGGGGCGATACCGCCGCGAAGGTCGCGGCGGCGCTGAAGGACGCGGTGCGGTGAGCGGCTTCAGCGCCGGCTGGCTGGCGCTTCGCGAGCCGGCCGATCAGGCGGCACGGAACCCGGAGCTGCTCGCTTCGCTGGAGGCGATTTTCAGCGGACGCAAGTCGCTCTCGATCGTCGACCTCGGCTGCGGGACCGGCTCGAACCTTCGCGCTTGCGCCGCTCGTCTTGCGCCGTTCCAGCGATGGACGCTTGTCGATCACGATCCGGCGCTTCTTGCCGCGGCGCGCGAGACGCTTTCGCGATGGGCGGATAGCGGCAAGCCCTCGGGGGAGGAGCTGCGGCTCCGGCGCGACGGAAAGCAGATCGCGGTCCGCTTCCGGCAAGCCGATCTGGCGACAGAGCTCGCGCCGATCCTCGACGGCTCGCCCGATCTCGTCACCGCAGCCGCGCTCTTCGATCTGGTCTCGCCGGTCTGGCTCGAGAAATTCGCCGCCGAGGTCTCGCGCCATCAGGCCGTCCTCTACACCGCCCTGACTTACGACGGGACCGAGCGCTGGACGCCGGTCCATGCCGCCGACCAGGACGTCATCGCGGCCTTCCACGCTCATCAATCCACTGACAAGGGTTTCGGCCCGGCTGCCGGCCCGCGCGCCACGGCGATTCTCGAAGCGGCTTTCCGCGCCGTTGGCTATGAGGTCCGTAGCGGGCCGAGCCCTTGGCGGCTCGGGCCGGAATCGAGTGCGCTGATCCGGGAACTCGCCGAGGGCGGGGCACGGGCAGCACGGGAGACGGGGCTGATCCCGGAGGCGAGCATCCGGGCCTGGCTCGAAGCTCGCCGCGAGGCTGCGGCCTGCGAGATCGGGCACCTCGACCTGCTTGCCCGTCCCGCGCGCTGAGCTCAGTCGCCGCCGGGCAGCATGCGCCTGAGCGTACGATCCCGCTTGACGAAATGGTGATGCAGCGCCGCGGTGACATGCACGGTCACGATCGCCGCGAGCAGAAAGGCGACCGTGAAGTGGATGAGGAACAGCGGCTTCGACGCCTCCATGGTGGGCGCATCGGGGATCGGCAGGCTCACCGGAATGGTCCAGAACAGGTTGACCGGCTTGCAGCAATGGGAGGTCGCGATCCAGCCCATCAGCGGCACCAGCACGATCAGCGCGTACATCGAGTAATGCGAAGCGTAGGCGGCCTTGCGCTGCCATTCCGGCATCGGCTCGAGCGGCGGGGCGCTGCGGGCCCGCCGCACCGCGATCCGGATCAGGGCGAGCGCCAGCACGACGATGCCGGTCGACTTGTGCAGTTCGTAGAGCGCGCCGGTATAGGGCGTCTCGCCGATGCTGGTCATGGTCAGCCCGACCGCGACCATCAGCACGATCAGGACCGCCATGGTCCAATGCAGGAATTTCTGAACCGAGGAATAGCGGCCCGGCAGATCGCTCACCTCGCCCTCCGGCGTTAGCCCTATCCTCGCCTGATCAGCGTCCCGGCGCCGTGATCCGTGAAAAGCTCGAGCAGCACCGAGTGGGACACCTTCCCGTCGAGGATGACCACGGCCTCGACCCCTTGCTCGAGCGCGTAGATGCAGGTCTCGATCTTCGGGATCATGCCGTCGGTGATCGTACCGTCGGCAATGAGCCGGCGGCAATCCTCCACCGTCATCTCGGGAATCAGGTTCTTGTCCCTGTCGAGCACGCCCGGAACGTCGGTGAGGAGGAGGAGGCGCTTCGCGCCCATCGCGCCGGCGATGGCGCCCGCGAAAGTGTCGGCGTTGACGTTATAGGTCTGGCCGTCGGCCCCGACCGCGACCGGGGCGAGCACGGGGATGAGCTCGGCCTTGAGCACGGCGTCGAGCACGGCCCGGTTGACGCGCTCCGGCTCGCCGACGAAGCCGAGATCGACGTGCCGCTCGATGTTGGAATCGGGATCGACCACCGTTCGGGTCGCCCGCCGCGCGACCACCATGTTGCCGTCCTTGCCGCACAGGCCGATGGCCTTGCCGCCCTCGGCGCCGATCCAGCCGACGATCTGCTTGTTGATCGAGCCGGCCAGAACCATCTCGACGATCTCGACCGTCGCCTCGTCCGTGACGCGAAGCCCGGCCTTGAACTCCGACTTGATGCCGAGCTTGTCGAGCATCCTGCCGATCTGCGGCCCGCCGCCATGCACCACGATCGGCTTGAGCCCCGACTGCTCGAGGAGCACGACGTCCTCCGCGAAATCCTCGGCCGCGGCGCGGTCGCCCATGGCGTGGCCGCCATATTTGATGACCACGACCTCCTCGTCGTAGCGCTGCATGTGCGGCAAGGCCTGGACCAGGATCTCGGCCTGCACATGCACGTTGGGGAGGGGTTCGGCCATGTCGGGACTCACGCCGGAGGAGTTCGGGGGCGCCGGCCTTCTAGCGCAGGGCTGAGCCGCCCGGAAGTCGAGGCTCAGGAGCGCGGGATCAGCCCCGAGACCGCAAGGAGACCCCAGCCGATCATGAGGCCGATGCCGCCCAAAGGCGCTGCCATCGGGAACAGGGCGGCACCGCGCAAGGCCCGCATCGACAAGTCACCGGCGAAGAGCGCGACCCCGAGGAGAAGCGTCCAGCCCGCGACGCGACCGAGCGTCGGGTGGGCAAGGCCGGCGCCGCACAGCGCGAGGACGCCGATGACCGCCGCCGCGTGCACCAGCATGAAGCGCGCCGCCGTCTCGAGGTTGGCGCCGCCGGCTGCGTGTGCCGCCGCGGCCGAGAGCCCGACACCGCCGCCGCCGCACAGCGCCGCGAGCAGGATCAAGATGCGGTCCGCCAAGCTCACCGGTCGATTCTCCCGTGAGCGGACGAGGATAGCAGCCGGCCGGCTCCGGGGAGAGACCGAAACCGTTTGAACCTCCTCGGACGAGAGGGCGTTAGCTGGAGGACGCCGGCCGAGCGGCGGTGAAGCCATCCACAGGAGCCTCCCATGCACAAGATCGCCTTCATCGCCCTCGTGTGCCTCGGAGCGGCGGCGTGCTCGCCCACGGCGAACACCGTCGGCGGCGCGGCGGTCGGCGCGACGGCGGGCGCAGTCGTTGCGGGACCGGTCGGAGCGGTCGTCGGCGGAACGGTCGGGGCGGCAGCCGGCGCGACCACGGGGACCCAGCCGCGGCCAGTGGCCATGGCCTCGCCCGGCCGCTGCTACGTCTACGACGAAGCAGGCCGCCAGGCGATCGACCGCCGCGGCCGTCCGATCACGACGCGCTGCTAGGGGCGGTTCCGCCCTCGCCCCGGTCGGCGAGCAGCTTTGCGACCGCCGCCCTCAGCTCCGGGATGCCGACCCCTGTGCGACTCGAGGTCGGCTGGATCTCGGGAAACGCGGCCGGCCGCCGCGCGATTGCGGCGGCGGTCTCTCCGACGCGGCGCTCGAGCTCCCCCGTCTTCAGCTCGTCCGCCTTGGTCAGCACGATCTGGTAGGACACGCCCGCCTGGTCGAGCGTGTCGAGCACGCCCGAGTCGACGGGTTTCAGCCCATGTCGGGCATCCACGAGCACATAGACGCGGGCCAGATTGGCGCGGCCACGCAGATAGGCGTGGATGAGCGAGGTCCAGGCCTCGACCTTCTCCTTCGCGGCCGCCGCATAGCCGTAGCCCGGCATGTCGACGAGCGTGAGCCGCCCGGCGAGGTCGAAGAAGTTGAGCTGCTGGGTGCGCCCGGGCGTGTGCGACGTGCGCGCGAGCGTCTTGCGGCCGGTGAGCGCGTTGGCGAGGCTCGACTTGCCGACATTCGAGCGGCCCGCGAAGGCGATCTCGAGGCCCTTCATCGGAGGGAGGTTGTCGATCCGGCTCGCCGCCCAAGTGAACTCCGCCTCGCCCGCGAACAGCTTGCGGCCGGGCTCGAGGTAAGGCTCGAGTTCCTGCGGGGGAGCGGCGGTCACGGGCGCGCTATCGGGCGTGCCCATCCGATCGTGTCGCGCATTGTGCATTGTCCGATCGTCGTCGCCGCGGCTGAGGGGATGACGCACGAGAGATAACAAGGGCTTAGCCCCTAGCCAGCGTGTTTGAGGTTGTCTTGGCCGCAAATGCCGCCCCGGCGCTGCTAGATGCGCCGAAATTCACATTGCCTTGAGTAACTTAGCCCTTCGCCGGCGCCTTGGTGGTGGTTTTCTTGGCGAAGCTGCCGCGCAGGTTATCCCACAGCTCCACCTTGACCCCGTTCTTGCGCATGATCGCGTATTGCTGGGCGACCGAGAGCAAGTTGTTCCAGGCCCAGTAGATCACGAGCCCGGCCGGGAACGAGGCCAGCATGAAGGTGAAGATCAGCGGCATCCAGGCGAAGACCTGCTGCTGGATCGGGTCGGCGGGGGCCGGGTTCATCTTCATCTGCAGCCACATCGTGATGCCCATCACGATCGGCCACACGCCGAGCATCAGGAACGGCCCGATGACCGGGACCGCGCCGGGGTCGAAAGGAAGCAGCCCGAACAGGTTGAAGATCGTGGTCGGATCGGGCGCCGCGAGGTCGCGGATCCAGCCGAAGAACGGCGCGTGCCGCATCTCGATCGTGACGAACAGCACCTTGTAGAGCGCGAAGAACACAGGAATCTGGATCAGCACCGGCCAGCAGCCCGCGACCGGATTGATCTTCTCCTTCTTGTAGAGCTCCATCAGCGCCTGCTGCTGCTTCATCTTGTCGTCGCCGTAGCGCTCGCGGATTGCCATCATCTCGGGCTGTACCGCCTTCATCTTGGCCATCGAGGCGTAGGATTTGTTGGCAAGCGGGAAGAACACGATCTTGATGACCACCGTCACCAGGATGATCGCGACGCCGAAATTGCCGAACAGGCGGAAGAAGAAGTCGAGCAGCTTAAACAGCGGCTTGGTGATGAAGTAGAACCAGCCCCAGTCGATGAGGAGGTCGAAGCGCTTGATGCCGGCGGTTTTCTCGTAGGCATCGACCGCCGCGACCTCTTTCGCGCCGGCGAAGAGGCGCGTATCGGCCTGCACCTGGCTCCCGGGCGCAAGCGTCTTTGGCTCGCCCAGCAGGTTCGACTGATAGACCTTGGTCGGCCCGTCCTGGCGCATCGTGAAGCTGCCGGTGTAGGGCTGCGCCTGGTCGGCGGGGGCGACGGCCGCGGCCCAGTACTTGTCGGTGATGCCGACGAAGCCGCCGGCGACGTTCGACCAGACCTTGCCGCGGGTCGCCTGGCCCGCGACCGGGTTCTCCTTGGCGACGGCGTCGTAGCTGTATTCCTGCAGGCCCTGCTCGCCGAGGACGCCGACCAGGCCCTCGTGCAGCACGTAGAAGCCCTGGGTGGCCGGAGTTCCGTGGCGCGAGACGAGCCCATAGGGGTGAAGCGTCATCGGCGTCGCCCCGGCGTTCTCGACCGAGTCGCGCACCGTGAACATGTATTTGTCGTCGACGGCGATCTCGCGCCGGAAGATCAGCCCCTGGCCGTTGTCCCAGGTCAGCGTCAGCGGCTGCGCCGGGGTCAGCGTGCCGCCACCCGCGGTCCAAACCGTTTCGACGGTCGGGGTCGGCACGCCGGCGCTCGCGGACACCCAGCCGAACTCCGCATAATAGGGGTTCGGGCTGCCCGAGGGCGAGAACAGGACGATGCGCGGGCTCTTGGGATCGACCGTCTCGTGGTAGTTCTTGAGAAGCACGTCGTCGATGCGGCCGCCCCTGAGGCTGATCGAGCCGGCGAGGCTCGGCGTGTCGATCCCTATCCGAGGACTGCGCAGGAGCGCGGCTTCGCGGGTCTCGCCAAGGGGTGCGCCGGGCGGCGGCGGCACCGTTCCGGGAACCGGCGCCGTCGGGCTCCCCTGCGGCGGGCTCGCGCCCGGGATCGGCCCGGCTTGGCCCGGCTGCGCCGGCGCGGGCTGCTGAGCCGCCTGCTGGGCGCGCTTCTGCTGCTCCATCTGCGGCACGCCGTAGAAGTAGTTCCAGCCGATCAGCACCACGACCGACAGCACGATCGCGAGGAGAAGGTTCTTGTTGTCTTCACGCATGGGATGGTGATCCGCGACGTTCGCCGTCGGAAGAAGGATGAATTTCGACAGCTGCCGCCCTTCGCGGCTTCGTCACCATGCCGAGCGCGCGCCGCAGATCTTCGACGAGAAGAGGAAAGGGAGCGCTCAGGCTCTCGCGACGTCCGATCACGACCACATCGGCGCTACGCTCGCGATGGTCAACTGCGGCCGATTGGATCGCGTTGCGCAGGCGCCGGCGGATGCGGTTGCGCTCGGTCGCGTGTCCGACCTTCTTCGTGACGGTCAGTCCGAAGCGCAAGCCGGCCATGTCGTCCCGGAGGCGCCCCTGCACCGTCATCCGCTCCGTATGGAAGCGGCGGCCCGAAGCCGCCGCCAGGAATTCGGGTCTTTTGGTCAGCCGCCCCGGCCTTGGAACGGCCGCCGGCTGCGCGCACCCGTCGCGCATTCGCGGCGCGAATGTCTACGCGGAGAGCCGCTTGCGGCCCTGCGCCCGGCGCGCGGCGACGACCTTGCGGCCGCCCTTGGTGGCCATGCGGGCGCGAAAGCCGTGCCGGCGCTTGCGGACGAGCTTGCTCGGTTGATAGGTCCTCTTCACGGCTCATCTCCAGCCGCAAGGCAGGCCGAAGGCTGCGCTCGCGATTGTCTCACGGATTGTTCCGGCAAAAACGACGAGCGCCCCGAGGGGGCGCCGCCACGTGGCGCGCATATGGCCGAACAGGCCGCCGAAGTCAACGTTTCGCAGCAGCGTGGCCGAGGCGCTTAAGCCCGGTCAAGAACGCGCAAAGAGCCTTCGCCAAAGCCCGGCGGTGTGGCTAAAGTCCTCGTCGGCAAAGCAGGTGGAACGTGGCGCAGGAGACTGAGGCGCAGGAGGAGGATCGGGCCGGCTCCTGGACGCGCTACCTGCCGCTCGCCATCCTGGGGGCAGGGATGATCGCGGTCTTCGCGACCGGCGCCCACCGGCTTCTATCCCTGGAGACGATCGTCGCTTATCGCGACCGCCTGCAAGAGCTCGTCGCCCATTACGGCCCGCTCTCGGTGATTGCCTATTCGGCGACCTACGTGACCGCAGTGGCGCTGTCGGTGCCAGGCGCTGTATTTTTGACGATTCTGGGCGGCTTTCTGTTCGGCTGGCTCTTCGGCGGCACGGTAGCCGCGGTATCGGCGACGCTCGGCGCGATCTGCGTCTTCCTCATCGCCAGGACCTCGATTGGCGATATCCTGATCCGCAAGGCCGGCTCGCGGCTTTCGAGGCTCGCCGACGGATTCCGCCGCGATGCATTTGCCTATCTGCTTTTCCTGCGCCTCCTGCCGGTGATGCCGTTTTGGCTGACGAACCTCGCGCCGGCCCTGTTCGGGGTACGGCCGCAGACCTTCGCGCTCGCCACGATGATCGGCGTTCTGCCCGCGACCTTCACCTTCGCTGTCGCAGGAGACGGGCTCGACAGCGTCATCGCGGCTCAGAAGGTGGCCTACAAGGCCTGCAAGGCCTCCGGTCGGGCCGACTGCAGCTATGATCTCGACCTTTCGACCATCCTCACGCCTCAGATCCTTGCGGCCTTCGCGGCGCTCGGGGTGCTCGCGCTTGTCCCGATCGCGGTAAAGCGCTGGCGCGGCCGGTCTTTCGACGGCCGCGAGGCAAGGCCCTGACGGTCGTAGTTGCGAGCGTTCCGATGACAGACGTGTTGAAACCCGATCTGTGCGTGATCGGAGCCGGATCCGGCGGCTTGTCGGTCGCGGCGATCGCAGCGTCCTTCGGCGTGCCGGTGGTGCTGATAGAGCGCGACCGCATGGGCGGCGACTGCCTCAACGTCGGCTGCGTGCCCTCGAAGGCGCTCATCGCCGCCGGGCAGCTCGCGCGGGACATGCGTGAGGCCGGGCGCTTCGGGCTCGAGCGCGCCGATCCGCAGGTCGACATGGCGCGCGTGCGCGACCACGTGCGGGGCGTGATCGACGCGATCGCGCCGAACGACGCGGCCGAGCGCTTCGCGGGGCTCGGCGTACATGTCATCAAGGCGGAAGCGCGGTTCACCGATGCGCGCAGTGTCGAGGCCGGCGGCTTCGCCATCCGCGCCCGCCGCTTCGTGCTCGCCACGGGATCGCGGCCCTCGGCGCCGCCGATCCCGGGGCTCGACGCCGTGCCCTACCTGACGAACGAGACCGTTTTCGACCTCTCGGAGCGACCGGAGCGGCTGATCGTGATCGGCGGAGGTCCGATCGGGGTCGAGCTCGCGCAGGCTCATCGCCGGCTCGGCGCCCAGGTGGTCGTGCTGGAGGCGGCTCGGCTTCTGCCCCGCGACGATCCGGAGATGGCCGAGGTGCTTGAGCGGGCGCTCTTGGCCGAAGGGATCGAGCTGCGCACCGGCGTGACGATCGCGCGGGTCGAGCAGCGAGGCGGTCGCATCGTCGCCGTGCTCTCCGCAGGCGACGGGGAGGAAACCATCGACGGCAGTCACCTGCTCGTCGCCGCCGGCCGCCGGCCGGTCACGGACGGGCTCGGGCTGGAGGCCGCCGGCATCGCTTTCGACCGCGCCGGCATCACGGTCGACAAGGGCCTGCGCACCACCAACAGCCGCGTCTACGCGATCGGCGATTGCGCCGGGCTGAGCGGCGGCCCTTACAAGTTCACCCACGTAGCGAATTATCATGCCGGGCTTGTCATCCGCAGCGCGCTGTTTCGCCTGCCAGTGAGAGTCGATTCGCGCGCCATCCCGCGCGTGACCTACACCGACCCCGAGGTCGCGGCAGTCGGCATGACCGAGGAGGAGGCGCGCGCCGCCAATGAAAGCTTCCGCATCCTCAGGTGGCCGGTCGCCGAGAACGACCGAGCCCAGGCGGAGAGGCGGACGGCCGGCCACGTCAAGGTGCTCGCCGCCAAGAATGGCCGCATTCTCGGCTGCGCCATCGCAGCTTCGAACGCAGGCGATCTGATCGCTCCCTGGAGCCTCGCGATGGCCAAGAGCCTCAAGGTGCAGGATCTCGCGAATCTGGTCTTTCCCTATCCGACCCTGTCGGAGGTCTCGAAGCGGGCGGCGGTCGAGTTCCTGCGACCATCGGCGCAGCGCCGGCTTGTGCGACGCGTCGTCGAGTTCGCCCGCAAGTTCGGGTAACCTTGCGGCATGGCCGGTGAATCGGAGGGCACGACGGCGGCGCGGACGATCGGGGATAGCCCGTTCGGCCTTTCGGCGCGCCTCCTCGTGCTGACCGTGATTTTCGTGATGGTGGCGGAGGTGCTGATCTACGTGCCTTCGGTCGCGAATTTTCGGCGCAACTGGCTCAACGACCGCCTCGCCGCGGCGCAGGTCGCCGCTCTCGTGCTCGACGCTGCGCCGGCCGAGAGCCTGCCGGCCGATCTGGAGGCTCGGCTTCTCGAGAGCGTTGGCGCGCGCGCGGTGGCGGTGAAAGGCGGCGGGACGCGGCGCCTCCTCGCGGCTGCAGAGACGCCCGGCGAGATCGAGCGCACGGTAGATCTGAGGGACACGAGCTGGGCGATGCTGATCCGCGATGCCTTCACCACGCTCGCGCGCCCGGCCGAGAGGCCGATCCGGGTGCTCGGGACCGGCATGGCCGGGACCGAGTTCGTGGAAATCGTGATTGACCAAGCGCCGCTGCGGGCCGCGATGCTCGATTTTTCCCGCAATATCCTGATCCTGTCGCTGATCATCTCCGGAATCACCGCGAGCCTCGTCTATTTCGCTCTCCAGCTCGCGATCGTGCGTCCTGTCCGCCGGCTGACCAAGGCGGTGACCTCCTTTGCCGAGGAGCCGGAGGACGCCTCGCGGATCTTCACCCCGTCGCACCGCACCGACGAGATCGGCGCCGCCGAGCGCTCGCTTGCCCAGATGGAGGCGTCGCTCACCGACGTGCTTCGGCAGAAGAGCCATCTGGCCGAGCTCGGTCTCGCGGTCAGCAAGATCAATCACGAGTTGCGCAACATGCTTACCACGGCGCAGCTCCTGACCGACCGGCTCGAGGGTGCTTCCGATCCGGCTGTGCAGCGGGTCGCGCCGCGCCTCGTCGCGACGCTCGGGCGGGCGATCGAGTTCTGCCAGGCGACTCTTGCGTATGGCCGCGCCGCCGAGCGCGTTCCGCAGCGCCGGCGCCTCCTCCTGCGGCCGCTCGTGACCGAGCTCGGCGATCTGACCGCGCTTGCGGCAGACGCCGGCATCGCTTTCGTGCAGGAGGTGCCGGCGGATCTTGAGGTGGACGCCGATCCCGACCAGCTGTCTCGCGTGCTCGTGAACCTCGTGCGCAATTCCGTGCAGGCGCTGAGCCTTGCCGGCGCGACCGCGGGGCCGTCGACGATCCGCGTCGTGGCCGCGCGGGACGCGACGACGGTCACCATCCGCGTTGCCGACAACGGCCCCGGCATCCCGGAGCCGGCGCGTTCCCGGCTGTTCTCGGCTTTCCGAAGCTCGGGCCGTCCCGGGGGCGCCGGTCTCGGGCTTGCGATCTCAGCCGAGATCATGCGCCTCCACGGGGGCACACTTTCGCTCGAGGAAGCCGAGATGGGCGCCTGCTTCACGATCACGATCCCGGACCGCCCAAGCGCGTAGAAGCATCCCCACCCCGACAGGGTTGCAAACCAGCAACTGAGCCTCTAAGTCACCGTTCCCAAACGGCGGCTTCGCGAAGCTTCCGTGGCCAAGCGCCCGTAGCTCAGCTGGATAGAGCACCAGACTACGAATCTGGGGGTCAGAGGTTCGAATCCTTTCGGGCGCGCCAACCCTTTCAAGTACTTAGCGGATCCAGATGCTGAAGAAAGTTGTCCCGGGTAACGGTACGGGTAACGCGCCGCGGCGAAAAACAGGGGTTCGAGTCCCCTAGGGAGCGCCAACAACTTCAGGTACTTAGCGGTAATTTACGCCGGCTAACCGGCTTTCTACCCAATTCTTGCCCCATATACGTTCCGGACCGTAACGGACGAAAAGTCCCGTTTGCCGCCTCAGCTGCTGATTCTTAATCAGCGGGTCCAAGGTTCGAATCCTTGCACACCCACCATATAATCAATCACTTAGCCTCTAATACGTTGCCGGCAAGAAGCGCTAGGTAGCGCAAAAGCAGCCAAAGTTTAGGGCTCAAAGAAGCGGCTCGGGGAGCCAAGACGACCTCATGCGTCCTGTTCCTCGGCCGTCCGGCGGCGGCGCCTGAGAGCCGACGTTCGCAGACAGTCATTTTCCGGCCGGGCGAGCGCTGGCGGCAATGTTACCGGCACCGCGTCGTACACCCCCGAGCTGGTTGAAAAGAGCATCGAGCTTCTGCGCGAGCTCGTGCCCGCCATGCGCCACTTGGCTGCGCTAGTGGTTCCGTCCAACCCGGGCGCGCCACGGGCGTCTCGCGAAACTCAAGCCGCGGCAGCGCGGCTTGATCTAGCTCGCACGATCATCGGTGTTGAGCGAGCCCGAGACCTCGCTTCGGCCTTCGCTGAGATGGAGCGAGCGCGCGCCGACGCCCTTTATGTTTTCGCGGAGCCGATGTTGATTGTCAATCGCGAGCTCCCGGAAGGCGCGAAGCATATACCTTTATGTTTTCGCGGAGCCGATGTTGATTGTCAATCGCGAGCTCCCGGAAGGCGCGAAGCATATAGTAGTGCAGCGATTAGTGCAGCGGCCCTGGCGATGACTGGCTTGATCGCGCGTGTTTTCACCGGCCAGCCGGCCGGGCTTTATCGTACACCAGAATGATTCGTGGCTCTCCCGGTTGGGTCTGAAGAGAAAACCGGCATCGACGTCCACCGATCAGCTCGAGGAGGGATGCCGCACGGAGCGGGGCCATCCCCACCTATCGCGGCGGCTTCGTCGACGCCCCGCCTAAAGTCGTAAGACAAAGACCGCGCAAAAAGAAAAGCCCCGGCGCGAGGCCGGGGCTTCCCTCATCCATCGGGCTCTCCCGATCAGAAGTTCCGGTGGATGCGGAGGCGGCCGCGCCACTCGTCTTCGTGACTGGTCGTGAAGCCGCAGACCTGAGCGGGCGTACCGGCCCCGTTGAAGCCAGCCGGGAAGACCGCCACGTTGCCACACTTGTTGAGGTCGACCACCCGGCCGCTGACGTTGATGCGGTCGTAGGCCACCTCGACACCGATGTCGAGGTCACGCACCGGCGACCAGATCAGGTTGGCGGCAAGGTTCAGGAG
>JAQSWQ010000010.1 GCA_029266525.1 Microvirga sp.
GCGCGACCCCGGAATTCGAATGGCCGCCCAGGATCTCTATGAGGCTGCCGCCGCACTTGTGCTCGACGAGCGCGCCGGACTGGGTGTCGTGGATATCAGGCGATGGCGACTGCTCAAGGAGGCGGACAGGCGTTTGAGGCGCAGGCTCGAGGACGGAGCTTAAGTGCAGTCAAGCAGCAAGCGCGCGAGGACTTGGCGCAGCCCCCGCAGCCCAATGGTCGGCAGGACAACGCCGTAGACCATCGGCAGTCGAGGATGCTGTCCCACTTCGGGCGTTTCGAGGCCCTTTTTGCTTGGGGCTGTCTACTCGCTGCAGGCCGAACATCCTCCGCCGCTTGGCTTCCTCGTTCACAACCGTGAGGAGGCGCTCGAAGTCATCGTTGCTGAGACGCGCGAGAGAGCCCGCAATGTCTCTCGGCAAGATGGGCGGATGCTTCGCTTCGGCAGGTTTGGACGGCGCTGCGGGTTCTGACACTTCAAAGTCGAAGAGGTCGGGTCCGGAGATGCGGCGGGACATCCACGCAAACTCATCTCACAACAATTCCCAAGCCCGCGTGACAGCGCCGTTCCGCCACTGACTCGATATCTCACTAACTCCGGCCTTAGTTCCTTCCTTCCGCGAGCCGGAACTGGATCGGCGTTTGTGCGTACTGAGCGGCAGCGGTGCGGGTCCGATTCACATAGCTGCGGGTCCGATTGGCATAAGTGCGAGGCCGAGCGCGGGCCGGGTAAGCGGCGCGGCTTCTCCGACTGGAATCGAGTGCGTGCGACGGGGCTGGCGAGACTTGAGGTGCTACCATTTGCATGGGGATCGCACTGCGGTCCGGCAGCGTTCCGGTTGTGTCAGTGTCGAGCAGCGTTCCGGTTGTGTCAGTGTCGATTGTCGTTGTAGTCGCCCGCGTCGCGGGTGGTTCGGGTGTGCTGAGCTGCTTTGGAGACGGTCCCTGGTCTGCGGGAGCGGGGTCTGGAGCGGCCCTTTTGATCTCCATGTTGGGCTTAACGACCGCGGCGGTCTCGACTGTCTTCGAAGTGCCGAGAGCGTTGGGGGCCCATGTCTTCACACTTCGCCTGTCCGAGAAGGAGCTGGAGACCGCGAGGATGGCGCCACATCCATGCCGGAAGCCTCACTAGCCTCGCTTTGTTCCCCTTTGATTTCCCCGTCAGACAGAAGCGTTTCGTCGAGCAGCCTTGACGAAATGTTCCAATGGCGGCGCTGCGATAAGGAGATTTGCCGTCAGCCTCTGAACCTGGCTGCCACTTACCTGCGGCTGAAAAACGTGCAGCCAAGGTCGTCCACTCTAGTCCGGTCCAGTCCAGCTCCGAATGTGGGATGAAAGGAGGTGGAGGAATGCTATCGTGTGAAATTCTGGGGGAATTTCATGGGCTTATACGAGTTCGGAGCGGAATGGTTAACACGGCTACAATGAAGTGGGTTAATGCCGAGTAAGCGCCGGCCCGGGGTCGCGCCGGCCCCGCCTGCCGTGCTAGATGCGGCCATGGCCGTGCTGAACCGCAAGCCGCCCGAGCCCGCAGAAGCCATCGCCTCCGCGCTCCGCACGCTCGCAACCGAGCGCGACGGGCTCGCCGTGCTGATGGACGCGATAGCGGACGGGCTCGGCCCACCATTCCTCGCCGCGGTCGAGCTGATCGGCGACGCCAAGGGCCGCGTCATTGTCTCCGGGATGGGGAAATCCGGCCATATCGGCCGCAAGATCGCCTCGACCCTCGCCTCGACCGGGACGCCCGCCTATTACGTCCACCCGGGCGAGGCGAGCCACGGCGATCTCGGCATGGTCCGGCCGGAGGACGCGATCCTCGCCTTGTCATGGTCGGGCGAGACGACCGAGCTCTCCGACCTCATCGCCTACGCCAAGCGCTTCCGCGTCCCGATCGTCGGCGTGACCTCCAAGCGCGATTCGACGCTCGGCCGGCAAGCCGATATCTGCCTCTCGCTGCCTCAGGCGAAGGAGGCCTGCCCGAACGGGCTCGCGCCGACGACCTCGACCACGATGCAGCTCGCGCTGGGCGACGCGCTCGCAGTGGCACTCCTCGAGAAGCGCGGCTTCACGGCGCAGGACTTCCGGGTGTTCCATCCGGGCGGGAAGCTCGGGGCGCAGCTCAAGCTCGTGCGCGACGTGATGCATACAGGCGAGCGCCTGCCGATCGTCACGCTCGGCGCGACCATGCAGGAGGCGATCGCCGAGATCAGCGCCAAAGGCTTCGGCAGCGTGATCGTCGTCGCCGAGAACGGCACGCTCGCCGGCATCGTCACCGACGGCGATCTGCGCAGGAACCTGCGGCCCGAACTGCCGACGCTGCCGGTGACCGCGATCATGACCAGGACGCCGCGCACGATCGCGCCCGACGAGCTCGTCGCGAAGGCCCTCGAGATGCAGGAAACGGCGAAGATCACCTCGCTTGTCGTTGTCGAGAACGCGCGCCCGGTCGGGCTCGTGCACTTCCTCGACCTGTTGCGGGCCGGCGCGGCCTGAAATCATGGGCCGGCTCGAAGGCAAGGTTGCGATCGTCACCGGCGGCGCGGGCGGGATCGGCTCCGCGACGGGCCGTCTGTTCTGCGAAGAGGGTGCGCGCATCGTGCTGGTCGACCGCGACGCCGACCAGATGCACTCGGTGCTCGCGGAAATGCGCAGCGCCGTGCCGAATCCCGAGGTGCTTGGGATTGTCGCCGATGTCGGCGAGGAGTCCTTCGCGAAGAGGATCGTCGACGATACCCTCGGCGCCTTCGGCGCGATCGATGTCCTCGTCAATAATGCCGGCATCCGCTCCTACGAGCCGCTCGCCGATGCCAAGGCGGAAACATGGCACGCGATCCTCTCGGTCAATCTCCTGAGCTACGCCTATCTGACCCGCGAAGCCTTGCCGGCGCTGCGCAGATCCGGCCGCGGCAGCATCGTCAATGTCTCCTCGACCCATGCCTTCAACCCGCGCGCCGGGATGGGGCAGTACGACGTGACCAAGGCGGGCATCGTCTCGATGACGCGAACCTTGGCGTTCGAGGAGGCGCCGCATGTGCGCGTCAACGCGATCTGCCCCGGCGCGACCTTCACGACCTTCCACAAACGGCGAGCCGAAGCGCTCAGCCGCAGCCAGGAGGAGGTCGACCGCGAGGCCGCCACGACCTGCCTCCTGCGCCGGTGGGCCGATCCGCGAGAGATCGCCTACCCGATCCTCTGGCTTGCCTCCGACGAGGCCTCCTACGTCACCGCCTCGGCGCTGATGGCGGATGGCGGGCGGTTGGTGATCTGAGGTCCCTTAGGCGAAGCTGTTCTCGAGCTCCCCAATGCCCGATATCGCGATGCGCACCGTGTCGCCGGCTTTGAGAAACTTCGGCGGGTTGAAGCCGATCCCGACGCCGGCCGGCGTGCCGGTCGCGATGATGTCGCCCGGCTGAAGCGTCAGCCCCGCCGAGATCGTCGCGATGAGGGTGGGGATGTCGAAGATGAGGTCGCGCGTGTTGGCGCTTTGGCGCAGCTCGCCGTTGACCCAGCATCGGACTTCAAGGTTCTCGGAATCCAGCTCATCGGCTGTCGTGATCCACGGGCCCATGGGGCAGAAGCCGTCGAGCGCCTTGCCGAGGAACCATTGCTTGTGGTTCTTCTGACGGTCCCGCGCCGTCACGTCGTTGATGATGGTGTAGCCGAAGATGTGGTTGTACGCGTCAGCCTTGGTGATGTCGCGCCCGCCGCGGCCGATGACGAGGGCGAGCTCGGCCTCGTAATCGACACTGCTGGTGACGTGGCTGTGGAGGCTCACCGTCGCACCCGGCCCGGTGACGCTTGACGGGAGTTTGGTGAAGACCGCCGGATATTCGTCGATCTCGGCGCCCTTCACGGCGCCGGCTTCGAAGCCGGAATGCGAGAACTCTTGGGCGTGCTCGCGATAGTTCTTGCCGACGCAGATGATGTTGCGCCGAGGAAGCGGGATCGGCGCCTTGAGCTGAACGTCCGAAACCGGGACCCCGTCGCGCGGCGCGAGGCCGCGGTTCAGCTTGTCCTGGTGCTCGATGAGGTCGAGCATGTCGCTCGCGCCCGGGATCGGATGGAGCCGGCGCGATTCGTCGTCGACGACGCCGACGTGATCGCGTCCGCGATAGGTGAAGGTTGCAAGCTTCATGCTCTCCTCGTGCGCGCCGGCGTGGTTCACTCGACCTTGCCGATCTTCCTCACCGCTGCGATCAGTCGCGCACTGTCGGCCTCGACGAAGCGGGCGAAATCGGGCGCGTCCTGATAGGCCGGCGGGCTGCCGGCGTTCTCGAAAGTCTTCGTCACCTCCGGATCGCTCATCGCCTGGCGCATGGCCTCGCGCAGCCGCGTCGTGACCGGCTCCGGCACGCCCTTCGGTACGAAGAGCCCAGCCCAGATGTAGAATTCGACGTTCGGGTAGCCGAGTTCCTTGAAGGTCGGCAGGTCCGGGAAGCTCGGCACGCGCTGCCCGCCCCAATTCGCGAGCACGCGCATGGTGCCGGCCTCGACATGTGGCTTCAGCACACCGGGCGCCGAGGCCAAGGCCTGGATCTGTCCGGCGAGCAATCCGGTGACCGCCGGCCCGGCGCCGCGATAGGGCACGTGCAGGAGTTTGATGCCTGCCTCGGTTGCGAACATCTCCATCGACACGTGCAGCGTGCCATAAGGCCCTGACGAGCCATAGGGGATCGCTCCGGGGCGCCGCTTCGCGTCGTCCACGAGCTCCTGGAGCGTTCTCCAGGGCGCGGGCGCCGGAATCGCAAGGAGCGTCGGATCGGCCAGCACGCGGGCAACCGGCGCAAGCTGCGTCACCTCGTAAGCCGGCGTGCGACCGAAGAGCCGGTCGGCCTCGGGCAGCACCGCAAGCGAGGACAGCGTCATCAGGATGGTGTAGCCGTCGGGCTCGGCCTTCGCCGCGGCGGCGTTGCCGACCGCGCCGCCCGCGCCGCCGCGGTTCTCCACAACCACCGCACGGCCGAGAATTCTCTCGAGCGCCGCGGCCACCGGGCGGGCGGCAAGATCGGCCTGCCCGCCGGGCGGGAACGGCACGATCATGATCACGTTGCGGGTGGGCCAGTTTGCCTGCGCCCGCGCGGGCGCTCCGAGAAGCGAAGCGGCGGACGCGGCCCCGAGACCCTTCAGGACGTGGCGACGATCCATGATCTTCTCCCGACGCTCATTGCACGCAGTTCTAGCCGAGAACCGTGCCGCCGGAAGGGCAATCTTATGTGAGGCTGACGTGGGCTTCGACATTCGCGGCTCTCCTTCTCGGCCGGAGCCCGCGGCCCATACGGTTCCGGCCAAGCTCGGTTCGGGAACTAACAAGGAGCCGGAGCGTTCATAAAGGGATCAGGCCTTGCCCAGCATGCGGCGAGGCTGATCCACCGACAGTTTTAGAACTTCTCTCGCGGACGTTTGCTCGTCCGCCTCGACAGCTCGTGTCGCAAGCAAGGATCACGCAATGGAAGTGCGTTCGCCTGCACGTTCGCCTGCCTCTTTCGTGTCACGCTATACGGACGCTCCCGCCCCTCTCTTGGTCTGCTTCTCTCATCTGCGCTGGGATTTCGTTTGGCAGCGCCCCCAGCACCTGTTGAGCCGCGCCGCGAAGCATTATCGCGTGCTCCAGATCGAAGAGCCGCTGTTCGAAGACGCCGCGACGCCGCGCATGGAAGTCTCGAAGCGGCCGGGAGGCATCGCCATTGCGGTGCCCCTGCTTCCGACCGGCTTCAGTCCGCACGAGGCGGTGCGCGCGCAGCGCACGCTCGTCGACCGGCTCCTCGCTGCCGAGCCCGACGAGAACCGCATCTTCTGGTATTACACGCCGATGGCAATGGCGTTCACGAGCCATCTCGACTGCGCGCTGTGCGTCTACGACAACATGGACGAGCTCTCGCTCTTCCGCGGCGCCTCGCAGGAGCTGATCGATTACGAGAGCGAGCTGTTCCGCCGCGCCGACGTGGTCTTCACCGGCGGCATGAGCCTCTACGAGGCCAAGCGCAACCGGCACCGCAACGTGCACGGCTTTCCGTCCTCGATCGATTTCGAGCATTTCGCCAAGGCGCGGTCGGCGCAGGATCCCGAGCCTGCCGATCAGGCTTATATCCCGCGTCCGCGCCTCGGCTTCTTCGGCGTGGTCGACGAGCGCATGGACATCGAGCTCGTCGGCGCCGCCGCCGACCTTCGTCCGGATTGGCACTTCGTGATGATCGGGCCGGTGGTGAAGGTCGATCCAGCGACGCTGCCGCGACGCGACAACATTCATTGGCTCGGGGCTAAGAGCTATGCCGACCTTCCGCGCTACCTCTCCGGCTGGGATGTCGGCCTCATGCCCTTCGCGCTGAACGACTCGACGCGCTTCATCAGCCCGACCAAGACGCCGGAGTTCCTGGCGGCCGGCGTGCCGGTCGTCTCGACGCCGATCACGGACGTCGTGCGCCCCTATGGCGAGAAGGGATTCGTGGAAATCGCGAAGACGCCGCTTGAGGTAGTGCGCAAGGCTCAAGCTCTGCTCGAGCGACCGAAGCAGCCGTGGCTATCCCGCGTCGACCGGCACCTCGCGGCCGGCTCCTGGGACAAGACCTGGAGCGCGATGCACAAACTCATGCTCGAAGCGATGGGCGAGGCCAACCGCCCGGACGCCGCCGCCCCGTCCTATTCGATCGCGCCTGCGGAGTGAGCGTATGTATGATTGGCTGATCGTCGGCGCAGGTTTTGCCGGAAGCGTGCTTGCGGAGCGTCTCGCAAGCCAGCGCAACGAGCGCGTCCTTCTCATCGACCGCCGCCCGCATGTTGGCGGCAACGCTTATGACCGCTACGACGAGGCGGGGCTGCTCATCCATCAGTACGGGCCGCACATCTTCCACACCAACTCGAAGCAGATTTTTGATCATCTCTCACAATTCACAGACTGGCGTTTCTACGAGCACCGCGTGCTCGCAGAGGTCGACGGCCAGCTCCTGCCGGTGCCGATCAACCTCGACACCGTGAACAAGCTCTACGGGCGCAACCTCACCTCGGAGGAGCTCGAGGGGTGGTTCGCGTCGCGCGCCGAGACGGTCGACCAGGTCCGGACCTCCGAGGACGTGGTGGTGTCGAAGGTCGGGCGGGAGCTCTACGAGAAGTTCTTCCGCGGCTACACGCGCAAGCAATGGGGGCTCGACCCATCCGAGCTCGACAAGTCCGTGACGGCGCGCGTGCCGACCCGCACCAACCGCGACGACCGCTATTTCGGCGACGAGTTCCAGTTCATGCCGAAGCACGGCTACACGCGGATGTTCGAGTCCATGCTCGACCATCCCAACATCAACATCATGGTGCAAACCGAGTACGACGACGTGAAGGACGTCGTCCCGTACCGGCGCTTGATCTACACTGGGCCCATCGACGAGTTCTTCGAGTACCGCTTCGGCAAGCTGCCCTACCGCTCGCTGCATTTCCGGCATGTGATGCTCGACAAGGAGTGGCACCAGCCGGTCGCGGTGGTCAACTATCCGCAGACGCACGATTACACTCGCGTCACCGAGTACAAGCACCTCACCGGCCAGACCCACTCGAAGACGGCGCTCACCTACGAGTTTCCGTCATCCACCGGCGATCCCTATTATCCGGTGCCGAAGCCTGAGAACCAGGAACTGTACAAGCGGTACGAGCGCCTGGCGCTCGCGACGCGGGATGTGTGGTTCGTCGGTCGGCTCGCGACCTACCGCTATTACAACATGGATCAGATCGTCGGCCAGGCGCTCGCCACCTTCCGCCGCATCAACGAGTCGCTGCCGGTGGAGGCCGCCACGCCCGCCGTGCGGCTCGTGGGCTCGCCTGCCGCGCTCGCCTCCTGAGCGGGCGCGGACCTGATCGCGCATGAGCACCGGGCGCCCGCCGCTGGAGCTTTGGGGCGGCATCGAGTGCACGGTCGCGCGGATCGGCGATTCGTACCGCGACCAGAGCCTCGATACGGGGCACCGCGAGCGTCTTGGCGACCTCGACCGCATCGCCGCGCTCGGCATTCGCACGCTGCGCTACCCGCTGATCTGGGAGACGATCGCGCCGAACTGCGATGCCGAGCCCGACTGGACCTGGCACGACGGGCGGCTCGCGCGCATGCGCGAGCTGGGTATCCGGCCTATCGCCACGCTGTGTCATCACGGCAGCGGACCCCGCCACACGAACCTGCTCGACCCGGCGTTTGCGGAAGGCCTCGCCGAGCATGCGGCGCGGGTTGCCGAGCGCTATCCCTGGATCGACCTCTACACCCCTGTGAACGAGCCGCTTACCACGGCACGGTTCAGCGCGTTGTACGGGCACTGGTACCCGCACGCGCGTGACTACGGCGCGTTCCTGCGCGCGCTCGTCAACCAATGCCGCGCGACGGTGCTCGCCATGCGCGCGATCCGAGCGGTGCGGTCCGATGCGGCGCTCGTCCAGACCGACGATCTCGGCAAGACCTTCTCCACGCCGCTCCTCGCCTACCAGGCCGAGCACGACAACGAGCGCCGCTGGCTCACCTTCGACCTGCTCTGCGGCCGCGTCGGCCCCGACCATCCCCTGTGGGGCTTCTTCGTCGATTGGGCGAAGCTCGAGCCGGCGGAGCTTGCCGTCTTTGCGCCTGCCGACGCCGCGCCCGACATCATCGGGATCAACCATTATCTCACGAGCGATCGCTTCCTCGACGAGGATTACCGCCAATACCCGGAGCATCATTGGGGAGGAAACGGCCGTCACCGCTATGCCGATGCCGAGGCCGTACGCATGCATCTGCCGGATTCGGAAGTCGGGCCCGCGGCGCGGCTGCGAGAAGTGTGGGAACGTTACCGCCGCCCTATCGCCGTCACAGAGGTTCACCACGGGTGCACGCGGGACGAGCAGCTTCGCTGGCTGAAGGACGTCTGGGACGCCGCGCAACAGGTTCGGGAGAAAGGGGGGGATGTCCGTGCGGTAACGGTCTGGGCGATGTTCGGCACGGTCGACTGGAACACGCTGCTCACCGAGCCCAACGGCATCTACGAGCCCGGCATCTTCGACGTGCGCGGCCCAGCGCCTCGCCTCACCATCCTCGGCAAGGCTTCGGCGGCGCTAGCGACGGCCGGCGAGCTCGACCATCCGGTGCTGGACCGGCCGGGCTGGTGGCGACGCGAGGCGCGTTTCTACGCGCATGTCACCGGCCCTGCCGCCCGCGGCCCGCTCGGCGCGCCGCGCCGGCTCCTCATCACCGGCGCCGCGGGAACACTTGGCCGGGCTTTCTCGCGGGTCTGCGACACCCGCGGGCTCGACCACGTCCTGACCTCGCGCGCCGATCTCGACATAGCCGACCCCGAAAGCGTCGAAGCGGCGCTGCGTCGCCATGAGCCCTGGGCCGTGATCAATACGGCCGGCCATGTCCGGGTCGCGCCGGCCGAAGGCGAATCCGATCTGTGCCTGCGTAAAAATGCCGAAGGAGCCGAAAATCTCGCTCGTGCCTGCACCGCACGCGGCATACCGCTGGTTGTCTTCTCGTCCGACCTTGTCTTCGATGGTGCGCGCGGGCCTTATATCGAGAGCGATCAGGTCAACCCGGCTTGCGTATACGGGCGCGCGGAGGCGGAGGCCGAGCGGCGCGTGATCGCGGCGCATGCGGGCGCGCTGGTCATCCGCACCAGCCCGTTCTTCGGCCCCTGGGACGACCAAAATTTCGGCTTCGCCGTGCTGCGGGCGCTTGCGGCGGCCGGGGGCGTGGAAGCGAGCGGGGATGTGGTATCGCCGACCTACGTGCCCGACCTTGCCCACGTCGCGCTCGATCTCCTGATCGACGGCGAGGCCGGGATCTGGCACCTCGCCAGCCCGGGCGCGATTTCCTGGCGAGATTTCGCCCGCCGCGTCGCCCGCGAGGCCGGCCTCGATCCGGAGATGGTCTCAGGCCCCGATACGCCCCGCCGCAACACCGCTCTGGCGAGCGAGCGCGGCCTGCTGCTGCCGCCGCTCGACACCGCTTTCGAGCGCTTCCTGCGCGATTGCGAGCTCGATTGGAGCGGCCGAGCCGTGCCTGCGATCGCGGCTGAGTAAACGCCGTCTCAGGCCGCGGCTTCCGCCGCGCGCACTGCCTCCTCGACCCGCGCGGCGCGCGATCCGGCCAGCAGATCGACGTGGCGGTCGAACAGCATCGTCGCGGTGGGGTCGGCGAGCGGAGCGTCCCGGAAGAGACGGAAGGTCGAGGCCGCCATGCGGCCCTTGCCGTAGGAGCGCTCCACCCCGAGCGCCACCGGCTTATGGATCCAGCCGACCACCATGGCGCCGAACACCCGCGCCTGGAAGTCGAGCAGGTTGCAGCCAGCGATGACGTGGGTCGGTAATACCCGGTCGAAGGTCTCGTCGAGGAGCGGCCCGCCCGGGAAACCCTCGAAATGAGCGCTCCGGCGCAACCAAGCGAAGGACGAGGCCCAATCGCCCATCCACAGCGTGCCGTCGCGCGCGAGCACCTTGACGTTCTGCCAATGCGGGAAGAACGGATAGAGCGCGCCCTCCGCCTCAGGCAGGAGCAGCAGGCGCGCGCCGTTGCGGACATGCGCGGCGACAGCCTCGTTGTGTGCGCTGGAGACCACGAGCGTGGCATCGTCGAGGCGCGACACCGTCTCGTAGCCGAGCGCCCGCACATGCGCGAGGATCTCGCGGCTCGGCGACCAGATGCGCTCCTCTCCGTGCCGGACCGGGCCGCGGACCGGGTGGACCGCCATATCGAGATGGTTCTGGGCGATGAGCCGCTCGTCGGCGCAACGCAGCTCGAAATGGACGCGGCGCAGGCCCGGCTCAGCCATCGCCGGCACGCGCAGCTCGATCGACCCAAGTTCGAGCACCGTCGGCGCCTCGAGCGGCGGCAGGCTCAGGCGCCGCTCGTCGTCGCCGAGCCGGATCATAAGATGCGCGCCGACGATCGGTGCGCCCGCGCCGTGAGCGACCGAAACCTCGAAGGGCGCGCTGTCGCCGCTCCAATAAGACAGATGGTCCCACTTCGGCACGATCACCGTGTCGGCATTCACGATCGGGAACAGCTCGTGGAAGACGCGAGGATTGCGCTTCATGTCGAGGAGACCGTTCGACTCCCAATGGCAGTCGTGCAGCTCGGTGATGACATAGCCGGCGAGGGTCGGCTTCCGGCGCATCGACTCGATCTGGTATTTCAGCGCGCGGAACTGCTGCCACTGCGCGGCGGTGACGAAGCGGCGCAGATCCCCGAACACGCGGTCGAGGCTCCAATCGGCAAAGCGGTTCTCGACGCCGTGGGCATACATGACGCCCTCGCCCCAGTCGTGGCCGGTCTCGAACCACCACGGCTCCTCGCCTTTCTCCCCGCGCAGATCCTTCGGAAAGGGAAGGCCCCAATTGCCGAACTCGGAGCACATCAGCGGCTCCTTGCCGGTGATCACGGCATCGCCATGCGGCGAGTAGAGCCATGAGGAGCGTTTCGCGAGCCCGTCCACGAACTTATCGAAGACTGTCCGGTGGTCGGGGATGGCCGCGTAGTAGTGGTAGTCGGCGATGTCGGATTCGACATGGAAGCTCGGCGCAAGCGGCGAGTTGTCGACGACGAGCCGCGTGGGGTCGTAGGCCTTGAGCCAAGCGAAAACGCGCTTAAGCCAATCGCGGTGATCGGCGTCGTTGACGAGATCGACGCCCCAGTTCTCGTTGATGATCGTCCAGATGATGATGGACGGGTGGTTGCCGTCGCGGTCGACGATGCCCTTGAGGAGCTTCTCCTTGCGGCCGCGGGAACGGTCGGTTGCCATGCCGCCGTTCGGCAGCTCGGTCCAGACCAGCATGCCGACCCGGTCGGCGACCTCGTAGTATCGCGGGTCGGCCGCCTTGATGTGGCAGCGCAGGCAATTCAGGCCAAGCTCCTTGGCCTTGCGGAACTGGTCCTCGAGGAACTCGACCGAGGGCACGGTGCAGATGGTCTCGGGGTAATAATCCTGGTCGAGCGCAGCTCTGAGGTAGAGCGGCTCGCCATTGAGGTAGAAGTGGCCACCGCGCGTCTCGATGGTGCGGAAGCCGAACTGCTCCTCAAGCGCATCCTTCTCCTCGCCCTGGCGGCGCATGGCGACGCGGGTGCGGTAGAGGTTGGGAGCGTCGGGCGACCACGACTTCACATCGCCGACCTGGAACTCGAAAGGCACGCTCGTCACGCCGGGCATGGCGGTGAGCGTGAACTCCAGGAGCCGCTCTCCTGCGGGATCGAACAGCTCGACCGCGACATCCGTCGCCTGGACAAGCGGGTTCGCGAAGAACGCCCCCGCCACGACCTTGCCGGTCTCGCGGTTCGGGACGAGTCGGACCCGCACGATGTGGTCGGGAATGCGGCGTTCGAGGTGGACCGACTGCCAGATGCCGGACAACGGCCCGTACCAGCTCTGCTTGCCGAACGGAATCTCGGCGAAGGGCGAATCGGGGAATTCGACTGGGTTGTCGGTCGGGCTGTCGACCCGCACCTTGATCTCGTTCTCGCCGGACCGGAGATGCCGCGTCACCTCGAAGGAGAAGGGCAGGAACCCGCCCTCATTCGAGCCGACGAGTTCGCCGTTCACGAATACCTTTGTGTTGTGGAAGACCGCACCGAAGCGAATCCAGACATGCTCGCCGATCCATTCGGCCGGGACAGTGACTGTGCGGCGGTAGATGCCGATGCCGGCGCGCATGCGCAGGTCCGAGACCTGGGCCTGCCAAGGGCTCGGGACCTTGATCTCGCGCACCTCGGCCGGACCGGACATGCGGTCGTCGGCAATGTGCAGGAACTCCCAGGTTCCATCGAGGCAGAGGCGCGAGTCGGGCATCGGGGGTCCTTCGGGGCGCGCACGGCGCCGACCAAAGAGGCTATGACAAGGCTCCGGAGAAGGCGGATCGGAATTAGGGGCGTCTACTCGAATCGCGACAGCTTATACCGTGGCGACCAGGCATGGTCCCGACCCCAATTAACGAAGCTGTGAATCGTGTCGACAACGGCCGCCGCGGCACTTTGATCCGGGATTACCGACTGCAAGGCCCCTCGAGCCGAGCGGAACACGCCACCCGGTCAGGCGTTGCCGTGAGAGGCGGGCAGAGGCTCGCGAAGCGACACGAGAAGCGTCATGGCCCCGATCGTTCGAGACCAGAAAACCCGCCAGGGCCCCATTGGTCGCCCCGTCCTGATGGTGCTGATCGGCGCCTTCGTGCTCATCGCGGTCTACCTCGTCTCGATGATGCTTTGGGCGGGTTCGACATCGCCGGACAGCGCCAGCCAGGATGCCTCGCGCACCGCCGTGACGGGCTCGCCGAGCGGCTCCGCGAACCGCACCGACCGGACGCCGACCGCGAATCCGGCCTATCCGCTCCGCGACAACGAGACCACAGGTTCGACGAGACAGTCCGGCCCTCCCGGCGGCTCGCTCGACCAACCGCAGAAGCGATAGCGGCCAAGCGCTTCCACTAAGCGGAGGGCGGCTTTGCCGCCCTTTTTCTTTGTGGAGAGGGCTGCGCCGGTCCGCTCCCCGCTTCCGCGGACGCTATGATCGGCCCGCAGGCGTGACCGCTCTGCCACAATATCCTCGCGACGCGCGGCAGACCCGCGCCGAGGCGATGCGGGGCGAGACCATGCGCAACCTCCTTCTCGGCCTTGCTCTGTCGGGCGTGCTCCTGGCGGGTGCCGCCACGACGGCCGCAACGCAGCCGACAGGCGCCCCGTCCGCGGCGCAGCCCGCCGCGCCGGCGGCGCCGGCCGCGGACGCCGCTCCGGAGCAGGCGGCGGCGCTCCCCTTGAGCAACGAAACCCGGGCGCTGCGCGGCCGGCTCGAGGCGCTCAAGGCCGAGCTCGCCCAGAAGGACGCAGCGCTCGGCCGCGACCTTCGCGATCAGGACCTCCAGCGCATCCGCCAGGAGACCGAACCGCTCTGGCAGAGCATCAGGGACATCATCGACGAGCTCCAGCCGCGGGTCGACGCCGCCAAGGCACGGCTCGACCAGCTCGGCGCGAGGCCGAAGGAGGACGCGCCTCAGGAGAGCGCCGACGTCCAGCGCGACCGGGCCGAGCGAGAGGCCGCGCTCGGCGAGCTCGACGAGACGTTGCGGCTCGCGCGCGCCATCCTGGTTCAGGCCGAGCAGATCACGGCCCAGACGAGCGACCGCCGCCGCGCCGCCTTCGCCCGCTCGCTCCTGCAGCGCACCTCGGGGATCTTGAGTCCCGATCTCTGGTCCGCGGTAGTGCGGTCGCTGCCGCGGGATGCCGCCGCCCTGAGGTTCCTCTTCGAGGGCTGGGCCGACCGGATCGAGGCAAGGGCGACGCCCGGCGTGCTTATCCTCCTCGGGCTCTCGGTCGGCCTCGCGATCGCGCTTTACGCCGGCCGGCGCTATCTCGCGCCGCGGCTTATCCAACGCGACCCGGAGGCGCAGCCGCACCGCATGGGCCGTCTCCTCGCGGCCACGGGGGTGCTGACGGTCGGGGCGCTTCCGGCCCTCGCCGGAAGCTATCTCGTCTATCTTGTCCTCGACACGACCTCGCTGATGGTGCCCCGAGTCGAGCGCGTCGTCGCGGCGCTCCTCGGCGGTCTCGCCTTTGTGGCCTTCGTGCACGCCCTCGCCGACGCGATCCTCGCCCCAGGGCGGGCCAGCTGGCGGCTTGTCGCGCTTGCCGATGGCCCCGCCGCGCGGATCACCAACTTCTTGGTCGGGCTTGCCGCGATCATCGGGGTCGGGAAGGTGTTCGAGGCGCTGAACCAGGCGATCGCCGCCGCGCTGCCGATCACGGTCGCGACCAAAGGCGTGTTTGCGCTTCTCGCGGCGCTCGCGCTAGCCGAGCTCCTGCGCCGTTTTGCAGCGACGGATGAAACCGAGGAAGAATGCTTCGGCCCCTACGTGCCGACGGCCGCGGATATCGCCTGGCCGGTGCGCTTGCTCGGCTGGACCTCCGTTGCGGTGGTGACCGGCGCAGTGCTGTTCGGCTACATCGCCTTCGCAAGCTTCCTCGTCGACCAGCTTGTCTGGATCGCGCTCATCCTAGCGACCCTTCTCCTCGCCATCGCCTTCGGCGACGAGTTCACCACCGGCACGCTGGGGCGCGAGACGCGGGTCGCGACCGTGCTCCAGGCCAACACGGGACTTCGGCGCCGCTCGCTCGAGCAGATCGGCATCCTGGCGAACGGCATCGGCCGAATCGTCCTGATCATCGCCGCGGTGATGCTGGCGCTCGCGCCCTGGGGCGTCGATTCCGCCGACCTCGTCGGGTCGCTGCGCGGCGCGTTCTTCGGCTTCAAGGTCGGCGATGTCACGATCTCGCTCGCGACCGTCGTCTTCGCCATATTGATTTTTGCTCTCGGCTTTGCCGTGACGCGCGTCGTCCAGGGTTGGCTCGACACGACCTTCCTGCCCGCGACCGATCTCGATGCGGGCATCCGGAACTCGATCACCACCGCGTTCGGCTATCTCGGCTTCTTCGTCGCCGCCGCGCTCGCGCTGTCCTATCTGGGCTTGAGCCTCGATCGCATCGCGCTCGTGGCCGGCGCGCTTTCGGTCGGCATCGGCTTCGGCCTGCAGTCGATCGTCAACAATTTCGTCTCCGGTCTGATCCTTCTGTGGGAGCGGCCGATCCGGGTCGGCGACCTCGTCGTGGTCGGCGACGGCGAGGGCCATGTCCGCCGCATCAGCGTGCGCTCGACCGAGATCGAGACCTTCGACCGCTCAACCCTGATCGTGCCGAACTCGAATCTCATCTCCGGCGTCGTCCGCAACCGCGTGCGCAGCGACCGGACCGGGCGTGTCATCATTGCGGTCAACGTGCTGCGCAACCAGGACCCGGTGCGCGCCGCTGAGCTTCTCGCCTCCTGCGCCAACACCCACCCCGACATCCTGAAGGACCCGCCGCCCCGCGTGGGGTTCAAGAAGATTGGCGACACCTGGCTCGAATTCGAGCTCGTGGCCTTCGTTTCCGACGTGAACCTGCAGCAATCGGTCCAGAGCGACCTGAACTTCTCCCTGTTCCGCTGTCTCAACGAGGAGAAGATCATGCCCCCGCTCGGGCCGGGCGTGATGAGCGTGCAGGGCCTCGGGCCGGTCCAGGACGGGCTCGACCACATCGCCGAGGCGATCGCCAAGGCGCGCGCGCCGCAACCGGCCAAAGGCTAAAGCATGATCCCGAAAAGTGGGAACCGGTTTTCGGAAAAGATCATGCTTGCACAAATAGGTACAGCGGGATGGCGACTCGAAGAGAAGTCATCCCACTCTGAGGCGCCGGTGCCGCGCGATGGGGCGGCGTCGCTGGGGTTCCCGCCGCGATCTGCGGGCGTGAACGCAATCTCCGCTTGGCCGTTGAACTCACGTCGGGGAGGCGGCCGCGCTTGTGGCCGGCCGTTCCGGCCGCCATTGTATCGAGCTTAGCCTTAAGAGCGGCTCCGATGAACCTGATCCGGCTTTACGCACGCGTGCTCGGCCAGCTCGGGACCGATTTGCGGCTCGGGGGGGTTCTTGCGATCGCGAACGTCGCGCTTGCCATCGCAGCCTTCGCCGAGCCGATCCTGTTCGGGCGCATCATTGATCGCTTGGCGCAGGGGCAGGCGACGGGCGGGACGCCCGTCACCTTCCCGTCGCTGATGCCGCTGATCCTCGCCTGGATCGGCTTCGGCCTGTTCACCATCCTCGCCGGCGTGACGGTCGCGCTCCATGCCGACAAGCTCTCGCACCGCAGGCGCCTCGCCACGATGGCGAACTATTTCGAGCATGTCCTGGAGCTGCCGCTCGCCTTCCACACCGCGACCCATTCCGGCCGGGTGCTCAAGGTGATGCTCGAAGGCTCGAACGGGATGGCCTGGCTCTGGCTCGGCTTCTTCCGGGACCATTTCGCCGCGCTCGTCGCGCTCGGTCTGCTCCTGCCGCTCACCGTGTTCCTCAATTGGCGGCTCGGGTTGCTCCTCGTGCTCCTCGTCATCATCTTCACGGTCCTGACCGCGATCGTGCTGCGCAAGACCGAAACGCTCCAAGGCCGGGTCGAGGGCTACCATTCGAGCCTCGCCGAGCATGCTTCCGACGCGCTCGGCAACGTGCCGGTGATCCAGAGCTTCACCCGGGCGAAAGCCGAGGCGACCGCGCTTCAGGGCATCATCCACCAGCTTCTGCAGGCCCAGAACCCGGTGCTATCCTGGTGGGCGCTCGCCTCCGTGGCGACCCGAGCCTCGGCCACCGTCACGGTGACCTCGATCTTCCTGGTCGGCACCTGGCTACACCTGCGCGGCCTCGCCACCATCGGCGAGATCGTCACCTTCATGTCGATCGCGACGATGCTGATCGGCCGCCTCGAGCAGGCAGTGCAGTTCATCAACCAGCTGTTCATGCAGGCACCGAAGATGCGCGAGTTCTTCGACATCCTCGACACCGCGCCCGCCGTGCATGATCGGCCGAACGCCAAGAACGTCGACCGCCTCGCAGGCGCGGTCGCCTTCGAGAGCGTCAGCTTCTCCTATGACGGCAAGCGGCCGGCGGTGCAGGACGTGTCCTTTGCCGTGAGGCCCGGCGAGACTGTCGCCCTGGTCGGCGCGACGGGATCGGGCAAGTCGACGACCCTCGGGCTCCTGCACCGCGCCTTCGACCCGCAATCCGGGCTGATCCGCATCGACGGCCACGACATCCGTGACATCTGCCTGTCTTCGCTGCGGCGCAACATCGGCGTCGTGTTCCAGGAGCCGATGCTGTTCGCTCGCTCGATCCGCGAGAACCTTCAGGTGGGCAGCCCCGAGGCGTCCGACGAGGAGATGATCCAGGCACTCGAACGGGCGCAGGCGATCGAGTTCATCACCCGTCAGAGCGAGGGTCTCGACACGGTTATCGGCGAGCGCGGCCGCTCGCTCTCCGGCGGGGAGCGTCAGCGGCTGTCGATCGCCCGGGCGCTGCTCAAGAACCCTCCGATCCTCATCCTCGACGAGGCCACGAGCGCGCTCGACGCCGCGACCGAGCGCAAGCTCCAGCTTGCCTTGGAAGAGGTGATGAAGGGCCGTACCACCTTCGTCATCGCCCACCGTCTCGCGACGATCCGCAACGCCGACCGGATTCTGGTCTTCGACCACGGCCGCATCATCGAGACCGGCTCCTTCGACGAGCTCGTCGCCAAGGGCGGCCGCTTCGCCGAGCTCGCCAAAGCGCAATTCATGACGGGCGAGGGGCCGCCGCCGCGGAGCGACGTCCGGGCCGTGGACGTGGTGATGGCGTAAGGGCCAGAGCCGTCATCCTCGGCCGCAGCCGAAGGCAAGGAGCCAGCAATCGGGACGAGGGTCCCGAGGCGAGGCCGAGAGATCCTGGCCTCGGCCTCGCGCGCCCCAGAATGCCGGCAGGACCTTACTCCGCCGCCTTCTTCGTCTTCGCTGTCAGCGGAGTCACCTTTAGGAGCGTGATGCGGTTGCGGCTCTTTCGCAGCACCTGAAAGCGGAAGCCATGAAAGTTGAAGACCTGGCCGGCGTCCGGGATGGCGCGGGCCTCGTGGATGACCAATCCGGCGACGGTCGTCGCCTCCTCGTCGGGCAGGTCCCAGTCCATGGCGCGGTTGAGGTCGCGGATCGGCACCGAGCCTTCGACGTTCACCGACCCGTCGGCTTGCGGGCGCACGCCCTGGATCGCGACGTCGTGCTCGTCCTTGATGTCGCCGACGATCTCCTCGAGGATGTCCTCGAGCGTCACGAGCCCTTGCACCTCGCCGTACTCGTCGACGACGAGCGCGAAATGGGTCTTCTTCAAGAGAAAGGCCTTGAGCTGGTCGCGCAGCGAGGTCGTATCCGGCACGAACCAGGTCTCGAGCGCGATCGCCTCGATCCTGAGCTTGTTGGCGTCTCCGCCGACCGCGTCGAGCGCGCGCAGCAAATCCTTGGCGTGCAGCACGCCGACGATGTTCTCCTGCGAGCCTCGCCATAGCGGCAGGCGGGTGTAGGGGGACGCCAGCACCTCGCGCACGATCTCCTCCGACGAAAGGTCGGCATTGATGGTCCGCATCTTGGTGCGGTGGACCATCACGTCCTCGACGGTCAGGTCGCGCAGGTCTAGGAGGCCGCCGAGCATGTCGCGCTCGGCGCGCGCCACGGCGCCCTCCTTGTGCAGGAGGTCGACTTGGCCGCGGATCTCTTCGGTCGCCGAGAGGATCGCCTGGTTCTCGCCGATTGTGACCCCGAAGGGCCGCAGCATCACCCGAACGAGCTTCTCGATCGCGAGCGTCAGCGGCCCGAACAGCGCGACGATGACCGACATCGGCCGTGCGAAGGCGAGCGCGACCTTGTCCGGCGCGGTGATGGCCACGGTCTTCGGCAGAACCTCGGCGAAGATGATGACGAGGACCGACATCACGACCGTCGCGTAGATCACGCCTTCGGCACCGAAGATCGCGACGAGCACGCTGGTGGCGAATGACGACACGCCGATGTTGACGATGTTGTTGCCGATCAGCATCGCCCCGATGAAGCGCTCGCGCGCCTCCAATAGCCGCGTGACGATGCGAGCCCGGGCGTCGCCGCTCTCGAGCGCGTGCATGCGAGCACGCGACGCCCCGGTGAACGCCGTCTCGCCGGCCGAAAAGAATGCCGAAAGGAAGAGGCAGAACAGCACGATCGCCGCGGCGACCCACAGACTCATGGCGACGTCTCCGGTCACGGTCCCACGAACTCCCGCTTCACGCGGCGAGTTCCTCCGTCAAGAAGGCGCGAACGGCGTCTGGAGCGACGGCGCGCGCGATGAAGCTCTGGCCGATGCCGCGGGCGAGAATGAAGGTGAGCGCGCCGTCCTTCACCTTCTTGTCCTGGCGCATGGCGTCGAGGAGCTCGTCGGCCGTGCCGCAGCCGCCCGGCACTTGCTGCAGCCGCGTCGGCAAGCCGGTCGCATCGAGATGGGCGGCAACCCGGCCGGCGTGTTGGCCAGGGCAGAGCCCGAGCTTGACCGAGAAGCGGAACGCAAGCGCGAGCCCGGCTGCGACCGCCTCGCCATGCACGAGCCGCCGCGAATCATAGGCCGTCGCGCGCTCGAGCGCGTGCGCGAAAGTGTGGCCGAGGTTCAGGAGCGCGCGATCCCCGTCCTCACGCTCGTCGCGCAGCACGACGGCGGCCTTGGCTCGGCAGCTTTGCGCGACGGCGTGGTCGCGCTCCGGCCCGCCGGCGAGGATCGCGCGCCAGTTCGTCTCGCACCATTCGAAGAAGGAACGGTCGTCGATCAGCCCGTATTTCACGACCTCGGCATAGCCGGCGCGCCGCTCGCGCTCGGGAAGCGTGTCGAGGAGCGCGGTGTCGGCGATGACGAGGCTCGGCTGGTGGAAGGCGCCGACGAGATTCTTGCCGTGGCGGGAATTGATCCCGGTCTTGCCTCCGACCGAGGAATCGACCTGCGCGAGGAGGGTGGTCGGGACCTGCACGAGCCGCACGCCGCGGCGCACGATCGCAGCCGCAAAACCTGCGAGGTCGCCGACCACGCCCCCGCCGAGCGCCACAACGAGGTCGCTCCGTTCGATCCGCGCCGCGAGGATACCGTCGCAGACCCGCGCCAGCGCCTCGTAGGATTTCGACGCCTCCCCCGCCGGCACCTCGATGGTCGCCGTCCGCATTCCGTTGGCGCGGAGGCCGCCGGCGAGCCGCTCCGCGTAGAGAGCGGCGACGACCTCGTCCGATACGATCGCCGCGGCGCCTGCGCCGAGCGCCGCGATGCGCGGACCGGCACTGTCGAGAAGTCCGCGCCCGACCAGGATGTCATAAGCGCGCTCCGCGAGCGGGACCGGCACCGTCTCGAAGCCGGGGGCTTGGACGCACCGCGGCTGAAGCGCCGTCACGGCTCGCGCTCCGCGAGCCAGCCGTCCAGCGCGACGAGCGCGTCATGGACGACCCTGTCGTGCGGGATCTCGCGCGAGTCCACGACGACGTCGGCAAGCGCATAGATCGGATGGCGCGCGTCCATCAGCCGGCGCATGGTACCCTCCGGATCGGGGTTCTGGAGCAGCGGGCGGTTCGACCGCTTGCGCACCCGCCGCATCAGAACGTCGAAATCGGCGCGGAGCCAGATCGAAATGCCGGCCTCCGCGATGCGGACACGGGTTTCCGCGTTCATGTAGGCGCCGCCCCCCGTTGCGAGCACGGCCGGCCCTTGCTGGAGGAGGCGTGCGATCACCCGGCGCTCGCCGTCCCGGAAGTAGTCCTCGCCATGCTCGGCGAAGATGTCGGGGATGGTCATGCCCGCGGCCGTCTCAATCTCCTGATCGGCATCCTTGAAGGGCAGCCCAAGTCGCGCGGCAAGCCGCCGCCCGACCGTGCTCTTGCCGGCACCCATGAGGCCGACCAGCACGATGCAGCGATTCCGAAGCCGCGTCCTGACGCCCTCCTCGATCCCGGCCGGGTACGGCTCCGCCTCCGTCGGCCTTCCTTTCAGGTCGGCGGGGGAATGCTGGTTCATGCCCTCTCCTAGCACGGGCGGGTTGCCAGTCACAGGCCGGGTCGGCGTGGCCTTGCCTTCCTTGGCGGCCCGTGTTCGAACGAGCGAGGATCGCCCTGCAACGAGCCCTGTCTTGCCGACCCTGTTCCGTTTCCTCCTGGTGATCGGCGTGCTCGCCGGCCTGACCTATGCGGCGATGTTCGCGCTGGCGACCTTGATCGAGCCCGAGCCGCGCGAGATGACCTCAACCATCCCGACCTCGCGCCTGCCTCCGCGATGAGCTCCGCCCAGCGCTTCGTCTCGCTCTTTCTCGACATGCTGGCGGCCGAGCGGGGGGCGGCCGAGAACACGCTCTCGGCCTACCGGCGCGACCTCGAGGATTACGCGGGGTTCCTCGCCGCAAAGCGCATCGGCGCAGCCGAGGTCGAGCCGCCGGCGGTCCGCGCCTACGTCGGCAGCCTGGAGCAGAAAGGGCTCAAGGCGTCTTCGGCCGCCCGCCGGCTCTCGGCGGTGCGCCAGTTCCACAAGTTTCTCTACGTGGAGGGCTTCGCCCCGATCGATCCGACCGCTGCCACTGCGGCGCCGAAGCGGGCGCGGTCCGTCCCGAAGGTGCTCTCGGTGGATGAGGTGGACCGCCTTCTGGTCGCAGCCCGCGAGCAGGCCGAGGGCGAGAACGCCTCGCCGGTCCAGCGGCTGCGCGCCGCGAGGATGCTGTGCCTGCTGGAACTCCTTTATGCGAGCGGGCTGCGCGTCTCTGAGCTAGTGGCGCTGCCGCGCTCTGCGGCAAAGACCAAAGAACGGTTCCTGATCGTCAGGGGCAAGGGCGGGCGCGAGCGGCTCGTTCCCCTCACCGAAGCCGCGCGGGAGGCGGCGCGGGCTTATGGCGCCCTTCTGGACAGGTCGAGCCGCGCCGGGGGCCCGTGGCTCTTTCCGGCCGACAGCGACGCCGGCCACCTCACGCGCCAAGCCTTCGCGCGCGACCTCAAGGGGGTCGCAGGGGCCGCGGGGCTGCGGGCCGATAAGGTCAGCCCCCACGTGCTGCGCCACGCCTTCGCGAGCCACCTGTTGCAGAACGGGGCCGATCTGCGCGTGGTCCAGGAGCTCCTCGGCCACGCCGACATCTCGACGACGCAAATCTATACCCATGTTCTCGACGAGCGGCTGAAGAGCATGGTGCGCGACCTGCATCCGCTCGGCGGAAGCGAGGGCTAGCTTGCGAGCTTCGGCGGGTCCAGTTCGTCGATCGCCCGCAGCGCCGCCATAACCTCATCGAACAGGACGGGCGGGCCGCCGGGCGCTTGCCGGAGCGCCGGCGCGGCCTCGACGGCGCAGGCGTCCGAGGCCCAGGAGGCGAGGATCTCCCGCTTCTCCTCGCGCGTCAGCTGAGGGTGGAGGAGGACCTCGCGAGGATGGGCGAAGATCTCGCCCGGATGCTGGATCGCATCCCAGCCGAAATGAAAGATCGCCTCACTGCCGAGGCCATGCAGCGCCCCGGCCGGCAACCCTGAGGTGGGCTCGAAAGCTTGGCCTTGCCGCATCGGAACCTCCTACGAGAACAGGCCCGTCGTTGCAGAACCGGGCTTGTCCGCTCCGGGGACAAGCCCGGCGATGGCACTACGCCGCCTTGGCGTGCTCGACCGTCTTGGCGCCGTCGGTGGAGCGAATGTCGATCCGCCGCGGCTTCATGGCTTCCGGGATCTCCCGGGCGAGTTCGATGGTCAGAAGCCCGTTCTCGAGCCCGGCGCCGACGACCTTCACATGGTCGGCAAGGTCGAAGCTCTGCTTGAAGGCCCGGGCCGCGATGCCGCGGTGCAGATACTGCACGCCTTCCTCGTCCGGCTTCTTCTGCCCGGTGACGAGAAGTGCATTACCCTGCGCGACGATGTTGATTTCCTCGGGCGCGAAGCCGGCGACCGCCATGGTGATCCGGTAGCGGTCCTCGCCGGTCCGCTCGATGTTGTAGGGCGGCCAGTTGTTCGAAGCCTCGGTCCGCGAGGCGCTGTCGAGCATGTCGAAGAGCCGGTCGAAGCCGACCGTCGAGCGGTAGAGAGGAGAAAAATCGAGGTGCCTCATCGCCATATCCTCCCGTGAGCAACATGGACCTGAGCGCCGGACACCGCCGGCGCCCGAACCGCCGAGCCCTCCGGCCTCGGCAGGATTCGAGCTAGGCGAGGCCAAGCTTGTTTCAAGAGGAGGAAGGCGAAAATTTTTCGGCCGGCTCGGGAGGCCATCTGAGCGGCATCTCGATCGGATGGGCGTCCTGGGGGAAGCGGGCGCGCATCAGGGGCTCGGCGACCGTACAGGAGGCGCGAGCGGAAGGCGGGCGGGCTCATGACGATCAACATGCCGCGCAAGGGCCGGGCGTCGGGAACGAAGCGCGGCCGGGTCAGGCGCGAATGCTCCGGGCGCAAGGTCCAGCCCGGCACCGGAAGTCTCCAGCGGCGCGCGAGATGCTCGCCGCTTGCACCCAGCCAAGCGTCGGTAAAGGCCTCCCCCGAGATCTCCGCCGCCTCGGCGATCCTGCGCGCCTGCGCGTCTCCATCCGGGTGGTCGAGATAGAACTCGTCGAGGAATTCCCGTAACGCCAACGCGAAATACGATGGCTCGTCGCGCGCGATGACGCTGACCGCGTGCAGCGTCTGCGGGCGGCTCATCCGCGCCGCCTCCGACCGATCTCGCGCGCCACTTCGGGGAGGTAGGTCGAGGCCACGGGACTAAGCTGCTCGTCCGGGAAAAAGCTGTTGTAGAGGCTGAGAAGGTCGTGAGCTGTCTCAGCCCCGATCTCCAGCGCGCGCCGAACCGCGTCCTCGAAATCGCGATTATCGAGGGTTTCGCGCACGAGTGCCTTGAGCTTCATGGCGCAGAGATATTCCGGTCTCGCCGCAATGACCCGAAGGTCGGGCGTCTCGCCGGCCGGATAGGTGCCGATGAAGGTGAAATCCTCCGGCCGCTCGTCGAGCCGGGTGTACATGCCGAACCAGTTGTTGAGCCAGTCCCGCTCGAGCCCGAGCACCTCCGCGGCATGCGCGACGGAGGCCTTCACCTCGCTCTCGAGCCGTCCGTCGACGACCACGGCGTCGACATCCTCCGAGCTCTTGCGCCAGTCGAACTGCAAGAGGATCGCGCTACCCCCATAGACGGCGATCTCGCCGAGGACTCGTCGCTCGCGGAGATATCGGCCCATGACCTCGAAGGCTCGGGCGACCGTCTGCGCGTCCATGCCCCTGCGGCCGGCCATCCGTACGGTCAGGGCGGCGTGTCGTCGCCCGCCCCGAGGGGGCGCTGCATCAGGGTTGTGTCGCACCAGCGGCCGAATTTGTGGCCGACGGCACGGAGCCGCCCGACATGCTCGAAGCCGGCCGCCCGGTGCAGGGCAATCGAGGCCGGCAGGTTGTCGCCGATGACGGCGATCATCTGCCGGAAACCGCGGCGCTCGCATTCGTCGATGAGCAGCGCGAGGAGGGCCCGCCCGATGCCGCGCCCGTGATGCGCCGCGTGCACATAGATCGAGTCCTCGACCGCATGACGGTAGGCCGGGCGCGGCCGGTAGGCGCCGGCATAGGCGTAGCCCACGACCTCGCCGCCCGCGACCGCCGCGAGATGCGGGTAGCCGCCCGACACGAGCGCGCTCCAGCGGCGGCTTATCTCTTCGAGATCCGGCGGCTCGAGCTCGAAGCTTGCCGTGCCGGTGAGGACGTGATGGGCGTAGATCGCCTGCACCGACGCGAGGTCCGCTTCGCCGGTCGGCCGGATACGGAAGGCTGCGTCACTTCCAAGGCTTGATGGCGAGGCCTGGGCTTTGGCGCTCATAGGCGGTCGAGGGCGCTCACCGGCGGCGGAGCAGGAATACCGCCTGCTCGCCGAACAGGTTCCAAACCCACCAGGGCATGGTGACGCGCACCGGCTGGCCGCCGGCATTGAGCGCGATCGCCTTCTCCATCTTCGCCCCAATATCACGGCACAGGCCGACGAAATCGCGGATGGTGCAGAAATGGATGTTCGGCGTCTCGTACCAGCTGTGCGGCAGGTTCTCGGTCGTGGGCATGCGGCCACGCAGCCCGATGTCGTAGCGGATGCGCCAGTGGCCGAAATTCGGGAAGGAGACGATCGCGCGCTGGCCGATCCGTAGGAGATTCTCCAGCACGGCGCGGGGCTGGCGCGTCGCCTGGATGGTCTGGGATAGGATGACGTAGTCGAAGGCGTCGTTCGGGTAGTCGGCAAGATCGGTGTCGGCGTCGCCCTGAATCACCGGCAGCCCCTTGGCGAGGCAGCGGCTGACGTTCTCGCGCGAGATCTCGATGCCGCGACCGTCGACCTGGCGGCGGTCCCTGAGCAGGGCGAGCAGCGCGCCGTCGCCGCAGCCGACGTCCAGGACCCGCGAGCCAGGCTCGACCATGTCGGCGACGAGGAGGAGGTCGAGGCGCGACTCCCCTCCCCTTTCCGGGGACTCGGCGGGCGTCGGGCCGAGGCCGTTTCCGCCGCCACCGCGCAGCGTGGAACTCGCCCCCTGCGGGCGGCCGATCGACTCTCCGTCACCGTCAGCCCGTTCCCTTTCGAACGAGGGGCGAGCACGGGAAGGGCGCAGGCGCACGGCCTCGCTCATGCGATCCCCCGGGCGCGGGCAGCGGCGTCAAGAAAGCCCCGCACCGCCGTGAACATGCCGGGCTCATCGAGCAGGAAGGCGTCATGGCCCTTGTCGCTCTCGATCTCGACGAAGCCGACCGAGGCGCCTGCAGCGTTGAGCGCATGCATGGTGGCGCGCGAGTCCCGGGTCGGGAACAGCCAGTCCGACGTGAAGGAGATCAGGCAGAAGCGGGTCTTCGTGCCCCGGAAGGCCTCGGCCAGCACGCCCCCGTAGTCGGCGGCGAGCTCGAAATAGTCCATCGCCCGCGTGACGTAGAGATAGGAGTTGGCGTCGAACCGCTCGACGAAGGTGATGCCCTGGTGGCGCAGATAGCTCTCGATCTGGAAATCGGCGTCGAAGGTGAAGGTCGGCGCCTCGCGGTCCTGGAAGCGGCGCCCGAACTTGCGGTGCAGCGCGGTCTCCGAGAGGTAGGTGATGTGCCCGCCCATGCGGGCGACCGCGAGACCTTTGCGCGGGCGCACTCCGTGCTCATAGTAGCGCCCCCCGCGCCAGTCGGGATCGGCCATCACGGCTTGGCGGCCGACCTCGTGGAAGGCGATGTTCTGGGCCGAATGCCGCGCGCCCGTCGCGACCGGCATCGCGGCGAAGACGCGATCGGGGTAGCTCGCGGCCCATTGCAGGACCTGCATACCGCCCATGGAGCCGCCGATCACGCAGAACAGGCTTTCAATCCCGAGCCGGTCGAGCAGCATGGCCTGCGAGCGCACCATGTCGCGGATGGTAACGAGCGGGAAATCCGTGCCCCAGGGCCTCCCGGTCTCCGGATTCGTCGAGGCCGGGCCGGTCGTGCCCATGCACCCGCCGACGACGTTGGCGCAGATCACGAAGTAGCGCTCGGTGTCGAGCGGCAGGTCCGGCCCGACGAGCGTGTCCCACCAGCCGGGCTTGCCGGTGACCGGGTGAGCGTTCGCGACATGCTGGTCGCCGGTCAGCGCATGGCAGACGAGCACCGCGTTCGAGCGCGCTGCATTGAGCGTGCCGTAGCTCTGGTACGCAATCTGCCATGGCGCGAGCACGGCGCCGGCATCGAGAGGGAGCGGCTCGTCCGTGCCGAAGCGCTCGACCGGGCTCGACGGATCGTCGGCCTGGTTCAGCGGCTCGGTCGCGACCGGTTGCAGTTGCGCCATCGACCTGTTCGTCACAACGGATAAAACGGGCGGTATATCCTACCCTGTGGCCACACGGGCAACAAGGAGACGGCCGGCAAGGGTGGCCAGATCTCCGCGCTTGAGGCTAAGGGGGTCGACCCATTTTCGACAAGCTCGACGAATGACCGACAAGCCGCCCTCCCTTGCCGAGCTTCGCGCCGAGATCGACCGCATCGACGAGGCCATGCACCGCCTCCTGATGGCGCGCGGCGAGATCATCGACCGGCTGATCGCGGTCAAGAAGACCTCCGAATCCGGCTCGGCCTTCCGCCCGGGCCGCGAGGCCGCGATGATGCGCGCCCTTGCCGAGCGTCACGAAGGGCTGTTGCCGCTCGACACCGCCGAGGGCATCTGGCGCGTCGTCATCGCGACCTTCACCCATGTGCAGGCGCCGTTTGCGGTTCATGCCGACGTCTCGGGGGGCGACGCGCCGATGCGCGACACCGCTCGCTTCCATTTCGGCTTCAGCGTACCCTACAAGCCGCATGAGAGCGCCGCCGCCGTGATCGCGGCGGTCGCGCGGGCGCGCGGCGATCTCGGCATCTTCCGCCTCGACCAGGGCGTCTCCTCCGGCGCCTGGTGGCGCGACCTCGTCGGCGAGAAGCGCCCGAAGGTGATCGCGCGGCTGCCCTTCATCGAGCGCCCGAACCACCCGGCTGGGACACCGGTCTTCGTCATCTCGAAGCCGCTCGCCGACGCCGCCGTGCGCGACGTGGTGCTCTACTCGGCCTCCTTCGACCGCTGGCGCGAGGGCGCCGGCCGCGTCATCGCCGCCTTCGGCGGCGAGGTCATCGCCAATGCGGGCGGCGGCCACGGGCTCTCGGCGCTGATCGCGCTGCCGGGCTCCCTCGAGCCCGCGGCCCTGCGCAATGCGGCTGCCGCAGAGGGCGCGCATCTCTCCGATCTCGACGAGATCGGCAGCCACGCCGCGCGCTTCGCGGTCGGCTGAGCGAGATAGCGGCGAGCAGCACAAGCGCCCCTTGTCACGGCGTCAGGATCAGCCAGACTGCCCGCATGTGCCGATGCCACCGCCGCGCCTTCCTGGCCCTTGCTGGCGGATTGCTTGCATCATGCGGCGGACCGGCAAGCTCCGCGTCCGGGTCGGGCGATCGCCACCGCTTCATCGCCGAAGCCTTCCGCATGAGGCGCGAGGCGGAGGCGGCCGACGACCAGCCCTATGGCGCGGTGGTCGTGCTCGGCGAATCCATCGTCGGCTTCGGCCCGAGCCGCGTCGTGACGAACGCCGATCCCGAAGCCCATGCCGAGCGGATCGCGATCCGCGACGCCCAGATCCGGCTCACCCGATCCGATCTTTCTGGCGCCGTCATGTACTCCACCTCCCGGCCCTGCCCGGCCTGCGAGCGGGCTGCCGCAGTCGCGCGGATCGCCCACATGATCTTTGGGCCGCATGGAGCCGATGCCGGCGCACCGCGGCAGTCGGGCGGCTGATGCCGCGACTGCCGGTTTTTGCGCTCGCGCTGGCCCTTGTTTCGAGTTCCATGTCCGCCGCCCACGCCTCCGACGATCTCGGCGCCCGGCTGCTGCGGGCCGCCGCCGCCGGCGACCTTGCCGAGACGCTACGCCTGATCGGCGGAGGCGCGCCCGTGGACGCGCGCGACGCTCAGCGACGCACGCCGCTGCTGCTCGCCGTCGATGCCAATCACGTCGACCTCGCAAGGGCGCTCCTCGACGCCGGCGCGAGCGTCGACGCGCAGGCCTCGAACCTCGACACGCCCTGGCTCCTCGCCGGCGCCCGCGGGCGTGTGGCCATCATCGCCATGATGCTGGCGAAGAGGCCCGACCTGTCGATCCGCAACCGCTTCGGCGGCAACGCGCTCATCCCCGCCTGCGAGCGCGCCCATGTCGAGGCGGTGCCGCTGCTGCTCCAGGCCGGCCTGGACGTGAACCACGTCAACAATCTCGGTTGGACCTGCCTCTTGGAGATCGTGATCCTCGGCGACGGCGGTCCCCGTCACCAGGAGGTCGCTCGCCTCGTCCTCGCCGCGGGTGCCGACCCGAATCTCGCGGACAAGGACGGGGTCACGCCGCTCGCCCACGCCCGCTGCCGCGGGCAGCGGGAGGTCGCCCGCCTGATCGAGGCTTCCGGCGGCCGCATGCGCTGACGACGCCGCACCTTTCGCGTGAAATCGGCGGCGGGTTGCGATAGAGCGGGCCCGCCCACCCCGCGCGGCGCCAGCCGCGGCATCAGGATCGAGAATGGCTTCCCGCCCAGAACCCCGTCCCGGCGTCCTTGCGATCGATGCCTATGTGCCCGGCAAGAGCGCCGCGCCGGGGGTGCCTAAGGTCCACAAGCTCTCCTCGAACGAGACGCCGCTCGGGCCGAGCCCGAAGGCGGTCGAGGCCGTGCAGAAGGCGGCGCGCGAGCTCGAACTCTATCCCGACGGCGCCGCAACGGCGCTGCGCGAAGCGATCGCCGGAAAGTACGGGCTCGATCCGGCCCGGATCGTCTGCGGTGCTGGCTCGGACGAGGTCTTGAACCTTCTCGCGCATGCCTTCATCGGCCCGGGCGACGAGGGGCTTTTCACGACGCACGGCTTCCTGGTCTACAAGATCGCAATCCTTGCCGCCGGGGGCCTGCCGGTGGTCGCGGAGGAGAAGGACTTCACGGCCGACGTCGACGCGATCCTGGCGAAGGTCACGGCGCGCACCAAGATCGTCTTCCTCGCCAATCCCAACAACCCGACCGGCACCTATCTGCCCTTCGATGAGGTGAAGCGCCTGCACGCGGCGCTGCCGCCCACCGTGCTCCTCGTCCTCGATGCGGCCTATGCCGAATATGTGCGGCGCAACGACTACGCCTCCGGCCTCGAGCTCGTAGCCGAGAGCGACAACGTCGTCATGACCCGGACCTTCTCCAAGATCTACGGCCTCGCCGGCCTTCGCCTCGGCTGGATGGTCGGGCCCGCCCATGCGATCGACGCCGTGAACCGCATCCGCAGCCCCTTCAACGTCAACGCGCCGGCAATCGCGGCCGGCGTCGCGGCGATCGCCGACGAGGCGCATGTCGCGGCCGCCGTCGCGCATAACGAGGAATGGCTGCCCTGGCTCACTCGGGAGATCGGCGCGCTCGGGCTTGCGGTCACCCCGAGCGTCGGCAATTTTATCCTGATCCATTTCCCGGCGAATGCCGGGCGCACCGCGAAGGACGCCGATGCCTTCCTCACGAGCCGCGGCCTCGTGCTGCGCGCCGTCGGCGCCTACGGCCTGCCGAACTGTCTGCGCATGACCGTCGGCGGCGCCGAGGCGAACCGGCTCCTCGTGAAGGCTCTGACGGAGTTCATGAAGCCCGAGCGCGCAAATGCCTGAGCGGCTCGGGCCACCGCGGCGGACGCCGCTCTTCCAGCGTCTGGCGATCATCGGCTTCGGGCTGATCGGCTCGTCGATCGCCCGGGCCGCCAAGCGGCTGAGTCTTGCCGGCTCCGTCGTGGCGGTCGATTGCGAGGAAGCCGTGCTCCAGCGCGCGCGCGCCTTGGGCGTTGCCGACGAAGCGACGGCGGATCTCGTCGTCGCGGTGCGCGGGGCGGATCTCGTCATCCTTTGCGTGCCGGTCGGGGCCTATGCGGCGGTGACGCAGGCCATGGCAGGCGCGCTCGCGCCCGGCGCCATCGTTTCCGATGTCGGCTCGGTAAAAGGCGCGGTCATCGCGCAGGTGCAGCCGTACCTGCCTCAGGGGGTGCATTTCGTGCCGGCCCATCCGGTCGCCGGCACCGAGCATTCCGGCCCGGACGCGGGCTTCGCGACGCTGTTCCATAACCGCTGGTGCATCCTCACCCCGCCGGACGGCGCCGACGGGCAGGCGGTCGACAAGCTCCGCGAGTTCTGGGCCGCCATGGGCTCGAATGTCGAGATCATGTCGGCCCAGCACCACGACCTCGTGCTGGCGATCACGAGCCACGTGCCCCACCTCATCGCCTACAACATCGTCGGCACGGCCGCCGATCTCGAGGAGGTGACGCAGTCGGAGGTGATCAAGTTCTCGGCCGGCGGCTTCCGCGACTTCACCCGCATCGCCGCCTCCGACCCGACCATGTGGCGCGACGTCTTCCTCAACAACAAGGAGGCGGTGCTCGAGATGCTCGGCCGCTTCAACGAGGACCTCGCCTCTCTGCAGCGCGCGATCCGCTGGGGCGACGGCGAGGCCCTGTTCAACCTCTTCACCCGCACCCGCGCCATCCGCCGCGGCATCATCTCGCTCGGCCAGGAGACGCCCGAGCCCGATTTCGGACGGCGGCGCGAGGAGTAGGCGGCGCGCATCAATAGAGCGGTTGGAGCCTGACGCCCGGGACCGTGAACGGGCCGACCAGCACGCGGCCGTTCTCGAGGCGGATGGTCGGGATGGGCGTGAGCCTGGCGCCTTCGGCCGATGCGGCGCCGCCGGGCGGGGGACGGTTGCGCGGCTGGAGCAGGCTGCCGAGGACGCCGCCGGTCGGGCCGGGCATGCGGCCGCCGGTCAGCGTCGAGAGGAGGTCGCCGAGGCCGGCGGCCGCGACCTCGATTCGTCCGCTCGGGCGGCGCATCTCGTCCAAGGCGAGCTCGCCCTTGGCCTCGATCCGGCGCGGCCCCTTCGCCAGCTTGAGCGCGCTCACCAGAATGCGCCCGCCGGCCTCGCGCCAGCGCTCGATCTCCTCGCGCCGCGCCGCGGCGATCCGCGCCTGCGTCACCGTCGCCTGGAGCTCGGCGGCGATCGGTTCGGTGCCGCCGAGGATCGGATCGAGCGCCGGCACGACCGCCTCGGCGGCGCTCGCGGCGAGTTCGAAAGCCGCATCGCTTTCGGGCAGCGACGGCGAGGGGCGCAGATGCGCCTCGAAGCGGCGCGCGCTTGCGGCGATGGCCCCGACCGGAAGCCCGCTCGCCTTGAGGTTGGGCCCCTCGGCAACGAGCGAGGCGCGCTGCAGCGCCTGCGGGCCGCGGTGGATGCTGGCCCGGAGCGAGCTCCAGGCGCCTTCGAGCGTGACGCCGGGGCCGGTGACGCGCACCGGACCTTCGAGCTCGGCGATGGTGTGTCGCGGCGTGTAGATCTGGGTGACGGTGAGGAGCCGCCCGGTCGTCACGGCGAGGTCGCGGCTCTGCAGCGACACGCGCGCGCAGGCGACCTCGATGCGGAAGGGATAGCCGCCGATCGACCGTTCCGGACAGTCCCAGCGCCGCCCCGCGACCGATTCGTTGGCGAGCCAATTGTCGAGCCCCTCGGCCGTGCGGGCGCGAATCACCAGCCAGGCGGCGCTCCAGCCCGCCAGCAGCACGCCGAGCAGCACGAAGGGGAAGAAGAGCCAGAAGCGGCTGCGGCGCGGCACGGCCCTCATCGGCGCTCCCGTCGTCCCGATTTGTCTCGGCCTTTGGTAGCTGCTAGCGCGCCGCGCGAACAGGCGCTTTCGCCGGCGCCTCCGACGAAGACCTGCAAACCCATGGCTGAATCGGGCGATCTCTGGGTGTTCGGCTACGGCTCCTTGATGTGGCGGCCGGGTTTCCCCTTCCTCGAGCGCCGCCACGCGCATCTGCACGGCTACCACCGCGCGCTTTGCGTCTACAGCCATGTCCATCGGGGCACGCCCGAGAGGCCGGGATTGGTGCTCGGGCTCGACCGCGGCGGGCGCTGCCACGGGGTGGCGTTCCGGGTCGCGCCGGAAGAGGCCGCGGAGACCGTGCAATACCTGCGCGAGCGCGAGCAGGTCACGGCGGTCTATGTCGAGCGTCGGCTGCCGGTGCGGCTCGCCGGCGGCGAGACGGTGGCGGCGCTCGCCTATGTGGTCGACCGCGGGCACCCGCAATATGCCGGGCGGCTGCCGCAGGAGGATTCGCTGCGGTTGGTGCGCCAGGGCGTCGGCGTCTCCGGCGCCAATCCGGACTATGTGCGCTCGACCCACCGCCACCTTCTGGAGATGGGCGTCACCGACCCGGTCCTGGCGCAGCTCGCAGCGGCGCTGTGAGGGCCGGCTCCTCGCCGACGTCGTCCTGGAGGTCGGCGACGATCGCGGCGCGCTCGGAGGCGCCGGCCGCGAGCCGATGGATGTGGAGCTCGCTCGCGCCCCGCGATTTGACGCGCGCGATCCATGCGCGGCGCGCCTGCGGGCGAAGCTCGGGCCCGGCTGCCGCCGCCGCGACCAGCCGGGCGGCGCCGTCGGCGTCGCGCCGCACGGCCAGGATCACCGCCTCGGTCACGTCGAGAAGCTCGCCCTCGGTGAGGGGATGCACGCCGACGACGTAGCGCCGCCCCGAGCGCCCGCGCCAGGAGGTCAGGTCCAATCCGCGCAACAGGCCCGAGGTGGCGCGCAGCCGCTCCTCGCGCACCCCGTCCGGCGCCTCGTCCTCGCGCAGATCCCGCATCGCCGCGGCCCAAAAGATTCGTCGCTTGTTCCTCATTTGTTCCAGTGTAGGAATAGATGGCGAAGTGTCAAGAGGCGGATGTATCCCCTTTGAGCATGTTGCCCGGCCCGGAGCCCTGCGGGCCTCTCGCCAGAGGCGCGCCTTTGCCGCCGCGCGGCGTGAAATCCGTCGGGTTGTGGTGGCGATCGCCGAGGTCGAGGGGCGTGGGACGCCGAACGACTCAGTTTAATTTTTTAGGAGCCTTTCGGCGTCCCCGCGGATCGCTCCGGCGTCGCCCTCGCGGGCTCCACCCTTGCTCCCCGCGTCCGGATCGCTCCGGAACGTTCGGCGATTTTTGGGCACCCGAGGCCTTCCGCACTTCCCGCGGCTCCCAGGTTGGCCGATCGCACCTCGCCCGAGCGGGCTTTCGCCCCCGCAAGCCGATGCGAGCGGCGGTTCCCGAGCGCCGACCCTAGCTCCCGAAGGCGCAGCCCCGCCGTAGTACGGAGCGGTCGGATCTCGGACGGGCGCCCCGGCTCAACACCGCGGCTCCCGAACCGGCCTCGAAGCCCCCGAGCCCGGGGTTCGGCGTGAACCCCGGCCGCAGGCGCCGGTCCCGCCCCACGTCACGACGCCTCATGAGCGCGCCCCTCGGGTGGACGGGACGGGAGGAGAGAAGCACGAAATAGGAAGATTGTCAATAGCACTGGAGAGAAACCAGCCGGCTTCGGCGCGGCGAAGATGGATGCATCGCCGCACGCCCGGTGTCATGGCCGGGCTTGACCCGGCCATCCAGAGACGCTTCCGCCTGCGGGCGGCGGGCCTGGATCGCCGGGTCAAGCCCGGCGATGACAAACCGAAACGGCGTTCGAGGATCTCAATGCCGCGGCCGGCTCGGCCGTATCGTCGTAGAAGTAAAGGACCGGGACGCCGAGCGCGTCCGCGATGAAGGTCAGCTCCTGCGCCGAGGCGTGCTCGTCCCCGCGCTCGTACTCGGCGATTGCTTCCGGGTGGGTGGCGACGAGGCATGCAAGCTCTTCGACGGTCAGCGCCAGCCGCTCGCGGCGCTGGCGGATGCGCGAGCCCACATGTTGGTCAACGAGGCCCATTGGACGTATGAACATGGACGGCGGCGAAACGCTTGCACGCGCGATATAAGACGGTCTAATATGCAACTCGAAGAATTTCAAGCCTTCGTTCGCATTTACGTGGAACGCATTTTCCAAGAGGCATTTCCGGACGAGACCGGCGCCGCCCGGATGCAGCAGGTCGGCCTGTTCGTCACGATCTTCGCGCTGCAGAACACGGCCGAGCCGGTGACCGCGATGCGCATCGCCCGGCTCAGCGGCCAGAGCCACTCGCAGGTGCACCGCAATCTGCAGAAGCTTCTGAAGCTCGATCTGGTCGAGCGCACGAAGATCAGGAACCGCATCGGCAAGGGACAGGCCTGGCACCTCTCGATCAAGGACACGCCGGAGGCGAAGAGGCTGCTCAAGGCGGTCATGGGCGGGAAGAAGGGCCGAGGCGGCTAGACCTTCGAATTCCCCCGGCCCGAGCCGGAGCGCGCCTTCGGCCCGCGGCCCTGGCGAGCCCCCGGCGAGAGTGCCCCCGTCCCGCACGACACCTGGATGGAAAGCAACGCGATCGCGCTCTCGCCTAATGCTTGCGCCCTGCCGGAGGCACCTCGGCGTCGAGGCGGTCGGCGGGCTCGGCCAGTTCCGGCGGGACCGGGAGGGAGAGGAGGCGGTCGTAATAGGCGCGAAGCTCCGCCCCGACGAGCTCGATCAGCGGATGGCCGGAATCCTCTTCGTCCACGGGCCCGCCGAGCGCCGCGAAGGGATTGAGGTCGCGCTCTCGCGAATCCGGCACGAAACGCCCCGCCTTTGTGGGGCATCACAACTATCAAGCGTTAACGGCCACGCTCAAGCCGCGCCGTTTCGGAATCGAACAAAGGCCGAGATCCGGCGGAAGGCCGGCCATCAGGTTTTCGGGTCACTCCTTCTTCCGATAGACCAGCAGCGACTTGTAGTCGCCGACGCGCTCGACCGGGCGCTCCTTCTCCCATCGCGCGATCACGCGCTTGGCGCTCATCGGGCCGTCCCAGTCGAACGCGAAGGAGGTCGTGAAGAAGAGGATGTGGCCGCCCCGGCGCGTCCGGTCGGTGAGGAGGTTTGCGACCTCGAGGTCGGTGAGCCCGCCATAGGAGTCCGTCTTCTCGCTGCGGAACTCGCAGAGGTGGAAGAGCGTGACCACGTCGAAATTCGGCAGGAGCCTCTCGTTGAGGAGATAGATGTCGCCGAAGACCACGTTGTAGCGCCGCAGCACCTCGGGCCGGGCGATCGCGAGCTCGACGTATTTGTCATACTCCTGCGGTGCGGCGGTGATGCCGAGCACCGAATTCCGGCGGCTCTCCCTGGCGCATTCGAGACCGACATGGTGATGGTTGCCGGTGCCGAAATGGTAGATGGCGCTGTCGGTGATCTTCTCGCGATCGAGCCATTCGATGAAATGGACGTCGCAGGGGCAGTCCTTCTCGCGCAGATCCCAGGAATCGTCCCAGAACGCCAGCTTAGCGGCCTTGGCCATCGCGTTCCTGTCTCCTTGTCATGATCGTCAGGCTCTGACCCGCCGCGCGGTCTCGGTCGCGGCGTCGATCAGGCGCGCGCCGCCCTCGCTCCGCACCAGCCTCAGGCAGCGGTCGTGGAACTCCTCGGCTTCGGGCCGCTGGCCCACGGAGATGACGGTGGTCGCCGGAAGCTCCGAGCGGATGAGCTGCATCAGCACCTTCTGGCTACCCTCGTCGAGGGCCGAAGTCGCTTCGTCGAGGATCGCGATCTGCGGCTTCTGCAGGAAGAGCCGTGCGAAGGCGAGGCGCTGGCGCTCGCCGCTCGACAGGATCTGGTCCCAGCGCTCGACCGCGTCGAGCCGGTCGCTCCAATGCGAAAGGCCGCACTCGTCGAGGATCGCGGCGATCTCGTCGTCGCCGATCTCGAGGTCGAGCGCGGGGTAGAGGATCGCTTGGCGCAGCGTGCCGAGCGGCAGGTACGGCCGCGGCGGCACGAAGGCGATGGCGGTGTCGCGCGGCACCAGGATGCGGCCCGAGCCCCAGGGCCACAAGCCCGCGACGGCGCGCATCAGCGTGCTCTTTCCCGAGCCGCTGTCGCCGAGGATCAGCACCTTCTCGCCGGGCTCGATCACGGCGCTCGCGTCGCGGATCAGCACGCGGCCGGCGCGGTCGGCAACCGTGAGGCTGTGGAGGGCGAGCCGCGGATCGCCGCGCTCGAGCCGCTCGATGCCGCCGGCTTCGTCGAGGCTGTGGTCGAGCTCCTCCGCAGCCTCGACGAGCGCCATCACCCGCCGCGCCGAGGCGTACCACATGGCCACGAACTTGTAGCGGTCGACCAGCCAGGCGAAGGCGACCTGGACCTGCAGGAAGGCCGCCGCGAGCTGCGTCACCGCCCCGAGCGTCAGCTCGCCCGAGAGGTATTTCGGCGTCGCAAGCAACAGCGGCACGACCGGGATCAGCGCGCCCGAGGCGTTGGTGATCCAGGTGAGGCGCCCATGCAGCCGCACCACCGCGAGCCAGCGCCCGACGAGCCTGGTGTAGGAGCGGCCGAGGATGCCGCGCTCGTCGGGCTCGCCCCGGATCAGCGCGATCGATTCGGCGTTCTCGCGCAACCGCGTGAGCTCGAAGCGGAAGCGCGCCTCGGCTTCGTTCTTCGCGGCGACGCCCGGCACGAGCGGGCGGCCGACATAGACCGTGAGGCTCGACATCAGGACGCCGTAGAGGAGCGCGGCGATCGTCATGTAGGCCGGGATCGTCACCCAGGTCCCGAAGACCTCGAACGAGATCGCGCCGCCGACCGTCCAGAGGATGCCGATGAAGGCGACGAAGGAGAGGAGCGCGTTCAAGAGATCGATCGCGAAATCGACCACCGGCTCGGTCGAGAGCCGGCTCTCGTCGGCGATGCGGTACTCGGGGTTCGCCGGCTCGATCTGGGCGAGGTTGAGCCGGTAGTAGCGCTGGCGCCCAAGCCACAGGCCGGTGAGGCGGTGCACCAGCCATTCGCGCCAGCGCACCTGCAGCGTCTCGCGGGTGATGACGATGAGCACGCCGATGCCGGCGATCACCACCACCAGCCCGGCGAATGCGAGGACCGCCCAGCCAAGCGTCGAGCTGTCGCGGCGCTCGAGCGCGTCGAAGAAGATGCGGTTCCACTGGTTGACCGCGAGGTTCAAGCCGATGTTGCCGATGACCAGCGCGGCGAGCGCGATGGTCAGGAACCAGGCCCGCCGCGCGGTCGCACCCCGCCACCAGCCCGAGACGAAGCGGCCGAACTGCCGCGCCACCTGCCGGTCGTAGGTGAGGTCGCGCGGATCGTCAGGAAGAGAGGTGACGCTCATGGACCTGAAAGGCGCCTACGCGCTCAGTCGCACCCTCGCGGCCAGCGACTGAACATAGGATGAAGAGGGTCTCGAACGACATACGGCGCGCGATGCGTTGGCCATTGGGCTTGAGTTCCCGGAGGCGAGCGTATGCATAGCCAGAGGAGCGAGACTTTTGCCGGCCGGTGGATCACGCCGCAGCGCGTCTCGCTCCCACCACCCGCTTGACCTTGATTGCCTCCGCGTTCCGCATCGCCCGCGCCAGATCGTAGTTCATCTGCATCCCAAGCCAGACTTGCGGGCTTCCGCCAAACGCCTTGGAGAGGCGGATGGCCATCTCCGGCGAGATGCCCGACGCGCCGTTCACGACGTTGTTCAGCGTCTGCCGGGCGATGCCAAGCGTCCGCGCCGCGCCGGTCACGGAAAGCCCGAGCGGCTCGAGGTAATCGTGGCGAAGGTGCTCTCCCGGATGGGGGGATTTTTCAGCGGCATGGGCCCTCAATGGTAGTCAAGATAGTCGACATCGAAGGCATCGCCAGCCTCGAACCGGAAGATGACGCGCCAGTTCGCCCGGACGGTCACGGCCCAATAGCCCTTCAAGTCGCCCTTCAGCGGATGCAGCTTGAAGCCGGGAGCATCCATGTCCTCCGCCTGAAGGGCCGAGTCGAGACGAGCGAGAATGCGCCTGATCTTGTCCACATCCTCTGGCGGTAGCCGCCGCCTATCGAGGGACGAGCGCTTCTCTGCAAAGGCAGGCCGCATCGGGAGGATAGGACGACGCAAGGCTCTCACCCACAGCCGAGAACCCGTTCCCTTTCCGCTCGCCGGTGTGATAGGGCAAATCTCATAGGCCCAGCCTCGCCTCAAGCAGCCGCGAACCACAGGAGAAACGCCCCATGACCATCCTCACCCGCCGCCTTGCCGTCGGGCTCGCCGCCGCGGCGATCGCTGCCACCGCGGTGCCCGCCAGCGCCCAGACGAAGCTCAAATGGGCCCATGTCTACGAGACCTCGGAGCCCTTCCACACGCAATCGGTGTGGGCGGCACAGGAGATCGCGAAGCGCACCGGCAACCGCTACCAGATCGACGTCTTCCCGGCCTCGCAGCTCGGCAAGGAGACCGACATCAACCAGGGCCTGTCGCTCGGCACCGTCGACATGATCATCTCGGGCTCGAGCTTCGCGGCGCGCAGCTTCGCGCCGATCGGCGTGACCTACTACCCCTACACTTTCCGCGACGCCGCCCATCTTCTTGCCTACACCAAGAGCGACGTCTTCAAGGAGCTCGCCAAGGGCTACGCCGACAAGACCGGCCATCAGATCGTGGCGGTGACCTATTACGGTGCGCGCCACACCTCCTCGAACAAGCCGATCAAGGCCTGTGCCGACATGAAGGGCCTCAAGATCCGGGTGCCGGATGTGCCCGCCTATCTCGCCATGCCTCGGGCCTGCGGCGCCAACACCTCGCCGATCGCCTTCGCCGAGGTCTATCTCGCGCTCCAGAACGGCACGGTCGAGGCGCAGGAGAACCCGCTGACCACGATCGAGGCCAAGAAGTTCTACGAGGTGCAGAAGCACATCGCGCTCACCGGCCACATCGTCGACCACCTCAACACGGTGATCTCCAAGGGGCTGTGGGCGAAGCTCTCGGACGAGGACAAGAAGATCTTCACCGAGGTCGCGCTCGAGGCGGCCTCGCGCGCCACCGCCGAGATCCAGGCGAAGGAGAAGGAGCTCGTCGGCTTCTTCAAGGAGAAGGGGCTGACCGTGACCGAGGTCGACACGGACGACTTCAAGAACACGGTCCTGAAGAACGTCACCTTCGAGTCCTTCGGTTACCGCAAGGCCGATTGGGACAAGATCCAGGCGATCAAGCCCGGCCAGGGGTCGTAAAGCCTTCGCGGATTGTCATGGCCGGGCTTGTCCCGGCCATCTCGGATCGTCGGCGCTCGTCCCATCGGGATCACCGGGACAAGCCCGGTGATGACAACGACGGGCCTTGCCTTTGAGCGTCACGCCAGCCATCCCATGACCACCACCGAGCACCACGCCCAAATCACCGCCGAGGAGATCGCGCACACCTTCGAGGAAGGGGAGCATGCGCCGGTCGATCTGTCCATCTACGCCCTCGAGGATTGGCTGACCTTCGGTCTGTTCTGGGCGATGACCGTCTCGGTGTTCCTGCAGTTCTTCACCCGCTACGTGCTGAACGACTCGCTCGCCTGGACCGAGGAGATCGCGACCTACTGCAACGTCGCGATCGTCTTCCTCGGCTCGGCGATGTGCGTGCGGCTCAACCGTCACATCCAGGTCGACTTCCTCTACCGCTACCTGCCGCGCGCGCCGGCGCGCGGGCTTGCGACCCTGATCGACCTCGTCCGGATCGCCTTCTTCGGCTACGCGGCGTGGCTCGTGTGGAAGTTCATGTCGATCATCTCCGGCGAGGAGATGACCACTGTCCAGCTGCCGAAGAACCTGTTCTACGGCTGCGTCCTTGCGGCCTTCGTGCTGATGTTCCTGCGCGCGACCCAGGTCGCGCTCGCCAACTGGCGGCGCGGATATTCGGTGCTCGAGCGGCCCGAGGCCTTCGAGCCCGTGCTCGCCGACTGAAGCCATGCTCCTCCTCCTCGGCTCCTTCCTCGCGCTGATGCTGATCGGGCTGCCGGTGGCGCTCGCCATGGCCGTGTCGTCGCTGCTCTACATCCTGTGGAGCGGGATGGTGCCGGACGTGATCGTGGCGCAGCGCATGATCGCCGGCGTCGAGAGCTTCCCGCTGCTCGCGGTGCCGTTCTTCATCCTCGCCGGCAACCTCATGAACATCGCCGGCGTGACCGGGCGCATCTATGCCTTTGCGGTGGCGCTGGTCGGCTGGATGAAGGGCGGGCTCGGCCAGGTCAACGTGATCGGCTCGGTGATCTTCGCCGGCATGTCGGGCACCGCGATCGCCGACGCCGCCGGGCTCGGCACGATCGAGATCAAGGCCATGAAGGACCACGGCTACTCGACCGAGTTCGCGGTCGGCGTGACCGCGGCCTCGGCGACGATCGGGCCGATCATCCCGCCGTCCCTGCCCTTCGTCATCTACGGCATGATGGCGAACGTCTCGATCGGCGCGCTCTTCCTCGGCGGAGTGATCCCCGGCTTGGTCATGAGCGCGCTGATGATGGCGACCGTCGCCTATTTCGCGCACAAGAACGGCTGGGGCGCCGACACGCCCTTCCGCCTGCGCGCGGTGGCGAGCGCCGGGCTCGAGGTCGTCGTCGTGCTCCTCTTCCCGCTCGCCATCTGGCTGATGGTGCAGGCCGGGGTGTCGATCAACCTCGCGGTCGGGCTCGGGCTCGCCGTGCTGCTGGCGCTCGACTGGTATTTCGACTTCTCGGCCGTGATGGCGCTGATGACCCCGGTCATCCTCATCGGCGGCATGACCTTCGGCTGGTTCACGCCGACCGAGGCCGCGGTCGCGGCGGTGATCTGGTCGCTTTTCCTGGGGCTCGTGCGCTACCGCTCGATGACCGTCAGGGCGCTCGCCAAGGCGACCTTCGACACCATCGAGACCACGGCCTCGGTGCTGTTCATCGTCACCGCCGCCTCGATCTTCGCCTGGCTTCTCACCGTCACCAACGCCGCACAGATCCTCTCGGACGCCATCCTCGGCTTCACCAACAACAAATGGGTCTTCCTGCTCCTCGCCAACCTCCTCATGCTGTTCGTCGGCTGCTTCATCGACACCATCGCGGCGATCACCATCCTGGTCCCGATCCTATTGCCGATCGTGCTCAAGCTCGGCATCGACCCGATCCATTTCGGATTGGTGATGACGCTGAACCTGATGATCGGGCTCCTCCACCCGCCGCTCGGCATGGTGCTGTTCGTGCTGGCGCGGGTCGCCAGGCTCTCGGTCGAGCGCACCACCATGGCGATCCTGCCCTGGCTCGTGCCGCTGATGCTGGCGCTCGTCGCCATCACCTATATCCCCGAGCTGACGCTCTGGCTGCCGAGGCAGATGGGGCTCGGACGATGAAGCATCGGCCAAGCCCGGCTCCGTGAAGGGAGGCGGCGCTGTAAGCCGCTTCTTTCCGTGCGCAACGCGCCGCGGTCTTTGCGAAACCGGTGGATGGAGCGCCTGCCGCCCTGGACCTGCGGGCGGCAGCTGTCGTGATGGCGGCGCACTGTACGAGCACTCAAATGCCCTAGCCCGCCGACTCCGCCCGCACCTCCGAAAGCGACCGCTTCAACAACGCCATCGCGATCATCGTCGCGCTGATCTCGGCCTTTCTCGCCGTCGCGAGCATCAAGGGCGACAACGTCGTGCAGGCGATGCAAAGGCGGCAGGCGCTGTTGACCGACTCCTGGAACCAGTACCAGGCCAAGCGCCTCCGGCAGTTCGAGCTCGATCTCGAGGTGCAGCGGGCGGAGGCGCTGACCCGCGACGGGGTCCTGAAGGCGACGCCCGAGAACCGCGCCCTCATGGAAGCTTGGCGAAACGACATCGAGCGCTACAGGACGGAATTGAAGGAGCTGACCGAGACTGCGAACGGCCACCAGGCCGAATACGAGCGGCTGAACGGCGCGGACGACCTCCTCGACTTCGCGTCGAGCTTCCTGTCGCTCGCCTTGGCGCTGCTCGCGGTGGCCGCGCTGACCCGGATCCGGTGGCTCCTCGGTCTGGCCGCCGGCATCAGCCTCGTCGGGCTTGCCTTCGGGCTGTCGGGCTTTGCCAGCTTCCAGGCGATCCGGCCGGAGTGGCTGTCGAAGCTTCTCGGGGCCTGAGCTACTCCTCTTCGCCGAAGCGGCTCGCGAGCAGCGCCTCGATCGCATCGAGGCAGTCTGGGGCATCCTCGCCCAAGGCCGTCACCGTAACCGTCGTGCCTTGCGCGGCGCCGAGCGTCAGGAGGGCCATGATCGAACGGCCGCCCACGGTTTCGCCGCAGCGGGTGACCGTGACCTCGGATGCAAAGCGGTCGACCGTCTGCACGAACTTCGCCGAGGCGCGGGCGTGCAGCCCCTTGCGGTTGACGATGGGAAGCTCGCGGGCGAGCGCCCCTTCGGGAATGGGCGCGGGCGGGCAGTCGTCAGCGTCGCCCTCGAGCATCGGCTCTGCGGTCACTTGCCGGCGAGCACCCGCGAGGCGACGTTGATGTATTTGCGCCCGGCTTCCTGCGCCTTGAGCACGGCCGCCGCGAGCGGCTCCTCGTCACGCACGCTCGCGAGCTTAATCAGCATGGGGAGGTTGATGCCGGCCACCACCTCGACCGAGCCGCCGTTCATGCAGGAGAGCGCGAGGTTCGACGGCGTGCCGCCGAACATGTCGGTCAAGACGACGACGCCTTCGCCGGAGTTGACGCTGCGCACCGCGGCCATGATGTCCTTGCGCCGCGATTCCATGTCGTCGTCGGGTCCAATGGTGACGGTCTCGAGCTGGCCTTGAGGGCCGACGACGTGCTCGAGAGCGGATCTGAACTCCCTCGCGAGCTGCCCGTGCGTAACGAGCACCATTCCGATCATGATGGCTTACGTTCCGTCGCCCTGGTGGGCGGGCCGCTATTTTGTGCACTGCGAAGGCGCGCGCAAGAGCATTGCGACGAAATGTTCATCATAGTGTCGCCGGGGTGTCTCGCAGGTCACAGAGCCGCCACAGGACGATCTCGGCAAATCCCGCCTCGCCCAGGGTAACGAGGCGCGGGATGCGTATGTTCCCGAACCCGGAGTAGCTCTCGCTTTCCTGCGGCAGCCGCGCCTCGGGCCGAGCCAGGCAGTCCACGACCAGACGGACGACCGCCGCCGGCTCGAAGCTCCGCGTGAGGATCCCGACGCCGCGCACCTCGATCTTGCCTTCGATCGGCGCGACCGGGCGGGCAAGCACGCGGCCGTTCCTCTCCGCGAGCTCGGTGCGATCGTCCGAAACCAGGCTGGCGTAGCGGCCGCCGCGCTCGGCGGCGCTGAGAAGCCGGCGCGCCAGGGTCGACTTGCCGCTTCCCGAGGGGCCGCGGATCAGCACGCCAGCCTCGCCGATCACCACGCAAGAGGCGTGGATTCTCACGGGCTTCCGGAGGCTCAGCCGAGCGGCGGCAGGCGCACGACAAAGCGCGCTCCAAGCCGCCGCGGCTCGCCGTCGTCGCCCGGGGCGCCGAGCCGGTTCTCGGCCTTCACCATCCCGCGATGCGCCTCGACGATCTGGCGCGAAATCGACAGCCCGAGCCCGGAATTCTGGCCGAAGCCCTGGTCCGGGCGGTCGGTGTAGAAGCGCTCGAAGATGCGTTCGAGGGCGTGCGGCGGGATGCCGGGCCCGTCGTCGTCGACCACGATGTCGATCTCGCCGCGCCCGCGCCGCAAGGTCACGCGCACCGTGCCGTCGCGCGGCGAGAACGAGCGCGCGTTGTCGACGAGGTTGCTGAACACCTGCGCGAGCCGGCTGTCGTGGCCGAAGACGAAGAACGCGTCCTTGCCCATCGGGTGCGGTTCGACGGCGAGCGTGATCAGGGGGTCGTGCTCGCGCCGGCGCTCGTTCGCGACCGAGACCACGGCCTCGAGGAGCTTCGCCAGGTCGACCGGCTCCGCGTCGGCGCGGGCGAGCTCGGCGTCGAGGCGCGACGCGTCGGAGATGTCGCTGATCAGGCGGTCGAGTCGGCGCACGTCATGCTGGATGATCGACAGGAGGCGCCCGCGCGACTCGTCGCTCCTGGCGAGCGGCAGGGTCTCGACTGCGCTGCGGAGCGAGGTCAGCGGGTTCTTGAGCTCGTGCGCGACGTCGGCGGCGAAGCGCTCGATCGCGTCGATGCGGCTGTAGAGGGCCCGCGTCATCTCGCGCAGCGCGCCGGAGAGATGCCCGATCTCGTCGAAGCGGCCGGTGAAATCGGGGATCTGCTCGCGCGACTTGATGCCCCGCCGGACGCGTTCGGCCGCTTCGGCGAGGCGCCGCACCGGCCCGGCGATGGCGTTCGCGAGCAGCATCGACAGGACGACCATGACGAGTGCGGCAACGAGGAAGATCTGCAGGAGCGAGAAGCGTTCGGAGGCGATGATCTTGTCGATGTCGCCCCCTTGCGTCGACAGGAGCAGCGTGCCGCGCACCGAGCGGAAGCGCTGGATCGGAACCGCGACCGAAACGATGGTCTCGCCGAGCGGGTTCTGGCGCACGACGCTCGCGCGCACGCCTGTCAGTGCCTGCTGGACCTCGGGCAAGGTGCGCCCGTTCGCCGGTCCGATCTCCTCGAAGGCCGGCCGGTCCTTCGTGAAGCGCTTGCGGATGCCGTTCCAGGTCCGCTCGATGAAGGTATCGTCCTTGCTGCGGATCGGCGGAAGGTCGAAGCGCAGGATGTCGCCGCGCGAATAGAGCGTGCGCGAATCGAGCAGCAGGCTGCCCTCGCGGTCGTAGATGCGCGCCCGAGTGCGCGTCGGCGTCACGAGGCGGCGCAGCAGCGGCGCCACCCGTTCAGGGTTGATCGAGAACTCGATCGGCGACAGCGCGTCCTCGCCCATTCCCGAGGTCTCGCCGGCCTGCATCTGCAGGAGCTTGTCGGGATCGATCTGGACCGTGTCGGACTCCACGGTCGCCGAGGCCGCGACGGCACCGGCGATGATCTCGCCTTGGGTGAGGAGGCTCTGGACGCGAGCCTCGATCAGGCCCTGCCGGAACTGGTTGAGGTAGAGGAACCCGACGAGGAGCGCGACGAGCCCGCCGAGGTTCAGGACGATGATGCGCCGGGTCAGGCTCGAGGAGGCGCGCTGGACGAGCGTGCGCCAGGTCGCGCGGATGCGCGTGAGAAGCCGCAGACGCCGCATGCGCCTGCGGCGGGGCTTCGCCTTGATGTCGAGCGGCGTGGTCGCGTCCATGTCCGGCGCCCGATCAGCCAGCGCTCGCGGGCCGAGCCGGTCAGCTCTCCTTGAAGCGGTAGCCGACCCCGTACAAGGTCTCGATCATCTCGAAATTGGTGTCGACCGACTTGAACTTCTTGCGCAGCCGCTTGATGTGGCTGTCGATAGTGCGGTCGTCGACATAGACCTGGTCGTCATAGGCTGCGTCCATGAGCGCGTTGCGGCTCTTGACGACGCCGGGGCGCTGCGCAAGCGCCTGCAGGATCAGGAACTCGGTGACCGTGAGCGTCACCGGCTCGCCTTTCCAGGTGCAGGTGTGGCGCTCGGGGTCCATCGTGAGCTGGCCGCGCTCAAGCGCTTTTGCGCTGTCCTCCTTCGGGGTCGATACGTCCTTCGGCGCGAAGCGGCGCAGCACCGCCTTGACCCGCTCGACCAGGAGCCGCTGCGAGAACGGCTTCCGGATGAAGTCGTCGGCGCCCATCTTGAGCCCGAACAGCTCGTCGATCTCCTCGTCCTTCGAGGTCAGGAAGATGACCGGGAGATCCGACTTCTGGCGCAGGCGGCGCAGCAGCTCCATGCCGTCCATGCGTGGCATCTTGATGTCGAAGATGGCGAGGTCGGGCGGCGAATGGCGCAGGCCGTCGAGCGCCGAGGCGCCGTCGGTGTAGGTCTGGATGCGGTAGCCTTCCGCTTCGAGCGCGATCGAGACGGAGGTCAGGATGTTGCGATCGTCGTCGACGAGGGCGATGGTGGGCATGAACTGATCCCTTGCGGACGCCGCACCTGCGTCGAGCGCGGCTGGGCTCCGGGCCAGCAGCTTAGCTCGGCTGGACCGGTGTTGGGCTCTAACGGTTTGCCCTAATTAAGGCTTTTGGACGCCGCCCGCCACCTCTCGGGCCCGGCGAAGCACAACGGAGCCTCCTGATGGAAGACGCCCCGCGCCCCGCTCCCGGCTTCGACGCGGTCGGCATCGCGAAGGAGCTCCTGCGGACCATCCGGGCCGGCGCGCTCGCGACGCTCGAACGTTCCGGCGGCTTTCCCTTCGCTTCGCTCGTCACGGTCGCGACCGATTACGACGGCTCGCCGCTGCTCCTGATGTCGCGGCTCTCGGCCCACACCCAGAACCTCGAGCAGGATCAGCGCGCCTCCATCCTCCTGGCGCAACGCGGCAAGGGCGACCCGCTCGCCCATCCCCGATTGACGGTCATGGGCCGCACCGCGCGGACCGACCAAGATCACGTCCGGCGGCGGTTTCTCGCCCGCCATCCCAAGGCACAGCTCTACGCGGGCTTCGCCGATTTCTCCTTTTGGCGGCTGGAGATCGCCTCGGCGCATCTCAACGGCGGCTTTGCCCGGGCGATGGACCTCACCGCGGACCAGATCCGCACCGAGACCGCGGGAGCGGAGGAACTCGCCGCGGCCGAAGCGAGCGCGGTCGAGCACATGAACGCGGATCACCGCGAGGCGCTCGCACTCTACGCCGAGAAGCTCGCCGGCGCGCCTCCTGGCGAGTGGCGCGCGACCGGCCTCGATCCCGAGGGGATCGATCTTGCGGCCGGCGACCGTACCGCGAGGGTCGCCTTCGACCGCCGCGTCGCGGGCCCGGGGCAGCTGCGTTCGGTGCTCAAGGAGATGGCTGATCGGGCCCGCGCGCTGCCCCAACGAACCTAGGCTTGGCCATTGGCGTTCCCTTCTGCCGGGGATTGCGGCTCGATCGGGCAAGGCCTGCCTCCATTCGACGGTTCCGAAGCTTGAGCGCCGGGGCCGGAACGTCTATCGAGCGCAGCGAGAAAGCCGGCGGCGAGCATTGCGGCCGCAATGCCGGCGCACGCCGGGGCTTGCGGCCCGGGGAGGAAGGTGCCTGTGGAGAATCTCGGCGTCTACAACAGCGCGCACGGTGCCGAACCGTTCGGCTTCCGCAACCTCGAACGCCTGTTCTGGAACCTCGAGGCGCCGGCGCTCTACGAGCACGCGCTGGCGAATCGCGAGGCCCGGCTGATCCAGGGCGGGGCGCTCGCCGCCGACACGGGGGTCCACACGGGCCGCTCCCCGCGCGACAAGTTCGTCGTCCGCGACGCCAAGACCGAGAACGAGGTCTGGTGGGACAACAACGCGGCGATGTCGCCGGAGCAGTTCGAGACCCTCCTCGCCGATTTCCTCAAGGCCGCGGAAGGCAAGGACCTGTTCGTCCAGGACCTCTATGGCGGCGCCGATCCGGCCTACCGGATCAAGGCCCGGGTGTTCACCGAATACGCCTGGCACTCGCTCTTCATCCGCAACCTCCTGCGCCGGCCGGCCTACGAGGAGCTCGCCGGCTACGAGCCGGATCTCACGATCGTCGACCTGCCCTCGTTCAAGGCCGATCCGGCCCGTCACGGCACCCGCACCGACACCGTCATCGCGGTCGATTTCACGCGCAAGATCGTGCTCATCGGCAGCTCGTCCTATGCAGGCGAGATGAAGAAGTCGGTCTTCACCTATCTCAACTACATCCTGCCGAAGATGGGCATCATGCCGATGCACTGCTCGGCGAATGTCGGCCACGGCGGCGATGCGGCGATCTTCTTCGGCCTGTCCGGCACGGGCAAGACGACGCTGTCGAGCGACCCGAACCGCATCCTCCTCGGCGACGACGAGCATGGCTGGGGACCGAGCGGCATCTTCAACTTCGAGGGCGGCTGCTACGCCAAGACCATCCGCCTGTCGCGCGACGCCGAGCCCGAGATCTACGCCACCACCGAGCGCTTCGGCACGGTGCTCGAGAACGTCGTCTTCGACCCGACGACCCGCGTCCCGGATTTCGACGACGCCTCGAAGACCGAGAACTCGCGCTGCGCCTATCCGATCGACTTCATCCCGAACGCTTCCGCGACGGGACGCGCCGGGCATCCGCGCAACATCGTCATGCTGACCGCCGACGCCTTCGGCGTGCTGCCGCCGATCGCCAAGCTCACCGGGGCCGAGGCGATGTACCACTTCATCTCGGGCTACACGGCGAAGGTCGCCGGCACCGAGAAGGGCCTCAAAGGGCCGGAAGCGACCTTCTCGACCTGCTTCGGCGCACCCTTCATGCCGCGCCATCCTTCGGTCTACGGCAATCTCCTGCGCGACCTCATCGCGCGCCACCATGTCGATTGCTGGCTCGTCAACACCGGCTGGACCGGCGGCGGGGTCGGCGTCGGCCGGCGCATGCCGATCCGCGTCACGCGGCGTCTGCTCACGGCCGCGCTCGACGGCTCGCTCTCCCGCGCCGATTTCCGCCGCGACCCCTATTTCGGCTTTGCGGTGCCGACCTCGGTGCCGGGCGTCGAGCCGCACATCCTCTATCCGGTGAAGACCTGGCAGGACAAAGCCGCCTTTGCCGAGACCGCGAAGCGCCTCGTCAAGATGTTCGATCAGAACTTCAAGCGCTTCGAGGCCCATGTCGACGCCGACGTGAGGGCGGCCGGCCCGCAGATGTCGATCGCGGCCTGAGGTGCCCGGACCGTGGCAACGTCATCCGACCCAAGAGGCCGCCGACCGCGGGAACACAGCGGAGCCGACCGATCGCGCAAAGGCGACAAGCGCGAGGGTAGTTTGGCAGATTTTTTTGCCAATTCCGCACTCCGGGGGGCTAACCTCGATCTCACGCGCCTCAAGGATCCGCCGCGTGAAATCGACTTTGGCGAATGTTCCGGGATCCAGGACACACAGAGTGAGAACTAGGACTTGTCGGAATTGCTCAGCCGCTTTCGCAACCTCATCACGTCGGCATCAGAACAGGAAATTCGCGCTGATGTAACACTTGGTCGGCGCCTTTTGATCGATGAGGCTGGCCCGATCACAATCAGCTACGCACCTTTCGAGCACATTCAACGTGGCGCCAGAGTCGTCTTTGTCGGGATCACTCCCGGGGCGCAGCAGGCAGCGAACGCATTGATCGAAGCCCGGCGTCGATTGCTTGCAGGTGATGATGACCATCGAACGCTTGCGACAGCCAAGATGTTTGCATCCTTCTCGGGCCCAATGCGAAGCAATCTCATTGCGATGTTGGACCACATCGGTCTGTCGCGCTGGCTGGGCATTTCTGGAACTGCGCTGCTCTGGGACGAGCACGGCGCCTTAGCGCATTTCACGAGCGCATTGTGCTTCCCCGCCTTAGTGGATGGGAAGAACTATAGCGGCCAGCCGTCATTGGTAACCACACCGATCCTGCGCCGTTTGGTCGATCGTCACCTATGTGAAGAGGCCGAGGCCCTGCGGGACGCCGTATGGATTCCGCTCGGTCCGAAAGCTGCCGATGCCGTTCGATTGCTCGTGCAGAAGGACGTTCTCGGCTCGTCTATGGTACTCGATGGTTTACCGCACCCCTCGGGTGCGAATGCCGAGAGGATCGCGTATTTCCTTGGTCGCAAGTCACGCAGCGCTCTGTCGTCCAAGACGGGCCCTGACGGGTTGGATTCGGCGCGAGAGCGTCTCTTAGCGAAGGTCGCCACCCTTCCGCGGCATGGTACCTGAGAGGAATGGACGTCCTCGTCGTCGGCGCCGGGGTCGTCGGGCTCGCCTGCGCCCGCGCCCTCGCGATCGAGGGCCACGCGGTCGTGGTGGCCGAGAAGACGCCCGGGATCGGCAACGGCGTGTCCTCGCGCAACAGCGAGGTGATCCATGCCGGCATGTACTACCCGACCAGCTCGGTCCGGGCGCGCCACTGCGTCGCCGGACGGCGCATGCTGTACGGATACTGCGCGAGCCATGGCGTGCCGCACAAGAAATGCGGCAAGCTGATCGTGGCGACTAACGATCTCGAGCGTGCGAAGATCGAAGGCATCCTTCAACAGGGCCTTGCGAACGATGTCGAAGGCCTCGTCCTCATCGAGGGCGCGGTGGCGCGCGCCATGGAGCCGAACCTCAGCGCGGTCGCCGCGCTGCATTCGCCCGAGACCGGCATCGTCGACAGCCATGCGCTGATGCTCGCGCTGCAGGGCGATCTCGAGGACCATGGCGGCGTGATCGCCTTCAACACCGAGGTTGAGCGCGTCGCGCGCGCCGCCAGCGGCTGGCAGGTGCAGTTCGGCGGCGCCGAGAGCGGCGCGATGGCGTTCGACGCCGTGGTCAACAATGCAAGCCTCGGCGCACAGGCGCTGGCGCGGGCGACCGAGGGGTATCCCCCGGAGCGCGTGCCGAAGCTCGTGTTGGCGAAGGGCAATTATTTCGGCTGCCTCGGCAAGCCGGCCTTTTCGCACCTGATCTATCCAGCCCCGGTCGAGGGCGGTCTCGGCACGCACCTGACCCTTGATCTTGCCGGACGCATGCGCTTCGGGCCCGACGTCGAATGGATCGAGGAGGAGGTCTACGAAGTCGATCCCAATCGTGCGGAGCTGTTCTACGCCTCGATCCGGCGCTGGTGGCCCGGCCTGCCGGACGGTGTCCTCACGCCCGATTACTCCGGCATCCGCCCCAAGCTCACCGGCCCGGGCGAGCCGCCGGCCGATTTCGTCATCGACGGCCCGGCCGAGCACGGGCTGCCCGGCCTCGTGCATCTCTTCGGCATCGAATCGCCGGGACTGACGTGCGCGCTATCGATCGCGGAGGACGTGGCGCAGCGGCTCGAAATGTGATCCGCCGCCTCACCGGAAGAACATGAAGGTCGCGAGCACGAAGACCGGGATCAGCACCGCACCCGACCACAGCATGTAGCCGAAGAAGCTCGGCATCCGGACGCCCTCGTCCTTGGCGATGGCGTAGACCATGAAATTGGGCGCGTTGCCGATGTAGGAGTTCGCGCCCATGAACACGGCGCCGCAGGAGATCGCGGCGAGCGTCAGCGCCCCCGTGGTCATCAGCGTGCGCGGATCGCCGCCGGCGAGCTCGAAGAAGACGAGATAGGTCGGCGCGTTGTCGAGGAAGGACGAGAGCCCGCCCGCGAGCCAGAAATAGGCGGCGTTGTTCGGCGTGCCGTCCGGGTTGGTGACGAGCGCGACGAGCGGGGCGAAGGGGCCGTTCATGCCGGCCCGCAGCATCGCGAGCACCGGCACCATGCAGATGAAGATGCCGGCAAAGAGCTTCGCCACCTCCTGGATCGGGCCCCAGGAGAAACCGTTCGCCTCGCGGTCGGCGGGCGCGGTGAGCGCGAGGGAGGCGAAGGCGGCGGCGATGAAGACGATGTCGCGCAGCACGTTCTGCAGCTCGATCACGGCGCCGCCGACTGCGAAGTCGATGCCCGGCTTCCACGAGGCGCTCATCAGGATCGCGGCGATCACGAGCCCGATGAGGGCGAAATTGACGAGGCCGACGACGCGGAGGCTCGCGTCGGGCGTCGGATCGGGCAACGGCCGGAAATGCTCGCGCTCTCGCCGATAGAGCGCGGCGTCGATGATCAGAAACAGCCCGAACACCATCCCGGCGACGAACAGCGTCTCGGTGAAGAGGTGCGTCGTCGTCCAGAAGAAGTCGACCCCACGCAGGAAGCCCAAGAAAAGCGGCGGATCGCCGAGCGGCGTGAGCGAGCCGCCGATGTTCGAGACGAGAAAGATGAAGAACACGACCACGTGGACGTTGTAGCGCCGGTTGTCGTTGGCGCGGATGAGCGGGCGGATCATCACCATCGAGGCGCCGGTCGTGCCGATGAGGCTCGCCAGCACGGTGCCGATCAGGAGGAGCGCGCCGTTGACGAGCGGGCTGCCGTGCAGGTTGCCCTTGATCCTGATCCCGCCGGCGATGGTGAAGAGCGCGAAGAGCAGGAGGATGAAGGGGATGTAGTCGAGGAGCGCCACGTGGAGCACGGCATCGGTTGCGACCGGCAGCCCTGCGAAGACTGCGAGCGGCACGACCACGAGCACCGCCCAGAACGCCGAGACCTTGCCGAGGTGGCGCTCCCAGAAATGCGCGCCGAAGAGGGGGAAAAGTGCGATCGAGAGCAGGATCCCGACGAAAGGCAGCGACCAAAAGAGGTTCAGGGTGCGCCCGTCCAGCCCGGCCGCGAAGGCCGCGCCGGACATCGGCACGAGCGCGGCCGCGATCGCGATCGGGCGCGCGGCTCTGAGCGGCGTGCCGAGCGGGCGAAGCGGCCTCACTTCGCGGCCGTCACCATGATCTCGACCGTGTATTGCGGCGCGGCGAGCCTCGCTTCCACGGTCGCGCGGGCCGGCGTGTTGCCCGGCGACACCCAGCCGTCCCAGACCGCGTTCATCTCGTTGAAGGTCGACATGTCGGAGAGCCAGATGTTGGCGGAAAGAAGCTTCGACTTGTCGGTGCCTGCCTGCTTAAGGAGGCCGTCGATGATCGCCAGGATATCCCTGGTCTGCTCGGTGACGCTCTTGCCGGCGGCGTTCCGCGCGACCTGGCCGGCGAGATAGACCGTGTTGCCGTGCACGACTGCGCCGCTCATGCGGGACCCGGGCTCGATACGCTGGATGGTCATGGTTCCTCCCGTGTTGGTGCCGCGTTTGTGACGGCTCCGAGCGTCGCCGTAAAGAGGGCTATCGCTCGCCGAGCGCGCGCCACACCGCCATCGCGGCGGCCAGATCCTCGATCGCGCTGCCGACAGATTTGAACAGCGTGATCTCGCCGAGGGCCGTGCGGCCCGCGACGCGGCCGCGGCAGAGGTCGAAGAGGTCGCCGCGGATGTGCTCGGAGGCGATCGCGCCGCTCCTCAGCCCGACCGCCACGTCGCCGCCCTCGCTCCGGGCCGCGTCGGTGTCGATGTATACGGAAGCGCGCGCGAGCGCCTCGTCGTCGGCCTCACGCATCTTGAGATTGAAGGCGCCGACGAGGTCGAGATGAGCGCCGGCTTTCAGCCACGCGCCGCGGACGAGCGGCGCGGTCGAGAGCGTCGCGCAGGAAACGACGTCCGCCTCGCGCACCGCCGGCTCGAGCTCCTCGACGGCTTCGGCCGGAAGACCCTCCCGCGAAAGCTCCGCGGCCAGCGTGCGAGCCTTTTCGGCTCGATGGTTCCATATCCTGACCTGCCGGATCGGCCGAACGCCGGCATGGGCCCGGATCAGGAACGGCGCGAGCGCGCCGGCGCCGACCATGACCATGCGAGTCGCATCCTCGCGCGCAAGGCTTCGCGCGGCGAGAGCGGAAGCGGCAGCCGTGCGCCACACCGTGAGCCGCGTGCCGTCGAGCGCGGCGAGCGGCTCGCCGGTCGCTCCGTCCATGAGGAGATAGGTCCCGAACACGCTCGGCAGCGAGCGCGCCGCGTTCTCGGGATAGACCGAGACCACCTTGACGCCGACATGGGCTTCGCTTGCCGCGCCGGTCCAGGCCGGCATCAGGAGCAAGGTCGCGGGGCTGCCGGGACGCGCGATCTCATGGTGGTGACGATGCGGCACGACGACGTCGCCGCGGAAGGCGCGTTCGAGCGCTTCGATCAGCGTCGCGAAGCTGAGCGCGTCGTCGATCTCGGCCGCCGAGACGACGCGCATCGATCAGAGCCGCGAGGGCTCCGACACGAGAGCCGGCACGCCTGATCCGCCGGGATGCGTCCGCAGCCGCTCGCGCTCGTCGCGCAGGCGGCGGGCCTCGCGGCGGTAGCGCCGCTCGAGCCGGCGATGCTTCGACTGGGCGAGCCAGGCGGCGGCCCCGCCGATCACCACCCCGATCGCCAGCGCGATGAAGAGCAGCGCGAAAAGCGGCATGGTCGTGCTGAACAGCGGGCCCGGTTTCGAGAAAGGATCAAAGGACAGGGTCACGGGGGCGCGGTTCGCGACCGCGAGCAGCACCACGACCACCGCGATCGGAAGAAGGATCAGCGCCTTGAGGAACTGCCTCATGCGCTCCTCGCCGCTTTCGCCTCGAGGTCCGGCTTCGCCTCGTTGAGGCGCACGCGCATCTCCTTGCCGGTCTTGAAGACCGGGATCACCTTCTCGGCGACCGAGACGGTTTCGCCGGTGCGCGGGTTGCGTCCCGTGCGCGCGTCGCGCTTCTTCACCGAGAACGCGCCGAAGCCGCGAAGCTCGACGCGATCGCCGCGGGCGAGCGCGTCCGCGATGGTGTCGAGGATGGCGTTGACGATGTTCTCGACGTCCCGCTGATACAAATGCGGGTTCTGCTCGGCGATCTTCAAGACGAGCTCGGATTTGATCATCGGGGCCGCTAGAGGCTTGAACTAACGTGATTATTTCTCTGAGACAGGGTGCCAAACCGCCAGAAGCCCGTCAAGGCTCGCGGCCTCCGCCGAAGCTGCCGCGCGACGAAGCTTCTCGGCGAGCTCACCGAGGCCGAGAAGGTCGGCGCCGAGGCTCGCGGCGGTCCAGAGATTGAGATCGCGCGAGGTGCGCGGCTTCCAGTCGCGGACCGGCAGATCCGTCGCGACCCCCTTTTCGCGCTCGAGCCAAGCGACGGCGTCGCGCTCCGCGCCGACCGCGTCGACGAGCTTGAGCGGCACCCCCTGGCGGCCGTTGAAGATGCGCCCTGTCGTCACTGCGGCGAGCTCCGCCTCGCCGAGCTTGCGGCGATCCGCGACAATGCGCTTGAACCATTCATGCGTATCGGCGACGACCTGACGCAGGGCCTCGCGGCCTTCCGGGCTCGTCGGATGGAACGGGCTCGGCTCGGCCTTCAGCGGCGCCGACTTCACCTCCTCCACCTGCACGCCGAGCGAGGACAGGAGCTTCGACAGGTCCGGGTATTGGAAGAGCACGCCGATCGAGCCGACCAGCGAGGTCTCGCGCGCCACGATGTGGTCGGCGGCGAGCGCCGCGATGTAGCCCCCGGACGCGGCCGTGCCGCTGACGAAGGCGACGAGCGGCTTCCTCTCCGACAGCGCGCGGATGCCGCGGAACAGCTCCTCGGCGCCGGTCGTCGCGCCGCCCGGGCTGTTGATCGAGACGACGACGCCGGACACGTTGCGGGCCTGGGCGACGCGCCGGAAGAGGTCGCGCATGCGCTGCTGATCCCCGGTGATGAAGCCGTCGACCGAGATGCGGGCGATCTGATTCTGTCCCGCGCGGAACGGCGCGCGGCCCGCAATGGTCGCGCCGACCACGACGATGGCGGCGATCACGGCAACGACGCCAAGCACGCGCCAGAAGGAGAGCTTGCGGCGCAGGCGCCGGCGGTCGGCGATGAGTTCCGGATCAACAGCCATTGGAGCTCCTCATCCACTCCGCTTCGCCGCGGGCGGCACACTACCCTTCAGGCCAGGCGCGGGGCAAGCGCGGCACTTGCAGCAGGAAACCGCCGCAACGGGAAACCCGCGCGAGGGTTCGCGCGGGTCGAGCTTGATCGGAGAGATCCCGGCTCTTCGCTTTCGCCGGGATGACCTCGCGCCCGGCGCGAGGTCACTTCTTCTCGGGCGTCTTCGCCTTGTTGAGCGCGGCGCCTAGGATGTCGCCGAGCGAGGCGCCCGAATCGGTCGAGCCGTACTGCGCGATCGCCTCCTTCTCCTCGGCCATCTCGAGGGCCTTGACCGAGAGAGAGACGCGGCGCGCCTTGCGGTCGAACTGGGTCACGCGGGCGTCGACCTTCTCTCCCGCCGCGAACCGCTCGGGCCGCTGGTCGGCGCGGTCGCGGGCAAGCTCGGCGCGGCGGATGAAGGTCGCAAGATCGGTATCGACGATCTTCACCTCGATCCCCGAATCCTTCACCTCCAGCACCTCGCAGGTGACGACCTGGCCCTTCTTGATCTCGCCGGCATCCGCAAAGGGATCGCCCGCGAGCTGCTTGATGCCGAGCGAGATGCGCTCCTTCTCGATGTCGACGTCGAGCACCTGGGCGCGGACCACGTCGCCCTTCTTGAACTCGTCGATGACCTGCTCGCCCGGACGGTTCCAGTCGAGGTCGGAGAGGTGGACCATGCCGTCCACGTCACCCTCGAGGCCGATGAACAGGCCGAACTCGGTCTTGTTCTTGACCTCGCCCTCGACCTCGGAACCCACCGGGTGCTTCTCGGCAAAGGCCTCCCACGGGTTCTGGAGCGTCTGCTTCAGGCCGAGCGAGATGCGGCGCTTGACCGGATCGACCTCGAGGATGACCACCTCGACCTCCTGGGAGGTCGAGACGATCTTGCCCGGATGGACGTTCTTCTTGGTCCAGGACATCTCCGAGACGTGGATCAGGCCCTCGATCCCCGGCTCGAGCTCCACGAAGGCGCCGTAGTCGGTGATGTTGGTGACCCGGCCCTTGAGCTTCGCTCCGACCGGATAGCGGGCGGCGATGCCCTCCCAGGGGTCGGCGAGAAGCTGCTTGATGCCGAGCGAGATGCGGTGCGTCTCGTGATTGATCTTGATGATCTTGACCTTCACGGTCTGGCCGATGTTGACGACCTCCGACGGGTGGTTGACGCGCCGCCACGCCATGTCGGTGACGTGGAGCAGGCCGTCGATGCCGCCGAGATCGACGAAGGCGCCGTACTCCGTGATGTTCTTGACCACGCCGTCGATGACCTGGCCCTCTTCGAGGTTCGCCACGAGCTCGGAGCGCTGCTCGGCCCGGCTCTCCTCGAGCACGGTGCGGCGCGACACCACGATGTTGCCGCGTCGGCGGTCCATCTTGAGGATCTGGAAGGGCTGCGGCACGCCCATGAGCGGCGTCACGTCGCGGACCGGCCGGATGTCCACTTGGCTGCGCGGCAGGAAGGCCACGGCGCCGTCGAGGTCGACCGTGTAGCCGCCCTTGACCTGGTTGAAGATCACGCCGGTGACGCGCTCGTTGCCCTCGAAGGCCTTCTCGAGCTTGACCCAGCTCTCCTCGCGCCGCGCCTTGTCGCGCGACAGGACCGCCTCGCCGAGCGCGTTCTCGATGCGCTCGACATAGACCTCGACCTCGTCGCCGACCTTGATCGCGGCGTCGCCCCGGCCGGGGCCCGTGAACTCCTTCAGCGCCACGCGGCCTTCGGTCTTGGCGCCGATGTCGATGACCGCGACGTCCTTCTCGATCGCCACCACGTTGCCCTTCACGACCGAGCCTTCGGCGATCTCGGCGGAGCGGAAGGACTCTTCGAGAAGCGCGGCGAAATCCTCACGGCTCGGCGCGCGTTGCTGCAATGCTGACATTAGGTCTCCTGAGTGCCCTGGTTGGGCGGCGCCGGCTTGGGTTTGCGTTGCACCCCGTCCCGGTCTCGTCGCTGCCTTGCCCGGCCGCGAGGCTATGAGGGCAAGGCGGCCGCTCGTGGAGCGGGCCGGCGCGTGGCGACGATCGGGACGCGTCCGCCAAGGTGCCAGCAAGAAAAGGGCGCAGACCTTAGCCGCACCCCTCAACGCCGTGATCAGCGCCTCATCGGATGGAAGTCATGTAGGGGAAGAGGAGACGTGAGGCAAGCTGGAATTCCCCCCGGTCTCTTCGCGGCGAGCGTGCGGCGCGGCTCAGCGCGCAGCGCGATCCGCCGGCCATGCTTGACGCAAGTCGTAGTTGCGCCGATAATGGCCCCGGCCGGCGCTCCGGCCGCCTTCATCTCGCTGCGCCGGAAGTAGCATTGGGCGGACGGCACGAAGAGTTCCTCGCGATCATTTCGAAGCGGCGCCGATCGACCGGTGTCGGCGCTCGAGCAGGAGGAGGCTATGGCACGCAGGATCCGAGACGCCATGGACATGCACGCGGATCAGCTCGGCGCGGCCGAGCTCGATTTGCTGGCGCGCCCGCGCACCGTGAGCGGCCTCTACCGAGGCGAGATGACCCTGCCTCAGCCGGGGCGCTTCGTCCTCGAATTGAGGGTCGACGTCGATTCCCGCAGCAGCGTGTCGCCGGTGATGAACCGCATCAGCGGCGATCTGTACCAGATCACCCGGACCGTCGTGCCGGGCATGCCCCCGAAGGTTTCGCAAACCTACATCGAATCCTGGATCGTCGACCATCCGCAGGTCACCTGGTCGGCGGCGCGTGCGGACATCAAGGGACGAGTCCGCTTCTGGACGGGCGTGCACGCCGCCACCACCGTCGCGATCAGGATCGCCTGGCCGGGCTCGCCGCCCGCGGTCTCGGCCGCCGTCACGTTCACCGAGACGGGCGGCGCGCAACGCAGCTTCAGCTGCCGTCAGCAAACGGACTGCTTCCGAAGCGTGCAGCTCGAGATCGACGTGTGCAAGTCGGTCAATAAGCCTCCGCTCCGGCCGGCATACGACACGCACTGGCACGACAATCGCCCCACCGGTCTGCCGCAGCGGGTGCTGACGATCGAATCGGCCTATCGCGAAGCCGGCGTGTGCATCACGGTCGAGCCCACGAGCACGGTCGTCGACGACACGGCGGCGGCGTTCTCGAGCTGGAGCCCCGCCGAGCTGCACGACGCGATGGAGACCCATTTCAGCCATTACGGCGGCAGCTGGCCCAAATGGCAGATGTGGGGCCTGATGGCGGGCCTCTTCGAGGACGCCGGGGTGGGCGGCGTCATGTTCGACGCGGCATCGCAGTTCGGAGGCGCCGGGAAAGCGCCCGAGCGCCAGGGCTTTGCGGTTTTCCGCAACCATCCATGGTTCGACAGCCTGGTTCCCGGGACCCCGCAGAACCAGGCCCAGGCCCAGGCCATGCGGCACTTCCTGTACACCTGGGTGCACGAGGCGGGTCATGCCTTCAATTTCCTGCACTCCTGGAACAAGGGACGCCCCGATTCCCTGTCCTGGATGAACTACGATTGGCGCTACGACAGCCGCAATGGCGCCGACACGTTCTGGAACCGGTTCCCGTTCCGGTTCGATGACGACGAGCTCATTCACCTTCGGCACGGCAATCGCGCCGCAGTGATCATGGGCGGCGACCCGTGGTCGTCCGGCGGGCATCTCGAGGCGCCCAACCTGGCGATGGCCCAAGTCGAAGGGGATGCGCCCCTCGAGCTCATCATCCGCTCGAAGGAGTACTTCGACCTGATGGAGCCGGTCCTGGTCGAGCTCAGGCTGCGCAACCTGATGACCGACATGCCCGTCGTCATCGACAAGCGGCTTGCTCCCGAGTTCGGAGGCGTCGTCGTCTACATCCAGAAGCCGGACGGCCACGTGGTCCAGTACGATCCGGTGATCTGCGCCGTCGGCACGCCCGAATTTCACATGCTTGCGCCGGCCGGCGCCGGCGAGCAGGGCGAGGATCGGTTCAGCCGGGAGATCTTCCTGAGCTACGGCAGCAGCGAGTTCTACTTCGACCGGCCCGGCGAGTATCGGATCCGCGCGGTCTATCAAGGATCCGGCGACGTTCTGATCCCTTCCGAAGCTCACCGCATCCGCATCGGGATTCCGGCGAGCAAGGAGACCGATCGGCTCGCGCAGGACTATTTCTCGGACGATGTCGGCCTCGCCCTCTATCTCCAGGGTTCCCGGTCGCCGTTCCTCGCCAAGGGCGCCCAGGTTCTCGAAGAGGTCGCGGAGCGCTGCAAGGGCACGGTGCTCGGGGCGAAGGTCGCGATGACGCTGGCGCACGGGGTCTCGCGCCCGTTCCATCGCATCGCCCTGTCGGGCGATCCCGCTTCATGGAGCGCGGCCGAGCGCGGCGAGGGTGCGGGCGAAGTCGCCCCGGAACGTCAGTCGAAGATCGTGCGCACCGCGGCCGCCGATCCCAAGAGGGCGCTCGAACTCACCCGACCGGCCCTGCAAGTTCTCCGCGAGCAAAAGGGCAAGGAGGTGAACCTCGCTCTCGCCCGCGTCGTCCGGCGCCGCGCCGAGTATCACCAGGCCGTCGGCGATCCGGAACGTGCGAGGGAAGAGCTCGGGACCTTGCGGGACGATCTCGCCGCGCGCGGGGCGAACGCGTCGGTGCTGAAAGGGTACGAGGCCCTGGCGGAGAGCATCGACTCGGACGGGCCGCAACGGCGCCGGCGGAAGGACACCGACGCCGCCCGCCCACGCAAGCCCCGGTCGCGGACCTAGCGCCCGCCGCCCGCGTTCAACGGATGCGGCGCATGCGACCCCGCCGCGCGGGAAAGCCGGATGCGCCACATTCCTTCTCTTTGGGCCGCGATCGTGCTCTCGTGCATCGCGGCCCTTCCGGGCGCCGGGACCGCGGAGCCGCTCGTGTCCAGCCTCCACCTTTATCTCGCCGAGGGCTTCGCCAACGATCACGTCGTGGTCGAGGTCGACGGCCGCAAGGTGCTCGACGCCGACGGCGTGACGACGAAAAAGCTCACCGGCCTCGCCATGCAGATCGCCCCGGTGGCCGTGCAGGGGCAGCGGAGCCGCGTCGGGGTCCGGCTGCCGCGCAAGGGGCTCGACGCCGCATTCGAGGTCGATCTCGGCAAGGGAAGCCACGTTCCGATCTCGATCGAGAATGGCCAGCTCAGCCATTCGGTCCACAGGCAGATCGGGTTCATGTGAACGCCGGCGCGAGGCGGCGCCGGAGCCTTGCGCAAGCGACAGCCTCGCTCGGTAATGGGGGTTTTTCAAATGAGCGGCATGGCAGCCCTCATGCGAGGGCGTAGTGGCGGACGATTTCTTGTGCCGTAAGCTCGGCCGATCTGGCGCTGGTATCGAGAACGAGGCAATCCGCCCGGGGGACGGCCGAAATCCGATAGCGGGCGAGGAACCGGTCCAGGCCTTGTTCTGAGGTGATCTTACCGCGCATTGCGCGGTCTGCGTTGCTCAGCCGCCGAACGTTCTCGTCTCTGGAGCAATGCAGATAGACAGGTAGCACCTCGCCCCCGTACCGCGCGACGATGGCTTCAAACTGCCGGAACGCCGGACGATCCCCCGGCTCGCTGTAGCAGTATGTCGCCACGACAAGCGGAATGTCGTGAGACGCTGCCGCTTCCAGAACGGCCAGCCGGGCCGAATGCACCAGCTCCCAAAATCCGGGGACGCCGAAGTCGAACACAGTCAGCGCAAGGTCCATCCCGCCGTGGTTGTCGAACAGCCGCCCCGGGATGAGACGCAGCAGCGCTTTCGCGACCGTGAGCTTGCCCACCGCAGGCGCGCCATGGAGGAACACGAGTTTCATTCCGGTATTGTAAGGCTGGGCACCCCGCCGAGCCCTAGGCGGCGATCCGCTCCTCTAAGGCCCGCGCCTTGCAGGCCTTGCCTCAGTCGCCTCAGCGAGCGCAACGATATCGCTCATCCCCACGGTCGCGTGGACAGGCCAGCGGCCATGGCAGGCGTCATCCGCCGCGACCCGCGCCGCGGTTCAACGAAGCGCCTGCCCCGCGACGCCGGCCTCGACCGCGACCGAGAGGCGGTCGGTGACCGCCCATTCGACCCCGAGGCGCGCATCCGGCCGGACCGCGACGTCCTCGCGCGCGAAGGGCAGCGAGAACGGCGTCGCCCCGAATTCCAGCTTCTGGTGCACGGCGGACGCGCCTGCCTTGGCGTAGAGCAGCACGTCGGGCGTGACGAGCGCTCCGACCTTCACCTGCAGCGCGCCGGCAAAGTCGCGCGAAAAGCTGAGGCCCCCGAAGCCGGGCGTCGCGCCCCCGCCGATAGCCGCGAGGTAGTCGACGCCGCCGACGACCCCATAGACGAGCCGGCCCTCCTGCCACATCCGCCCGCCCTCGAACCCGACGGTCGGCCCCGCAGAGCTCCCGAAACGCTTCGACGAGGAGACCTCGAACCCGGTCGACAGGCGGGCATAGGACCCGGCCCAGCGACCGTCCTCGCCCACGGCCGGTTGCGGCCAGGCAAAGGAGGGCAGCGCGCTGAAGCCCGCGAACGGCAAACCCTGCGCCGCGGCGAGGTCCGCCGAGAGAGCGGCGGCGCCGAGCAGGAGGCAGGCCGCGAAGCGGCGTAGCGAGCGGGAATCGGGAAGGCTGGTCACGGGGAGGAGATACACCAAAGCGGTTCGGCGGGACAGACTGGCGGGCCATACGCCCGGCGCTGCTACTTCGCCTCGCTCGGCATGAGGCCGGAGCTTTCGACCAGCTTGGTGATGCGGTCCAGGTCCTCGGCGAAGAGAGCCGCGTGGGCCTCTGGGCTCATCCGGTCGTCGGGGAAGCCGTCCCGAGCCCCTTGAGCTTGGCGCGCACCCCGGGATCGCTCACCGCCGCCCGCAGAGCCGCATTGAGCGCCGCAACCGTCTCTTTCGGCGTCCCCTTCGGCACGTACAAGCCATGCCAGAACGTGTAGACTAGGCCGGGCAGGCCGACCTCGGCGGCCGTCGGAATGTCGGGCGCCTGTTCGAGCCGGGCCGTCGACGTCACCGCGATCCCGTGCAGCAATCCGGCCTGGACCTGCGGCAGCGCGCTGGTCGCCTGATCGCAGATCAGGTCGATCTGCCCGGCGACGAGGTCGGTGAGAGCAGGGGCGGAGCCGCGATAGGCGGCGAAGACCGGCTTGAAGCCGAGCACGTTGCCGATCAGCACGGCGCAGAGTTGCGTGTTCGTCCCAACGCCCCCGTGCGCGAAGGTCATCTTCGCACCCTGCTCTTTCATCCAGGCAACGAAATCTTTCGGCCCCGACCCGGGTATGGTTTTTCGGCCGACCAGAAGCAGCGGCGCGATGTTGACGAGGCCGATCGGCTCGAAGGCGGTCCTCGTGTCGTAGCGGAGGTTGCTGAACAGGCTCGGCGCCGACAGGAGCGCCGTGTGGTTGATGAGGATCGTCGTTCCGTCAGGCGTCGATCGCGCGACGCGGTCGTTGGCGATGGTTCCGCCGGCGCCGACGACGTTCTCCACGATGACGGTCCGACCCAGCGCGCTCGACATCTTCTCTCCGATGAGCCGCGCCACCGCATCCGTGCCCCCTCCTGCCGCGTAGGGGACGACGATCGTGATCCTCGAAGGCGGCTGAGCATGAGCGTATGCCGAGAAGAGAGTGCTCAGCGCCAAGGCCGAAGCGCATGCGAACCGTCGTGTCCACACCTGTCGGGCCTCCCGAACAACCATCTGCGACGCGAGCTCATCTCCTGCCGCGGCGCTAGATGTACGAGGTAGCGCGGAAGAAAGAAACCAAGACGTGGCTCCTCGTGGGGCCGAGGCGCACCCCGACCCGCACCTCAACCACCTCAGGGCGCATCGGCAAGCCGACCCGACTTGTCACTCGTGAGTCACCCGGTCTTTTTCTTAGACACGAGAACACGCGTCGAGCAGACGAGCCCGCTTCCGGAACGAACGGCCTGTATGGAGCGCAGCATCAGGCAAAAAGGGAACGGCGAGGA
>JAQSWQ010000011.1 GCA_029266525.1 Microvirga sp.
CCGTCGCGGTCGATCAGCACCGTCGTGCGCTCGACGCCCATGTATTTGCGGCCGTACATGCTCTTCTCCGCCCACACTCCATAGGCCTCGAGCGCCTTCTTTCCCTCATCCGCTGCAAGCGTCAGCTCCAGCCCGTACTTCAAGCGGAACTTGTCGTGGCTCTTGAGACTGTCCGGCGAAATGCCGATCACCTCCGTTTGGGCGGCCGCGAACTCGTCCCGCAAGGCATCAAAATCCTGCGCCTCCAGCGTGCACCCGCTCGTGTCGTCCTTGGGGTAAAAATAGAGGACCGCCTTTCTACCTTTGAGCCCGGCGAGATTGATCGTGCCGCCGCCGGTGACCGGAATCGAGAAATCGGGGGCGCGGTCTCCAGGCTCAAGCATAATGCCTTCCTTTCGTCGGAATTTCAGCGACTTAAGGACCTACGGACGGATTGTAGCGGAATCCCGGTCGCGTGCATGATGCCGCCGGGCTAAGGTTTCCCCAACCAGTTCGAGTCTAATCCCGATGCGTACGTCCGGCACCGATCGCTGATGAAGCATCTCACGAGCAGCATGCTGCGTCGAATGCAAGGCGGGCGCAGGAGCCGGCTTGGCCGTGTCCTGCGGACGACGCTCTACGTCAAGCTCGGGGTCGCGCTGACACTCGGCATCGGGGCCGGGCTCCTCTACGTTCGGCTGAGCGCCGCACCGCTCACTTTCGACGGGCTCTCCGAACGTGTCGCGGCGGCGATTGCCTCCCGGATCGGACCCGGCTGGACCGTCGCTCTCAAGAATTCCGCGCTCGCGCTCGAGGACGGTTCCTTCGCGCTAAGAACCTCGGAACTCGAGATCCGCAATCCCGACGGCGTCGTGGTGGTGCGTTCGCCCGATGCGGTGGTAGGCGTCGACGGCGGGGCGCTTCTGCGCTTGAGCCTTCAGCCACGCTTGATCGACTTCCGGGACCTCCAGGTCCGGGTGGCGGTGAACCGGGACGGTGCCCTTTCCTTCGTCGCCGCCGAAGGCAGCGACCCGCAGGCCATCACCGGCCCCTCGCCCTTTTCCGCACAGGTGGCCGCGTCAACCGAGCCGGGCGAGCGATCGGCGATCGCGCTCGCGGTCGGCACGATCTTCGACCTCGTCCTTGAGCCGAGCGGAGTTGTCGGCGCCCTCGACCGTGCCCGGGTGAGCAACGCTCGCCTGACATTCGTCGACGCTGCCGGACGCGATCGCGCAACATTCCGGGTCGTGAGCGGCGTCTTCGAACGCAGCGGGCCGGATAGCCGCCGCTTCGACGTCAACCTCGAGGGGCCGCAGGGGCGCTGGCGCCTCTACGGCGATCTCGAGGCGGGAAGCCGCACCCGTGGAGGAAAGGTTGCGGTCGAGAACCTTCCCGGCGCGGATCTCCTCCTGTTGTCCGGACTCTCGACTGCCCCCCTAACCACCGACGTCAAGCTCTCGGGAGAAGCCGAGGCGATCATCTCCCAGGGACACCTGACGAGACTTGAGGCGGGGTTCAGGACGAGTTCCGGCACGATCGTTATAGATGACAAGGACATGCCGCCGATCGAGATCGGCGCCGCCTCCGGGCAGGGTGCGTGGGACGAAACCGGCCGCAAGCTTTCGCTCGGCTCCCTCGCCTTCAAGGCCAGCGAGACCGACATCCGCCTCAAAGGCGAGGCGGCGGCCGTGCCAAGCCAGGGGTGGCGCCTGACTCTCTCGGGCACGGACGCAGTGGTCAGCGGTCCCGAGCCGGGCGACAGGCCATTCACCATCAGCACCATGGACGTCTCTGCACGAGTAGCCGAAGGCGTGCTCGCACTGGAGCGCCTGGCGCTGCGCGGCCCGGCGCTTGACGTGATCATCGACGCCGCCTACGGCGCCCCCGACGACCCGAAGGCGCTGCGGGTCAATGGCTCGGCACGCCAGACGGCCGTGCGCACAGCGCTGCGGTTGTGGCCGAACTCGGTCGTGCCGAAGGTTCGGAACCACCTGGTCGCCAATCTCCGCGGCGGCACCGCGGAGGTCCTCAACCTCGCGGTCACGCTATCCGGGCGCGAGCTGGCCGGCGCGCTGGCCGAGGAACCGGTCCCGGATGGCTCGGTCAAGGTAAGTTTCGAAATCAAGGACGGCGCGCTGAACGTCGCCGATGGTCTACCGCCGCTGCTCGGCATCGTGGCCGAGGGCTCGGTGACGGGAACGACGGCCAATGTGCGGGTGCCGCAGGCGGTGGTTCAAATGCCTGACGGCCGGGTGCTCGCAGCCTCGGAGGGATCGTTCTCGATCTCCGACAACTGGGCGAAGCACTCGAAGGCGGCGATCGCGTTGCGGCTCGACGGCGGCGCCGACGCGCTCGGCGCATTTCTGAAGGCTCCGCTGCTGCAGGGCGCGGTTGGCGTCAATCTCGACCCCGACTCGATCAGAGGCCGCACCGACCTGCGGCTTGCACTGAGCCTACCTCTGACCAACGTCCCTAAGGTAGCGGACCTACCGCTCAGCATCTCGGGCTCAATCGGCAGCCTTACTGTCGACAAGGCCTTCGGGAAGGAGCGGCTCGACAACGCGAACCTCACCGTTCGCTACGCGAATGGCGGCGTCGCCATCAAAGGCGAGGGGCGGCTGTGGGGTGTGCCGGCGGCGATCGACATACGGCAGCCCAAGGCAGTACCCGGCGAGGCCCTCGTGAGCTTCACGCTCGACGACGCGGCTCGGGCCCGCAAGGGCATGACCTTCGGCTCGCAACTCACGGGACCGGTTCCGGTCAAGGTCGCGTTGCCGCTCGGTCCGGCTGCGAGGTCCGGCGCCAAGGTCGAGGTCGACCTTACCCGAGCCGTCGTCGACAATCTCGTGCCGGGTTGGATCAAGCCGACCGGGCGACCCGGGCGGCTGTCCTTCTTCGTCGCGGACGGCAGCTCGGATCTGCGTGATTTCGCGCTGGACAGCGGGCCGGTGCAGATGCGCGGCATCGTCAGTCTCTCGCCGGATGGACAGCTCGAACGCGCAGAGCTTTCCTCGTTCAAGCTCTCGCCCGGCGACGACATGCGCGCACTTCTCGAGCGCGCGGGACCAGCCTACAAGGTCACGGTCCGCGGCGCGGTGGCGGATGCCCGGCCCTTCATCCGCAGCCTTACTGCTCCGAGCAGCGGCTTGAGCAAGGAAGGCAAGGAGGTCAAAGAAGGCAAGGAGAGCCGCGATTTCGAGCTCGACATCGGCACGAATATTCTCGCCGGCTTCAACGACGAGGCGCTGACGGCCGCGAGCGTGAAGGCGAGCATCCGCAGCCGGGAGCTGAAGGCGCTCGAATTCCGCGGGAAGCTGCGCTCGGCCACGGTGTCGGCACAGCTTGCCCGCTTTGAGCGCGGCTCGCCGGTGTTGGTAGTCGAGACGCAGGACGCCGGCGCAACGCTGCGGTTCGTCGACCTCTACCGCCGCATGCGGGGCGGGTCCTTGACCTTGCAGGTTACAACCGGTGACGGTCCCCAGCGCGGACGCGTGACCGTCGACGAATTTACGTTGCGGGACGAGCCGGCTCTCAAGCGCATCGCCTCGAGCCAGCCGCAGACCGGCGCCTCCGACGACCGCGGCAACATCATCGCGCGCCGCTTTGATACCAACGAGGTCGAGTTCGTGCGGCTGCAGGCTGATTTCGGGCGCAGCGCCAGCCGGCTCGAATTTCAGGACGCGGCGATCTGGGGAGCGCAAGTCGGCTTCAAGGCGAGCGGCTGGATCGACTACGGGCGAGACCGGGCGGACATCTCCGGCACGTTCGTCCCGGCCTATGGGCTCAACAATGCCGTTTCGCAGGTGCCGCTCTTCGGCCCTATCTTGAGCGGCGGGCAGAACGAGGGGCTGTTCGCTGTCAATTTCCGGATCTCGGGACTTGCGAGCGCGCCGACTCTGACCGTCAACCCGCTCTCCGTCGTGGCCCCCGGCTTCCTGCGCAAGCTGTTCGGAACCGGGGCCGCGGCGACCAATGCGACGGGCGCGACGGGGATGCCGCCGCCGCGGATTTCCGATCGATGAACGGCGGCCTCAGGCCGCTCGCAAGAGCACGTGGCGTTTGCGTCCGAAAGACAGCTTGATAACGCCCTCGGCCGTCAGATCGCTCGCGCGCAGCACCCCGCGCTCGTCGGTGACGGGTTGGTCGTTGACCCGCAAGCCGCCGCCCTTGACCTGCCGTCGCGCCTCGCTCGTGGAGGGAACAAGCTTGGCGTAATCGGGACCGAAGGCGGTCAGCACCCCGAGCCCTGCTTCGAGCACCGAGCGCGGCACCTCGACGGTCGGCAGCGTTTCGGCCGCAAGGCCCTGTTCGAAGGTCTGCCGCGCAGTCTCGGCCGCCTTTTCCGCCGCTTCGCGGCCGTGTAGGAGGGCAGTGGCCTCGGTCGCGAGCACCTTCTTCGCTTCGTTGATCTCGGCGTCCCTTAGCGCCTCAAGCCTCACGATCTCGTCCATAGGTAGCGTGGTGAACAGCCGAAGGAACCGTGCGACGTCGCCGTCCTCGGTGTTGCGCCAGAACTGCCAGTACTCGTAGGGACTGACGAGGTCCGCGTTGAGCCAGACCGCGCCCGCTGCGGTCTTGCCCATCTTGGCTCCGGATGCCGTGGTGATCAGCGGGCAGGTGAGGGCGTAGAGCTGCTCGGTCCCGAGCCGCCGCCCGAGATCGATCCCGTTGATGATGTTGCCCCACTGGTCCGAGCCGCCCATCTGCAGGATGCAGCCATAGCGGCGGAAGAGCTCCACGAAATCGTAGGCCTGCAGGATCATGTAGTTGAACTCGATGAAGGACAGCTCCTGGTCCCGCTCGAGCCTGAGCCTCACCGAATCCATCGACAGCATGCGGTTGACCGAGAAATGCCGGCCGACGTCGCGCAGGAACTCGATGTAGTTGAGCGCCGTCAGCCACTCGGCATTGTCCGCCATTATGGCGGCGCTCGGCCCACCGCCGAAGGTAATAAAGCGGGAGAAGGTGCCCTTGATGCTCCCCTTATTGGCGTCGATCTGCTCGACGGTGAGGATGCGCCGGGTCTCGTCGCGGCCCGAAGGGTCCCCAACCCGGGTTGTGCCGCCGCCCATCAGCGTGATCGGCTTGCCCCCGCTCTGTTGAAGCCAATGCAGCATCATGATCGAGAGGAGGTGCCCAATATGGAGCGACGGCGCGGTGCAGTCGTAGCCGACATAGGCAGTGAGGCGCCCCTCGCGCGCCGCCTTGTCGACACCTTCGGGGTCGGAGCATTGGTGGACGAAGCCGCGCTCGGTGAGGATGCGCAGAAAATCGGATTGCGGCGCGCTCATCGCGTCTGTCTTGGTCCCGCTTTGTGATGATCGCCCGCCGTGTAACAGCTTCGGCAAACGATTTCACGAGGATTTCCGGCGAATGGCGCTGACGCGAGCGATCGGCCTGATGAGCGGCACCTCCCTCGATGGGGTCGACGTGGCGTTCATTGAGACGGACGGCGAACGCGGCGTGAAGCTAGGACCGACCGGCTACCGCGCCTACTCGGAGGCGGAGCGGGGAATGCTTCGCCGGGCTCTGGCCGACGCCGTGCGCGTCAGCGACCGCCGCGCCCGTCCGACCTCCCTCGCCGAGGCGGAGCGGCTGGTCACCGACGCTCATGCCGAAGCGGTCGAGATGTTCCTGCGCGAGCACGCCATCGGCGGCTCCGCGCAAGTCGTCGGTTTCCACGGCCAGACCGTCCTGCACCGGCCCGAGATGGAGCTGACCGTGCAGCTCGGCGACGGTCCCGCGCTCGCGCGGCGGCTCAATCTGCCGGTCGTCTACGACTTCCGCGCCGCCGACGTCGCTGAGGGCGGGCAGGGCGCGCCGCTCGTGCCGGTGTTCCACCGAGCCTTGGTTCATGCCACAGGCCAGGAGCCCCCGATCGCGATCCTCAACATCGGCGGGGTTGCGAACGTCACCTTCCTCGACACCGAGGACCAGCTCCTCGCCTTCGACACCGGCCCGGGCAACGCTCTCCTCGACGATTGGATGCGGGAGCGGGCTGGCCGATCCTTCGATGAGAACGGCGCGCTCGCCGCGAGAGGCAAGCCGGACGAGACGCTGCTCGCTTGGCTCCTAGTGCACCCGTACTTCCAGAGAGAGCCGCCGAAATCGCTCGACCGGAACTGGTTCTCGCACCGAATGGTGGCGCATCTTTCGCTCGAGGACGGCGCCGCAACGCTCTCGACCTTCACGGCCAAGGCGGTCGCACGGGCGCTGGAGTTCGCGAACAAGGAGCCGAAGCGCTGGATCGTCGGCGGGGGCGGGACGGAAAACCCCGAGCTGATGCGGCTCCTGCGCCAGGAGCTCAAAGCCGCGATCGTCACAGCGGACGAGGTCGGCTGGTCTGCGTCCCATTTGGAGGCGCAGGCCTTCGCTTTTCTCGCGGTACGCAGCCTGCGGGGCCTTCCGATCACGTTCCCGAGCACCACAGGGGTTCGCGAGGCCATGACCGGTGGAGTAGTGGCAAGGCCTTAAGCTGCCGCCTCCTTGCGCTTGCTGACGCGCTTCGGTGCGGGCTCCTTCGCTCCGCCGAGCCGGCGGTCGAGATAGGCATCGACGGTCGCCATCAGTTCTTCGACTCTGCCGTCGAAGAAGTGATTGGCGCCATCGACCATCTGGTGCTCGATCTGGATGCCTTTCTGGGTCTTCACCTTCTCGATCACGCTCATCACATCCTTCACGGGGGCGACCCGATCTTCGGAGCCGTGCACGAAGAGCCCGGAAGAAGGGCAGGGAGCGAGGAAGGTGAAGTCGAAGCGGTTAGCGGGGGCTGCGATCGAGATGAACCCTTCGACCTCGGGGCGGCGCATCAGGAGTTGCATTCCTATCCACGCCCCGAAGGAGACGCCCGCGATCCAGCAGTTGCGCGCATCCGGGTTGACCGACTGGGCCCAATCGAGCGCGGCCGCAGCGTCCGAGAGTTCGCCCGCGCCGTGATCGAAGGAGCCCTGGCTCCTGCCTACGCCTCGAAAATTGAACCGCAGCGCTGCGAAGCCTCGGTTCACGAAGCCGTAGAACAGGTTGTAGACGATCTGGTTATTCATCGTGCCCCCGAATTGGGGGTGCGGGTGCAGCACGATGCCGATCGGGGCGCCACGCTGCTTCGCCGGCTGGTAGCGGCCTTCAATGCGGCCGGCGGGGCCGGTAAAGATGACCTCAGGCATCTGACAACCTCTCACTGCGGTCCGCGGCTCGAGACGCGCAAGCTGGGCCCCGAGCTTGACTCGACGCCCGATGCCGACCAAAACGGCTTAGAATCGTTCTAAAGAGCCGCGGATGGGGCGAAAGCCCGGGCACCGCCGCTTCGGGATGATGTGGTGCGGCCCGTTTAGCACGGCAACCGGGGTTCGGCGCAAGAATTGATTCGCTCGACAGTGATGATGATCGGCGTGCGCAGCTATCTCGACCATAACGCGACGGCCCCGCTCCGGCCGGAAGTGGCAGAGGCGGTGGCGCGCGCGCTCGCGCTGCCGGGCAACGCGTCTTCGGTCCACGCCGAAGGGCGGGCGGCCCGGGCGGCGGTCGAGCGCGCGCGCGCAGAGGTCGCAATGCTCGTCGCGGCCGAGCCGAGGAACGTCGTCTTCACGAGCGGCGGCACCGAGGCCGCCAACACCGTTCTGACGCCGTCGCTTCGCCGGGCGGGCGAGCACGAGCCGGTCTCGCTGCTGCTCGTCGGGGCGGCCGAGCATGCCTGCGTGCGCGATGGGCATCGCTTTCCGCGGGACCGGGTCGGGGAGGTGCCGGTCACGCCGGAGGGGACGGTGGACCTCCCCTGGCTCGCCGAACGGCTGGAGCGGCTGGACGGGTGCCGGCCTCTGGTCTCGATCCAGGCGGCGAACAACGAGACCGGCGTCATCCAGCCGGTTGCCGAGGCGGCTGCGCTGACCCATCGAAGGGGCGGGCTTCTGCACAGCGACGCGGTCCAGGCCGCAGGGAAAATACCCTGCGACATCAAGACGATCGGCGCGGATGTTATCACGCTTTCTGCACATAAGCTGGGCGGGCCGAAGGGCGTCGGCGCCCTCGTCCTGGCCTCCGACCGCATCGAGATCGCCGATCGGCTGATCCGCGGCGGCGGGCAGGAGCGGGGCTATCGGGCCGGCACCGAGAACGTCGCCGGCATCGTGGGCTTCGGCGTTGCGGCCGCGCTTGCGGCCCGTGACGCATCCCGGGCCGGAGCCGGGCCGCAGGCCGGGCCGAACGCCGGAACGCTCCGCGACGCCGCCGAGGCGCGCCTGCGCGCGCTCGCGCCGGACGCGGTCGTGTTCGGGTCGGGAGCCGAGCGCCTGCCCAACACCTTGTCCTTCGCCATTCCCGGGATGCGGGCCGAGACGGCCCTGATCCGGTTCGACCTCGAAGGCGTTGCCGTCTCCTCCGGCTCGGCCTGCTCCTCGGGCAAGGTCAAGCGTTCTCATGTGCTCGATGCCATGGGCGTCGCGCCGGCGTTGGCGGACGGCGCCATTCGCGTGAGCTTCGGGTGGAATTCGACGGAAGTGGACGTGGATCGCTTCATCGCGGCCTGCGAAAAGCTCGTGGCCACCCTATATGAGCGGAGGGCGGCGGTTGCCTGAGCGGCCGCGCTTGCCCGTGGAAAAGTTTTCGTCGGCCCGCGGTCCTTGAAACCGTGAGAAGGAGACGCTGATGCCTGCGGTGCAGGAGACGATCGAACGGGTCCGTTCGATCGACGTGAACCAATACAAATACGGCTTCTCGACCGAGGTCGAGATGGAGAAGGCCCCGAAGGGCCTCTCGGAGGACGTGGTCCGCTTCATCTCGGCCAAGAAGGGCGAGCCCGAATGGATGCTGGAGTGGCGTCTCGACGCGCTGCGGCGCTGGCGCACCATGCGCGAGCCGACCTGGGCGCGGGTCGACTACCCGCCGATCGACTTCGGCGAGATGTATTATTACGCCGCGCCGACCAAGAACCAGGCGCCGAAGTCGCTCGACGAGGTTGATCCGGCAATCCTCGAGACCTACAAGAAGCTCGGCATTCCGCTGCGCGAGCAGGAGATCCTCGCCGGCGTCCAGAGTTCCAAGGTCGCGGTCGACGCCGTCTTCGACTCCGTCTCGGTCGCCACGACCTTCAAGGAGGAGCTGAAGAAGGCCGGCGTGATCTTCATGCCGATCTCCGAGGCGCTCCGCGAGCACCCTGAACTGGTCCGCAAGTATCTCGGCTCGGTCGTGCCGGTGACGGACAACTTCTATGCCACGCTGAACTCCGCCGTGTTCTCGGACGGCTCCTTCGTCTACGTGCCGCCGGGCGTGCGCTGCCCGATGGAGCTGTCGACCTACTTCCGCATCAACGAGAAGAACACCGGCCAGTTCGAGCGCACGCTGATCATCGCCGACCAGGGCTCCTACGTCTCCTACCTCGAGGGCTGCACGGCTCCGCAGCGGGACGAGAACCAGCTCCACGCGGCTGTGGTCGAGCTCGTGGCGCTCGACGACGCCGAGATCAAGTACTCGACGGTGCAGAACTGGTACCCGGGCGACGCGGAAGGTCGCGGCGGCATCTACAACTTCGTGACGAAGCGCGGCGACTGCCGCGGCAGGAACGCGGTCATCACCTGGACCCAGGTCGAGACCGGCTCGGCCATCACATGGAAATACCCATCCTGCATCCTGCGCGGCGACGGCTCGCGCGGCGAGTTCTACTCGATCGCGATCTCGAACGGGCGCCAGCAGGTCGACTCGGGCACCAAGATGATCCACCTCGGCAAGAACACCACGAGCCGGGTGATCTCGAAGGGCATCGCGGCGGGCCGCTCCGACAACACCTATCGCGGGCTGATCTCGGCCCATCGCAAGGCGACGGGCGCGAGGAACTTCACGAACTGCGACTCGCTGCTCATCGGCGACAAATGCGGCGCCCACACGGTGCCCTACATCGAGTCGAAGAATGCCTCCGCGGTGTTCGAGCACGAGGCCACGACCTCGAAGATCTCCGAGGACCAGCTTTTCTACTGCCGCCAGCGCGGCCTCGATCCCGAGGAGGCGACGGCGCTCATCGTCAATGGCTTCGTCAAGGACGTGCTGCAGAAGCTGCCGATGGAGTTTGCCGTGGAGGCCCAGAAGCTGATCGCGATCTCGCTCGAGGGAAGCGTGGGGTAGCGGTCGTCCCGTGCGCGCCGCAGCGCGCAGCGGTGCGGCGCAGCCACGGGATCCACACGCCGGCGCCGTGGGTCCCGGCTCTCCGCTTCGCTCCGGCCGGGACGACCCGACGTAAGGAAATGACGAACGTGGACAATAAGCAGGCCCTGCGCGCGGAGCTCTCCGCCTTGCTCTCCAGGCACCCTACGGCAGCGGAGCTGGAGGAGGTCGTGCCGCGCTATTGGCCTTCGCTCAGTGCCTTTCGCGAGAACGAGGATCTGATCCTCATGGAGGGAGTGCGGCGGCTGTTCGTGCGTCGGGTCGGGACGGACCGGTTCCGCACCATCGACACCGCGGCCGCCAGCGGCTCGACGAACCTCCTCGACACCGAGGACGCGACGGAGCGCGACCTCGACGGCCTCATCGACGAAATCACGGCCTTCGCGGCCGTCTGAACGCAAGGCAAGGAACGATGCTCGAGATCAAGAACCTGACCGTCCGCATCGAGGACAAGAACATCCTCGAGGGCCTGAACCTCACCGTGAGGAAGGGCGAGGTTGCCGCCATCATGGGCCCGAACGGGTCCGGCAAGTCGACCCTGTCCTACGTCGTCGCCGGCAAGGAGGATTATGAAATCGTCGAGGGCGAGATCCTGCTCGACGGCCAGAACCTCCTCGAGATGGAGCCGAACGAGCGCGCCGCGGCGGGGCTCTTCCTGGCCTTCCAGTACCCGCTGGAGATCCCGGGCGTCGGCACCATGACCTTCCTGAAGGCTGCCCTTAACGCGCAGCTGAAAGCGCGCGGCCTGGAGGAGCTGACCACGCCCGCTTTCATCAAGCGCGTCAACGCGGCCGCGGCCCAGCTCGAGATCCCCAAGGACATGCTCAAGCGCGCGCTCAATGTCGGCTTCTCGGGCGGCGAGAAGAAGCGCATGGAGATCCTGCAGATGGCGCTGCTGCAGCCGTCGTTCTGCATCCTCGACGAAACCGATTCCGGCCTCGACATCGACGCGCTGCGCATCGTCGCCGACGGGGTCAACGCGCTCCGCTCCCCCGAGCGCTCCTTCCTCGTCATCACCCACTACCAGCGCCTCCTCAACCACATCGTGCCGGATGCGGTTCATGTGATGGCGAACGGCAGCATCGTGCGCTCCGGCGGGCCCGAGCTTGCGATCGAGCTCGAGGCGAACGGCTATGCCGATTATCGCCTCCAGGCGGCCGAGTAAGCCGATGGGCGCCGAGCTCAAGATCATCCGCACCGCCGCCGAGCAGGCTCTGATCGAGCGCTTCCCGGCCGCGAAGGCGTCGCTGCCGGGCGGCGGCGAGGTGGTGCGTCTGCGCGATGCGGCCTTCGATCTCATCGCCAAGCGCGGCCTGCCGCACCGGCGCGTCGAGGAGTGGAAATACACGGATCTGCGCGCGCTGATGCGCGCGGCGGCGCCGCTCGCGGAAAAGCCGAGCGCGGAAACCGTCGCACTGGCGCTGTCGAGCGCCGGCGCCTTTGCCGACGCGGACGTGACCCGGATCAGCTTCGTCAACGGTCATTTCGCGCCGGATGCCTCCGATCGCGAGGCGCCGGAGGGCGTCGAGATAATCGGGCTGCCGCAGGCCCTTGCCGCCGGCCACCCGCTGCTGAGCGAGCTCGGCGCGATCGCGCCGGCGCGCGAGAACGCGGCTTACGCCATCAACACCGCCTTCATGAAGGACGGCGCCGTGATCCGCATCGCGGCCGGCACGGCGCTTGCGCAGCCGCTTCATCTGCGCTTCGTCAACAGCGGCGACCAGGCTTTCGCGACGGCGAGCCGTGTGCTCGTCGCGGTGGAGGAGGGCGCCTCGGTGACGCTCATCGAATCGCATGAGGGCTCAGACGGCGCCGCGCATCAGCTCAACGACGTCCTCGAACTCGCCGTGGCCGACCGCGCCACGGTTCGTCACGTGCGGCTCAACGGCGAGGGGCCGCAGGCGCTCGCGCTTTCGACCCTCGTCGCGAGGCTCGGCGCGCATGTTTCCCTCGACACCCTGAATGTGGTGACGGGCGCGGCCGTTTCCCGCCACCAGGTCTTCCTCACCTTCGCCGGCGAGCATTCGAAGGCGAACGTCAACGGCGCGACCATGCTGAAGGCTTCGCAGCACGCCGACACGACGCTTCTCGTCGATCACGCGGCGCCGCATTGCGAGAGCCGCGAGCTGTTCAAGACCGCCGTCGACGGCACGGCCACCGGCGTCTTCCAGGGCAAGATCATCGTGCGCCCGCACGCCCAGAAGACCGACGGGCGGATGATGTCGCGCGCCGTGCTGCTCTCCGAGGGCGGCACCATGATGAACAAGCCGGAATTGGAGATCTTCGCCGACGACGTCCAGTGCGGCCACGGCGCGACCTGCGGCGAGCTCGACGAGAACCTGCTGTTCTACCTCATGGCCCGCGGGCTGCCGCGGCCCCAGGCCGAGACGCTCCTCCTGCAGGCATTCCTTGGCGAGGCGATCGAGGTCGTCGAGGACGATGGACTGCGCGAAACGCTCGTCGGCATGCTCGAGGGCTGGCTCGAGGCGCGGCATTGATCTTCCCTCCCCCTTGCGGGGAGGGCGGACTCGGGCGAAGCCCGAGCCGGGTAGGGGGCGCGGGCATGGAGCGCAGGCGGCGCCGCACTGAGTGCTTGGTATCAGCCGTAGGGCTAGGGCCGGACAGGTCCCGCTTCGGCCCCGCGCCCCCCACCCCGCTCGGGGCGGAGCCTGTCATCGGGCTGGCCGAAGGCCGGACCCGTTGGCCCCGAGTCGACCCTCCCCACAACGGGGAGGGGACAAGAGGGCCCGTATGAACGCACCTTTCGCACCGCCCTACGACGTTGAGGCGATCCGGGCCGAGTTCCCGATCCTGTCACAGCAGGTCTACGGCAAGCCGCTCGTCTATCTCGACAACGCCGCGTCGGCGCAGAAGCCGCGCGCCGTCATCGATGCCATGGTGCGCACCATGGAGACGGCCTACTCGAACGTCCACCGCGGGCTTCACTTCATGGCCAATGCGGCGACCGAGGGCTTCGAAGGCGCGCGCGAGGAGGCGCGGCGCTTCCTGAACGCGCGCTCGACCGAGGAGATCGTGTTCACGAAATCGGCGACCGAAGCCTACAACCTCGTCGCCAATTCCTTCGGCACGATGGGCCTCGGAGAGGGCGACGAGATCATCCTCTCGATCATGGAGCACCACTCGAACATCGTGCCCTGGCATTTCCTGCGCGAGCGCAAGGGGGCGGTGATCAGATGGGCGCCCGTCGACGACGAGGGCAACTTCCTCGTCGAGGAGTACGAGAAGCTGTTCTCGCCGCGCACCAAGATGGTCGCGATCACCCACATGTCGAACGTGCTCGGCACGGTGACGCCGGCGAAGGAGATCGTGCGCATCGCGCACGGGCATGGCGTGCCGGTGCTGCTCGACGGGGCGCAGGGCGCGGTGCATCTCACGGTCGACGTGCAGGACCTCGACTGCGATTTCTACGTCTTCACCGGGCACAAGGTGTACGGCCCGACCGGCATAGGCGTGCTCTATGGGAAGCGCGAGTGGCTTTCGAAGATGCCGCCCTACCAGGGCGGCGGCGAGATGATCAACGAGGTCCGCTGCGAAGGCATCACCTACAACGAGCCGCCGCACCGTTTCGAGGCCGGCACGCCGCCGATCGTCGAGGCGATCGGGCTCGGCGCCGCGCTGCGCTTCATGATGGAGCTCGGGCGCGAGCGCATCCAGGCCCACGAAACCTCGCTCTCGGCCTATGCCCATGAGCGGCTGCATGGGATGAACTCGCTCCGCATCATCGGGCAGGCCAAGGACAAGGGCGGGATCATCTCGTTCGAGATGAAGGGCGCCCACGCCCACGATGTAGCGACGGTGATCGACCGCCAAGGGGTCGCGGTCAGGGCCGGCACGCATTGCGCCATGCCGCTCTTGGAGCGCTTCGGCGCGACCTCGACCTGCCGCGCCTCCTTCGGCCTCTACAACACCACGGCGGAAGTGGATAAGCTGGCGCAGGCGTTGAGGAAGGCCGAGACGTTGTTTGCTTGATCGCGGTCGTCCCGGAGCCGCGTAGCGGCTCCGGGACCCATAGCTCCGGCGCGTAGCCGTGGATCCCGGCTCTTCGCTGCGCTTCGGCCGGGATGACAGAAGAATGGAAGGTAGATGATGACCGTAGCGACCCCTTCCGAAGCCCCAGCGCCGAACTCGCCGCAGATGGGGCTCGGTTCCGCCCTCCCGCCGGAGGAGCTCGACAGGCTCACCGACGACATCGTCGCGGCGCTGAAGACCGTCTACGATCCCGAGATCCCGGCCGACATCTACGAATTGGGCCTGATCTACCGGGTCGATATCGACGACGAGCGCAACGTCACGGTCGACATGACGCTGACCGCGCCGGGCTGCCCGGTCGCGGGCGAGATGCCGGTGTGGGTCGAGAACGCGGTCGCCGCCGTGGCAGGCGTCAAGGACGTGAAGGTCAACATGGTGTTCGACCCGCCCTGGGATCAAAGCCGCATGTCCGACGAGGCCCGCGTCGCGCTCGACATGTGGTGACTTGGGGCGTCGACCGCGCGAGCCGCTGTTCGGACGAGTGCCTTTGCGGCAATTCCCAAGAATCCTCTGAATAGTTCTTGCCGCCTCTTGTGAATCAAGTTGCGGTTAAGAAGTCGGGTGCGATCATCCTCACGCCTCAGAATCACTGAGGCTTCGAGGACTACAAGCATGGCCACTGCAGCGAAGAAGTCAGGCGGCGCGAAGGGCGGCTCCAAGTCGGGCTCGAAGGGCTCGTCGAAGGGCGGCTCCAAGTCCTCCGCCAAGAAGAAGTGAGCCGGTCCTAGATCGGTCCTTTTCCGAAACCCTGGAGCCCGACGGGCTCCAGGGTTTTGTTTTGCGCGCGGTGTCTGCAAGCCCTCCGGCATCGGAGCGGCCGCGCGTCTCCTGCCGCTGCCGCGTCGCGGGCAATCCAAAGCGCCGACGCCATTGGCCCCCCTGTGAGTCCTGTGGATAACGGGCACAAGCCGCTTCGTCCGCGACGCGGCACTCGACTTCGCGGGAGCTTGCTACCTCCATCGTAACGGGGGGCCACGGTCCGAAGCATTCGCGATCAACGCGAAGCATTACGGAAGCGATGGAGACCGCAATGGCAAGGTACTACTTGCATTGCACCGACGGGGTCGACTTTGTACTCGACAGAGTGGGCCACGAGATCGATGCCGAGAGCGAACTCATGTGGTTCGCCTACCGCGCCGCAGATCGGCTGATGAGCCAATTGCCGGAGTATGATGGGTGGGCGGACTGGATCGTCGTGGTGCAGAACGAAGCCGGTTGTCAGGTCGAGACGATGCCGTTCCCGGCCGAGCTCGAGACGGGACTCGCGGAGGCGCAGGACCTGCGCATAATGCAGCCATGCCCCTCGACCCAGCCGAGCTACAGCCTCCTTCCCCGAAGCACGCTGTTGCATTGATCAAGGTGCGCGACGGCCAGTGCCGGTTCATCACGGCGGAGCCCTCGCGCCGGGCGATCTGCTGCGGCGCGCCGACTGCAGGCGGCAGCTGGTGCGCTTGGCACCGGCGCATCGTTTATTCGAGCCCGGCAGCCGGCGAGCGATCGGGTTACGCCCGGAAGCTTTGACGAGGCTATTGCCAGGGCAGCTTGCCGGTGCCGTGCCAGTAGAGATAGGCGGCGCCCATCATGCAGATCGCGAAAAAGGCCAGGAGCGCCGCGGCAGTGAGGAGGCCGTCGTCCTCTGACGAGGCCTTGCGGCCCTCCTCCGCCATTCGCGAACTCCGCTAGAAGCGCGAGCGCCCGCCGGCGGCGGCGATGCGCGGCGCCGTCGCGCTCTCCGGGCGCGGCCGCATCGAACCGGTATAGACCATGGCGGCATGGGCGGCGCACCAGGACGAGCCGTCTCCCGTCGCCTCGCCGCAGAACAGTCCTGGGGGATCGAGGAGGTTGCCGATCGGCCAGCGGCACTGGCATGGCCCGAGCGCCCAGATCGGACGTGGCCCGGTCTGCTCCTCGCGGGCTGCGGCAGCGACACGTATGCCAGCGACCCCCTTGAGGGTCGGCTTCGGGCCTTCCTTCTTCGCCGCGGGCGGACGGGCTTTCGGGGCATCTTCCGCCCGCTTGAGGCCGAGCCGGTGGATCTTCCCGAGCACGGCGCCCCGGGTGACGCCCGGGCCGAGCGCCGCCGCGATTTCGGTCGCAGTCGCGCCCCGCTGCCACATCGACTTCACGGTCTTGACGTCCGCGCCCGACCAATCGGCCATGCCACCAACTCCAGACAAAAGGATCGCGGCCCCCGGGAACTCTCGTCGCGGCAGAAAGCGGCGACTTTGCGGCTGAGCTATGAAGCGGGCGCCGGGACCTACCGGGCGATGTCGGGCCGAGGCGCGGCCTCAAACAAGCTCGGGGCGGCCGCTGGCGAAGGCGCTGCCTCAGCCAGCTTGGCCTCGGCGGCTTCGGCGCGGCGCGGCCGCCGCAGCCCCGGGGGGCCGCCCGCGGATGCAGTCTTAGCTCCGTCGCGGAAGTCGATGTGGATGACGCCGTTGCGGTAAGGCTGGATCGAGGCGACCTCGCTACGGCCGCGCAGATACGTGGTGGCGTCCGCGATCCGGCCCTTCACCCGAAGATCGACCGCCTTGCAGTCTTCGTGCAACCTCGCGCGGGCACTGTTTGGCGCGTGGTTGTCGGTGCGGAGTTCCTTGGTTGAAAGGATCTCGATTTCCCCTGCGGCCTTGGCCAGGCCGGCCAGCATCGCCCTGACCTCGTTCGGGAAGCAGTCCAGCGGCGCAGCGGCGCTTTCGATCACCGCGCCGCGCCCGTGCGGCGAGGGCAGTGCCCGGAACGGCTCCGGCCCGAGAGCCGCAAACGGGATGGCCGCGGTCTCGGCTGGCTCCCGGCCCTGCACCGCGGCCGGCTGCGCCTTCGGGGCAGTCGCGCTTACCGGTAGCGGCTCGGTCGAACTCGCTGGCAAGGACGTGGGGTGGATGGGCGCGGGAGAGGCCGCCGGGACGGCAGGCTGGGCAGTAGCGGCGACTGAGGTCCTAGAGGGCTCCGACGGGGCTGCTTGCGGCGGCGCCGAGTTGACGGCCCGCTGGCGGAGCCCGGGGTCGAGCGCCATCAACCCGGTCGTCAGCGCAACGGCTAGCGCACCCGCTCCGGCAACGTAGCCGAGCAGCGGCGGGCGCGCGACCCGTCGCCGCTGCGGCTGCGCACGCCTCGCGCGCGGCTGATCCGTCCTGAGAAGCAATGCCCCGAAGCTCCCACCTTGGCGACGGGTCCGGTGTTCCCGCCAAGCTCTTGGTCTTGAGAACAGCATGAACCGGCGTGGGGCAAGACTATGGCCGAGGCATGAGCGCTTTTCGGCAAAGGCGGCAGGGTCCCCGGCACCGAGCGGAACCATCACCGCGGGGCATCGTTGAGCCTGCATCAACAGGAGGTCTTTTTCATGCGTATGAGCATCCTTGCCGCTGGCGCGGCACTCGCGCTTGTTGCTGCCCCGGCCCTCGCCCAGAGCCAGGGCGGCGCGGCTGCCGGCGCGACCACCGGCGCGGTCGGCGGCGCGATCGTCGGCGGCCCCGTCGGAGCAGTGGTCGGCGCAGGCGTCGGCGCCGTCGTCGGCGGTCTTGCGGCGGATCAGCAGCCGCAGTTCCGCCAATACGTCGTGACCCGGAACGTGCCGTCCTACCGCTACCAGGAAGAGGTCCGGGTCGGCAGCGTCCTGCCGCAGAGCGGCGTCACCTATTACGAGGTTCCGGCGCAGTACGGCGTGCGCGACTATCGCTATACGGTCGTGAACGATCGCGTCGTGCTGGTCGATCCGCGCAGCCACCGGGTCGTGCAGGTCATTCAGTAAGGCGTCGACCCAGCGTCGACCTGGAAACGGGGGCGGCCTGATGGCCGCCCCTTTTGCTTGCAGCCGCCGTGGAACGGCAAAGCTTGGCTCGCGTTGTGATCTGAACCTGACGGGCCGCAAAGCCATGACACGCCTCGCCCTGACACTTGCCGCGACGCTCTGCGGCCTCGCCGCCGCACAGGCCGCCTCGCCCTACCCGGTCCACCTCGAACGCCAGCGCGGGCAAACGCTCGTGATCGAGCACACCCCGGTTGCGGAACAGGTGGTGAGCAAGGCCGTGCGGGTGAAGACGGTGCGTAAGCACCGAATTCGACCCGCCAAGACGATGACCATCCGCAAGGCCTACCGCCGGAAGGCGGTGCACGTGCGGTACTCGCACGGCAGCGCGATCGCGGGCGGCTGCCGCGGCGCCGGCTATGTGCGCCGGCAGCTGCCGGGCGGCGTCATCGTGCTGCTGCATCGGGACGTATGCGAGGGAATCGCGCCGATCTCCTCGCTGCCCGGCCGCTTCTGACGGCGGCAAATCTCAAGAACCTCTCCACGAAGCGGCAAGCGGTCCTGAAGGACTGCGCCCCCCGTTGCGCATAGTCCGGGAGCCGGTCGGTCCTTTGCTTGCGCTGAGCACGCGGGCGAGGCCCTCGCTCGGGAGAGGTAACATCATGGCCCGCTTTGCTTCGCTTCTCTACGGAGGAGCCGCCTATGGCGTGTTCTTCCTCACCTTCCTCTATGCGGTCGGCTTCGTCTCGAACCTCGGCGTTCCCAAGGGCATCGATGATGGCCGCGCCGCCCCGCTTGCCCATGCCCTTATCGTCGACACGCTGCTGCTCGGTCTCTTCGCAATCCAGCACAGCGTCATGGCTCGCCCGGCCTTCAAGCGGATCTGGACGAAGATCGTGCCGTCGCAGATCGAGCGCAGCACCTTCGTGCTGTTCGCGAGCCTCGCCCTCATCCTCTTGTTCTGGCAGTGGCGGCCGATGCCGGCGCCGATCTGGACCGTCGAGAGCCCGATTGCCGCGGGCCTGCTCCAGGCGGCGTCGCTTGCAGGCTGGGGGCTCGTGCTCGTCTCGACCTTCCTGATCAGCCATTTCGAGCTCTTCGGGCTGAAGCAGGTCGCGCTGCATTGGCTCAGGCGCCCCACCGGCGAGCCGGAGTTCAGGACGCCGTCCCTCTACCGGGTGGTCCGGCACCCGATCTATCTCGGCTTCCTCATGGCCTTTTGGGCGGCGCCGGTGATGAGCGAGGGCCATCTCCTGTTCGCCCTTGCGACGACCGGCTACATCCTGGTCGGGATTCGGCTCGAGGAGCGCGACCTCATCGCCATGTTCGGCGCTCAGTACGAGGCCTACCGGCGGCGTGTGGCGATGCTCGTCCCCGGCATCGGGCCGCGCGCCAAGCGTAGCGACCCGCCGCTGATGCCGTTCCCGGCCGAGCGCTAGGAGCGCATGAAACGCGAGGAAGGGCGCTCCGCGAGGGGCGCCCTGTCCGTCGAAGCTACTGCCGTGCTCCTCCGGTCCCGCCTTCGTAGCGGAAGGCTGGAGCGTTCTCGATCTCGGACCTCGTCAGCCGCACCATGGCCTGCACCGGGCCGCCGGAGCCTACGATCGGAACGGTCGCGCGCTCGGTCGAGCCGGTCGTCGCCGGCGCTGAGCCGGAGCCCACGTTCGCGCTCGGCGTGTCGCTCGAGGCGCGCAGGGCCTCGTTCGAGACATTCGCGCCCGGCATCCGCTCGGCCGCGTTCGGCTGCGGTGCCGGCGCATCGGCCGGGGAAAGGCTCGCGCTCCGGCCGGGCGCCCGCGTCGCGTCGCCCGTGTTCCACAGCACGGCCTCGTAGGGAAGCGCAACCTCCTTGCCGCCGATGCCGAGCACGCCGCCAGCGCCGATCACGACCGCCACCGCCTTGCCGTCGCGGTCGAGGAGCACCTCGCCGATCTTGCCGATCCCGTGGTGGTCGAGCCCGATCACCGGCGTGCCGACGATCTTCGACAGCCGCATGGAGGTCGCCGGCATTTCGGACAGGAACTGCTGCGAGAGCTGGGGCATGCCCATCCGCTCCGGCGGCTGCTGCGGCGCCTGGGCGAGCGCAGGTCCCGCCGCCGCGATCATCGCCGACAGGGCAAAGCCCGAGAGAGATTTGGCCATCGTCGTCCTCCTGGCGCACCTCCGCGCCGTCGCGAGGAGTAACGACCGCGACGCCGCGGAGGTTGCGCGAGCGAGGCGCGGCGCCGGGAGCTCACTCGATCGCGAACGCCGCCGGATCCCAGGTCACCGTGGGGTATTCCGGCGCCATCGCCTCGAGCGTTTCGCGCACGATCGCTCCGATTGCGGCGTTGCGCGCCCATTTGCGGTCGGCCGGGATCACGTGCCAGGGCGCCCAGGCAGTCGAGCAGCGGGCGAGCATGATCTCATAGGCCTTCTGGAACTCGTCCCAGAGCTTGCGGTCTTCGAGGTCGGCAGGGTTGAACTTCCAGCGGCTCTCGGGCTCGTCGAGACGGTCCTGCAGCCGTTTGGCCTGCTCCTCCTTGGATATGTGGAGCATGAACTTGAGGATAGTGGTGCCGTTCAGGGCCAGCATCTTCTCGAAGGCATTGATCTGTTCGTAGCGCGCCTCGATCTCGTCGGCCGGCGCGAAGCCGCGCACCCGCGCGACGAGCACGTCTTCGTAATGCGAGCGGTTGAAGATGCCGATCATGCCGCGGCGCGGGCAGGCAAGGTGCGCCCGCCACAGGAAGTCGTGCGCGAGTTCCTCCTCGCTCGGGCGGCGGAAGGCGGTCACCGAGACGCCGAGGGGGCCCGTGCGGTTGAAGACGCTGCGGATCGTGCCGTCCTTGCCGCTTGTGTCGGTGCCCTGCAGGATCACCAGGAGCGCGCGCTGGCCCTCGGCGTAGAGCCTGTCTTGCACCTCGTTGATGCGCTCGGCGTCCTTCTCGAGCCGAGCCTTCGCGGTCTCCTTGTCGCGCAAGACCGAGACATCGGCCGGATCGCGCTTCGCAAGTGCGACGCGCTTGCCCGGCGTGACGCGGAACTTGTCAGCGATGCGAGCCATGGCCCGACCCGCGCGACAAGGCGCCGAGGAGTGCTGCCAGCATGGTCCCGCTTCTCCGTTCGTCCCAACAGAGCACGCCGGGCCGGAGCTTCCAACAGCCGGGAACGGCGCGCCTCGGCAAGCGTTGCCGTAACGCCGCTCAGGGTGCCCTCCTGCCAGATCGACGATGGTCGCGACCGACGCCGCCCACGCTCTCCTCCAGCTGCCTTCGGTCGTGATCGACAGCTACAATGTCGAGCTGCGCGACAAGGAGGGTTTCGTCGGCGATCGCGCCAGCAACCGCGCCTTCCGGGCGATCCTCGACGACTGGCGCGAGCGCCTCGAGCGGGTCGTCGGCGAAGATCCGCTTGGCGAGGTGCCGAGCCGCGAGTTCAGCAAGAAGAAGCTGGACAAGCTGCTGGTCGAGGGCGATCCCGAAGCTGCGGGCGTCGTGCAGAGCGCGGTCGAGGACTTCGCGCAGGAGCTCGCCGCCGTCGTGCGCCGCTTCCTGCGCCTGAAAGGCTGGCGCGACACCGAGCGCATCGTGGTCGGCGGCGGCTTCCGGGAGAGTCGCATCGGCGAGCTTGCCATCGGCCGCGCCAGCGTGCTTCTCAAGGGCGAGGGCATCGACATCAGCCTTGTGCCGATCCGGAACCATCCCGACGAGGCCGGGCTGATCGGCGCCTGCCACCTTGCCCCGGCCTGGATCTTCAAGGGGCATGACGGGCTTCTCGCGATCGACATCGGCGGCACGAACATCCGCGCCGGCATCGTGCGCCCGAATCTGAAAAAGGCGCCGGACGTGTGGAAGGCGGAGGTGTGGAAAGCTCTGCTCTGGCGCTATCGCGACGACGATCCGCCGCCGACCCGCGACGGCGCCGTAGACCACCTCGCCGACATGGTCGGGGATCTGATCAAGGCCGCGGAGAAGGAGGGCCTGAGCCTCGCGCCGTTCATCGGCGTCGGGTGCCCGGGGCTCATCAACGAGGACGGCTCGATCGAGCGCGGCGGGCAGAACCTGCCGGGGGACTGGGAGAGCAGCCGCTTCAACCTGCCGGAGCGCTTGCGGGACGCGATCCCCGAGATCGAGGAGCACGAGACCATGGTGGTGATGCATAACGACGCCGTCGTCCAGGGCTTGAGCGAGGCGCCCTTCATGCAGGACGTCGAGCGCTGGGGCGTGCTGACGATCGGCACCGGCCTTGGCAACGCGCGGTTCACGAACCGCGCTGCCGAGCGAGGCAAGAACGGCGAGCGGCGCAGCCCGAAGTGAGCCGCCGCGACGCGCCTACGATGCCTTGACCACGAACGCGCGGTTCTTCTCGGTTTCCTCGGAGAGCGCCTCGCAGCTTTTCGAGCCGGCATAGCCGGCGGCGGCGCGGAGCAGAGCCTGCGCCGCCGCATAGGCCTGGCGCTGGGTTTCGGCGACCGTCTTCGTCTCGTCGTGCGGGACATGGACCGTAAGCTCGATTGCTTGCACGGCCGGGGCGTCGGGCGCCTTGAAGCCGAAGGACATCTCCGCCGCGATGAGCTTCGGACTCGCCGGATCCGCCTGCGCCACCTTCAAGTCGCCGAAGCGGAAGCTGTAGAACTCCATGCGCGATCCTCGCGAGGCGAAGAGCCTTGCCGTCAAGCTCAACGCCGGGGCAGGGGGGCCGTTCCGGCCGGACAGATCAGCCGGCTGTCCGGACCAAGGCAGGAGCACGCGACGCCCGCGCCGGCGCAAGCCTCAGCAGCGCGTGACATGGGCCGCGACGCAGACCCAGCTTCCGTTGCGCCGCGCCCAGACGTCGGTGTAGCGGCCCTGGCCGGGCGCGCCGTCGGGCTTCAGGTAGCTCGTGCGCGCGTGAATGATCGCGAAATCCCCCATGAGGCGGATCTTCACCTCCTGTGCCGCGAGATTCCTGATCGCAACCGGACGGGCGGTCTGCTCGAGGAAGGTCGCGCGGTCGACCAGCGAGCCGTCCGGATGGCTGCACAGGAAGTCCTCGGCCAAGAGTTCCTCGAAGCGGCCGACATCCGAGTTCTGCACGCAATCGATGTAGTCGCGGTTAAGCCGCAGGAGAGCGTCGCGATCGGACTCGGCCGCGGTCTCGCTGCGCAGGGCTGTAGCGGGCATCGCGCCCCTCCGTGTATGGACCCTCCGCCATTCTCGGCCCGCACGCGCAGCCGCGCAACCGGGCGGAACCTTGGGGCCGGGACGCGATATCTTCGTCGCGAAGCCGAAGGGCGGCTTCGACAGCACCCTCTCGGGAATTCCCCGTCGAGTCCTTCTTCCCACAGACGCGCCCACGGCCGCGGCCCTGCGGGCGCGGGGCGAGCAAGACGGTCCTGACACCCGTGACAGGCGCCAACCTCGGCATGTATTGCCGCCGCTCTTCTCCAGGGTCATCCTACCGCGCCCGGCCGCGAGCGCCGGGATTGCCTGGGGAGGCTCCGCCATGAACGCGTTCGTCGCCGCCATCGGAGGGTCGTTGCTGCTTGCGAACGCCGCGCTTGCTCAAGCGCCGACTTGGTCGCCGCCGCCGGAGAATCAGCGCTGCCCGTCGCGCTGGGGGCCGAACGACGAGCGCGGCTCGATGAATCGCCAGAACCCAGCCGCCGTGATGAATGCCGCGAAGCTCATCAAGACCGGGGAGGTGATCGAGCTCGGCCACGTCCTCTCCGAGAAGATGCCGTTCTTCGGCACGCGGCGCTTCGACGTGCACATCAAGCGCACTTTCATGAACCAGCCCTCCAATCGGCGCGGCTCGAACGAGGAGATCGTCATCTCCGAGATCGGCCAGGTCGGCACGCAGTTCGATGGGTTCGCGCATCAGACGCATGAGAACAGCTGGTACAACTGCTTCAAGGTCGACGAGAACTCGACGCGCGGCGGCTTCCTGAAGCTCGGCGTCCACAATGTCGGCGCGATCGTCACGCGCGGCGTGCTGATCGACGTCGCCGGCCTCAAGGGCGTCGACACGCTGCCCGACACCTATGAGATCACCGTGCAGGATCTCGAGGACGCGCTGAAGAAGCAGAACACGACGCTCCAGCCCGGCGACGCGGTGATCATCAACACCGGCTGGAACAAGCTCTGGGCGAAGGACAACGCGCGCTACGTGAAGTCCTGCCCGGGGATCGGCGTCAAGGCTGCCGAGTGGCTGATCGCCAAGGAGCCTATCCTCCTCGGCTCGGACAATTGGCCGGTCGAGGTCAGCCCGAATCCCGACCCGCAGCTCTCGCTGCCGGTGCACCAGGTCGCGCTCGTCGTGAATGGCGTGCATCTCCTCGAGAACATGAAACTCGACGAGCTCGCGCAGAAGCAGGTCTACGAGTTTGCTTTCGTGATGCAGCCCCTGAAGATCCAGGGCGGCTCCGGCTCGACGGTGGCGCCGATCGCCATCCGGTAGGGGCGGAGCCGCGGCGAGGGTGGCGCGTTGGTTCGCAGGGCTCGCGCGCCGGATCGGGCTGATGCCGGAACCAGCCACCCTCGAGAAGCACCGCAGCCGCTATGCGGCGGATATCATGCGCGCGACAGGCGCGGAGAACGCCCGGGTCGAGAAAGCCTTCGCGAGTGTTCCCCGCGAGGATTTCCTGACGCCGCCGCCCTGGCGGATCTTCTCGCCGGGAGGCGTGATCGAGAAGAACACCTCGGACCCGGCGGACCTCTACGACGACGTCCTCGTGGTGCTGGACCGGGCGAAGGGCATCAACAACGGCCAGCCCTCGCTGCATGCCGCCTGGATCGCGGCTGTCGATCCGCGTCCTGGCGAGACCGCGGTCCATGTCGGCATCGGCGCGGGCTACTACACGGCAATTCTGGCCCGCCTCGTAGCCCCCGGCGGAGCGGTACACGGCTACGAGATCGAGGCGCGGCTCGCTGCGCTCGCCCGCCGGCATCTCGTCGACCTTTTCCATGTGACGGTTCACGCGGTCTCGGGGGTGCAGGCCGATCTGCCGCCGGCCGATGTGATCTACGTGAACGCGGCCGCCACGGCGCCCGACACGGGCTGGCTGCAGGCGTTGAAGCCCGGCGGGCGGTTGATCTTCCCGTGGCAGTCGATGGGCGGGGGAGGGGTCACTCTGCTGGTACAGCGTTTGGAAAGCGGGTTCGCGGCCAATCCGACCATGGCCGTGGGCTTCATCCCCTGCGTCGGCGCCCAGGGGCAGCCGAGCGGTCGCTGCGGGCCGCATGACCTCATGGAGACGCGGTCGGTGTGGCTTACGGACGACCGCGCCCCGGACGCAAGCGCCACGGCGGTCTACGACCGGGTGTGGTTCTCGTCCGAACAGGTGTGAGCGCTATCCGCGCGCCCGCACGACGATTCGCTCCTCGAGCACGGCCGGCCTGACGATCGGCCGGCAGGCGCTGGCATAGCCATGGAGGATCGTGGGGGATGAGTAGCAGCGGGCCGCGAAAGCGGCCGAGGGCGGCGGCAGCGGATCATGGGCGACGACCGGGTTAGGCGGTCGGCTGCAGGCGACCGCGGCGAGCCCCAGCCCAAGCGTCGCTGCCCACCTCAGCCACACCCTCATTCGATCCCCCGGTCGTCGCACGCTGAACCTGTCGGGAGCCTCGGCAACGATCAAGCCTCGCCGTGGCGCTCGGCGCATTCCGGGAGCGAGTGTGGCTTTTCCGCCCGGCCAACGGAAAAGACCCGGCCGAAGCCGGGCCTTTCGCGGATCCGCCGGGTGCGATCAGCACTCGGTCTTGGTCTTGGTCTTGGTGTCGCCGAAGGAATCGGTCTTCTGCACGGTCTTCGATTCGCAGCCGACGCTGCCCGTGGTGACTTCCTTGTGGACCGTCACCGAGGGATCGCGCTCCTTCACGATCGTCGTGCTGCTCGGCGCGGTCTCGCGCTTCTCGATGACCGTGGTCTGGGCATAGGCGGCGCTCGCCAGCATGGAGGCAGCGAGGATCGCGGCGATCTTCTTCATCTCTTGCTCCCGAGAATGTTTGCTCGTGCCCCTGCAACGCAGCTTGCGAGCGTGGCGTTCCAGCTTGGCCGTAAGCCAGCATTTCGGTTCCCGGGGCTTGAACCTTAGCCGTTGATCGGCGTTGACTGGGAGGGGATGGGAGCGGCCGGTGCCGCTAAACGATGCCGACGCCTTGGAGGCGCTCATGAAGCCCGTCCTTTTCGCCCTTCTTGCTTGCACCATCATCGCCACGCCGGCTGCCGCGCAGGACTATTATGGCCCGCGCGCGATCGGCGGGTATGACGGCTACTACGACTACGACCGGCCGGTGCCGCCGCGGCCGGTGCCCGGCTACCAGGTCGGCACGACGCGCACCGTGGTCACGACCCGCAGAATCATCAGCGGGCCTTCGAGCTACGGCGGCTATGACGAGCCCGAGACGGTGGTCACGACGCGCCGCGTCATCGCGCCCCGGCCGGTGATCGAGGACGATATCGACGTTACCGGCTCGGTCCTGCCGCCGCCCTCGCCCTACCGGCGGGTGGTCAAGGACGGACCCGTCGTGGCGCCCGGTTTCCGCCCGGCCGATGTCGTGGTGACCCGGCGTGTTGCGCCGGCCGCGCCGGTGATCATCGAGGAGCGAAGGGTCGAGACGATCCGGCGGGTGCTGCGCCCCGGCTCCGCTGAGTGGCTGGACTAGGTCCGCAGGTCGCCGAACGCGTGATCTTCGGCGAAGCGCAAAAGCGCAGAGCCGAGGGCGCTTGGCGGGAGCGCTCGAGGGCACAGGAGGTCCTCGGGTTGCACTGCGCGCGGCCGAGCATAACGGTTCAGCAAGGGGAGGCGGGGATGGACGAGGACCGGTTCAACATGTCGGTGCGCAAGTTTCTGAAGCAGGTCGGCGTGACCTCGCAGCGCGTGATCGAAGAGGCTGTGCGGTCCGGCCAGGTTCAGGGCGAGGTCCTGAAGGTGACGATGACGCTGAAGGGCAAGAACGCCCCGATCGAGCACGTCATCGAGGCCGAGATCGAGCTGCGATGATGTGAGGGGCAGGACGGGGCGGGGCGTCCCTACGCAACGGCGGCTTGCAGTGCAGGAGATGCCTCGAGGACTTCTTGGACCTCGACCAGCATCGCGTCGGCGTGGGGGATCAGCTCGGCTTCCCGCCGCGTGATCGGCCCCCAGTGCTTGCGGATGTTGCGAAGACCAACGGCGCAGAATTCGGCGGCGAATGCGGGGCACTCCTTCGACAGCCGCTGGAACTCCTTGCCTGGTCCCGATCCAAAATTTTCGAGGCTCGCAGCCGAGCATCGAACGCCCTCGCGGAAGACCTCGACGAAGCCGGACGGCTTTGCGGAATACTGAGCGAACAGCGTCAGCATCAAAGGGCTCGCGCTGCGAGCGTTGAAGCTCGTCTGGAACAGACCCGCCTCCGCAGTTTCGGCGGTGGTGTTCGAGGCCGACCGGTCGCGGCCCTCGCAATGCTTTCCGGAGCTCTCGCGCATGCCGAGCCCGAGCAGCAGGACGAAGAGATGACGGAGCGTTTCTCGCCCCGACGCGTTGTTGCGCATGCCGAGCGCGGCGAATCTCTGAGCATACCAGGCGAGGGCGTCGCGGGAGCCGTCGCCGGTATCCGCCTTCGCCATCTCGATCGCGGCGGCGTCGCCGGCGGCGAGCTTGCCCAAGACGCGCGCGTAAACGAGCGCCATTCCCTTGATGTACCCGATCGGCGCGGCGCCGCGATCAGCCCAGCGATGGCGGGCGATCGCCGACCGGGCGGCGATCTGCAGGATAGGATCCAATATCGTCGCCACCGCAAACTTCTTTGAGTGCTCTGCTTGCAAAACCGAACGCTGCCGCGCGCCCGTGTGGCCGCGAATAGCAGTTGCAACGGATCATTGCATGGGGAAACTCCATTGCAAGGCAGGAGGAGCAATCATGTTTGCGCGCACATTTGGTCGCGGGACGCGGATGACGCACGCAGGCGTGGCGGCGTTTGCGCTAGTGGCCGGCGGCGCCGGCCCGGTCACGGCGCAGGCGTTATTCGAGAGCAGACAGCTGACGCCTGCCGGCGAATACACCTCCGGGATCGAGGGACCTGCGGTGGATGCGACGGGCGTCCTCTACGTGGTGAACTTCGAGAGGAAAGGCACGATCGGGCGGCTGCCCGTCGGCGCCGCGCGATCCGAGCTCTTCGCCCGACTGCCCGAAGGCAGCATCGGCAACGGTATCCGCTTCGACCCCGAGGGCCGAATGTATGTTGCCGACTTCAAGAAGCACAACGTGCTCGTCTTCGAGCGCGGGCAGAGCGCGGCGCGGGTCTATTTCCACTCCCCCCGGTTCAACCAGCCCAACGATCTTGCGATAGCGGCCGACGGCACGCTGTATGCGACCGATCCGAGCTTTGCCCGGCGCACCGGCCAGATCTGGCGGATCACGCGCGGACCGGGCCGAGAGGGCCGCGGCGAGGTGATGTCGAGCGAACGGCGCATGGGCGTCACGAACGGTCTCGATCTCAGCCCGGACGGATTGACCCTCTATGTGAGCGAATCCAACACGCGCGAGGTGTGGGCCTATCGGCTCGAGGGGGCGAAGCTCGCCGCGCCGCGCCTCGTCAAGAAGTTTGGCGAGGGGGAGCTCGACGGTCTGCGTACTGACGTCGACGGCAGGATCTTCGTGACGCGGCCGCCACAAGGGCGGGTCGCCGTGCTCACGCCAGACGGGACGCTCGTGCGCGAGGTTCAGCTGCGCGGAAAGTCGCCAACGAATCTCAGCTTCGGCGGGCCCGACGGCAAAACGGTCTTCGTCACGCAGGCTGACGGACGCTTCATCGAAGCCTTCTCCGTCGACCGCCCGGGCCGCGAGCCATGCCTGCAGGTCCGGGCGGCGTGCTAAATCCGTGCCGACGGTCAACGGGCCTCAGAAGCGCCCGCCCATGCCCATGCCGCCGCTCGGCGTCACGCTCGGCCGCATCCGGCTGCCGAAGGGGTCGGGGCTGCTGCTTCCATAGGGATCGTCGATGTCGCCGCGGTCGATCTTGCGCGGCATCGGCAGCGTCTCGGAATAGCCGCGGCCGGGCGCGGGCTTCGGTGCCGCCCGCGCTGTGCCGGGGCGTTCGCCGGGCTTCGCATTCCCGCCGGGCGAGGTAGCCCCTTCGGCAGGCTTCTGCGCCTTGGGACGGGGCTTCGGCGCGGGCTTCTTGACCGGGCCGGATTCGCCTGTGCTGCCCTGGGAGATGCTCGGCGGAAGCGGCGTTTGGCCGGCCGCGTCGGTCGCGAGAAGCGCACCGGCAAGAGCGACGAAGAGCGCCGAACGGGGTAGGGTCATCGCAAATCCTGTTGACTCCGCGCTCTCTAGCACAGGCGACCAGCCCGGCGACAATGGGGCAGCCTTCCGCCGAAAGCGGCTTTCGGGCATAACCGGACCATGAATGCTCCCACGCGCATCGATCGCCGGCACTCGGTTTGTCCCCACGACTGCCCGTCCACCTGCGCGCTCGACATTGAGGTGATCGACGGGCGCGCCATCGGGCGGGTGCATGGCTCGCAGGACAACAGCTACACGGCGGGCGTGATCTGCGCCAAGGTCGCGCGTTATGCCGAGCGCATCCACCATCCCGAGCGGCTCCTCTACCCCCTGAAGCGAATGGGACCGAAGGGCGCCGGACAATTCCGCCGCATTTCCTGGGAGGAGGCTCTCGAGCTCACGGCCGAGAAATTCCTCGACGCCGAGCGCCGAGAAGGCTCGGAGGCGGTCTGGCCCTATTACTATGCCGGCACCATGGGCCTCGTGATGCGCGACGGCATCAATCGGCTCCGCCATGCCAAGAAGTACTCCGGCGAGTTCACAACGATCTGCACCAACATGGCCTGGACCGGCTGGATTGCCGGAACGGGGCGGCTCGCCGGCGCCGATCCGCGCGAAATGGCCAAGTCGGACTGCGTCGTGATCTGGGGCACGAACGCCGTCAACACGCAGGTCAACGTGATGACCCACGCGACTCGCGCGCGAAAGGAGCGCGGGGCGAAGATCATCGTCGTCGACATCTACGACAACGCCACCATGCGCCAGGCCGACCTGGCGCTGCTCGTCAAGCCGGGCACCGACGGCGCGCTCGCCTGCGCCGTCATGCACGTGCTCTTCCGCGATCGTCTCGCCGATTGGGAGTACCTGGAGAAATACACCGACTGCCCGCGCGAGCTCGAGGCGCATCTCGCCACCCGCGACCCGGCCTGGGCCGCGGCGATCACGGGGCTCTCGGTCGAGGAGATCGAGGCCTTCGCCCGCCTCGTCGGCACGACGAAGCGCACCTTCTTCCGCCTCGGCTACGGCTTCGGACGCCAGCGCAACGGCGTCGTCAACATGCATGCGGCGTCCTGCATCGCGGCCGTCACCGGGGCCTGGCAATACGAGGGCGGCGGCGCCTTCCACAACAACGGCGCGATCTATCACTGGCGCAAGTCGCTGATCGAAGGGCTCGACTCGCGGAATCCCGCGGTGCGGCAGCTCGACCAGTCGCAGATCGGCCGTGTGCTCACCGGCGATGCCGAGGCGCTCCTGGACGGCCCGCCGGTGACTGCGATGCTGATCCAGAACACGAACCCTGTCTCGGTCGCGCCGGAGCAGGACAAGGTGAAGGCCGGATTCGCGCGCGAGGACCTGTTCGTCTGCGTGCACGAGCAGTTCATGACCGAGACGGCGCTGATGGCCGACGTCGTGATCCCGGCGACGATGTTCATGGAGCATGACGACCTCTATCAGGGCGGCGGACATCAACACGTTATGCTCGGGCCGAAGCTGATCGGGCCGCCGGGCGAGTGTCGCTCCAACCACGAGGTCATCTGCGCGCTAGCGGAACGTGTCGGGGCCGAGCATCCGGGGTTCCGCATGAGCCCGCGCGAGATCATCGACTGGACGCTGCGCGAGTCCGGCTGGGGCACGCTCGAAGACCTCGAGGCCAGGAAGTTCCTCGACGTGCAGCCGCCTTTCCGCGAGGCGCATTACCTCGATGGCTTCGCCTACCCCGACAAGAAGTTCCGCTTCAAGCCGGACTGGACGAAGGTGCGGGCGCCGAACGCGGGCGCGATGGGTCCTTGGCAGAGCATGCCGGCGCTGCCCGACTACTGGCCGGCGATCGAGGAGGCGACAGATGAACAGCCCTTCCGGCTCGCTACGAGCCCGGCGCGGCAGTTCCTGAACTCGAGCTTCAACGAGACGCCGACCTCGCTCGCCAAGGAACGGCGGCCAGAGGTGATGATCCATCCCGACGACGCGGTGGTCCTCGGCGTGGAGCAGGGGGACTGGGTGCGCCTCTCAAACCGGCGCGGCGCGGTGCTGATCCGCGCGCGCCTCTTCAAGGGTGTGCGCCGGGGCGTGCTGATCGCGGAATCGATCTGGCCGAACGCGTATTTCCCGGATGGGCGCGGCATCAACACGCTCACCGGGGCCGACCAGGTTGCGCCTTTCGGCGGCGCCGCCTTCCACGACAACCGGGTGGCGCTGGAGAGGGTGGGCCCCGAACTCCCGGGCGAAGTCACGCCCGCAGAACGACGCGAGCTCGCGCTCGTCTGATCATGTCAGCAAGTCGTGGAATGCCGGCCTGGCGCGGGCGTCCCAATCAAATCGCGCTGTGCGGGTCGGGGTGGCGGACACTCCCGACCATGACCCCTCAGCCTTTGCTGCAAGCAGCGCTGGGCGAAACCAGCGCCGCCTTCTCGTCCCAATCCGCGTCCAGCTCCACACGACCGTCCTGCAGCCGCACGCGGCCGCTTGCCACGAGCCTCAGGGCGAGGGGATAGAGCACGTGCTCCTGGCGCAGCACGCGCGCGGACAATGTGTCTTCCGTGTCGCCCGGCAGCACCGGCACCGCGGCCTGCGCGATGATCGGACCGGAGTCGAGCTCGGGCACGACGTAGTGCACGCTGCAGCCGTGGATGCGCATGCCGGCTTCGAGCGCGCGACGGTGGGTGTGCAGGCCCTTGAAAAGAGGCAGAAGCGACGGGTGGATGTTGATCATCCGAGCCTGCCAACGCTCGATCAACCAAGGAGTCAGCATGCGCATGAAACCCGCAAGACACAGGATGTCGGGCTCATGTCGCGCGAGCGCCGCGTCGAAGTCGCGCTCGAAGGTTTCGCGGTCCGGGTAGGCCTTGTGGTCGATGCAATGGACGGCGACGCCGGCGTCGCGGGCCCGCGCAAGGCCTGTCGCTTCCGGCCGGTTGGACAGCACGCCGACGATCTCGGCTGGGTAGTCCGGATCGCGAGCGGCCTCGATCAGCGAGAGCATGTTCGAGCCGCGCCCGGAGATCAGGATCGCGACCCGGCGCTTCCTTGGCATCAGAGCCTCAGGGCGCCGCTCGAGCGGACGCGCTCACCGTCCGGGGCCGCGATCACCTCGCCGAGGGCGAAAGGGCATTCTCCCGCGTGGCGCAGGACGTCGGCGACCCTGTCCGCCATGTCCGCTCCGGCGATGACGATCATGCCGACGCCGCAGTTGAACGTGCGCAGTAGCTCGCTTTCCACCACGCCGCCGGCGGTCGCAAGCCAGCCGAAGACCGGCGGCACCTCGATCGCCGGAAGCTCGAGCTGCACGCCGATACCCGCTGGCAGCACGCGCGGGATGTTGTCCGGGAATCCACCGCCCGTAATGTGGACGAGGCCCTTGATGCCGTTGCTTGCTTTCAGTGCCGAAAGCAGTGGCTTCACGTAAATGCGCGTCGGCTCGAGCAGCGCCTGTCCGAGCGCGCGGTCGGGCGCGAAGGGGGCCGGCGCCTGCCAGCCGAGCCCGCTCGCCTCGACGATCCGGCGCACGAGCGAGAAGCCGTTCGAATGCACGCCGGAGGAGGGCAGCCCCAGCAACACGTCACCGGTCACGATATCCGGCCGCGGCAGAAGGGTGCCTCGTTCGGCCGCGCCGACGGCAAAGCCGGCAAGGTCGTAGTCGCCGGCCGCATAGAGCCCCGGCATCTCGGCCGTCTCGCCCCCGATCAGCGCACACCCGGCGATGCGGCAGCCTTCGGCGATGCCGCGCACCACCGCCACGCCGACTTCCGGCGCGAGCTTCCCGGTCGCGAAATAGTCGAGGAAAAAGAGCGGCTCGGCACCCTGCACGACGATGTCGTTGACGCACATCGCCACGAGATCGATGCCGATCGTCTCGTGGAGCCCGGTCTCGATCGCGATCTTGACTTTCGTGCCTACGCCATCGTTCGCGGCGACGAGGATGGGGTCTCGGAATCCCGCGGCCTTGAGGTCGAACAGCCCGCCGAAGCCTCCAATCTCCGCATCGGCGCCCGGCCGGCGGGTCGCGCGCACGAGCGGCTTGATCGCTTCGACCATGGCGTTTCCGGCGTCGATGTCGACGCCCGCCGCGGCGTAGGTGAGCGAATTCACGGCCTTTTGGCTCATCGCGAGCGGGACTAAGGGCGAAGCGGAGCCGGCGCAAGCGCGTCGCCTCCGCTCTCGCAGTTTTCCTGCCGGGAACTTAGAGTCGGGCGAGCGCGCGCAAAACCATGACCATCCCGAACCTCATCACCATCGCCCGGCTCCTCATGGTGCCCGTCGTGATCGTCATGATCATGCAGGGCGAATGGGGGTGGGCCTTCCTGCTCTTCCTGGCGGCGGGCGTGTCCGACGGCGTCGACGGCTATCTCGCGCGCAAGCTCGACATGCGCACCGAGTTCGGCGCCTATATCGACCCGCTCGCCGACAAGGCGCTCCTGGTCTCGATCTACGTGACGTTGCCGGTCATCGGGGTTCTGCCGGGGTGGCTCGCCATCGTTATCGTGTCGCGCGACCTCATGATCATCTCGGCGATCATGGTCTCCTGGCTCATGGGCCGGCCCGTCGCGATCAAGCCGCTCGCCATCAGCAAGCTCAACACTGCACTGCAGATCGCCTTCGCCGCCCTTATCCTCGGTAAGAAGGCCTTCGGCTTGGAGCTCAACGCCTTTGATACGGCTGCGATGTGGATCGTCGTCGCCTTGACCGTGACCTCCGTCGCCGCCTATCTCGGCAAGTGGCTTCGCCACATGGCGGCCTGAGCACGGGGGCACGGCCGATGGTGACCCAGAGGCAGGTCGCGTTCTGGCTCAGCGCGCTGGTCGTCACCGTGCTCGCGCTCTACGTCTTGCGCGACATCCTCCTGCCCTTCGTCGCCGGGCTGGCGCTCGCCTATCTTCTCGACCCGATCGCCGATCGGCTCGAGAGGACCGGCATCGGGCGCCTCGGAGCGACGCTCCTGATCCTGGTGATCTTCGTACTGCTCTTCATCCTGGCGCTGGTGCTGGTCGTGCCGCTCCTTTTCCACCAGCTGGAGGCCTTTATTGCGCGGCTGCCCCAATACGTGGCTCGACTGCAGGCGCTTGCGGTCGAGCGCGGCGGGGCGCTGTTCGAGCGTTTCGGCGGCCCGGAGTCGCTCGCGCAGATGCAGTCCTCGGTGGGCGACCTCCTGAAGCAGGCGACCGCCTGGGCAGCCGGCTTTCTACGCGGGCTTTGGTCGGGCGGGCAGGCGATCATCAGCGTTTTCGCTCTGATGGTGGTGACGCCGGTCGTCGCCTTCTACCTGCTCATCGACTGGGACCGCATGATCGCCGCTGTCGATGGCTGGGTGCCTCTGCGCCATCGCGAGACGGTGCGGCTCCTCGCCCGCGACGTCAACCGCGCGATCGCGGGCTTCATCCGCGGCCAAGCGCTCGTGTGCCTCATCCTCGGGACCATCTACGCGGTCGGGCTTACCGCGATCGGGCTGAACTTCGGCGCTCTGATCGGCCTGACCGCCGGGCTCCTCAGCTTCATTCCCTATGTCGGCTCGCTCACCGGGCTGATCCTGTCGGTGGGCGTCGCCGTGGTGCAGTTCTGGCCCGACTGGACCTGGATCCTCGCGACGTTAGGCGTGTTCGTGCTCGGGCAGTTCATCGAGGGCAACATCCTGTCGCCGAAGCTCGTCGGCGCGTCGGTCGGGCTGCATCCGGTCTGGCTGATGTTCGCGCTCTTCGCTTTCGGCTCGCTTTTCGGCTTCGTCGGCCTCCTGCTCGCCGTGCCGCTTGCAGCCGCCGTCGGCGTGCTCGCCCGCTTCGGCCTTCAGCAATATCTCGGCAGCAACCTTTATCATGGGGGCGCGCCGGCGCCCGGTCCTGCGCCGGTCTTTCCTTCCAGCCCCGATGCCTGACGCGCCGAAGCAGCTCGCACTCGATCTGCCGCTGACGCCCCGCTACGGGCGCGAGGATTTCCTGGTCAGCCCCTCGAACGAACGCGCCTATGCGCTGATCGAGCGCTGGCCGGATTGGCCGGACCAGATCCTTCTCCTCACCGGCCCGCAAGGCAGCGGCAAGAGCCATCTCGCCGCGATCTGGGCCGAGGTCGCCCATGGCTGGACCGTCGACACTTTCGAGGTGACGATGGCGAGGGTGCCGCACCTCATCTCCAATGGCGCGCTGGTCATCGAGGACATCCACTCGGGCGAGGCGGACGAGCCTGCCCTATTCCACCTCCTCAACCTCGCGCGGGAGCGCCAGGCCCATGTCGTCCTGACAAGCGCCTTGCCGGTCGAGCAGCTGCCGATCCGGACGCCCGACCTCAGATCTCGCGTGAGGCTCGCGCCTGTGGCCTCGCTCGAGCCGCCGGACGACGCGCTCCTCAAGGCAGTGCTGGTCAAGCTCTTCGTGGACCGCCAGCTTGTCGTCGACACCACCGTTGTCGATTTCCTGACGCTCCGCATCGAGCGCTCGCTCGCTGCGGCTGCCGCGATCGTCGGCGAGCTCGACCGGGAGGCGCTGAGCCGCGGCCGGCGCATCACGCGGCCCATGGCCGCCGAGATCCTCGGGCGGGCGGGTGGAACGGAGGAGGGGGAGTAAGCGGTTACGCAGTCGTCGCGGAGTTGTCGTAGACTCACGCCCGACCGGCGGCGCCGCCGTCGAACGATGGAGATGGACGGTGGTGCGTGGCACTGCGGCCCGCGAGGCGGAAGCTGACATCCTGGAGGATGCTCCGCCCAAGGCCAGAAACGAAGCGAAAGCGGAGCCGAAGCTCGAGTCCGCTGCCCCCCTGGCCGCCGAAGGCGAGGCGCTGCGCCAGTCTCCCCAACGCTTCGTCAATCGCGAGCTCTCCTGGCTTCAGTTCAATCGCCGGGTCCTCGAGGAGGCGGAAAACCGCAACCACCCGCTTCTCGAGCAGCTCCGCTTCCTTTCGATCTCGGCAAACAACCTCGACGAATTCTTCATGGTTCGCGTTGCGGGTCTGGTCGGCCAGGTTCGTTCCGGCCTCGCAACGCTGTCCCAGGACGGCCTGACCCCCGCCGAGCAGCTCGCCAGGATCGCGGTGGCAGTCTCGGAGCTCGCCTCGGATCAGCAGCGGCGGTGGCGCGAGCTGAAGGACGACCTGCTCCACGAGGGTATCGTCCTGGTCGACGCAGCCGCGCTGACCAAAGCCGAGGCGACCTGGCTCGAGGACTACTTCCTGCATCACGTCTTCCCAGTACTGACCCCTCTCGCCATCGACCCGGCGCACCCGTTCCCCTTCATCCCTAATCTCGGCTTCTCCATCGCGCTGCAGCTCGTGCGCAAGGGCGCCGAGAAGGCGCAGAGCGAGAGCAAGATCCTCAACGCGCTGATCCGCCTGCCATCGAAGATCGAGCGCTTCATCCGCCTGCCCGATTTCGCCGAGACCGGCGCGGCGCGGTACATCGCGCTCGAGCAGGTGATCGTGATGTTCACCGGCCGGCTCTTCCCCGGCTACACTGTGAGAGGGCAGGGCAGTTTCCGGGTCATCCGCGACTCGGACATCGAAGTCGAGGAGGAGGCCGAGGATCTCGTGCGGCTCTATGAATCAGCGCTGAAGCAGCGCCGACGCGGCACGGTGATCCGTCTCGAGGCCGAGGCGGCGATGCCCGAAGACATCCGCCATTTCGTGGCCGAGGAACTTGAGATCCCCTTCGACGAGATCTTCCGCGTGGAAGGCATGCTCGCCTTGAACGAGCTCTCGCAGCTTGTCGCGCTCGAGCGGCCGGACCTCAAGTTCAAGCCCTACAACCCGCGGTTTCCCGAACGCATTCGCGAGGCGGGAGGCGACTGCTTCGCCGCCATCCGGCAGAAGGACATCATCGTCCACCACCCCTATGAATCCTTCGACGCGGTCGTACAGTTCCTCGGCCAGGCCGCGCGCGACCCGAACGTCGTCGCGATCAAGCAGACGCTCTATCGCACCTCGAACGACTCGCCGATCGTCGCGGCGCTCGCCGAAGCGGCGGAAGCGGGCAAGTCCGTCACCGCGCTTGTCGAGCTGAAAGCCCGCTTCGACGAGGAGGCCAATATCCGCTGGGCGCGCAATCTCGAGCGGGCCGGCGCGCAGGTCGTGTTCGGCTTCATCGAGCTCAAGACCCACGCCAAGCTGTCGCTCGTCGTGCGCCGCGAGACCGGGCAGCTCATCACCTATTGCCATGTCGGCACCGGCAACTACCACCCCGTCACGGCGCGCATCTACACGGACCTGTCGTTCTTCTCGGCGGACCCCGTGATCGGCCGCGACGTGTCGCGCATCTTCAACTTTGTTACCGGCTACGCCGAGCCGGCCGAGCTCGAGCGCATGGCGGTATCCCCGGTCACGCTCAAGAAGCGCCTTCTCGCCCATATCGAGGAGGAGATCGCCTGCGCAAAGGCCGGCAAACCGGCCGCGATCTGGGGCAAGTGCAATTCCCTTGTCGACCCGGTCATCATCGACGCGCTCTACGACGCTAGCCAGGCCGGCGTGCAGATCGATCTCGTCGTGCGCGGCATCTGCTGCCTCAGGCCGGGCATCCCGGGCCTGTCCGAGAACATCCGCGTGAAGTCGATCGTCGGCCGCTTCCTGGAGCACAGCCGCGTCTACGCCTTCGGCAACGGTCACCCGCTGCCGCATCCGAGGGCGCATGTCTATATCTCGTCGGCCGACCTCATGCAGAGGAACCTCGACCGCCGTGTCGAGGCTCTCCTGCCGATCCTGAACCCGACCGTGCACCAGCAGGTGCTCGATCAGATCATGATCGCGAACCTCCTCGACAATCAGCAGAGTTGGCGGGTATTGGGCTCGGGCGCGAGCGAGCGGATCGAGCCCCGCCAGGGCGAGGAACCATTCAACGCGCACAAGTACTTCATGACCAATCCGAGCCTCTCCGGTCGCGGGAAGTCGCTCAGGACGTCGTCGCCCCGAGCCCTGAAGCGTGGACAGCGCTCCTGACCTTCCGACCGCCGACGCGCCCGGGCGCCTCAACGTGGGCCGTCCGATCGCGATCATCGACATCGGCTCGAACTCGGTCCGCCTCGTCACGTATGAGGGGCTGACCCGCGCTCCGACGCCGATTTACAACGAAAAGGTTCTGTGCGGGCTCGGCCGCAATGTCGTCACCACCGGCCGGCTCGACGAGCAGGCCGTCGAGCGGGCGCTCACGGCGCTGAAGCGCTTCAAGCTGCTGTGCCGGACGATCGGCGTCGCCGATATCCATGTGCTTGCGACCGCGGCCGCGCGCGACGCCTCGAACGGCGAGGCGTTTCTGCAGGCCGCCGCCGACGCCTGCGGCTGCCCGGTCGAGCTCCTCTCTGGCGCCCGCGAGGCGGAGCTTTCCGCGCTCGGCGTGATCTCCGGCTCCTACCAGCCCGACGGGATCGTCGGCGATCTTGGCGGCGGCAGCTTGGAATTGGTCGACGTCGCCGGTGACGATATCGGGCGCGGCATCACGCTGCGTCTCGGCGGCCTCGCCCTCCAGGATCTCTCGGGCAACTCGCCGAAGAAGGCGCGCAAGATCGTCCGCGAGGCGATCGAAAGGGCCGATCCGCTCAGGAGCCTCAAGGGCCGCACATTCTACGCGGTCGGCGGCACCTGGCGCGCGCTCGCCCGCCTGCACCAGGCCGACCGCGGCTACCCTCTCCGGGTGATGCACGGCTACACCGTCGATCCGGAGGACGAGCTCGGCTTCCTCAGCCTCGTCGAGGAGAAGGACGCGGCCGGCCTGAAGGAAATCGAGGCGGTGTCCGAGGCTCGCCGGCCGCTCCTCGCCTATGGTGCGATCGTTCTCGAAGAGATCATCCGCGCCGGCCGGCCGGCGGAGATCTCCGTATCGGTGCTCGGCGTGCGCGAGGGGCTTCTCTACGAGATGCTGGACCCGGCGGAGCGGCGGCTCGACCCGCTCATCGAAGCCGCGCAGGAGTTCAATACGCTGCGCTCCCGCGCGCCCCTGCACGCGCAGGAGATGCGCGCCTGGACCGACCGCTTCGTCGCGACCGCAGGCCTGCCCGAGACCGTCTCCGAGCGCCGATACCGGCACGCCGCCTGCCTTCTCGCCGATATCGGCTGGCGGGCGAGCCCCGACTACCGCGGCGAGCAGAGCTTCAACCTGATCGCCAATGCTGGGTTCGTCGCGATCGATCACCCGGGACGCGCCTATCTCGGGCTCTCGGTGTTCTTCCGGCACGAGGGTCTCCAGCCCGACAAGGCAAGCCCGAAGCTGCGCGAGATCGCCGGCGAGCACCTCTTTTACCGCGCCCGGCTGCTGGCCGGCCTCATGCGGGTAGCCTATCCAATCTCTGTGGCCATGGCCGGCGTGTTGCCGAAGACGCCGCTCGTTATGCGGGGCGGCGCCATCGTTCTCGAGCTGCCGCGAGACCTCGCGGCGCTCGCAAGCGAGCGCCTCATGAACCGCATGCGCCATCTCGCGCGACTGCTGGACGTAGAAGCAAGAGTTGAAGTGACGGGATAGGCTCAGCTTGGGTCGTTCTCGGCCGCCCGCGTCGGCGTCACCGTCACTCGTCCCCTGTTCACCGACAGGCCCAGTTTCCCATGCTTCACGGCGAGCGCCTTCTCCCCGAAAAGCTGCCGACGCCAGCCGTGGAGGGGAGGGACGTCGGCGGTGTCGCTCTCGGCCATCGCCTCCAAATCGTCGACGGTGGCGATGATCTTGGGCGCGACGCCCTCCTGCTCGGCAACGGCCTTGAGGAGCACTTTCAAGAGCTCGACGATCGCTCCCGTGGATTGGCGATGACGCGAGCGCTCGGGGACGGGCACCGTCTTCGGATCGCGGGCAAGGCCGCGCTCCACGGCGGCCAGGATATCCTGACCGGTCTTCGAGCGCTCGAAGCCGTTCGGGATCGCGCGCAGACGCCCGAGCGCCTCGACCGAGCGCGGCGCCGACACCGCGACGTCGATCACCGCCTCGTCCTTGAGGACGCGTCCGCGCGGCACGTCGCGCGACTGCGCCTCGCGCTCCCGCCAGGCCGCGACCTCCATGAGCACGCCGATCTCGCGCGGCTTGCGCATCCGCCCGGCGAGACGCCGCCAAGCGTTCTCCGGTTCGGCGCGATAGGTCTCGGGCGAGGTGAGGACCGCCATCTCCTCATCGAGCCAGCCGTGACGGCCGTTCTCCTGAAGCTGTTTCTCGAGCGCCTCATAGACCGGGATGAGGTGCGTCACATCGGAAAGCGCGTAAGTCAGCTGCGCTTCGGTGAGTGGCCTTCGCGACCAGTCGGTAAAGCGGGACGACTTGTCGACGCGCGCTTTGGCGAGGTCGTTGACGAGCTGTTCGTAGGAGACCGAATCGCCGTAGCCGCAGACCATGGCGGCGACCTGCGTGTCGAACAGCGGGTGCGGGACGATGCCGCCCATATTCCAGACGATCTCGAGGTCCTGCCGCGCCGAATGGAAGACCTTGATGACCCCCTCGTTGCCCATGAGCTCGAGGAACGGCGTCAGGTCGAGGCCGGGCGCGAGCGGGTCTACGAGCACGCCCTCCTCCGGCGTAGCCATCTGAATGAGGCAGAGCTTCGGGTAGTAGGTCGTCTCGCGCATGAACTCCGTGTCGACGGTGACGAACGGGCGCTCGGCGAAACGCGAACAGACGTCGGCGAGGGCCTTCGTCGTGGTGATGAGTTCCATGGCGGCGCTATAGCGGAGCAGGGGAGGGGGTTCAAACCCGCTCGTCGCGGGCCGCCCGCGGCGCAAAGACCTTCAGCGCGCCCGGACGGATGCGGTAGCGTAGCGGCACGGTAAGCAGCGCGATCTCGCCATCGAGGGCGACCAGGAGGCGCCGCCGACGCGTTGCGATCTCGGCCGAGCGCAGGTTGAGGATGCGGAGGTCGCGGTCCTCGTCGAGCCACCCCAGGAGGGATCGGACGCCCAGCCAGATCAGCGCAAGGCGGCTATGCTGCTTCGCGACATACACGCAGAGCTCGCCGTCCTCGAGGCTGCCGCGCCCGCCGAGCGAGCGGCCGGCGATCTCGTACCGGTTGTTGCCGATGAAGAGCAGCGGCGTGCGGCAGGGCTCGCTGATCCCTTCGGCGCGCAACGTCAGGCGACGCAGGGAGAAATGCCGTAGCACCCGAACGGCGGCGAGCGCCGTCGCGCTCCATTTACGATAGCCGTGCGAGGCACGTCGCCGCTCGCGGTCGAGCACCATCAGGGGATAAAGACCAATCGACGAGTTGTTGACGAAGACGCGCCCGTTCACCTCCGCGACGTCGACAGTGCGCGTCTCGCCGCGCGCGATGATGACAACCGCCTCATCGACGTCGGCCGGAAGACCGAGATCCTTGGCGAAGTGGTTGAGCGTGCCGAGGGGCAGAATGCCGAGCGGAATGCCCGTGCCGGCGAGAACGCCGGCGACGGTGCTTATGGTGCCGTCTCCGCCTCCGACCGCCACGGCGCCGATTTCGGCGCGGTGCGCGCGGTCCCGTGCGGCCTCCGCCGCCGCGCGCATGTCCTCGCCGCCAACCAGCTCGATCTCGACCGAAAGGCCAGATGTTTCGAAGGCTTCGGCGAGCGCCTCGCCGAGACGGTCGGCCCCTTGGAGCGCCGCCGCGCCCGCAGAGGCGTTGACCAGCACGACGACCTTCAGCCCGGCGGCAGGCGGCCGCTCGGGTGCCGACCCCACGGTCGCTTCAGATGGATCCGCCCGTTCTGAAGCCGTCGTCGCCTCCACCGCCGAACGAGCCGCCGCCAGCGCCTCCACCGGCCCAATCGCCGCCACCACCGATCCAGCCGTCGCCGCCGTGCGGGAAAGGCGAGAGATCCCCGAAATCGGATTCCCACGGGCCGGACTGGCGCTGGTAGCCGTCCCGGAGCGTGTCGCGCAAGACCGTACCCTGGAGCACGCCGCCGAGGATTCCACCGAGCACGCTCCCGATCACGGCCTCGTTGCCGAAACCGCCATAGGGCCGGTCGTAGCCTTGTCGGCGAAACCCCTGCCATTCCTGCTCGAGCGCAGCACGGCGCTGGGCGAGCGAGGCCAGCTCGCGCCCCATCTCACCCATCCGCCGCTCGGCCTGCCCGAGCGCGGCCTCCGTGGTCTCGATGCGCCGCACGATCGCGTCGTCCTGCGGTGTTGGCGTGGCGCGAGCCTCCTCGTAGAGGGAGCGCAGATCCTGCGCGGCGTCCGCCTTGGCGAGGAGCTCGATCGCGTCCTTGAAGGGCAGGTCGCCCTGCAGAACCGAGGCGTCGTGCCGCGCATCGAGCTCGGCGAGTTCTTTCTTCGCCGCGGCGAGGGCCTGCTCGGCCTCGATCAGGCTGCTGCGGGCACTCTCGACGGTAGCCTGCAGCGGCGCGGCGCCGGCAGCCTGGAGCGCGACCCGCTCGACGGCAGTAAGGCGCGCGCGCTCGGCAGCGATCTCCTCCTTCATTCGCTGGGCATGCCCGCGCAGCCGCAGCGGGATCTCGTTGAGGAGCGCGTAGTTCGCCCGCGCCTTGTCGTAGCCGACGAGGCGTGCGACGCGGCGATCGAGGAAGCGCGCGAAATTGCCGGCGCGGTATTCCGCGGTGCCGAACTTGCGCCGCCACAAATACATGAAGAGCGGATCCGCCTCATAAGGTTTGCGCTTCTCCTCGCGGTCGACCTCGGCGACCTCGGCCTTCTTCTCGGCCTGCCGCGCGACCTCCTCAGCGGCGCCGATGCGGGCGCGCTGCTCGCTCCAGGAGGCGCCGGCGCGCGTTTCGCGTTCGACGCGCGCGCGCAGCTCGTCGAGCGCGTGAATCGCCTCTTCGAGCGCCTCGGCACGGGCGTGACGCTCGGCTTCGCGGCCTTCGACCGCGCGCTCGGCCGCCGCACGACGCTCGGTGAAGCTCTCGAGCGCGCGCCGCCGCGCTTCGATCATCCCAACGGCCTGGCGCTCGGCGGCATCGAGCGGACCTACGAAGCCCGGCTGGCGCATGACGTCGAGCTTGATCCACGCCAGCCGGCGGAAGCTGTCCATGCGATCGAGGCGCAGCCGCGCAGCGTCCTCGCCCGCAGCCCGCAGGGCCGCGTCAACGCGCGTCTCCTCGCGGCGGAGCTGTGCAACCGCCTGCTCGATCTGTTCGAGCGCCTGCCGGCCGGGGATCACGCGCTCACCACGTCAGGATTGCCCCGCCGATCACCGGCATGCGGTACTCGACCGAAAGCTGGCCTCGCCGCTTGTCCCCGAGGATGTTGCGTTGGATGATGCCGTCGTCGTTCTTGTCGCGACCGACCACTTCGAAAATGGCTTGCGAGACGCGCACCCCCCACCGCGACACCGTGTCGGTGCGCCCGTCCTCCTCGCTGGTCACCGGCACGCCGACAAGACCTCCGTCCGGCGCGACCGCCTCCACGATCAGGTAGTAGTTGCGGGCGTTGGGGTTGCGGCCGGGGATGCGCCAGACGCCGGTCGGCTCGCGCGGGCGCGAGACGATGCGTAGCACGTATTCCCGTCGGAGCGCGTTCCGCAGGGTTTCGAGGTCCGCAATGGCTTGGCTGGCACCGGCCGCGTCGCTGCGGGCGAGGGCGGCGCGGCCGTTGCCAAGGATGCGGTTTGCGCGCTCGCGCGCCTCGTCGACCTTCGCCTCATCGAGAACCTCGCGGTGGCCCTGCTCGAGCGCGCGCGGGAGAAGCTCGGTGAGCTCGCGCTGCTGCCGCTCGGCCTGCGCCCGGGCCTCCTCGACCCGCCGCTGCTCTTCGACGCGTGCGCGTTCAGCCCGCTGACGCTCTTCGATGCGCGCCTGCTCCGCCCTCTGCTCGCCCGGGCGCACCACTCCGAATTGATAGGCGAGCCATCCGAAGCCGACGAGGAGAACGAGCGCGAGGAGCCGCCGCCCATAGCGCGCGCGCTCGACCCATAGCATCGCGAGCGTGCGCGAGAAGCCGGGCGGGGGAGGGGTGTAGACGAAGCGGCTCTCCTTGAGCGCCCTGACGCCCTCCCGCAGGACGCTGTCCGGCACGTCTATGCCCTGGCCCTTGTAGATGCGGCGCAGGCGCTCGAGGAGCTCGAAGTCACGGCGTTCCTCGTCGAGCTCGCGGGAGACGAGGTTCTCCTGATGGCGCAGCGTGTCGACCACGTCCATCGCGAGCATGAGCTCGTCGAGGTTGCGTACCGGGAGCCGCTCGGCTCCCGCGGGAGCGGGCGCCGGCGGGAGCGTCGCGGTTTCAGCCATTGACGGGCAGCGCCTGCCCGTCGGCCACGAGGCGCGCGATGCGGCGTTTACCGTCCTCGACCGCGTCACGGATCTCGGCCGAGTTCTGGGTCGAGAGCTTTCGCATCTCGTTGACGATCTCGAGCGAGCGCTCCTGAAAGGTCACGACGGAATCGACGAGCTTCTTCACGGCATCGGCGCGGATGGTCGGGCCGTATCCCGCACGCACCGCCGCCTCGCCGACCTGGTCGCCGATCCCGGCCAGGACCTCGAGCGACTTCGACATGCCCTCCTTCATCACCTCCAGCGTCTGCGTCGATTCGTGCAGGCCGAACATGCCGGTGAAGGAGGCCTTGAGCGCGGTCAGCACCGAGTCGTTGGTCGAGAAGAAGCTCACCGCCTGGGCATAGACCCGCTCCTTCGCGCTCGTGGTCTGCAGGAGCCGGGCCATGATCACTTCGGAGGTGTTGTAGCCGATTGTAAGGTTGTCCGAGAGGTCCTTGGCGATCTGGTAGCGCTTCTCCTCGTCCTGCGTGCGGCGCAGGTGCTCGTCGCGGATGAGCTCGAGCTTCGCCCGCTCGGCGGGCTCCGTGCCCTTGAAGGAGGCGACCGCGTCCGAGGCCTTGGCGAGCTCGGCCTTCGCCGCGTCGAGCTTCTTCTCGGCCATGCGCAGCACCTCGAGCGCCATGACCTCCGCCTGCTTCAGGGCACCGCGGAAGTCGCGATAGGCGTCGAGGATGATGCTCTCGCGCTCGATCTGGTCCTTGGTCGAGCGGGTGACGTCGAGATAGGTTTCCTTGATCCTGTCGAAGCGGTCCGCGATGTCGCCGCGCGATATCTTCATCCAGACGTTGGTGACGCGCTCGAAGAGGTCGATCTTGGCGTCGGCGATCTGGTCGACCATAGCCTTCGAATCGTCTCGGATCGAGTTGAAGGCTTCGGCGATCTGGCGGTAGCGCTCGCCGATCTCCATCGCCTGCGTCTGCTCGCGCACGACCTCATTGAACACACTCGTCTGGCCGAGCGTGCGCGCGATGACCGCGACGCGATCCTCGTCGAGATCGGAGATTTTCTGCAGGAGGGCGTTGATCGGCGCGTCCTCGACTTTCGTCGGCATGAGGCCAAGGTCGCGCAAGGTCGCGGTCGCCTTGTCGAGATACTGCATGGGAGTCTTCACCATCACCTCGGCCAATCGCGCCTCCTCGAACGGTTCAACGACCCGGACACAACACGAGCGCCCGCTCCCTGTTCCAGGGACAGGCGCGGCCATGAGATGTGCGTGGAGAACATTTGGTGCAATGCCAAGCCTTCGTGGCTGGACAATCATGGGCCGCGGGTCGGCCAGGAGCTCAAGTGCTCCGGCGCGCACGCGCCTCCCGGCGGTGCTTGTATTAATTCGGCCACAGTGTTGTGGTCTTGCACCACACTGGCTTGACGATTCGACCGGCCGCCGGGCCGGCTTCACCAGCTCCGGGGGCGTCCTGTTTGAACGAGCCTGACCAGCGTAGCATCGAACCTGCCCGCGCCGTCGAGGCGAAGCCCGGCGGGCCCGGCTGGATCGGAACGCTTACCGTCATCGTTGCGCTTTGGTCGGCGCTGGCGACCTTCCTCATCCTCGCCGGCGCGACGCCGATCATCCCAACGCACCAGGTGGTGCTAACGGTGCTCGGCCTGAACTGCCTCCTCGTCTTGTGCCTGATCGTCATTGTCGCGTGGGAGACCAGGAGCCTCGTTCGCGCGCGGCTCGCCGGCCAGGCCGGGGCACGGCTGCACGGCCGCGTGGTCGGCCTGTTCAGCCTCGTGGCGACGCTGCCGGCGATCCTCGTCGCCGTGGTTGCTTCGGTGACGCTCGAGCGCGGGCTGCAACCCTGGTTCTCCGACCAGATGCGGGCCGTGATCTTCAAATCCGTCGAAGTCGCCGACGCCTACGCGACCGCCCAATGCGAAAGCCTCGGGCGCGAGATTCGCATCCTGTCGGACGACCTCGCACGTGCCCGGCCGGTCTTCGATGTCGACCGGCGCTGGTTCGACACCTTTTTCACGGCTCGCGCAACGGCGCTCGGCATGCCGATCGCCCGCATCGTCAAATCCGACAACGAAGTCGTGGCTCGTGCCAATATCGACGTCCTGAAGGACCCGCCGAAGCTGTCGAAGGAAGCCTTCGACGACGCCGCAAGCTCGAGCGACCCGATTTGTGTGCTGCCGCGCGAGGGGCGCGTGTTCGGGGCAGTCGCGAAGCTTCAGCAGTATGACGACGGCTACCTCTTCGTCGCCCGTGAGGTGAGCCCGCTCGCGATCGAGTTCCCGGCCGTCGCGCGGACCGCCGCGGCCGACTTCCTCGCCATGGACAGCAGGCGTAAGGGCGTGCAGATCGCCTTCGCTTCGATGTTCGTGCTGATTGCCCTGCTCGTGCTGTTCTCGGCGATCTGGTTCGGTCTGAGTTTCGCGAACCGCTTGGTCGGCCCGATCCGGCGCCTGATCCACGCGACGGACCAGGTTGCATCGGGCAATTTCTACGCCCAGGTGCCGATCCGGAAGACCGAAGGCGACCTCGCCCATCTCGGCGAGACCTTCAACAAGATGACCTCCGAGCTGCGGCGCCAGCATGACGGCTTGACCGCCGCGAGCGACCTCATGGACCGTCGCCGGCGCTTCACCGAAGCGGTCCTCTCCGGCGTCTCGGCCGCCGTCATCGGGGTCGACGGGCGCGGGCTCATCACCATCGTCAATCCGTCCGCCGAAACGCTTCTAGGGGCCGGACGCGACAGCCTCGTAGGCGGGCCGATCGCGGGGGCGCTTCCTGAGATCGCTCCGCTGTTCGAGGAGATGCGGCAGACGCGCCAGCGCCTGATGCAGCAGCAGGTCCAGCTCGTCCGCAATCACCGGGAACGCAGCATCAATGTCCGGATCGCGAGCGAGCAGGCGCGCTCCGAGGACAAGGGCTTTGTCGTCACGCTCGACGATATCACCGATCTCGTGACCGCCCAGCGCACCTCGGCCTGGGCCGACGTCGCCCGCCGCATCGCACACGAGATCAAGAACCCGCTGACCCCGATCCAACTCTCTGCCGAGCGCATCCGGCGAAAATACGGGAAGGTCATCACGACCGATCGGGAGGTTTTCGACCAGTGCACAAGCACGATCGTGCGCCAAGTCGACGACATCAAGCGCATGGTCGACGAGTTCTCCTCCTTCGCGCGCATGCCGAAGCCGAAGATGGACCGGGAGGATCTCGTCGAGACGGTCCGCCACGGGCTCGTGACGATGCGTATCGCTCACCCCGAAATCAACTTCGTCGAGGAGTGCCCGCCGGGGCCGATCTTCGCTGAATTTGACCGCCGACTTCTCTCACAATCGGTAATCAACATTGTGAAGAACGCCGTGGAAGCCATTGCCGCCGTTCCTGAAGAGGAGCGCGGCGACAGCGTGATCCGGGTGGCGGTGCGGCAGGAGGACGACCGGATCTTCATCGAGGTCGCCGACACTGGCAAGGGGTTCCCGGAGGAGGGCCGCCAGCGCCTCCTTGAACCCTATATGACGACGCGGGAAGGTGGCACGGGCCTGGGCTTGGCGATCGTCGCCAAGATTCTCGAAGAGCACGGCGGCGGGATCGAGCTCCAGGACAATCCGGCCGGCCGGGGCGGGCTCGTGCGGATGTGGATTGCAGCGAACAAATCTGACGAGGCAGCCGAGCCGGCCGAGTTGGCGGCCGCCGGCGAACGACGTAGGGCGGGCGCATGAGCTCCGACATTCTGATTGTCGACGACGAGGCGGACATCCGCGAACTCGTCTCCGGAATCCTCGAGGACGAGGGCCACCGCGCGAGAACCGCCGGCAGCTCCGACGAGGCGCTTGCGGCGATCGAGGCACGGCGGCCGCACCTGGTCTTCCTCGACATCTGGCTCCAGGGGAGCCGGCTCGACGGGCTGCAGGTGCTCGACATCGTCAAGCAGCAACACCCGGAGCTGCCGGTGGTGATGATCTCGGGCCACGGAAACATCGAGACCGCAGTCTCGGCCATCAAGACCGGGGCCTACGACTTCATCGAGAAGCCCTTCAAGGCCGACCGCCTCGTGCTCGTCGCCGAACGCGCTCTCGAGGCGTCGCGCCTCAAGCGCGAGGTCAAGGATCTGCGGGCGCGCTCCGTCCAGGCGAGCCGGATCGTCGGGCATTCGCCCGCGGCAAATCATCTGCGGCAGACGATCGAGCGGGTCGCGCCGACCAACGCCCGCATCCTCGTCACCGGCTCGCCAGGGTCGGGCAAGGAGCTCACCGCGCGCACCGTCCATGCGCTCTCGGCGAGGGCGAGCGGGCCCTTCGTCGTCATCAATGCGGCGACCATCACGCCCGAGAACATGGAGGCGGAGCTCTTCGGCATCGAAAGCGGGGAGGGGAACGCCCGCCGTGTCGGGGCGCTCGAGGAGGCGCATGGCGGCAGCCTCTACATCGACGAGATCGCCGACATGCCGCGGGAGACGCAGAACCGTATCCTGCGCGTCCTCGTCGACCAGAACTTCCAGCGGGTCGGCGGCACGACGCGTGTCCATGTCGACGTCCGCATCATCTCCTCCTCATCGCGCGATCTCGGCGCCGAGATCGCCGAGGGCCGGTTCCGGGAGGATCTGTTCCATCGCCTCAGCGTCGTGCCGATCCGGGTGCCGGCGCTCTCGGAGCGGCGGGAGGACGTGCCCGAGCTCATCGTTTTCTTCATGGACCAGATCTCGGCCGCGACTGGCCTCCCGAAGCGCCGTATCGCCGAGGACGCAATGGCCGTCCTCCAGTCGCATGACTGGCCCGGCAACGTGCGGCAGCTCAGAAACAACGTCGAAAGGCTGATGATCCTGACCACGGGCGATCCGGACACCGCGGTCACGACCGACATGCTGCCCTCGGAGGTCGGCGCGCTCGTGCCGACGACGCCAAACGGCGCAGGGGGCGAGAAGCTGATGTCCATGCCGTTGCGCGACGCCCGCGAGATCTTCGAGCGCGAGTACCTCGTCGCTCAGATCGCGCGTTTCTCAGGCAACATCTCGCGTACGGCGGAGTTCATCGGCATGGAGCGCTCCGCCCTCCACCGTAAGCTCAAATCGCTCGGGATCGGGGCGTAAACCCGAAAAGCGCACCTATCTGCTTCAGAAAACGGCAGCCTCGGCGGCGGGTGCCCCTTGCGTAAGCTAAGACTTCGCCGTGTAATGACACGCTGGTTCAGCGCCGCGCCCCCCGGGTTGCGGACGATACCTGGGGCACGGCCCGTCCGCCCAACGAACCGGCGGCGGCGGGCTGGCGAGGCAAACTTATGGCGGGCGAACGGGCTCAAAACCTGCAGGACACTTTTCTCAATTATGTCCGGAAGAACAAGGTTCCGCTGACGATCTTCTTGGTGAACGGGGTCAAGCTCCAGGGAGTCGTCACCTGGTTCGACAATTTCTGCGTCCTGCTGCGCAGGGACGGGCATTCGCAGCTCGTCTACAAACACGCGATATCGACCATTATGCCCGGACACCCGGTGCAGCTGTTCGAGCAGCCGGACGAGATCGCCGAAAAGGCGTGAGGTGACGCAGCCTCGCACGCCGGGGGAAGAGCGCCTCCAGCGGCTCGCCGAGCCCGAGAAGGATGTCGCGGCCGGAACGCGGACGCTCGTGGTCGGCGCTTATCTCTCACGCCGCAGCCGCTCCGGGCGCGCGGGCGGCCCCGCGGCCAGGGAGGCAGCGCCGCGCAACCCGCGATCCTTCGAGGCCCGCCTCGACGAAGCGGTCGGGCTTGCCGCCGCGATCGATCTCCAGGTGGTCGAGAGCCGGATTGTCACGCTCGCCTCGCCGACGCCGGCGACCTTCCTGGGCAAGGGCAAGGTCGAGGAGCTAGCCGGAATTGTCCGCGCGCTCGATATCGGGCTCGTCATGCTGGATTCGGCGCTGTCGCCGATCCAGCAGCGTAATCTCGAGAAGGCCTGGGGCGTCAAGGTCATCGATCGAACGGGCCTGATCCTCGAGATTTTCGGCCGGCGTGCGCGCACGCGCGAGGGCGCGCTCCAGGTCGAGCTCGCGCATCTGAGCTATCAGAAGAGCCGACTGGTCCGTTCCTGGACCCATCTCGAGCGCCAACGCGGCGGCTTCGGCTTTCTCGGCGGTCCCGGCGAGACGCAGATCGAAGCCGACCGCCGGCTGATCCAGGAGCGGATGACCCGAATCGAGCGCGATCTCGAGACCGTCACTCGCACCCGCGGCCTCCACCGCAAGAGCCGCCGCCGGGTGCCGTACCCGATCGTCGCGCTCGTCGGCTACACCAACGCCGGCAAGTCGACGCTATTCAACCGCATGACACAGGCCGAGGTCTTCGCCGAGAATCTCCTCTTCGCTACGCTCGACCCGACCTCCCGCGCCATCAAGCTGCCGCACGGCGAGAACGCCATCCTCTCCGACACGGTCGGCTTCATCTCCGACCTGCCGACGACCCTCATCCTGGCCTTCCGTGCGACGCTCGAGGACGTGATCGAGGCGGACGTCTTGCTGCATGTCCGAGACGTCGCCCATGGCGAGAGCGAAGCGCAGGCCGGAGACGTGGCGCAGGTCCTGCGCGAGATCGGCATCGACGCTTCGGGCGAACGCCGCGTCATCGAGGTCTGGAACAAAGCGGATCTCCTTTCGCCGGACGAGCGCGAACGGTTGGCGGCGCTGACCGCGCGCGAGCGCGGCGGCGTGCAGCCGGTGCTCGTTTCGGCGCTGACCGGGGAGGGGATCGACGCCCTGCTTGCTGTGATCGAGCGGCATCTTTCGGCGGGCAGGCCATCCTATATCGTCACCCTCGATGCCTCGGACGGGGCTGGTCTCAACTGGCTCTATGAGCAGGCGGAAATCCTCGAGCGGCGAACCGATCCAGAGGGGCGCACGATCGCTTCCGTGCGGATAGCGCCGGATAAGGAGCCGCGGCTGCTGCAGCGTTTCCCCGCCGCGCGCCGGGCGCCGTGGCGCCCTTAAGCCGAGCGCCGCTCTGCCGTCTTCGCTTGCGCCCAGAGCTCTTCCATGTCGTCGACCGAGGCGTCCGCAGCCGTGCGGCCGCTCGCCGCGAGCGCCTGCTCGATCGCCCGGAAGCGCCGCTCGAACTTGGCATTGGCGCCGCGCAAGGCGCTTTCGGCATCGATCCCCGCATGGCGGGCAAGATTGGCGACTGCGAACAGGAGGTCGCCGATCTCCTCCTCGATCTCGCCTCGCGAGCCGCCGTCCAAGGCTCCTCGGATTTCACCGACTTCCTCTTCGATCTTCCTCACCACCTGAGCGGGGTCGGCCCAGTCGAAGCCGACCTTTGCGGCTTTCCGAGCGAGCTTATCGGCCCGGGCGAGGGCGGGGAGCCCGGCCATGATCCCGTCGAGAAGCCCGGCCTCCGACCGCTCGTCCCCGCGCTCGCGGCGGCGCTCCGCCTTCTCGGCCTGCTTGATCTCGCCCCAGAGCACCTTCACCGCCTCCGGCGAGAGGTCCCGCGCCTCTCCGAACACATGCGGATGGCGACGGAGAAGCTTCGCCGTGATGCTCTCGACCACGTCGCCGAAATCAAACGCGCTGATTTCTTCGGCCATGCGGGCGTGGAATACGACCTGCAGCAGAAGGTCGCCAAGCTCGTCCTTGAGGTCGAGGAGATCGCCGCGTGTGATCGCATCGGCGACTTCGTAAGCTTCTTCGATGGTATAAGGAGCAATGGTCGCAAAGTCCTGCTCCAGGTCCCACGGACATCCGGTGCCCGGCGTGCGTAGCGCCGCCATAATCTCGAGGAGACGCTCAATGTCTCGAGACGGGCGCATTCGGATTCTCGTCTGTGCTGCTGCCGGACCGGAGCGTTAGACCGGCGGGGGTGTTTAAGCCAACCGGAAATTTTAGCGCATAAGATATATTATGGAATGTAAAATCTCGGATAGGCTGAACGGCTGTGAGACGAATCCATCGGCGCCTCAAAGCCTTGGCTTGGAGTCTTGCGGCGATCGCGCGCATGCTATCTCGAGCCGCATTCCGTCGTAGGCCGGCACCACGCCGGCCGGCGCTTCGTTGGAAAGACGTGCGTAATCCACATCGGTGTGGAGGTTCGTCAGCACGGCGCGGCGCGGCTTCACGCGCTCGATCAAGGCGAGCGCCTCGGAAACGGAATAATGGGTCGGGTGCGGCGTGTAGCGGAGCGCGTCGAGGATCAACACGTCGAGGTCCTCGAGCACCGGAAGGCTCTCGTCCGGCATGGCGCTCACGTCGCTCGCATAGGCGAGGTCGCCGAACCGGAACCCCAAGGCACGCCCGTTGCCGTGCACCATGTCGAACGGCAAGCCGGCGATGGCGCCGCCGGGTCCGGCGATCGTCACGGGCTGGCCGACTTCGATACGGTGCTCGTCGACGATCGGCGGGTATTCGCTCCCAGGCGGCGTCTTGAAGCAGTAGCCGAAGCGCTCGTGCAGCACGCGGCTCGTCGCGGCGTCGGCATGGACCGGAATGCGCCTGCGCATATGGATGACCAGCGGGCGCAGGTCGTCGATGCCGTGGGTATGGTCGGCGTGATCGTGGGTGAACAGGACCGCGTCGAGGCGCGTCACCCCGGCGTCGAGCAGTTGCTCGCGCAGATCCGGCGACGTATCGACAAGAACCGAGGTCGTGCCCTCCGGGCCCGCACGCTCGACGAGGATCGAGCAGCGCCGGCGACGGTTCTTCGGATTGAAAGGATCGCAGGCGCCCCACCCGGAGCCGACGCGCGGCACGCCGCCGGATGAGCCGCAGCCGAGGATCGTGACGGAAAGCGTCATGCCTGGGCGAGCTCGGCAGCGATGCGGTCGGCGGCGGCGGCCTTGGCGAAGAGCCGATAGAAATTCGCTGTCGTGAGTGCCGCAAGCTCCTCCGCCGCGAGACCCACGGTCGTGGACAGAACGCGAGCCGTATGAGCCACATAGGCCGGCTCGTTGGGGCGGCCTCGATGCGGATCCGGCGTGAGATAGGGGGCGTCCGTCTCGACGAGCAGTCGCTCCGGCGGGATTTTTCTTGCGATCGCCCGCAGCTCCTCGGAGCGCTTGAAGGTCAAGATGCCGGAGAAAGAGACGTAGAACCCGAGCTCGACACCCACCTCGGCAAGGCGCGAACCGGAGGAGAAGCAGTGCAGGACGGCGGCGAACGCGCCCTGCCCCGCCTCCTCGCTCAGGATCGCGATCATGTCCTCGTCGGCGTCGCGGGCATGGATGACGAGCGGCAGCCCGCTTGCGCGCGCGGCCGCGATGTGCGTGCGGAAGACGCGCCGCTGCACGTCCCGCGGGCTGTTGTCGTAGAAGTAGTCGAGCCCGGACTCGCCGATGCCGATGCACCGAGGATGGCGCGACAGCGCGGCGATGTCGGATGCAGGAACGCCCGGCTCCTCGGCTGCATGGTGCGGATGCGTGCCGATCGTGAAGAACAGCTCCCCATGCGCCTCGGTGAGCTCTCGGTAGCGCTCGAAGCGTGCGACATGGGTCGAGATCGTGACCATGCGGCCGACGCCAGCCGCCCTCGCCCGCGCGAGCACTTCCGGCAGGCGATCCGCCAGCTGCGGGAAGTCGAGATGACAGTGGCTGTCGACGAGCATGAGAGGGGGACTAGGTGAGGCGCGCCCTTAAAGCTTATCGAGCCGCCCGCCGTCTACCCTGAGCGCGGTGCCGGTAATGAAGGCCGCATCGTCCGAGGCGAGGAAGGCGACCGCCGCCGCGACGTCCTCTGGCTTGCCCACGTCCTTCGGGTCGATCTTCTCAGCACCGGACTTGATGTTGGGGTTGTCCCAGAGCATGCCGGTGTCGATCGCGCCAGGCAGGACGACGTTGCAGCGGATGCCCTTCTCGCGCCCCTCGATTGACGCCGAGCGCGTCAACGACAAGGTCGCGGCCTTGGCGGCGGCATAGGGCGCGACGAGCGGCGAGGTCACGAGTGCGTGGATGCTCGCCACGTTCACGATCGCGCCACCGCGTCTCATGTGCAGGAAGGCCTGCTTGGTGAAATGCACCGAGCCCATGAGGTCGACGCCGAGCACCCGCTCCCAGTCGGCCGGCGTGTACTCCTCGAGCTTCTTGAACAGCATCATGCCGGCATTGTTCACGGCGATATCAAACTGACCGAAGCGCTCGAGCGTGCGCTCAACGACCGCAACGACTGCCTCCTCCCGGCTTACGTCGCATTCGAGGCCGAGCACCTCGACCTTGTCCTCGCGCCGCACGCGCTCGGCCGCCGCCTCGATCCGCTCCTTGTTCTGGCTGGCGATTACAATCTTTGCACCCTCGGCCGCGAGCCGCCGCGCGCTTGCGAGCCCGATGCCGCTCGAGCCGCCCGTGACGACCGCGACCTTGCCCTCGAGACGCTTCACCGCGCGGGCTCGCTCGCGCGCTCGCGCAGCTTCGTCTGCATGCGCCGGCGCTGATAGCGGCGGGCCCAGTCGCGGCGCCTTCGCGCGAAGGGCTCGTCATATTCGCTCGGCAGAACGATCGGGACGTTGAGGCAGACGCTCTGGGCCGGCAGGACCTCCATCCAGTCGGCGATGAGCTTCTTGTAGGCCTCGCCGACCTTGCGGATGTTGCGGTCGAGATCGTACAGGCCCAGCGGGTTCACATGCCCGTTGTCCTCGCGCAGGGCCGTATCCCAGTCGACCTGGTCGGTCAGCGAGTACCAGGTGAAGCCGACGATCGGCACGCCGCAGTTGCGCACGCGCAGCACGTTCGCCCATTGCTTCCAGAGCCAGTTCGCCGCCTCCTCGCCGCTCGGCCCTTCGTTTAGGTTCGTCTCGGTGTGCATCACGGGGAGCTTATAGCGCTCATAGTACTGGCGGGTGATGTCGTCATAGCCGAACACCTCCCCGGCCGCCCAGGTCCGGCCGTCGGCCGCCACCCGATGCTCGTTCGTGACGTAGTAGTCGTTCCCCATGATGCAGTGATGGCGCAGGTGCCGCTCCATGAAGAAGCGGTACTCCTCGCGCGTCATGCCGTTGTCCATCAGGTACTCGTACATCTCCGAATCGACGCGACGGCCGTAGTTGAGGTCAAGCGACAAGAAGCGGCGCGAATTCATCCACTCGGCCGGCTTGATCGCTGCAGGATCCTCGGCATGGAAGTATTCGGAGGACTCGCTCTGGACGAAGATGGCGTCGGGCCGCTCGTCGAGGATTTCCCACATCGCGAGGACGTTGGCCTTCGCGATGTGCTTCAGCGCCGTGACGAAGCTCTTGTCGCCCGAAAGCTGCTCGTTCCACCAGCCATAGGCGGCTGAGAACAGCGCGCAGATGAACATCTCGTTCACCGGCGTATAGAGCTGAACCCACGGGAAGCGCGCGGCGAAAGCGCGGGCGTACTCGGCAAAGAGCGCGGGGAAGTCCGGGTTCTGGAAGTCGCCGACGAAGTCCGGCACGCCGAAATGGCAGAGGTCGACGATCGGGACGACATCGATCTCCTTGAGGTAGCCGAAGGTCAGGTCCGAGAATTCCCAATCGTAACGGCCGGGCCCGAGCCAGGTCTTATGGATTGGCGGGCCGTAGCGCAGGAAGCGCACATCGAGATCCTGCAAGAGCTCGAAATCCGTCTGCCAGTGCTTGTAATGGCCGCACTTCTCCATCTCGTCGACGCGCTTGCGGCCGTTCTCGATAGTCGGATAGCTGTTCTCGATCCCCGTCGCGAACATGAACCAGTGAGCGCTCACGTGATTCCTCCTCCGCCGCGTAGCGACCGCGGAAAGGGACCGCCACCCAACTCGGGCCTGCCTGAGTTGGGCAACTCTGGAGGCCGAACTCGGCAACAGCCGAGTTCGCTGGCGGTGGAGGGGCAAGCCCATGCACCGCGCTGGGGGATTGCCCCCTCCGCCATGCTTCGCATGGTCCTCCTCCCCCTGCTTCGCCGGTGGAAAAAGCTAGGCTTCGACGGTCTCGACGTAACGCGGGAAAATCGGCTCGGGTTTCAGGAGGCGCGTTCCCGGCGGGAGCCGCTGGTCGGCGCTGACACGCGCGAGCATCCGCTCGCCCTCGGAGACGCCCAACAGCTCGAGGAGCTTCGCGGCGGCCGACGGCACGAAGGGCTGAGCCAGGATGCCGATCATCCGCAGCGTTTCTGCCGTGACGTAGAGCACGGTTCCCATCCTCACCGGATTCTGCTTCCGCAGCACCCAAGGTTCCTGCGACGCGATATAGCGGTTCGCTTCGGCGACGACGGCCCAGATCTCGGCCAGCACCGTATGGAGGGCGAAGTTCCCCATGGCCGCCCGCGCCTTCTCCGGCAAGGCGCGGGCCGCCGCGAGCAGCGCCTCATCGGCTTGCGTGAGATCGCCCGGCGCGGGCAAGGCGCCGTCGCAGTTGCGATCGATCATGGACAGCGAGCGCTGAGCCAGGTTGCCGAGATCGTTCGCGAGATCCGCGTTGATGCGGTTCACGATCGCCTCGTGCGAGTAGTTTCCATCCTGGCCGAACGGCACCTCGCGCAGGAAGAAATAGCGCAGCTGGTCGACGCCGTAAGCCTCCGCCAGCGCGAAGGGATCGATCACGTTGCCGACCGATTTCGACATCTTCTCCCCGCGGTTGAACAAGAATCCGTGGCCGAAGACGCGCTTCGGAACCGGGATGCCGGCCGACATCAGGAAGGCCGGCCAGTAGACCGCGTGGAAGCGGACGATGTCTTTGCCGATGATGTGCACGTCGGCCGGCCAGTAATGCCGAAGGGGGGACGAGTCGTCGGGGAAGCCGGTGCCGGTAAGATAGTTGTTGAGCGCGTCGATCCAGACATACATCACGTGCTTCGGATCGCCCGGGACGGCCAGGCCCCAGTCGAAAGTGGTGCGGCTGATCGAGAGGTCCTGCAGCCCGCCTTTCACGAAGCTCACGATCTCATTGCGGCGCGTCTCGGGGCCGACGAAATCCCGGTTCGACTCATAAAGGCTCAGGAGCCGGTCCTGGTAGGCCGACAGCCGGAAGAAATAGCTTTCCTCCTCGATCCACTCGACCGGGGTGCCGGTCGGCGCACGGAAGCTCCCGTCGTCCTGTTTCGTAAGCTCGCTCTCGTCGTAATAGGCCTCGTCACGGACCGAGTACCATCCGGAGTACTTCGACAGGTAAATGTCGCCATTCGCCTGCATCCGACGCCACAGCTCCTGCGTCGAGACGAGGTGATCCGGATCGGTCGTGCGAATGAAGCGGTCGAAGGAGCAGTTGAGCCGCTCGCCCATCTCGCGGAACTTCGCCGCCATCTCGTCGACAAAGGCTTTGGGCGACTTGCCCTCGCGGGTCGCGGTCTGCTGGACCTTCAGCCCGTGCTCGTCGGTGCCGGTCAGGAAGAACACGTCATAGCCGTCGATGCGCTTGAAGCGCGCGATCGCGTCGGTCGCGATCACCTCGTAGGCATGCCCGATATGCGGCACGCCATTGGGGTAGGAGATGGCCGTGGTGATGTAGAACTTCTCGGCCATTCGGCCCGCTCTCCCGAAGGCCTTCGTTCGTCAGCCTGCCCTGCGGACCGCGTCCGCAAGGTCGCCGAACAGCGAGATCACGACCGGACGCCGGTCCAGATTGAAGATCTCGGCCTCCCGCGCGGTGCGGGCGCCCTTCTCACACACCTCCACGAGGGGCGCAAGGCGCGCCGGACCGGCTGCGGAGCGCGCCTGAAGCGTGCGCGACACCCAGCCCATCGCCGTATCGAGCGCGAGCTGGACCGCCCCCTCGCCGCCGCGCGGCGAGACCTTCTCGGCGAGCTGGATGACGCGCTTCATGTCCAGCCGCGGCAGGTCGGCGAGGAGCGCATCCGTCGCGGCGACGATCGCAGCCTTGTCCTCGTCGAGCATCTCCATCGCGCGCCGCACAGAGCCCTCGGCGAGCGCGACCGCCCGCCCCAATGCGTCGTCATCGAGATGGGACCAAGGCTCGCCGAGGCTACGGATAACCGCGCACAGGTCGGCCTCGGCAAGCGGCCGGAGTTGGAGCAGCCGGCAGCGCGAGCGGATGGTCGGGAGGAGCCGCTGCGGGCTGTGGCTGACGATCAAAAAGATCGAGCGCGGCGGCGGTTCCTCGATCACCTTGAGAAGAGCGTTGCCGCTCGATGCGTTGAGATCGTCGGCGCCGTCGACAATGCAGATTCGGTAGCCTCCCTTGCCGGCGGTCGAGGTGAAGAGGTCAAGCGCACGGCGGACGTGGTCGACCGCGATCTCGGCCGAATAGCCCTTGCCGTCCTTGCGCAGCCCACGCCGCACGACGGCGAGGTCGGGATGCGACCGCGCCGCAATCTGGCGCGCGACGGGGTGGCTCGGATCGACCGCAAGGCTCGAGGCGTCGCCGGGCACCCGCCCGCCATGGGCGAGGAGGAAGCGTGCCACGCGATAGGCGAGCGTCGCCTTGCCGACGCCCTCCGGGCCCCCGACCAGCCAGGCATGGTGCAGCCGCCCCGAGGCGATCCCGTCGCGGAACGCGGTTTCGGCAGCCGAGTGCCCGAAGAACGCCGGCTGCTCGCGGGGATGCGGCGTGCCTTCGAGCTGGTCCGGCTCGGGAAGCTCGTTCTCAGCCGGCATGGGCTTTCCGGACCGGCTCCTCGGCGGGCAGATCGGCCGCAAAACGGGCTTCGACGGCCGCCCAGATGCGCTCCTCGACCGCGTCGGCGTGCTCGCGCGCGTCGATCAGGAGGCATCGCTCGGGCTCCTTCCGCCCGATCGCCAGGAATGCCTGCCGCAGCCGCTCATGAAACGCGATGTCTTCCGCCTCGAAGCGATCCACCCCCTCGGCCTTCGCCTCTCGGCGGGCCGCGGCACGAGAGAGACCGAGCTCGGCTGGAACGTCGAGGATGAAGGTTAGATCGGGCTTCGTCGCCCCCACCACGACCCGTTCAAGACTCGCGATCAAGCCGGGCTCGAGGCTGCCGTCGAGGCCCTGATAGGCTCGGGTCGAATCGGCGAAGCGATCGGACAGGACGAAAGCGCCGTCCGCGAGCGCGGGGCGGATCTTCGAGTCGAGATGATCGAGCCGGGCCGCCGAGAACAGGAGCGCCTCGGCCAGATGCCCGAGCGATTTCGCGCCGCCCCGGAGAAGTGCTCCACGAATCCGCTCTGCCCGGTCGGATCCGCCCGGCTCGCGCGTCGTCACGACCGCGATGCCCCTGGCCTCGAGCCGGCGCGCGAGGCGGTCGATCTGCGTCGACTTTCCAGCCCCCTCCCCGCCTTCAAAGGTGATGAAGCGCCCGCTCATCCGCCGCTGGTGCTGCGGCTGAACGCCTTGCGTACGAGGCCGGTGCCAAACTCCAGCAGCCCGTCGACAGCGCGCTGAGGGATCGAGCCAACGCCGACCTCCTCGGCCGCGTAGAGCGGCATGTCCAAGGCCTGCACGTCGCCGCGCGTGACGCGCAGCCGCGCGACCTCCGCGCCTTGCTGAACCGGCGGCATGATCGGCCCCTTGTAGACGATGCGCGCGCTTACCCGCTCGCCCGTGCCGCGGGGAAAGAGGAGCCGCACCGGGCGCTTCGCCGCGAGCGGGACGGCGTTGCGGGCTCCGCCGAACACCTTCGCCTCGCCGATCACCTCCCCCTTCTCGAAGAGCAGCCGTGCCTCGAAGGCACGGAAGCCCCATTCGAGGAGCTTGCGCGCTTCCGCCTCGCGCTCGCGAGCGTTCTTGAGGCCGTTCACGGCGAGGATCAGCCTCTGGCCGTTCTGCACCGCGGAGGCAAGGAGACCGTATCCCGACTCTTCAATGTAGCCCGTCTTCAGCCCGTCAGCTCCGACGTCCAGGCGCAGCAACGGATTGCGGTTCTGCTGCCGGATCTTGTTCCAGGTGAACTCGCGCTCGGCGTAGATCTTGTAGAGTTCCGGGTACGTCTCGATGGTATGCGCGGCGAGGATCGCGAGCTCCCGCATCGTGACCTTCTGGTCCGGATGGTGGAAGCCGGTTGCGTTCCGGAAGCTCGACTTCGCCATTCCAATCTCACGCGCGCGCTTCGTCATCATGCGCGCGAAATTCTCTTCTGTGCCGGCCACGCCCTCAGCGACCGCGATGGAGGCGTCATTGCCGGATTGCACAATGATTCCGCGGAGTAGATCGGAAAGCTTGATCCGGTCGTTGAGCTTGGCAAACATCGCCGACCCGCCGGATGAGCCGCCACCCTTGCGCCAAGCGTTCTCCGAGATCACGAACTCGCTGTCGAGGGAAAGGCGACCCTGCGCGATCTCGCTGAAGATCACCTCGACCGCCATGGTCTTCGCCATGCTGGCAGGCGCCGTGAGCTCGTCGGCCGCCTTCTCGAAGAGCACCGTCCCGGTGTCGTAATCCATCAGGATCGCGTGCGGCGCGGCGGTCTGGAAGCTCTGCGCCGACGCACCCTGAGGTGCGCCTATGCCCAGCGCCACCGCGGCTGCAAGCGCAAAAGCTTGGACCGAGCACCAACCCATCGCGACGCCTCACATTCCCGGGAAGAGCCCGAATGTGCGCGCGGGGCCGAGTGAAATCAACGCGATGATTGGCCGCTCACGGGTTCGTCCTGAGCGGCAGGAAGCGCTGCGGCTTGAGGTCCTTGAACGGGTCCGCCTTGGCAAAGCGAGTCTTCGGCCCCTGCGGATCGGCGTAATAGAGGCCGGCCATCACGGGGCGGGACGGTGGCGTCGGCACGAGCGCGGCGGCGCGCACCGGCGTCGCCGCATTCGGGATCGTGCCGAGATCGAATGGCCGCTCGGGCGGCAGCGGCACGCCCGGGGCGGGACGGCCGGCGGCGGGAAATTCCATCGAGGCGACCTCGATCCGGGTCTGACTGGCGGGCGCCGCCCCGGCTCCAAAGCGCGCCGGCGGCTCTTCTGCGCGGGAACCGCCGAACCAGGCGACGCTCTGAGCCGGCGTCTGCGCCGGCGGGCTCTCCTGAAGCCCTGCGAACATGGTGCGCGAGGTGCCCGGGAACGGGGCCGGGCTGCCATCGGTGCGCAGCGTCGCCATCAGCTTCTGGTCGTCGCTGCCTCTGGTCGAGGCGCGACCGACATAATCGACGCGCACGCGGGCCGTTCCCATGCGCCTGAAATCGAGCGCCTCGGCGACCCTCTCCGACACGTCGATGAGGCGGTTGGCGTGATAGGGCCCGCGATCGTTGACGCGTACGATCATCGAACGGCTGTTCTGCGTATTCGTAATGCGCGCGTAGCTCGGCAGCGGCATCGTGGTATGCGCCGCGGCGATAGAGTGCCGGTCGAAGATCTCGCCGTTGGCGGTGAGGCGGCCGTGAAATGCCGAGCCGTACCACGAGGCGAGGCCGACGCGGGAATAGCCGCTGAGGTTTTCGCGGGGCACATAAGTGCGGCCGGCGACCTGGTAGGGCCGGCCGACGTGCTCGCGCCCGCCGCCCTTCGGCACCGGCTGACCTTCCGCGATCACGCGCGGGCTAGCCGCGACGCCGTATTTCGGATCGATCACGCGCCCATTCGAGGCGATTCGCGGCTGACCGCAGTTCGCGACGGTGAGGGCGGTCGCGATGACGGCCGCGAGCTTTGCGGCTGATGGGAGGCAGCCTCCGGCCGGCGAGAATGCCGGCGCTGTCGAACCAGCGCGTCCTGATCGCATCAAACCGCCCCGCATCCCGTGCCGGCCGCCTTCGGGCGGTCCGGGCTGTTCTTCGCGCTGGGAGTGATCCCCACACCAGTATCATCGGCAGCCGTTAAGGAATGGTTGCGCTGCGGCCCGGTCAATCGCGGCGTGGCGCCAAGCAACAAACATTTGTCGATCGTGGATTCCCGGCCACAGTGCCATATCAGCGTTTCGCCAGGCCATCGTTACGAAGTCGTTGCCCCCCTCCCCCGCTTCTCGGCGAATCCCCCAAGCCGACCTTCATTCCGGGGCGCTACGATCGTCTGGAGGCTAAGGGGGTCTCCACGATGGGTTCGCTCGAAGCCATGTTGCTGATCGTCGGCAGCACGCTGGCGCTGCTTTACCTCCTCGTCCGCTATCCTGATGGGCGGCGCCGCACGCGGGTGCGCCCGTAGGAGGGCGCGGTGACCGGCCCCTCTCCCGCGGGGGCGCCTTTCAAATCGCGCCTGCTGCGCTAAGTA
>JAQSWQ010000072.1 GCA_029266525.1 Microvirga sp.
GCGATCAAAACCACCGAAGCGCGGGGCGCCGACAGGCTCCCGTATAAAATTAGGATCGAGCCGTCGCGTCCCGCGCCCCCTCGACCTTCCGCCGCAACAGCTCGGGCCGAAAGGACCGCGAGGACGATGGCGCATGCGGAGCGCACACTTTAACAAAAAGCCGCGCCGCCTTATAAGGCCCGCATTCCCGATCGCAACCGAACGCGTCGAGGGCCCCCCGGCCCGCCGCTCCCGTGAGGCTCGAGCCGCATGGCCGGACATTCCCAGTTCAAGAACATCATGCACAAGAAGGGCAAGGTGGACGCGCAGCGCTCCAAGCTCTTCGGCAAGCTCGCCCGCGAGATCACCGTCTCGGCGAAGCTCGGCGCCCCCGATCCGGCCTTCAACCCACGCCTCCGCGCCGCGATCCTCGCCGCCAAGGCCGAGAACATGCCGAAGGACAACATCGACCGTGCGATCAAGAAGGCGCAGGGCGGCGACGCCGAGACCTATGAGGAGATCCGCTACGAGGGCTACGGTCCGGGCGGCGCGGCCCTCATTGTCGAGGCGATGACCGACAACCGCAACCGCACCGCCTCCGACATCCGCGCCGTGTTCACGAAGAGCGGCGGCAACCTCGCCGAGACCGGCGCGGTCGCCTTCCTGTTCGACCGGGTGGGCGTGGTCGAGTTCGACGCCAAGGCGGCCGACGCCGACGCCATGTTCGAGGCGGCGATCGAGGCCGGCGCCGACGACGTCGCCTCGAGCGAGGACGGGCACGAGATCTATTGCGAGCAGGGTGCGCTCGCCGAGGTCGCGAAGGCGCTCGAGGCCCGCTTCGGCGAACCGAAGAAATCCGCCCTCGTCTGGCGCGCCCAGAATACGGTCGATGTCGACGACGAGGCGGCGGAAAAACTGATCCGCCTCGTCGAGTCGCTCGAGGACCACGACGACGTGCAGAACGTCTTCGTGAACTTCGAGGTCTCGGAGGCGGCGATGGCGAGGGCGGGGGCTTGACCGTCCCCATGCTTTGTCATGGCCGGGCTTGACCCGGCCATCCCGGCCCGAAAGGCTCAGCCGGGACGATCGAGATCGCCGGGTCAAGCCCGGCGATGACAACGGCAGGGCTCTTGCCACGTTTCCGACCCGCATTCTCGGCATCGACCCCGGCCTGCGCCGCACCGGTTGGGGGCTTGTGACGATCGAGGGAACGCGGCTGGCGTTTGTCGGCTGCGGGACGGTGACCTCGAACGACAAGGCCGGCCTCGCCGAGCGCCTCAGGCAGCTCCATGACGGGCTCGCCGCGGTGCTGCGCGAGCTTTCGCCGGACGAGGTCGCGGTGGAGGAAACCTTCGTCAACAAGGACGCGCAGGCGACGCTTAAGCTCGGGCACGCCCGCGGGATCGCGCTATTGGTGCCGGCGCTCGCCGGGCTGCCGGTCGCCGAATACGCCGCAAACCTCGTGAAGAAGACGGTCGTGGGCGCCGGGCATGCCGAGAAGCGCCAGATCCACGCGATGGTGCGCGTGCTCCTCCCCAAGGCCGATCCGGCAAGCGACGACGCCGCCGACGCGCTCGCCATCGCCATCACCCACGCCCATCACCGCAAGGCGCGGGCGCTTACAGGCGAATAGTGAATGGCGAATAGAACGGTGGCGAAGCCGATGCGCACCCTTTATTCCAAATCGCCATTCGCCATTGGCCATTGCTACTCTCATGATCGGCAAGCTGCGCGGCGTGATCGATTCCTACGGCGAGGATTTCGTCGTCGTCGACGTCTCGGGCGTCGGCTATGTCGTGCATTGCTCCTCGCGCACGCTCCAGCACCTACCTTCTTCCGGCGAGGCCGCGACGCTCTCGATCGAGACCCATGTCCGCGAGGACATGATCCGGCTGTTCGGGTTCCGCTCGGACCAGGAGCGGGAGTGGTTCCGTCTTCTCCAGACGGTCCAGGGGGTCGGCGCCAAGGTCGCGCTCGGCATTCTTTCGACGCTCGAGCCGGGCGCACTCGCGACCGCGATCGGAACCGGAGACAAGGGCGCGGTCTCGCGCGCCCCGGGCGTCGGTCCGAAGCTCGCCGCGCGCATCGTCGCGGAGCTCAAGGACAAGGCGCCGGCCTTCGCCGGCATCGATCCGGCGCTCATCCGGCTCTCCGATGCCGTCGACGACCGCAAGGCGCCGCAGCCGGTCTCCGATGCCGTCTCCGCGCTCGTCAATCTCGGCTACGCGCAAGCCCAGGCGAGCGCGGCCATCGCCGCGGCGCTGCGCCAGGCGGGCGAGACCGCGGAGGCGAAGACGCTGATCCGGCTCGGATTAAGGGAACTCGCGCGGTGAGCCTTACCGCCATCATCGTGCCGTCATGGCCGGGCTTGGCCCGGCCATCCACGACTTTCGCGCCGAAGGCGTGGATGCCCGGCCCAAGGCCGGGCATGACGGGCTAAGCGATGGCCACCCCGAACCGTCTCCTCACCCCCGAGCGCCGCGAGGACGACGCCGAATCGTCGCTCCGGCCGCAGGTGCTGGCCGAGTTCATCGGCCAGCGCCAGGCGCGGGCGAACCTGCAGGTGTTCATCGAATCGTCGAAAGCGCGCAAGGACGCGCTCGACCACGTGCTCTTCGTCGGCCCGCCGGGCCTCGGCAAGACCACGCTCGCCCAGATCGTCGCCCGCGAGCTCGGGGTCAACTTCCGCTCGACCTCGGGGCCGGTGATCGCCAAGGCCGGCGATCTCGCCGCGCAGCTCACCAACCTCGAGGAGCGCGACGTGCTCTTCATCGACGAGATCCACCGGCTCAACCCGGCGGTGGAGGAAATCCTCTATCCGGCCATGGAGGACTACCAGCTCGACCTGATCATCGGGGAGGGGCCGGCGGCGCGCTCGGTCAAGATCGAGCTGCCGAAGTTCACGCTGATCGGCGCGACGACCCGCGCCGGGCTCCTCACGACCCCGTTGCGCGACCGCTTCGGCATCCCGATCCGGCTCGAGTTCTACGCCATCGACGAATTGGAGCTGATCGTGAAGCGCGGCGCGCGCGTGCTCGGGATCGGCATGTCCGAGGACGGCGCCAACGAGATCGCCAAGCGCTCGCGAGGCACGCCGCGCATCGCCGGGCGCCTCCTGCGCCGCGTGCGCGACTTCGCGCTGGTCGAGGACGCCGGCGCGGTCACCCGCGAGGTCGCCGACCAGGCGCTGCAGTTCCTCGACGTCGACCCTATCGGTCTCGATCTGATGGACCGGAAGTATCTCGCGACCATCGCCAACTCGTTCGGCGGGGGCCCGGTCGGCATCGAGACCATCGCGGCGGCGCTTTCCGAGCCGCGCGACGCCATCGAGGAGATCATCGAGCCGTTCCTCATCCAGCGCGGCTTCGTCCAGCGCACGCCGCGCGGACGCGTGCTCACCCCTCACGCCTTCCGCCACCTCGGCCTCGCCGAGCCGAAGCGCGATCCGGCGGTGCAGTTCGGGCTCTTCCAGGGCGGCGGCGCCGACGAATGATCTCCCTCGCTCCCCCGTCGCTCTGCGACCGGGAATCTCGGGGAGCGGCGAGGATGCCCTCGCCCTTCCGCGCTTTCGCCATCTTCATGGGCCCAGAGACGCCCCGCTATCGGGAGGGTGGCGTGGATTTCGATCGGCAGAGGGGCTTGAGGCCGGCGGAGGGGGGGGTCGCGGCGGGGCGCCACCTTCTGCCCGTGCGCGTCTATTACGAGGACACCGATTTTTCCGGCATCGTCTATCACGCCAATTACCTGCGCTTCCTCGAGCGCGGCCGCACCGAGTTCCTGCGCGCCGCCGGCGTCGACCAATCGACGCTTCACGCCGCGGGCGACGGCCTGATCTTCGCCGTGCGCCGGCTGACGATCGACTATCTCCGGCCCGCCCGCATGGACGACGTGCTCGTGGTCGAGACCCGCACGGCGGAGGTGCGCGGGGCTTCGCTCACCATCGCGCAGCGCATCCTGCGCGGCGACGAGGTGCTGGTGACCGCCGAGGTGCGGGTCGCGGCGATCCTCGGTGGCCGTCCGGCGCGCATTCCGGACCATCTACGGTCGGTGCTCGCCGACTGCGACGGAGCGGTGGCGCGATCCGCTTGAGGGCAAGCGCGTCATCATCGTCGGACCGGCCGCAACATCAGCGCGATTCATCGCCTTCCGGAACGGTCGGCTGCGGGTGGACCGTAAACGCCGCGTTAACCTTGCCCGGCGCTTAACTGGACGAGCGCGCAAGCGGGCCTAAGCGCTTGGCGCGCCCTTAGTTTCGACAGATTTTCGGGCGAACCACGAGCCCATCAGGCCAAGGGCCCGCGAGAGCGCGGGGATGGGCCGGCCGAAACGGCCGCCCGGGGATGAGGACCGGACATGAACCCTGCCGACGCCCTGCCGGCGGCCCAGGCCGCGCACGACATGTCGCTGCTGGGCCTGTTCTGGAGCGCCCACATCGTCGTCAAGCTTGTGATGATCGGGCTGATCGGCGCCTCGGTGTGGTGCTGGGCGATCATCGTCGACAAGACGCTGCTCTTCGCGCGCACCAAGCTCGCCATGGACCGCTTCGAGGAGGTCTTCTGGTCGGGCCAGTCGCTCGAGGAACTCTACCTTAACCTGCAGAGCCGCCCGAACACCGGCCTCGCCGCGGTCTTCGTCGCCGCGATGCGCGAATGGAAGCGCTCCTTCGAGGGCTCGGGCCGCTCGGTCGCGAGCCTGTCGCAGCGCATCGACAAGGTGCTCGACGTCACCATCCAGCGCGAGGTCGAGCGGCTCGAGGGCAAGCTCATGGTGCTGGCCTCGATCGGCTCGGCCGGGCCCTATATCGGGCTCTTCGGCACCGTGTGGGGGATCATGAACTCGTTCACCTCGATCGCGGCCTCGAAGAATACCAGCCTCGCGGTGGTCGCGCCCGGCATCGCCGAGGCTCTGTTCGCGACCGCGATCGGGCTCTTCGCGGCGATCCCGGCGGTGCTCGCCTACAACAAGCTGCAGTCGCAGGTGACGAAGCTGCAGGCCCGCCTCGAGGGCTTCGCGGACGAGTTCTCGGCGATCCTGTCGAGGCAGATCGACGAGCGCATGCACGCCCACGCGCAGGCAGCCTGAGGAGCGGGCGATGACGGTCGCTCACGCATCGGCTCACGGGCATGGCGGGCGCCGCCGGCGCCGGCGCGGCAAGCGCGGGGTCATCAACGAGATCAACATGACGCCGTTCATCGACGTCATGCTGGTGCTCCTCGTGATCTTCATGGTGACCGCCCCCCTCATGACCGCCGGCGTGCCGATTGATCTGCCGAAGGCCGCGGCCGCGCCGCTCAATGTCGACGCAAAGCCCGTGACGCTCTCGATCAAGGCCGACGGCAAGGTCTTCCTGGGCGAGAGCGCGCTCGGCGACGCCGAGATCGTGCCGCGGGTCGCGGCGGCGGCGAAGCAAGGAGTCGACGAGCGCATCTTCGTGCGCGGCGACAAGAAGGTCGATTACGGGCGCGTGGCGCAGGTGATGGCGATGGTGACGGGCGCCGGGTTCAAGCGCGTCGCGCTCGTGACGGAAGCGGAGCAGCGCTGAGGCGCGCGGCCAAGGCTCGAGCGGGTGTGAGGACGGTGGGGCTGAAGTTCGATCGATCGGAACCGGGCTTCTGGGTGTCGGGCGCGCTTCACGCCGCGCTCGTCGCCGGGCTCGTTTTCGGCTTCGCCTCCCAGAGCTTCCCGGACGCCGACGAAGGCATTCCGGTCGAGGTCGTGACCGATGCCCAGCTGTCGGAGATCACCCGCGGCGAGAAGACCGCGAAGGAGCCGTTGCCGGAGCCCAAGCTGCGCGCCGACCGCGTCGCCGAACTGCGCGAGGAGCGCGATCCGGGCGAGGCGAAACGCGAGGTACCGACGCCGCCGACGAGGCCAGCAGAGATGAAGCTCGCCGAGCAGCCGGTCGAGGCTGCCGCGCCGCCCGTGGCGCCGCTGCCCCCCGCCCGTCCCGAGCCGGTGAAGCCGGAGCCGCCCAGACCTGAGCCCGTAAAGACTCCGGAACCGCCCGCCCCGCCGAAGCGCGAGGAGCTCGCGAAGGCCGCCGAACAGCAGGAGGCCGAGCTTCGTGCCAAGGCCGAAGCCGAGGCGAAAGCCGAGGCCGCCGCCGCGAAGGCCAAGGCAGCCGCTGAAGCGAAGGTGAGGGCTGAAGCCGAAGCCAAGGCAAAGGCCGAGGCCGAGCACAGAAAAAGGCTCGCGGAAGCCAAGGCCAAGGCGGACGCCGAGGCCAAGGCCAGGAAAGAAGCCGAGCTTGCGCAGAAGTTCGATCCAAACGGCATCGCGCGGCTGCTCCAGTCGCGCGAGACGGCGCAATCCTCGGGCTCGACCGGCCGCGAGATCCAACGCACTGCGGCGCTCGGGACGGCGACAGGCAACTCCCCGCGCCTGAGCCCGAGCCTGCGCGACGCGCTGATGGGCCTGTTGCGAGACCAGCTCCACCGCTGCTGGCAGCCCCCGATCGGGGCGCAGAGCACGGACAAGCCGCCGGTGCCGAGCGTGCGCGTGAGCCTCAAGGAGGACGGCTCGCTCGCCCGTGAGCCGGCCGTGCTCAACGGCTCCGCCGACCCGCTCTTTCGGACGGTAGCGGATTCGGCGACCCGCGCCGCGAAACGCTGTTCCCCCTTGCGTATTCCGGCCCAATTCCAGCCCTATTACCAGGATTGGAAAGACCTCGTGGTCAACTTCGATCCACGGGACCTGAGTTGACCGGCCTCAACTCCAAGAAGCTCGAAGCAATGCCCCCGCACGCGATGCGTCTCGTCCGAAACTTGATTCGCGCCGACCTTCTTCTCGGGCTTGCGCTCATCGCTGCCCTCTTCGTGGCCGTGACCGCCGCGCGCGCCGAGCTCGTCATCGACGTGCGCCGCGGCAATTTCCAGCCAATCCCGATCGCCGTCGCGGACTTCGTCGGCGACCCTGGACTCGGGCCGCAGGTCGCGGCGATCGTGACCAACAACTTGCGCCGCTCCGGCTATTTCGTGCCGGTCGAGAAGACGCGCTTCCCGGAGCAACCTTCCTTCGATGCGGCGCCGCGCTTCGACGCCTGGAAGGCCGCCGGCGTGCAGGGCCTCGTCACGGGCCGGGTCACCCGGGATCCCTCCGGCCGGCTCAAGACGGAATTCCGCCTGTGGGACGTCTTTGCCGGCCAGCAGGTCACGGGGCAGCAGTATTTCACCGACCCGAACAACTGGCGCCGCGTCGGCCATATCATCTCGGACGCCGCCTACACCAAGATCACCGGCGTCGGCCCGTTCTTCGACACGCGCGTGGTCTATGTCGACGAATCCGGGCCGAAGGAGAACCGCCGCAAGCGCCTCGCGATCATGGACCAGGACGGCGGCAACGTCCGCTACCTGACCCAGGGCGACAACCTCGTCGTGACGCCGCGCTATTCGCCGACCTCGCAGGACATCGCCTTCATGTCGCAGGCCTCCGGCCAGCAGCCGCGGGTCCAGGTGATCAATCTCGAGACGGGCGCGCGCCAGATCGTCGGCAACTTTCCCGACATGACCTCCTCGCCGCGCTTCTCGCCGGACGGGCAGCGCATCGTGATGAGCCTGCAGCAGGGCGGGAACGCCAACATCTACATGATGGACCTCGGCTCGCGCACGACGACGCGTATCACCTCGACCGGCGCCATCGACACCTCGCCCTCCTTCTCGCCCGACGGCTCGCAGATCGTGTTCGAATCGGACCGCGGCGGCCAGCAGCAGATCTACCTCATGGGCGCGGACGGCTCGAACCCGCGCCGCATCTCCTTCGGCCAGGGCTCCTATTCGCAGCCGACCTGGTCGCCGCGCGGCGACTACATCGCCTTCACCAAGCGCACCTCCGGCGGTTTCAGCATCGCCATCATGAAGGCGGACGGCTCCGGCGAGCGAATTCTGACGGAAGGCTTTCACAACGAGGGCCCGACCTGGGCCCCGAACGGCCAGTACATCATGTTCTTCCGCGATCCCGGCGGCCAGTCGGGCGGGCGGCTCCACATGGTCGACATCACCGGGCGCGTCGAGCAGCCCGTGCCAACTCCGGGCTTTGCCTCCGACCCGACCTGGTCGCCGCTCTTGACGGAATCCCGGGGCAACTGAGCTTCGAACCGGAGCGCGATGCGATCGGCCTCCGGGCGTGGGTCTCTAATTCCTAAAATTGATGGATGAGGCCTCAACAATCATCACGCGCCGCGCTGAATGTCCCCGCAATGACGCCCGAAAACCCCGACAATGACGGGCGAAAACACCAGTGATGTTGGGCGACGTTACGCGATGTTGCGCAGCAGTCGAGGATGACGCGGCAGGTCGGTGCGCCAAGCCTGCGAGCGGATGGCGGATTGTTGACTCTGGCAACTATCTTGCTCAGGATGGCGCGTCGGGGGCTCACGGGCCATGCAGGTCGAGCAAGCGTGCATCGCCGCGGTTCGCCGCTTTACCCGCTTCTACACGCGCCGGATCGGGGTGCTGCACGAGGGGCTGCTCGGCAGCCCCTTCTCGTTGACGGAAGGGCGCGTCATCTATGAGCTCGCCCAGCGGGAGCGCGTCACGGCGAGCGAGCTCGGCAAAGAGCTGGGGCTCGATCCCGGCTACCTCAGCCGCATCCTTGCGGGATTCGAGCGCAAGCGGCTCATCAGCCGCAGGCCGTCGGAGGCCGACGCACGTCAGAGCCTGATCTCGCTCACGCCCGCCGGCCGCAAGGCCTTCGCCGGGATCGATGGCCGCTCCGCCGAGGAGGTCGGCGCGTTGCTCGGTGCTCTCGGCCCGCCGGACCAAGCCAGGCTCGTCGGCGCGATGCAAACGGTCGAGGCGCTGCTCGGCGCGAGCCCGGAGGCCAAGCCGGAGATCGTGCTGCGCGCGCACCGGCCCGGGGACATGGGCTGGGTGATCCATCGCCAGGCCGCGCTCTACCACGACGAATATGGCTGGGACGAGAGCTTCGAGGCGCTGATCGCCGAGATCTGCGCCGGTTTCATCAAAAGCTTCGACCCGGAGCGAGAGCGCTGCTGGATCGCCGAGATCGATGGCGAGATCGTCGGCTCCGTGTTCCTGGTCCGGCACTCGAAGGAGGTCGCGAAGCTGCGGCTCCTCTATGTCGAGCCGAAGGCGCGCGGATCGGGGCTCGGCCGCCGGCTCGTGCGCGAATGCATCGCCTTCGCGAAGACGGCCGGTTATGCGCGCCTGACCTTGTGGACGAACGACATCCTCCATGCCGCCCGCCGCATTTATGTCGCGGAGGGTTTCCGGCTGGTTCAGGAGGAGCGGCATCGCAGCTTCGGGCATGACCTCGTCGGCCAGAACTGGGACCTGGACCTGCGCCCAGCCTGACCGCCGGAACCGCGCCCCTCGCCGCCGGTTTCCTCCAGAACAGGAGGCTTGACCATGCTTCGCTGGCAACACGGGCTCGCCACCCTCGCCCTCGGCGCCGCCATGACCGCGACAGCGCTCGCCCAGATGCCGGCCCAGCCGCGCGATCCGAACATGCCCGACCCGAAGAATGTTCCGCCCGAGAAGATCAGGCCGGCGGAGCCCGGCACGACCGGATCGACCGGGCAGACGCTGAGCGACAGGCTCGAGAAATCGGAGGGGGTCATCAAGCCGCCGGCCATGCCCGGCAGCAGCGATATGGTGGTTCGGCCGCCGCAGACCGGCAGCCCGATGCCGGTGATCCCGCCGCCCGGCACCTCGCCGACCGATCCGGTCCAGCCGAAGTAATCCCTCTCCCCGCTTGCGGGGGAGAGGCCGACTCGCCGAAGGCGAGCGGGTGAGGGGCTGTCGACGATCGAGCTTCAGCGTCGACAGCCCCTCACCCTCGCCTTCGGGCTCGCTTCGCCGCCTCCGCCGCGAAGCCCTCTCCCCGCAGGCGGGGAGAGGCGTTACACGCTTCTGACGGCTCCCCCGTCCACCCGAACCAAGCTGCCGGTCACGTAGCTCGCGCGCTCGGAGGCGAGGAAGCAGACCATATCGGCGAATTCCTGCACCTTGCCGTAGCGTCCGGCCGGGATGGTCGCGAGCGAAGCTCTCTCGATCTCCTCGACCGACTTGCCCTGTGCCTTGGCGGCGGCAGAATCGATCTCGGTCGTGCGGTCGGTCTTGATGCGGCCGGGCAGCACCACGTTCACGGTGATGCCCTCCTTGGCGACCTCGCCGGCGAGCGTCTTCGACCAGCCGACGATCGAGGAGCGCAGCGCGTTCGAGATGACGAGGTTGGGGATCGGCTGCACCACGCCGGTCGAGGCGACCGTGAGGATCCGCCCCCACTTGCGCTCGCGCATCGACGGCAGCACGAGGCCCGCAAGCTTGAACACGGGCACGACCATCGCCTCGAACTGCGGCACCCATTCCTCGGGCTGCACCGTCAGCGGCGTGCGGGCCGGTGGGCCTCCAGTGTTGGCGATCAGGATATCGACGCCGCCGAGCTCCTTCATCGCGGCGTCATGGATCGCCTGGACATTGTCCTTGAGATCGCCGACGAAACTCGCGGCACGGCCCGGACCCCTGGCGTTGATCGCCTCCGCCGCCTCTTTCAGGCGGTCGCCGCTGCGCGCGGTCATCAGGACATGCGTGCCTTCGGCCGCGAGCGATTCGGCGATGCCGCGGCCGAGCCCGCGGCTCGAGGACAGGACGATGGCGCGCTTGCCCGAAAGGCCGAGATCCATGGAGTGCTCCTTGATCGGATGCGGCGGTGCTTAGCACCGCGCTTTGGCGCGCACTAGCGTTCGCCGGCCGGCCGAAAGCGGCCGATCAGCACCTGCGCGCCGGCCGGACTCGTCAGCCGCGCGAAGGTGATCGGCTCGTCGCCGCGCCAGGTCCGCCGCTCGACCACGAGGCAGGCCGCGCCTGGGCCGATGCGCAGGTGATGCGCGATCTCCGGCGAGGCCTCGGCGGCACGGATCGAATGCTCGGCCTCGGTCCAGGGCACATGGTCGAGAAGCCAACGTCCGGGGGCGATCGTCTCAAAGCGCTCGTCGAGGATCGCGGGCGCCGCCCTGACGCTGACCAGCCGCTCCTCGAGCTGCACCGGCGCGCCCTTGGCGGAATGGCAGAGGAGGAGCCGCAGGACGGGAGTGCCGGTCGGAACGCGCAGCCGGTCGGCCTCCACCTGCGTCGCCTCTGCGGTCTCGCGCAGGAGGAGCCTCATCGCGTGCGTCGCACCGGCACGGGCGATCTCAGCCGAGATGTCCCAAATCTCGAACACCGCGCGCTCGGCCGAGGGCGCCGCGACGACCGTGCCGGATTTGCGCTTTCGCTCGACGAGGCCCTCCCCGGCAAGGCTCGCGAGTGCCCGGTTGACGGTCATGCGCGACACGCCGAAGCGCGCCATCAACTCGTGCTCCGAGGGGATGCGCCGGCCCGGCGCCCACGCGCCGGCAAGGATCGGCCGCGCAATGGCTCGCCGGATCTGCTGATGCAGCGGCCCGTCGCCGTCGAGGACGATGTCGGTGCCGGGCATCAGATCGCCTCGAGCCGCCGCACCGTTTCACGGTAGCGGGCGACGAGGCGGTCGCGGTCGCGGTGCCGCCCGGCGGCGACCACATGCCTGCCGCCGCAGATGACGTCGCGGATCGCGGCGTTGTCGGCCGAGAAGATCCACGCATCGAGCAGCATGTCGCCCTGCGCCGCAGCGAGCGATGGGTGATCGCGGTCGAGCACCACGATATCGGCGCGCCGGCCTGGCTCGATCGCGCCGATCCGGCGCCCGAGCGCCTGCGCGCCACCGGCGCAGGCGAGATCGTGCAGCCGGCGGCCGGTTGAGCGTCCCTCCTCGCCGAGCGCGTTGCGGCTCCGGTGCTTGAGGCGCTGGGCATATTCGAGCGCCCGGAGCTCTTCGGCGGCCGAAACGCGGATCAGGGAGTCGGAGCCGAGACCGAAACACCCGCCGGCCGCGAGAAAGCCCAGGGTGTCGAACACGCCGTCGCCGAGATTGGCTTCGGTCAGCGGGCAAAGCCCTGCGACGGCTCGGCTCCGGGCGATGAGACCGATCTCGCCCGGCTCGGCATGCGTCGCGTGGACGAGGCACCAGCGTTCGCCGACCGCGATGGTGTCGTAAAGAAGCTCGATCGGCCGCCGGGCGTGGACCGCAAGGCAGTCTTCGACCTCCTTCACCTGCTCGGAGACATGGATGTGCATCGGCCCGGCCGGCCAGCGCTCCGCGATCCAGGCGAGATCTCCGAGAGAGACGGCGCGCAGCGAATGCGGCGCGATCCCGAGCGCAGCATCGGGCAGGCCGGCGGTCGCCCGTGCGCTCGCCTCGACCAGGCGGGCGAAGCTTCCCTGATCGTTGAGGAACCGGCGCTGCCCCGGCACCGGCGGCGCGCCGCCGAAGTTTCCTTGTCGATAATAGACCGGGAGCAGGGTCAGCCCGATCCCGGTCTCGGCCGCCGCGCCGGCGATGCGCTCCGCGGTCTCGGCGACGTTCGCGTAGGTGCGCCCGTCAGGCGCATGATGCAGGTAGTGGAATTCGCCGACGGCGGTGAAGCCCGCCTCCAGCATCTCGACGAAAGCGAAGGCTGCGATAGCCTCGATGTCGTCCGGCGTGAGCCGGTCGAGGAAGCGGTACATGACCTCGCGCCAGGTCCAGAAGCTGTCGGCCGAGGAGCCGCGCCGCTCGGCCAGTCCCGCCATGCCGCGCTGGAACGTATGGCTGTGCAGGTTCGGCAGCCCCGGCACGGCCGCGCCGGCGAAGCGCTCCGCGTCGCCTACAGGCACCCCGGCCTCGACCGCCGCGATCGCGCCTTCCGCGATCGTGACCAACACGTCGTCGTGCCAGCCGTCCGGCAGCAGCGCGGTCGCGAAATGCAGCTTGCCCATGGCTTTTCCGGCCCGTAGTCTTTTGTCTAGACAATAGCGGCGGAGGAGGCGCGTGCAAGTCGACCGGCTGTGGCGCAACGCCCGGCTTGCCACGATGGCGGGCTCGTCGGGGCTCGGCATCGTCGAGCGCGGCGCCGTCGCGGCGAAGGATGGGCGGATCGCTTTCGCCGGGGCGGAGGCGGATATCTCGAACCCCGATGCCAGCGAGACCATCGACTGCGAGGGGCGCTGGATCACGCCGGGGCTGATCGACTGCCACACCCACCTGGTCTTTGCCGGTGACCGCTCCGACGAGTTCGAGCGCCGTCTTGCCGGCGAGAGCTACGCCGACATCGCCCGCGCGGGCGGGGGCATCGCCGCGACCGTGCGTGCAACCCGCGAAGCGTCGGAGGACATGCTCCTGCGCGCCGCCCTGCCGCGCCTCGATGCGCTCATCGCCGAGGGCGTCACCACGATCGAGGTCAAGTCGGGCTACGGCCTCGAGACCGAGGCAGAACTCCGCCAGCTCCGCGCCGCACGCCGTCTCGGCGAGGAGCGGCCGGTGGCGGTCACGCCGACCTATCTCGGCGCGCACGCGGTGCCGCCCGGCGGCGATCGCACCCTTTACGTCCGCTCGATCATCGAGGAGGCGCTGCCGCGCATCGCGGCGGAAAGCCTCGCGGCAGCGGTCGACGCCTTCCACGAGACCATCGCATTCACGGCCGCGGAGACGACGGCGGTGTTCGACGCCGCACGGCGGCACGGGCTCGCCGTAAAACTCCACGCCGACCAGCTCGCCGACAATGGCGGCGCGTCGCTTGCGGCGCGCTTCTCCGCGCTGTCCGCCGACCATCTCGAATACACAAGCGAGGAAGGCGCCGCTGCCATGGGTCGGGCCGGCACGGTCGCGGTGATCCTGCCCGGCGCTTTCTACGTGCTGAAGGAGACGAGGAAGCCGCCGGTCGAGGCCTTCCGCCGCCACGGCGTGCCGATGGCGGTCGCGACCGACCTCAACCCCGGCACCTCCCCGATCGCCTCCTTGCGGCTCTGCGCCCACATGGCCTGCACCTTCTTCGGCCTCACCGTGCCCGAAGCTCTTCTCGGCATGACACGTCATGCCGCACGGGCTCTCGGAGGCTTGGACCGGATCGGCACGCTCGAGCCGGGCAAGGCCTGCGACCTCGCCATCTGGGATGTCGAGCATCTGGCCGAGATCGTCGCCTGGATCGGTCCTGCGCCGCTCCACGCGCGCGTCTGGAGGGGCATGTGAGGAGCGCGGCCCTTTCCCCTCCCCCTTGCGGGGAGGGCGGACTCGGCCGAAGGCCGAGCCGGGCGGGGGTCGTCGGCATAGAACCCGACCGGCGGCGCGAAGGTGCGTTGTATCAGCAGCCGGGCAAAGCCGCAGAAGATCGCGCTCCTACCCCGCGACCCCCACCCCTACCCCTCCCCGCAAGGGGGAGGGGAGGCGAGCGGCCATGACCGCGCCAGTCCTCATCCGTCCCGGCGCGATGACTCTGACCGACTGGCGATCGGTCTATTTCGGTGCGCCCGTCGCTCTCGACGAGAACTGCCGGCCGGACGTCGAGGCCGGCGCCGCGACGATCGCGGACATCCTCGCGAGGCACGAGCCGGTCTACGGCATCAACACCGGCTTCGGGAAGCTCGCCTCGGTGCGCATCGCGGACGAGGATCTCGCCCGTCTCCAGCGCAACCTCGTGCTCTCGCACGCCTCCGGCGTAGGCGAGCCGCTGCCGGTCCCAGTCGTGCGGCTGATGATGGCCCTGAAGCTCGCTAATCTCGGCCAAGGCGCCTCCGGCGTGCGCTGGTCGACGTTTTCGCACCTCCTCGGCTGCCTGGAGCGCGGGCTCGTCCCCGTCGTTCCCGCCCAGGGGTCCGTCGGCGCGTCGGGCGACCTCGCACCGCTCGCCCACATGAGCGCCGCGCTCATCGGCGAGGGCGAGTTCTTCGTCGAGGGCAAGCGCCTGTCCGCGCGGGAAGCGTTTGCTGGAGCGGGCATGGAATCGGTCGAGCTCGGGCCGAAAGAGGGCCTCGCGCTTCTCAACGGCACCCAGACTTCGACGGCGCTCGCGCTCGCTGGCCTGTTCGAGGCCGAACGCGTGTTTCAGGCAGCCGTCGTCACGGGGGGGCTCGCGACAGATGCGGCCCGCGGCTCGGACGGGCCCTTCGACGCTCGCATCCAACGGCTGCGGCGGCATCGCGGCCAGATCGAGGTCGCGGCGGCGCTGCGCGAGCTGATGCGCGGCAGCGCCATCCGGGCTTCGCACCTGACCGGCGACGACCGCATCCAGGACCCCTATTGCCTGCGCTGCCAGCCCCAGGTGATGGGCGCCTGCCTCGACCTTCTGCGCCAAGCCGCCGCGACGCTCGAGACCGAGGCGAACGGCGTCTCCGACAATCCGCTCGTCTTCGCGGCGGAGGGCGAGGTGATCTCGGGTGGCAACTTCCACGCCGAGCCCGTGGCCTTCGCGGCCGACATGATCGCGATGGCGCTGTGCGAGATCGGGTCGTTGGCCGAGCGCCGCATCGCCATGCTGGTCGATCCGGCGCTCTCGGGCCTGCCCGCGTTTCTCACGCCGCGCCCGGGGCTCAACTCCGGCTTCATGATCCCGCAGGTGACGGCGGCGGCGCTCGTCTCCGAGAACAAGCAGCGCGCCTATCCGGCCTCGGTCGACTCGATCCCGACCTCCGCCAACCAAGAGGACCACGTATCGATGGCCTGCCACGGCGCGCGCCGGCTTCTCGCGATGACGGCAAACGCCGGCAACGTGGTCGCGATCGAGCTTCTCGCCGCCGCGCAGGGCTGCGACTTCCACGCGCCGATGCGCTCGAGCGAGCCGCTCGAGCGCGTGCGCGCGCTCCTGCGCGGGCGCGTGCCGCATCTCGAGGACGACCGGCTCATGGCGCCGGAAATTGCGATTGCGGCGGAGATCGTCAGAAGCGGCGCTCTATCCGAGGCCGCAGGCGTGGAGCTGCCGAGTATCGCAGCCGCCGCGAGCGACGGCCCGACCGCCGGTCCCTCACCCCTGCCCCTCTCCCATTCGGGAGAGGGGTTTCGCGAGAGCGACCAATGACTCTGCACACCCGCATCGACAACGCCCGCACGATCCGCAGCCCGCGCGGGCCGGAGATCTCGGCGAAGAGCTGGCTGACCGAGGCGCCGTTGCGCATGCTCATGAACAACCTCGATCCGGAGGTCGCGGAGAAGCCGCACGAGCTCGTCGTCTACGGCGGCATCGGGCGCGCCGCGCGCGATTGGGAGAGCTTCGACCGCATCGTCGCGGCGCTGCGCGAGCTCGAAGGCGACGAGACGCTGCTGGTGCAATCCGGCAAGCCGGTCGGCGTCTTCCGCACCCACGCCGACGCGCCGCGCGTGCTGATCGCCAACTCGAACCTCGTGCCGGCCTACGCGACCTGGGACCATTTCCACGAGCTCGATCGCAAGGGGCTCATGATGTACGGCCAGATGACGGCCGGCTCATGGATCTATATCGGCTCGCAGGGCATCATCCAGGGCACCTACGAGACCTTCGCGGAGGTTGGCCGCCGCCACTACCAGGGCGACCTCTCCGGGCGCTGGATCCTCACCGGCGGGCTCGGCGGCATGGGCGGCGCCCAGCCGCTCGCCGCGACCATGGCCGGCGCGTCGATGCTCGCGGTCGAATGCTCGCCCTCGCGCATCGAGATGCGGCTGCGCACCCGCTATCTCGATACCTCGACGAACAGCCTCGACGAGGCGCTTTCGCTGATCGAGCGCTCGACGCGCGAGCGAAAGCCGATCTCGGTCGGGCTTCTCGGCAATGCGGCAGAAATCTTCCCCGAGCTCCTGCGCCGTGGCGTCAAGCCCGATGTCGTCACCGACCAGACCTCGGCCCACGACCCGCTCAACGGCTATCTCCCGGCAGGCTGGACGCTCGCCCAATGGGAGGAGCGGCGCGAGCGCGATCCGAAGGGCACGGTCGAGGCGGCGAAGCGCTCGATGGCTTGCCAAGTCGAGGCCATGCTCGACTTCTGGCGCCAAGGCGTTCCGACGCTCGATTACGGCAACAACATCCGCCAGATGGCGCAGGACGCAGGCCTCAAGGATGCCTTCGCCTTCCCGGGCTTTGTGCCGGCCTATATCCGCCCGCTGTTCTGCCGCGGCATCGGGCCCTTCCGCTGGTGCGCCCTCTCCGGCGACCCCGAGGATATCTATCGCACGGACCAAAGGGTGAAGGAGCTGATCCCCGACGATTCGCACCTGCACAACTGGCTCGACATGGCGCGCGAGCGCATCGCCTTCCAGGGCCTCCCGGCGCGGATCTGCTGGGTGGGATTGGGCACGCGCGACCGCCTCGGGCTCGCCTTCAACCAGATGGTGGCGAGAGGCGAGGTTAAGGCGCCGATCGTGATCGGCCGCGACCACCTCGATGCGGGCTCGGTCGCGAGCCCGAACCGCGAGACCGAGGCCATGAAGGACGGCTCCGATGCGGTGTCCGACTGGCCGCTCCTCAACGCGCTCCTCAACTGCGCATCGGGCGCGACCTGGGTCTCGCTGCACCATGGCGGCGGCGTCGGCATGGGCTATTCCCAGCACGCCGGCATGGTCATCGTCGCCGACGGCACGCCGGAGGCGGCGCGCCGGCTGGCGCGGGTGCTGTGGAACGATCCCGCCACGGGCGTCATGCGCCACGCCGATGCCGGCTATGACGAGGCAATCGCGTGTGCGCGGGAGTTCGGGCTGAAGCTGCCGAGCCTGTAGCGCACATGTCGTCCCGGACGGCCGAAGGCCGATCCGGGATCCACCACGCGGCTTCGGCTGCGAATGCGGCGGTCTTTCGGCACGCGTCATCATCCTCGCGGTCCTTTCGGCCCGAGCTGTTGCGGCGGAAGGGTCGAGGGGGCGCGGGACGCGACGGCTCGATCCTAATTTTTATACGGGAGCCTGTCGGCGTCCCGCGCTTCGGTGGTTTTGATCGCCGCTGAGGCCGAGTGGATCGGACCTTGAGGCCCGATCGACCGGCGCCTGGGGAGAGGCCCAGGTCCTCTTCTCT
>JAQSWQ010000114.1 GCA_029266525.1 Microvirga sp.
AGGCGACGATCTCCTCGGCAGTCACCGTGATCGAGCCCGGCACATCGGCCGTGCCGGGCGAGAAATCCTCGAAATGATAGCGGGGCATGACGCGAATGCTGGGCGGTCGGCCGCCCCTAGCACGCGATCCGGCGCCAGAGCCACCCCGGCGTGGTATGGCAGAGCTGCGCAGCGCCCGGGAAGGGCGTCACGGATGATGATGATTCAGATCGTCACGGTGTCCGTAATCCGGATCGCGGCCTCTCAGCAGGAAGGCGAACAGGAACAGCGCGACCAGGAACGCAAGAAGCAGCTCGGCTTCGCCGAGGCGCGACGATACGAAAACGTCAGCAATGCCCTGAGCAAAGCCGGGGATGTCGTCCGGCATCGGAAAGCCCTCGTCCTCAAGGGCCGAGATTTAGGCGATTCGAGCACCTACGAGGGTTCACGAGCCTGTGCGATCCCCCGCCGGAGGAGTCTGGCAGGATTGCACCTGCCGCGGGCCTCCACACCGTGAGAACATGAAGACGCGGTAGCTCACGCCTCCATCCCCTCGAGCTCCGCGATCAGCCCCTCGATCATCGAGAGCCCGATCTGCCAGAAGGCGGGATCGCGGGCGTCGAGGCCGAAGGGGGCGAGGAGCTCGGAGTGGTGCTTGGTGCCGCCGGCCGAGAGCATCGCGAAATAGCGCTCGACGAAGCCCTCATTGGCGTTCTGGTAGACGCCGTAGAGCGAGTTCACGAGGCAGTCGCCGAAGGCGTAGGCGTAGACGTAGAAGGGCGAGTGCACGAAGTGCGGGATGTAGGTCCAGAAGGTCTCGTAGCCGGGACCGAGCCGGATCGCCGGCCCGAGCGACTCCGCCTGCACCGACATCCACAGCTCGCAGAGCTGCTCGGTGGTGAGCTCGCCGTTCTTGCGCTCGAGATGGACCTTGCGCTCGAAGGAGTAGAAGGCGATCTGGCGCACGACCGTGTTGATCATGTCCTCGACCTTGGCGGCGAGCATCGCCTTGCGCTGGACCGGGTTCGTGGTCTCTTCCAGAAGCCGGCGGAAGGTCAGCATCTCGCCGAACACCGACGCGGTCTCGGCGAGCGTCAGCGGCGTCGGCGCCATGAGCGCGCCGTTCGGCGCCGCCAGCACCTGGTGCACGCCATGGCCGAGCTCATGCGCGAGCGTCATCACGTCGCGCGGCTTGCCCTGATAGTTGAGGAGCACATAGGGGTGGACCGAGGGCACCGTCGGATGGGCGAAGGCGCCCGGCGCCTTGCCCGGCCTCACCGGCGCATCGATCCAGCTGTCCTCGAAGAATTTCTTGGCGATGTCGGCCATGCGCGGCGAGAAGCCGGCATAGGCCGTGAGCACCGTCTCGCGCGCCTCGATCCAGGGGATGGTGCGCTGCTCGACCGTCGGCAGCGGCGCGTTGCGGTCCCAATGGTTGAGGTGGTCCCTGCCGAACCAGCGCGCCTTGAGCTTGTAGTAGCGGTGCGACAGGCGCGGATAGGCCTCGCGCACGGCCGCGACCAGCGCGTCCACCACCTCCCGCTCGACGCGGTTCGCGAGGTGGCGCGAATCGGCGACGTCCTCGAAACCGCGCCAGCGGTCCGAGATCTCCTTGTCCTTGACGAGCGTGTTGGTGATGAGGGTGAAGTTGCGCAGGTTCGCCGCGAAGACTTTGGCGAGTGCCTCGGCGGCGTCCTTGCGCAGGCTCCCGTCGGAATCCTGGAGCTTGTTGAGGGTCGGCTCGAGCGTGAGCTCCTCGCCGCGCACCTCGAACCGCAGCGCGGCGATGGTCTCGTCGAACAGCCGGTTCCAGGCGGCGCGGCTCGTGACCGACTTCTCATGGAACAGCTGCTCGAGCCTGTCGTCGAGCTGGAAGGGCTTGTCCTTGCGGATGTCCTCGATCCAGGGCCGGTAGCGCGCGAGCGGCTCAGCCGCAATCGCCGCTTCGAGCGCCGCGTCGTCGATGCGGTTGAGCTCGAGCGTGAAGAACAACAGGTCGCTCGATGCGGCGGTCAGCCGCTCCTGGGTATCGCCGTAGAACTTCGCCCGCTTCGGATCCGTGGTGTCGCCGGAATAGACCAATCCGGCATAGGACATGAGGCGGCCGAGCAGGTCCTCGACCGCCTCGTAGCGGATGACCGCGGCGCCGAGCGCCTCGGCCGCGCCCTCGCCCCGGGCGAGCCCGTCGAGCCTGCCCCGGTAGGCCTCGGCGAAACTCTTGCATTCCGCCTCCCCCCGGGCGAGGTCGCGCGCGAACTCGGCCGAGTCCATGCCTGGATAGAGGTCGCCGAGGTCCCATTCCGGCAGCGTTCCGGGCGCGATCGCAGTCGAGACGGCGCTTGCGGCGGCGTCGTCGGGCGCGCGCAAGGCAGGGTCGTGGCTCAAGGGCATGACGTCGGGATCCGAGGGGAGGGCGTGCCGAGATATCGGCGGGAATGCCCGCCCGATCAAGCGGTGGGCTGGCCGGAGGGGCTCGCCCTTGCTCCTCCTTTGTCATTGCCCGCTCGACCCGGCAATCCAGCCCAGGGCTCTCGCTCGCGACCATCGGGGCTGCGCCCGTCCTTGCGTGCTGGATGACGCGCCTGCCGGCTTCGTCTATTCCGCTCGTGAGCATCCGACGGGACATCGCATGACGGTCACGGGGGCGCGCTTCGCTTCAGCGCCGCGAAGCCGGGTTGCGGGTCGGGCGCCCTTCGCGGCGGGCTCCGCGCCTGCATGGCCGCGCCTCGCCGAAGCAAGCACCGCAACGTGACGCCTCTGCACGGCGAGCCCTCGCGAGCTCCTTTCGGCTCAGCCGAGTGGCGGCCGGTCGAGGGCGACGGCGCGAAAATCGTGCTCGCCGCGCCAGGCGCCTCGCCGGATCGCCATGGCGTCCGGCGCCTTGCCGCCCGCATGGATGCGGAAGGGGCGAAGGGCGGGTTCGGCGCCGTCGAGACGAGCGACGGCAGGCTCACGCGCTTTCCGCCCTTCGTGGAAGAGCTCCGGTTCCGGCAGCCGCTTGCCGCGAGCCTGGCGGTTCTCGAGCGCGGCCATCTGGCGGCGGTTCTTGGCGAGGTCGGCTGGTCGGAGGCGGATCCCTGGCGGCGCTGGCGCGTGCTGCGGGCAAGCGCCGAACGGGGCCTCGTCTGCATCGTCGACTGGCCGATCGGGCGGCTCCCCCGCTTTTTCGACCCCCTCGAGCAGTTTGCAAGCGCGGGCGGCCGCGTCCCGATCGGCCTGGCAGGCCCCCGGTTCGAGCCCGAGGCCGGCTCCGCGGAGCCCGGCATCATCCTCGTCTACGGGCACCTCGCGGCCTCGGTGAGCCTCTACTTCGACGGCCTTGCGCCCGGGCTGCGCGAGCGGGTGCGCTTCCTCCAGCCGTCCGATCCGGTCAGCGACCTTCCGCATCTCGCCGCGGCGGCGCTGGTCATCATCGTGCGCGAGTTCCAGCTGCTCGAGCAGCGCGGAACGCTCGACCTGCTTGACTCGATGCAGGTGCCCTACGCCTGGTTCATCGACGACAACATGAGCGCGCTCGCGAAAGACTACGCCGTGCTGGGGCACTACCAGCCCGATGTCGTCGCCCGGTTCGTCGCGCGCACGCGCGGCGTGCTCGTGTCCACCGAGGCCCTGGAGCAGGCGATCGCGCCGCTCGGCCGGCCGGTCGTGCAATGGCCACCGGTCTTCCACGCAGCGATCGCCGCCCCGGCCGCAAGCGAGCGGCACGCCGGCGCGCCGTTGAGGCTCGGCGTGGTGGGCGGCGCGTTCCGCCGCCACGCCTTCGTCGAGCATGTCCTGCCGGCGCTCGACCCGGCGCCGGGCGGCCCGGTCGAGCTGTACGGCCGGCTCGACGTCGTGCGGGGCGTCGAGGACAAGCGCCTGCGCACCCTGCCGATGGACGAGTCCTTCGGGCAATTCGTGCATCGCTGGCGCAGGCTCGGGTGCCACGCCCTCCTTCATCCGGCCGGCGACTACGCCAACATGCCTTACAAGAGCCCGGCGACGCTCCTTGCCGCCCGCTATCTCGGCGCCGTGCCGATCGTGGCGCCGGAAGCCGCCTATGCGGGCCTCGGGGAGGATGAGGGCGTCCTCTCGGCGGGACCGGACCGGCGGGAATGGCGGCGGGCGCTCGACCAGGTTGCGGACGAGAGGCGCCGCGCGGTGCTGTTCGGCCGCCTCGACGCCTGGTGCCGGCGAAGCTTCGATCCGGAACTGGCCTTCCCCCGATACGAGCGCCTGCGCGCCTGGATGGAGCCGCCGACCGCGGCGGAACGGGAGCGTCGCCTGTCGCGCGCGCAGGCCGCGCCCGGCTATCCGGAGCTTTGGCGCAGGGCCATGGGCGAGCGCGCCGCCGCCCTCGCCGCGGAGCGTCTTTTCCCGCAAGAGCGCGGCGCCGGCTGGCGCTTCCGCGGTCCGGACCTGGCGCGGCTTTGGCGCTTCGCGAAAGGTGACCGCGATCGGAACGGCGGAACCTGAGCCGCTTCCAACCGGCGTCCGGCATTCCGCCCCGTTAACAGCGGCTTTACCGTTCTCCCGCAGCATCGCGCCGAAACGAAACATCCCCCTCGCTTCGAGAGCCCCTGCCGCATGTCGAGCACCATACCCTGCGCTCGGGGGAGGGCGAGCGGGTCGACGTCGTCGTGCTCGACCTCGTCATGCCGGGCCTCGACGGGTTAGGCGTTCTCGGAAAGCTGCGCGAGGCGCAGATCGAGACCCCGGTGATCGTGCAGACCGCGCACGGCTCGATCGAGGCCGTGGTCCAGGCGATGCGGGCGGGCGCCATCGACTTCGTCGTGAAGCCGGTCGGCGCCGAGCGCCTGCAGGTCTCGATCAAGAACGCCATGCGGGTCGATTCGCTCGAGGACGAGATCCGCCGCATGCGCCGGCGCGCCTCGGGCACGCTCTCCTTCCGCGACCTCGCAACCAAGAGCCCGGACATGACCCGGGTGATCCGCCTCGCCGAGCGGGCCGCGAAGTCGAACATCCCGGTGCTCATCGAGGGCGAGTCGGGCGTCGGCAAGGAGGTCCTGGCCCGTGCGATCCAGGGCTCGAGCGATCGCAAAGGCAAGCCCTTCGTCACCGTGAACTGCGGCGCGATCCCGGACAACCTCGTCGAATCGATCCTGTTCGGCCACGAGAAGGGCGCCTTCACCGGTGCGACCGAGCGCCATGTCGGCAAGTTCGTCGAGGCTTCCGGCGGCACGCTCTTCCTCGACGAGATCGGTGAGCTGCCGCTCGACGCCCAGGTCAAGCTCCTGCGTGCGATCCAGGAGGGCGAGGTCGATCCGGTCGGGGCGAAGAAGTCGGTCCGCGTCGACATCCGGCTGATCTCCGCGACCAACAAGAGCCTTCTCGACCTCGTCAAGGAGGGCCGCTTCCGCGAGGATCTCTACTACCGCCTCAACGTCTTCCCGATGACGCTGCCTCCCTTGCGGGCGCGCCGGGAGGACATCGCCGACCTCGCCCGCTCGTTCCTCGCCCGCTTTGCCGCCGAGGAGGGCAAGCGCCTGCGCGGCTTCTCGGCCGAGGCCCTGGCGCTGCTCGTCCGCTACGACTGGCCGGGCAACGTGCGCCAGCTCGAGAACGCGCTCTTCAGGGCCGTGGTGCTCGCCGACGGCGACGAGATCACGGTGGCCGAGTTCCCGCAGATCGCCACGCAGGTCGAGGGCTTCGAGGTGCGCATCCCGCCGGCGCCGGTCTTCGCCGAGGGCGCGCCGGGGCCGGTGCGCGAGATCGTGCGCGTCGAGGTGCGCGACCCCCACTCGATCAGCCTCGTCGACGACACGGGCGATGTGCGCAAGCTCGAGGAGCTCGAGGCCGAGATCATCCGCTTCGCCCTGCAGCATTATCGCGGGCACATGTCGGCGGTCTCGCGCCGGCTGGGCATCGGCCGTTCGACGCTCTACCGCAAGCTCAAGGACCTCGGGCTCGAGACCGAGAGCGAGGCCGACGCGGCCTGATCCTGAGCTCGCCGGGGTCCGGCTGCGAGCGCGAACGCTCCTTGCCAGCGATGCGCAAGCCTTCCTATGGTTCGCGCGGCGAAAGCGCGGCCCTCCGGCCGTGAAGAACGGCGCGGATGGCGGCGGTCGAGCTCGAAGGCGTGGCGAAGAGCTGGGGCGGGGCGGCGGCGGTGGACGGCGTGAGCTTCTGCGCCCCCGCCGGACGCCTCGTCGCGCTGCTCGGACCGTCCGGCTGCGGGAAATCGACGACGCTGCGGCTCATCGCCGGGCTCGAGACGGCGAGCGCCGGCCGCATCGCCATCGACAACCGCGAGGTCACCGACCTGCCGCCCGCGAAGCGCGGCGTGTCCATGGTGTTCCAGAGCTACGCGCTGTTTCCGCATCTCTCGGTCGCCGAGAACATCGTCTTCGGCCTGAAGGTGCGCGACGTGCCGCGCGCCGAGCGCGAGGCGCGGCTGAGGCGCACCGCCGGGATTCTCGGGCTCGAGGCGCTGCTCGAGCGTAAGCCCTCGCAGCTCTCGGGCGGGCAGCAGCAGCGGGTCGCGCTTGGACGCGCGATCGTCGCCGAGACGCCGGTGTGCCTGATGGACGAGCCGCTCTCGAATCTCGACGCGCAGCTGCGCGTCGAGATGCGGCGCGAGATCCGCTCGCTGCAGCGGCGGCTCGGCATGACCATGCTCTACGTCACCCACGACCAGGTCGAGGCGATGACCATGGCCGATCAGGTCGTGCTGATGAAGAACGGCCGCATCGAGCAGGACGCCCCGCCGGCCGAGCTCTACGAGCGCCCGGCTTCGATCTTCGTCGCGCGCTTCGTCGGCACGCCGCCGATGAACGTGGTCCCGGCCGCCGCGCTCGGCGCAGAAGCGGCCTGGGCGGTCGCGAGCGCGCAGCCGGGGCGCGACCCGGCCAAGCTCGCGCTCGGCATCCGGTCCGAGGCCGTGCGCCTCGACCCGGGGGGGCTTCCAGCCCGCGTCGCCGCGGTCGAATATCTCGGCGCCGACACGCTCCTGGAGACGCGCCTTGGCGAGGAAGCCTTCATCGTGCGCGTGCCGGGACGGACAGGGCTCAACCCGGGCGACACGGTGCGTCTCGCCTGGGATGCGGCCGCGGCGCACTGGTTCGATCTGTCGTCTGAACGTCGTATCGATTGACGAGAACGCGGCCGCGGAAAGGCCGCTCACCAAGGGAGGACATCATGGACCGCAGACAGTTTCTCGCCGGCACCGCGGCGCTCGCCACGGGCGGGCTCGCGAAGCCCGCGCTGGCGCAGGGCGCGACGGAGGTCTCGTTCTTCTACCCGATCGCGGTCGGCGGGCCGATCACCAAGCTGATCGACGCCTATGCGGCCGACTTCGAGAAGGAGACGCCGGCGATCAAGGTCAAGCCGATCTATGCCGGCACCTACCAGGAGACGATCGTCAAGGCGCTCACCGCGCACAAGAGCGGCACGCCCCCCGTGACCTCGGTGCTGCTCTCGACCGACATGTTCACGCTGATCGACGAGGACGCCATCGTCCCGATCGACGGCTTCATCAAGACCGAGGACGACCGGAAGTGGCTGGCGAGCTTCTTCCCGGGCTTCATGCTCAACAGCCGGACCGGCGGCAAGACCTGGGGCGCGCCGTTCCAGCGCTCGACCGTGGTGCTCTACTGGAACAAGGAGCTGTTCAAGGAGGCGGGCCTCGACCCCGAGAGGCCGCCCGCCAACTGGGCCGAGCAGGTCGCTTTCGCCGAGAAGCTTACGAAGCGCGACGGCTCCGGCAACGTCACGCAATGGGGCATCCAGGTGCCCTCCTCGGGCTTCCCCTATTGGCTGTTCCAGGGCTTCACGACCCAGGCCGGCGTCGAGCTCATGAACCCCGAGGGCGACCGCACATCTTATGACAAGCCGGAAGTGGTGGAGGCGCTGCAGTACTGGGTCGATCTCTCGCGCAAGCACAAGGTCCATCCGCCCGGCATCGTCGAATGGGGCACCACGCCGAAGGACTTCTTCGAGAAGAAATGCGCGATGATGTGGACCACGACCGGCAACCTCAC
>JAQSWQ010000073.1 GCA_029266525.1 Microvirga sp.
CACCGGCCGGCGCTTCGGCCTCGGCGCAATCGGGTCAGTTCCTGACCTCGATGCAGCAGAACCAGTGGCGCGGCTCGAAGCTGATCGGCGTCGACATCTACGGCGCCAACAATGAGAAGATCGGCGACGTCAACGAGGTCCTGATCGACCGGCAGGGCAATGCCGATGCGATCGTGGTCGGCGTCGGCGGCTTCCTCGGCATCGGCGAGAAGGACGTCGCGATCCCGTTCAGCGCGGTCGAGTGGAAATATGACCGCAGCGACCTCTCGACGGCCTCGACCAACCGCACCGACGGCACGATGGCCAATCGCCCGGCCGGCACCGCCGCGCCCGGCGCTCCCGCGGCCGGCACCGCACCCGCCGGCAGCGCGGCCACGGCAACCGGCGCGGCGCCCGCCACGACCGGCACGACCGGCGCGACCGGGACGACGGCGGCCAACCGGCCCGCGGCCGACCGCGACGCCGCCATGGAGCGCGGCTATCCGGATCACGGCGTCATCCGGATGAGCAAGGATCAGCTCCAGAACGCGCCGACCTTCCGCTACAGCATGCGGGACGACCGTTCGAACGCCGCCCCGGCCCGCACCACGGCCCCGGCTGCGACCGCTCCGGCCACAACCGCTCCGGCGACCCCGCCGAAGCAGTAAGCCAGCTGCGTCTGCGCGATGAGGCCCCGCCAATCGGCGGGGCCTTTTTCGTGGCGGCGCGGCCCGGATCCGTGCTTTCAAGGACGGCAATGGCGGCCGCTCGCGACGTAACCATCCCGATCGACGGGGGCGACAGCGTCTCCGGCCTGTGGCTCGCGCCCGCGCCGGCGCGCGCCTGCCTCGTGCTGGCCCACGGCGCGGGGGCCGGCATGGCCCACAGATCGATGACCGCGCTCGCCGACGGGCTCGCCGGGCGCGGCATCGCCACGCTGCGCTACCAGTTCCCCTACATGCAGCGCGGCGCGAGGCGCCCCGACCCGCCGCCGGTCGCGCATGCGGCAGTGCGCGCGGCGGTCGCGGAGGCGGCGCGACATGCCGGGACGCTCCCGCTGTTCGCCGGGGGGAGGTCCTTCGGCGGGCGCATGACCTCGCAGGCCGAGGCCGCCGCGCCGCTCGCCCGTGTGCGCGGATTGGTGCTCTTCGCCTTTCCGCTGCACCCGGCCGGCAAGCCCTCGGACGCCCGCGCCGCGCATCTCGCCGAGGTCGCGCTGCCGATGCTTTTCCTGCAGGGCACGCACGACGCGCTCGCCGAGCTCGATCTCTTGCGGCCGGTCGTCGAGCGGCTCGGAGCGCGCGCGACCTTGACGCTCGCCGAGGGCGCCGACCACGCCTTCCATGTCCCCGCCAGGACCGGGCGCAAGGATGCCGACGTGCTCGCCGAATTGCTCGACGCCGCCGCCGCATGGATGGCGTCGACATGAGCCGCCCTGACGACCCTCGACGAAGGACCGCGACAGCCTTTTCGAGCCCAAGTAAGATCGGCCCGAAGGGTGCAGCATCAGCGGGCAGCGCCGTGCCGAACGCCAGAGGATCGGACCGCGCTCGCGGGCATGACTTGGCGGCGCGGATCGTCGACGCGGCGATCGCGATCGCCGAGGAAAGGGGCCGCTGGTCCGCGGTCCGGCTGCACGATGTCGCCGACCGGCTCGGCGTGCCGACCGCCGAGGTGCTCGACCATTTCCGCGATCTCGACGGCGCGGCCGATGCCTGGTTCATGCGCGCCCTCAAGGCGATGGTCGGCGAAAAGCCGCCCGGCTTCCTCGAGCTGCCGGAGTGGCGGCGCATCGAGCTCTGCCTCCTCGCTTGGTTCGATGCGCTCGCGCCGCACCGGCGCGTCACCGCGCAGATGCTCGGAGGCAAGCTCCATCTCCCGCACCTGCATCATTGGGTGCCGATGATCTTCAGTCTTTCCCGCACCGTCCAATGGCTGCGCGAGGCGGCGCAACTCTCCGGCGAGTACGAGACCGACAAGGCGAAGCGCGAGGAGGTCGGCCTGACGGCCGTGTTCCTCGCCGCGTTGCTCGTGTGGACGCGCGACGATAGCGAGGGCCAGGAACGTACGAGACGATTCCTGCGGCGGGAGCTGCGGCCGCTGGGTTGATGCGAATGCGCGCCGGTCCGGGCTCTTGCAGCGGTCGCGGGCGCGTGAGTCATGCTCGAACATGCATCATCGTTCTCGCGGCCCTTGGCGGGTCCGAGGCTTGAGGCCAGGCGGGTCGCGCGGCCCTCGAAAGAGAGAGGGGAGCGCGGGGCACCGGGCGGTCCGCGGCGCGGCGGCCGCGCGCGGGAAGAGTACAGGGCAGGGACAGGGCCAGCCGCCGCGAGAGCGGAACCGGCCGCGGCACCCCGCGCCGCGACGCCTTGGTCCTTTAGCCTCGCGCTTCGGCTCGTGAGAGCCTTAAGCGCTTTCGCGCGGAGCTCCCGGACGTAACCGGGAGACGGGCGAGGCCGTCCGCAGGCCGGATGGCGCGCCCTGGGACCGCGCCAGTGACCGGGAGCGGGGACCCTGAGGATCCGGGATCGTGACTCCCGGGCTCAGCGCCGCATCAACCCGAGAGCCTCGCCTTGCGGCCTCAGCCCCGAGCCATCGCGAGAACCGCCCGCGCTTGCGCGCGAGCCTTTCCCGCGATGCCGCCCCACGACCAGACACCTCCGGAGGTGCCCCTCTGCCGGGCGGGACGTGGGAGTACAAGCACAAACCGGGAACAGTGTCAAGACAAAAAGCCTACGACGGCTCGACCCAATCCGCCCTCATCTTCGCCGGCTTCGGCATCGCCGACGTCGCCGCAGCGGCCGTCGTGTATCGCCGCGCGCTGGAGCGGGGCGTGGGGCGTATCTGCCGCGGTGAGAACACTATGCGCGATTAGCCAGCCCGCTTGGTTGAGGGGCAGGAGCATGGCGATGCGTGTCTGGCTTGCACTTTCGGTCGCCGTTCTGCTGTTCGGCTGCGGCTCGCCTCCACGGCCTACGCCTGTCGCCCAGACGACCCCCTCCCCTTCCCCGAGCGGCGGCGGGGGCAAGCGCATCGTTCAGGACGGCGCCGGCGGCTACATCCTGCCGGACGGAACGCGGATCGCCGCCGACGAGCGGGGCGGCTTCCGCCTGCCGAACGGCGACTATGTGACCGCCCTGGCCAACGGCCTGCTCTTGCCGAACGGCACGCAATGCCCGGCGGACGGTGCCGGGGGATATGTCTGCCCGTGAGCCCCCGGACGAGGAACGTGCGGTTCGCTAAGCCTCGTCCAGCCGCGGCAGGTCGTAGCGCGTGAGCACCACCTCCCCGCCGTCGAGGCTGATCTCGATGACCTCGTTCACGAGGACCTCGTCCGGCTTGAGCGTGTCAAGGAGGGCGCTGAAGAGCGCGCGCTGGCGGGCCGGATCGACCTGCGGAAGGATGATGACGAGGCCGGCATGCAGCTTGCGCCTTGCATGAAGCCGCCGGAAGTCGGCAGCATTGTTCGTGACGAAAGTGAAGTCGTCTTTGATTATGCGCTGCATGAGGTCCCAATCCGGGTCGCCGCTCAGGCCCAGCCAGTTCACGTGCTGGCATTCGTGGCCGTGTTGCTCGGCGACGCCGACCAGGGACGTGTGCAGGCATTCGTCGATGAGGAATCTCACGACGAAGGGCGATGAGAGCCCCTCGCCGGCGCCGGATCAGGCTTGAACGACGTCCGAGACTGCGAACGGACCTTCACACCGCGATGAGCGAGCGTCTTCGGCCGGCCGCGTCGCGGATGCGCCGCCGCCCAGATGCGCGCGAGCTCGAGGTGGCGTGGCACGAGCTTAGGGTAGCCATCGAGGATCTCGGCCCCGCTCGCGCCCTGGTCGAGCATTGCAGCAACGAGACGGACGGGGATGCGCGTGCCCTTGAACACGGGCTCGCCGCCCATCACCGCGTTGCTCCGCGTCACCGCCGCCTCTGCCGCCTCGAGGTCGCGTGCCAGCCTGGCGATCCGCTTGCGGGCTTCCTCGACGTCCACGATCACCAGCGCGTCGGCCTTGACGCGCTTGGCGGTCGGACGCTGCTCGATCTCAGCAAACAGGCGCTGGCGACGCTCCTGGGACAGGACGGCGCCGACCTCGTACCAGAGCTTGAGGCGCAGGATATCCTGCGTCGAGAACAACCGCTGCCTACGCCTCGCGCTCGGCCGCGCCTGCCCCTGCACGATGCGCTTATCGATCGCGTTGTGAACCGCCTTGATGGGGAGGCCGCTTAGCGCTGCCGCCTCAGAGGGAGTGTACTGCCGCGCTGCATCTGCCATATCATTCTCCTCGCGCAGAATGATATTCTGGCTCTAGCGTGAGGTCTAGAAGCCGCGCCGCTACACCGATGCACTTCAAGGAGGTGCATACCAGAAGATTTGCCAAGGCTCCAAGCGGCCGCAACAAGCTAGTCTGTGCGGCGGCACCGTGCTGCTTGGGCAGCGCAGTGCTACTCAATGCGCATCGAATCACAGCTCAGGGTCGGCGCTACGTGATGCGAGTCGCGCCTTCACCCACGGCCAATCATCCTCGTCGATACGTTGGAGACGAAGAACTTCCCGAATACGCTCGGCGGACAGTCGCGGGAAAGGTCCTTCATCGCTCCGTCGGCCATAATCGAACAGATCCGAAGCTCGACCATATATCTCAGCCGAGTCTAAGATACCCTGCTGAACAGTCAGGCTAGTTCCAGAAGACCGCCCGCCTTGACTAAGTGAACGCAGGCGCGCATGCTGAACCTGAATCCAAGATATGAGATCTGCAAGTTCTTTAGCCTGCTTAGAATCTGAGTATCGAACCGCTTCCCTGAGGGTATCGATGCTATCAAGGGGAATTCGCGGCAGTTCCCAACCCTTCGGCACTCCCGTCCCAGACCCAACCAAGACCAAAGCTTCCGTACAGCTCTCGGCGTAGTCGCAGATGGAGCTGAGGGCCAGAGGCAGTACTGCCCGGGCCGCGTAACTCTCTCGACCGCGACGTTGCTCTTCCAGTCGGTCCAGTTGCGCGATCTGGCCCCGAACCGCCTGGAAAGCCAGAAAGGCTCCGCCGAGAGCGACAAAGCCGCCTATCAATGTCTGGTACCGATTCAGCCAGAACTCCAGCCATCCGAAGTCGGGCGCAGTCAGCGAGCCGGTCTTGGTCCTGATTTCGCCCGCCCACCAGATACCGAGCACCCCAACTGTAAGCAAGAGTGCGAGCGATATCGTCCATTTCAACCAATTAGGAAACATGGTCACTCGTATCAAACGCTCAATGGGTTCCAAACGGTGGATTACCTGCCCTAGCCCCAAAGTCCAGCCCAAGGCTTTATGTGCGCCCACCACTCTGCCGGCGTCATGATGCGCAAAGGTATCTGTCGCAGAAGGCCGCGCTTATGAACAATGGTAGTCCTATCGCGCGTACAGAAGACGTCGCAACCGTAACCGACCGCGTTTCCAATTAGCTCGCGGTCAGCCAGGTCGGGAAGAGCACTGAGGAATGGCGCATCTATCAAGCGGCGTCCGAAATCCTCAGCGAACCTGCGATCCTCGTCAGTCAGGTCGCGATTAACAAGGCCGAGCGCGTAATCCAGGAACTCGTCGCGAAGGCTGGCGTCGCCCGTTCGGGAAAGCTCGTCGATCGTTTTCTGCGACCCTACCAAGTCCCAGTCAGCCCGGGCGCCTACATAAAATACGTGCATGAGAGCTTCGATATCGATTGCAAGCCTCAGCTCAGTGTTCGGCGGGATTGGTTCGCGATCGAACACATGCTCGCTATGCTTCACAAGGACGTTGATCACATTGGTATCCAGGAACACGCGACGGGGAACCTTCTCGAACGGAAACCGAGCGCAATCTGCGCTGTGCTGCACCGGGTTCTGGTACAGCACGTATTTCCGCTTTGTCGGATCCCAGTGTTCCAGCCCCATTACAAGCTCTGCGTTCGCTGAGTTACCCTCACTCCCACTCGATCGTCCCCGGCGGCTTCGACGTGATGTCGTACGTCACCCGGTTGATGCCCTTCACCTCGTTGATGATGCGCGTCGCCACGCGGCCCAGGAAGCCCATGTCGAAGGGGTAGAAGTCGGCCGTCATGCCGTCGACGGAGGTCACCGCCCTCAGCGCGACGACATGGTCGTAGGTGCGGCTGTCGCCCATGACGCCGACCGTGCGCACCGGCAGGATCACGGCGAAGGCCTGCCAGATGTCGTCGTAGAGGCCGGCGCGGGCGATCTCCTCGAGGAAGACGAGGTCGGCCTTGCGCAGGATGTCGAGCTTCTCCTTGGTGATCTCGCCGGGGCAGCGGATGGCCAGGCCCGGGCCCGGGAAGGGATGGCGGCCGACGAAGGCCTCGGGCAGGCCGAGCTCGCGGCCGAGCACGCGCACCTCGTCCTTGAAGAGCTCGCGCAGCGGCTCGACGAGCCGCATGTTCATGCGCTCGGGCAGCCCGCCGACATTGTGGTGCGACTTGATCGTCACCGAAGGGCCGCCGGTGAAGGAGACGCTCTCGATCACGTCCGGATAGAGCGTGCCTTGCGCCAGGAACTCCGCCGGTCCTTGGCCATCCCTTGCGATCTTCTTGGCCTCGGCCTCGAACACGTCGATGAACAGGCGCCCGATGGTCTTGCGCTTCGCCTCCGGGTCGGTGACGCCCTCGAGCTCGCGTAAAAAGAGCTCCTCGGCTTCGACGTGCACCAGCGGGATGTTGTAGGAGTCGCGGAAGAGCGTGACCACACGCTCGGCCTCGCCGGCCCTGAGCAGGCCGTGGTCGACGAAGACGCAGGTGAGCTGGTCCTCGATCGCCTCGTGGATCAGCACGGCGGCGACGGCCGAATCGACGCCGCCCGAGAGCCCGCAGATCACGCGGCCCGTGCCGACCTGGGCGCGGATGCGGGCGATCGCCTCGGCGCGAAAAGCCTTCATGGTCCAGTCGCCGGTCGCGCCCGCGATCCTGCGCACGAAGTTGCGCAAGAGCGCCGCGCCGTGCGGCGTGTGCACCACCTCGGGGTGGAACTGCACGGCGTAGAAATGGCGCGTCTCGTCGGCGACCGCCGCGAAGGGCGCGTTCTCGGATTGGCCGATCACCTCGAAGCCCGGCGGCAGCCGGGTCACGCGGTCGCCGTGGCTCATCCAGACCGGATAGCGCTCGCCTTTCCGCCACACCCCCTCGAACAGCGGGCTCTCGGCCACGACCTCGATCTCGGCGCGGCCGAACTCGCGGTGATGGCCGCCCTCGACCTCCCCGCCGAGCTGCGCCGCGATCGTCTGCTCGCCGTAGCAGATGCCCAAGACCGGCACGCCGGCCTCGAAGATTTCTTGGGGCGCCCGCGGCGACACGTCCTCGGTCACCGAGGCCGGCCCGCCGGAGAGGATGACGCCCTTCGGGCGCATCTCACGGAAGGCTTCTTTAGCCGACTGGAAGGGCACGATCTCGGAATAGACCCCCTCCTCGCGCACCCGCCTTGCGATCAGCTGCGTCACCTGCGAGCCGAAATCGACGATGAGGATCTTGTCGTGGGTGTGGGTCATGACGAGGCGGCGAAATCCTGCAGGCGTATCGCGCTGCCGCTCCAGGCCGGCATCGCGTCGGTGGCGACGCTCGCATCCAAGATCAGCATCAATCCGCGTCCCGCATCTCGCGGATGATGAGCGCGGAATCGTAGGCGAGCGGCTTCAGCGTCATACCGCGGATGTCGCGGAGCTCCTGCAGCAGCTGCGCCCGCGCGCGCTCTTCGTCGGCGGTGAGCGGCCGCGCGGCCTCGCGCCCGACCGACGGCGAGGCGCGCAGGCCGTAGGCGATGAGGTCTCGCGCAAGCTCCTCCGGACGGGTCCCGCGGCGCGCCGCGATCCGGCCAAGCTCGTCGACGAGATCGGGATCCATGTTCTCGATGGTGAGAGTGTCGGACATCGCTGCTGCCTCTCTCGGCCTCATAGCGCGTGCCGCTTCAACGCGGCAATCGCGACGCTCGCCTCGAGCACGCGCGTCATGAAATTCCATCACGGATCTGGTGCAGGAGCTCGACCGACGAGATCGGGGACAGCGTTGGCTGCGTTGCAAGGATCGCGCGCGGCACGGCGGTTCGATCGGAGCTTGCGATCGCCATCGCCAGGCAAAGGACCTCACCCGCAAGCTTCTCGGTGCTCACGCCGAGGTCGTGAGCCTCGCTGCGCAGGCGAGCGAGGGTCTCGTCGTCGATGCCGCGTATCGTCATGTCGCCCGTGGCGCTGCGCCCCTTTACTCGCGCCGCAATATAGCGACGTAGAAGCCGTCCGTCCCGGTGGCGCGCGGCGACATCTGGATGCCGCGGGCCGTCCGCCGTGCCGCCGATGCGAATTCCGGAAGGTGCTCCAGCGGCTCGAGCAGCCGCAGGCCGCCCTCGCGCCCGAGCCCCCGCTCCACCGCCTCGTCGTTTTCCTCCGGCAGCACCGAGCAGGTCACGTAGACGATGCGCCCGCCGGGGCGCACCAGGCGAGCGGCGCGGGCGAGCACCGCGTCCTGCTCCTTGAGCCGCACCTCGAGGCTCCCCGGCCGAAGCCGCCATTTCGAGTCCGGGTTGCGGCGCCAGGTGCCCGAGCCGGTGCAGGGCGCGTCGACCAGCACGCAATCGATCGTGCCGTCGAGGTCCGCGACCGCGTCGGCACGTCCGCGCGGGGTGCGGACCTGGACGTTGCGGGCGCCGGCGCGGGCGAGGCGCGCGTGGATCGGCGCGAGGCGGCGGGTGTCCTGGTCGGTCGCGTAGATCTGGCCCTTGTTCTCCATCTGGGCGGCGAGTGCGAGCGTCTTGCCGCCTGCTCCGGCGCAGAGATCGACGACCTGCTCGCCGGGCTTCACGCCCGTCAGCAGCGCCGCGAGCTGCGAGCCTTCGTCCTGGATCTCGAACCAGCCCTTGAGGAACTCGGGCTCGCTCTGCAGCGCCGGTCCGCGGCCGTCCTCGCCAAGCGCGATGCGCAGGCCGACCGGCGAATGCGGCGTCCACAGGGGCGAGAGATGCGCGAGGGCGTCCTGCACCTCCTCGCGCGCGGCCTTGAGCGTATTCGCCCGGATGTCGAGCGGCGCGCGGATGCTAAGCGCCTGCATCTCGGGCACGAGATCATCCCCGAAGGCGCGGGCGAGCGAGGGCTCGATCCACTCCGGGAAGTCTCCGGCGACATCGGCCGGGGCGCCGTCGAGCGTGCCCTCGGCGAGGCGCTTGCGCTCCTCGTCCGAGAGCGGCGCCGGCGCGAAGCGCTCGCCCGAGCACAGAGCCGCGATGGCGGCAAGGTCGAGCCCGCGCTGCAGCCGCAGCACGCCGAGGAGGACCGCGCGGGCGCTGCCCTCGCCCATGATCCAGGCCGCCGACGCCTTCCGCCGCAGCGCGTCATAGACGAGGCTTGCGATCGCGGCGCGGTCCTTCGAGCCGGCGAAGCGGTGCGAGAGGCCCCAATCCTTGAGCGCGTCGGCGGCCGGCCGGCGCCGCGTCTCGATGTCCGAAAAAACCTCGATTGCCGCCGAAAGGCGGGCCGCCGGCGTCATCAGCCCGGCATGCCGGCAAACAGGATGCGGAGGGCGAAGATGATCCACATGAGGAGGAGGATGGCGACGCCGACCGCGAACACCCGGAAGCGCTGCCGGACCTGGTTGGTGGTCGCATAGACATAGGCGTGCGCGAGCCGCGTCGCGACGAACATCCAGCTCATCACGACGAAGATCAGGTCGGCCTTGCGCGTGATCAGCGCGAAGGCGACGAGCACGTAGAACAGGATCGGCAGCTCGAGCTGGTTGTGGAAGGTGTTTGCGACCTGCGTCACCCGCTCGGGCCAGGCGCGCTGGCCGAGCGCGATGTCCCTGACCTTGGTCTCGCCGCGCTCGATCGCGGCAAGCCGCGAGCGCGCCATCCAGAACAGGAAGAAGAACGTCAGCCCGATCTGCACGAAGACCGGAAGCAGGACGGCAGGGACTGACATGGGCCTTGGCTCGATTCCGGAGAAGTGCGCTTGCGCCGGGCGCGCCGCCGGACCCGATGCATGGGCCGGCGGCATTGCCCTGACGGCGCGCTATTGCGGCAGCTTGTCGTCGATGCCCTTGACGTAGAAGTTCATGCTCAGGATCTGCTCGTCCGAGAGCGCGTTCGTGCCCTTGCACTCGACGGCCGCGCCGTCCTGCTTGGCGAGCGGGCATTTGAACGGATTGAGCTGACCGGATTTGATTGCTTTCTCAGTCTCTTCCGCCATCTTCTTCACGTCCTCCGGCATGTTCTTGTAGGGCGCCATCACGACCATCCCGGAATCGAGCCCGCCCCAGACGTCGCCCGACTTCCAGCTGCCGTCGAGCGCCGCCTTGGCGCGGGCGACGTAATACGGCGCCCAGTCGTCGATGATCGCGGTGAGCTGCGCCTTCGGGGCGAAGCGCTCCATGTCGGAGGCCTGGCCGAAGCCCATCTTGCCGCGCGCCTCGGCGGTCTGCAGCGGGGCCGGGCTGTCGGTGTGCTGGGCGAGCACGTCGACGCCCTGGTCGAGCAGCGCTTTCGCCGCATCAGCCTCCTTGGCCGGGTCGTACCAGGAGTTCACCCAGACGATCTTGATCTTGACGTTCGGGTTCACCGACTGGGCGCCGAGGAAATACGAGTTGATGCCGGCGACCACCTCCGGGATCGGGAAGGCGCCGACATAGCCGATGGTGCCGGTCTTGGTCATCTTCCCCGCGATCTGGCCGATGATGTAGCGGCCCTCGTGGAGCTTCGCGGCGTAGGTGGCGAGATTCGGGGCGCGCTTGATGCCGGTCGCGTGCTCGAACTTGACGTTCGGATAGCGCCGCGCGACCCGCACGGTCGGCTCCATGAAGCCGAAGGAGGTCGTGAAGATGAGGCCGTGCCCGGTACGGGCGAGGCCCTCGATGGCACGCTCGCTGTCGGCCTCCGGCACGCTCTCGACGAAGGTCGTCTCGACCCGGCTGCCGAGTTCCTTCTCGATCGCCTTGCGACCGACGTCGTGCTGATAGCTCCAGCCATGGTCGCCGACCGGCCCGACATAGATGAAGCCGATCTTGAGCTTCTGCTGCGCCCCCGCGCTCCCCGCCGCCAGCGCCAGCGCGACCGTCGCCGCCAATCCGAGAATGCGCCTCATGAAACCCGCCCTCCGGTTCGTTCGCCGATTCCTTGCAGGTCGCGGGCCATCCGGCAATCCATGTCATTCCGGGGCTCCGCGAAGCGGAGAGCCCGGGACCCATGAACACCAGCCGTGCCGCACTTGCAGACCGGTTTGAGCCCCGCCGGGGAGGTCCGTGTTTATAGGTTCCGGGCTCTCGCCTTCGGCGAGCCCCGGAATGACAGCCCTTACCGATCAGGCACGAACGGCGCCCCGAGCGCGCCGGGCGCGCCGAGCGCGCGTCCGCGCAGCACGGACAGCAGCACGAGCGCGAGGATCGTCGCGACGTAAGGGACCGCGGAGAGGAGCTGCGACGGCAGGCCGATCTGCCCGGCCTGGGCATGAAGCTGGAGCACGGTCGCGGTGCCGAAGAGGTAGGCGCCGGCGAGCGCGTAGACCGGACGCCAGGCGGCGAAGACCACCAAGGCGAGCGCGATCCAGCCACGGCCGGCCGTCATGCCGGGCGACCAGAAGCGCGTGTAGACGAGCGAGAGATAGACGCCGGCAAGGCCGGCGCAGGCGCCGCCGAACAGGATGGCGAGGAGGCGCGTGCGCAGCACGGGCAGGCCGAGGGCATGGGCGGAGCTGTGGTTCTCGCCGACGGCCCGGAGCGTCAGCCCGGAGCGCGCGCGTGCGAGGAACAGGACGACCGCCATCACAAGGGCAAGGGAGATGTAGACGAAGGCGTCCTGGCCGAAGAACAGCCGGCCGATCACCGGCAGATCGGTAAGGCCGGGGATGTGCAGGTGTGGGATGGGGTCGCGCCGGGCTCCCACGAAGGGCGCGCCGATCAGGCCCGACAGGCCGAGGCCGAGGATGGTCAGCGCGAGCCCCGATCCGACCTGGTTCGCCGCAAGCCCCAGCACCGCGAAGGCGAAGATCGCGGCCAACGCCGTGCCGGCGAGAATTCCGACCGCGATCCCGGCCGCGGTCGAGTTGAAGCCGATCGCCGCCGCGAAGCCGCAGGCCGCGCCCATCGCCATCATGCCTTCGACGCCGAGGTTCAGCACGCCGGCGCGCTCGGCGACGAGCTCGCCGATCGCCGCGATGAGCAGCGGCGTCGAGGCCGTCACGATCGTGAGGAGGATGGCCTCGAAGGTGGTCATGGCTCCCCTCCCCCTTGCGGGGAGGGCCGACTCGGGGCGCAGCCCCGAGCGCGGTGGGGGGTCCCGGCATGGAACTCACGGCCGAAGGCTGCGGCGCGCCGTATCAGCCGCAGGGGCAGCCTCAGAAAGCTCCGTGCCGCTCCACCCCCTGCGGCTGCTCTCGTCTGCGACCCGTCGACCTTGCGCTCGATCCCTGCGCCCCCCACCCCGCTCGGGCTGCGCCCGAGTCGGCCCTCCCCTCCGGGGGGACGGTGATGGGTGCCCACCACCCGCAGCCGGTAGCTCACCAGCGCGTCGGCGCCGAGCACGCAGAGCAGCAGAAGACCCTGGAACGCCGTCGTGAGATCGAGCGGCAGCTTGAGGAGGATCTGCGCGCTCTCGCCGCCGATGAAGGTGAGCGCGACGGCAAGCGAGGCGAAGAGGATTCCGAGCGGGTTGAGCCGGCCGAGGAAGGCGATCGTGATCGCGGTGAAGCCGTAGCCCGGCGAGATCGAGGGCTGGAGCTGCCCGATCTGGCCCGAGACCTCGACGATGCCGGCAAGCCCGGCGAGCCCGCCGGAAATCGCGAACACGGCCATCGCGGTGCGGTTCGCGTCGAAGCCGCCGAAGCGCGCGGCGCGCGGCGCCTCGCCCGTGACGCGAAGGCGGTAGCCGAACAGCGTGCGGCCGAGGACGAAGGCCGTCGCGAGGATGGCAATCAAGGCGAACACCGAACCGAGATGCACCCGGCCTTCGGCGAGGAGCGTCGGCAAGGTCGCCGCCGGATCGAAGGTGACGGATTGGGGGAAATTCATCCCCTTGGGGTCGCGCCACGGTCCGCGCGTCAGATAGTCGAGCGTGAGCTGGGCGACGTAGACCAGCATCAGGCTGGTCAGGATCTCGCTCACGCCGAAGCGCACGCGCAGCAGCGCCGGAACGAGGCCATAGAGCGCGCCTCCGGCGATGCCGAGTAGCATCATCAGCGGCCAGACCCAGGCGCCGGCCTCAGAGCCATGCGTGCGGAGCGCCAGCCAGCCGCCGAGGAGCGCTCCCATCACGTACTGACCCTCGGCGCCGATGTTCCAGAGATTGGCGCGAAAGCAATAGGCCAGTCCGATGGCGATGAGCGCCATCGGCGTCGCCTTGACGACCAGTTCCTGGATCGCCCAAGGGTCGCTCAAGGGCCCGCTGACATAGACCTGGAAGGCGGCGATCGGCGAGCGGCCCATCAGCCAGATCACCAGGCCCGCGAGAAGGAAGGCGACCAGGAAGGCCGCAACCGGCGCGAGCGCGCGTGCCGCCCGGGAGACCTCGGCCCGAGGGGTGAGCTCAAGCCGCATGAGCGGCGCCCATCATGGCAAGCCCGATCTCCTCGCGGGTCCAGGCGGCGGTCGGCAGCGCTTCGCTGATTTCGCCGCGGTGGATGACCGCGATGCGGTCGCTGATCTCGAACAGCTCGTCGAGATCCTGGCTGATCACCAGGACCGCGGCGCCGCCTGCGGCGAGATCGACCAGGGCCTGACGGATCAGCCGCGCAGCGCCGGCGTCGACGCCCCAGGTCGGCTGGTCGACGACGAGGAGTGCGGGATTGCGGATGATCTCGCGCCCGACCACGAATTTCTGCAGATTGCCGCCGGAGAGCTGGCGCGCCTGTGGATCGGGCGACGGCGTGCGCACATCTAAGGCCGCGACGATCGAGCCGGCGAGGCGCCGCGCCGGCCCAAGCGCGACCACGCCGCCGCGCGCGACCTCCCCCGTCGCGTGGTGGGAAAGGAGGGCGTTCTCGCTGAGGCGATGTGTCGGCACGGCGGCATGGCCGAGCCGCTCTTCGGGGACGAAGGCGGCCCCGAGCCGCCGCCTTCCGTCGATGCCGATGTGGCCGCAATCCGTGCCGGCGATCGCGACACTGTCCCGTGCCGGCGCGAGGCGCTCGCCTGAGAGCGCCGCGAAGAGTTCGCTCTGGCCGCTCCCGGCGATGCCGGCGATGCCGGAGACCTCGCCCTTGCGAACCGCGAGCTCGATGTCCTTCAGAGTCCATTCGTGCGGGTTCGCGGCGGGCAGCGTCAGGCCGCGCACCGCGAGCGCCTCGGCGCCGGAGCCCGAGCCCGCGTGCGGCTTGACCTCGCCGACCTCGCTCCCGACCATCAGCGCGGCGATCTCGCGGGCGCTGCGCCGGCGGGGATCGAGCGTCGCGACGACCCTGCCGTTGCGCAGCACCGTCGCCGTGCGGCACAGCCGGCGCACCTCCTCGAGCTTGTGCGAGATGTAGAGGATGGCGCGGCCCTCGCCGGCGAGCCGCTCGAGCGTTTCGAACAACCGGTCGGCTTCTTGCGGCGTGAGCACCGAGGTCGGCTCGTCGAGCACGATCAGCTTGGGGTCCTGCAGCAGGCAGCGGACGATCTCGATGCGCTGGCGCTCGCCGGCCGAGAGCGTCCACACCGCGCGGTCCGGCTCGAGGCCGAGCCCATAGGCGCGGCTGACCTCGACGAGCCGCCGGCGCATGTCACGCAGGGATTCCCGGCCGGAGAGGGCAACCGCGATGTTTTCGGCGACGGTCAGCTGGTCGAACAGCGAGAAGTGCTGGAACACCATGCCGATGCCGAGCCGGCGCGCCTCGACCGGCGAGCCGATCGCGACCGGCCGTCCCTCCCAGACGATCTCGCCGGCGGTCGGCTCGACGACGCCGTAGAGTATCTTGACCAGCGTCGACTTGCCGGCGCCGTTCTCGCCGAGGAGCGCGTGGATCTCGCCCGGGCGGATCGCAAGGTCGATGCCGTCATTGGCGAGGAGATCGCCGTAGCGCTTGGCGATGCCGCGGAGCGCAACGAGCGGGGTGTCCACGTCCTGTCCCGTGGTCACAGGATCACCGGACCTCTGTGTCATTCCGGGGCTCCGCGGAGCGGAGAACCCGGAACCCATACCCGCGAGCAATGCCGCACGCGCACGACGGCTCCAGCTTCATTGGGAAGGTCCGTGTTCATGGGTTCCCGGCTCTCGCTTCGCGCGCCCCGGAATGACAGCCATCATCGTCGGATCATATGCGCAACATCATCGGCGCGTCCGCGCATCATCATCGGCTCAGACAGGCTCCCCTGATCCCTGGATCACGGGTGCAGGATGGTCGCACCCGTGGTCTTGCGCCCTTCGAGGGCGCGGTGCACCTCGGCTGCCTCGGCGAGCTTCGCGCGCGAATGGATCGGGATCTTCACGGCGCCGCTGCCGACGACCTGGAACAGGTCCTTGGCGATCTCCTCGAGGGTCTCGCGCCGCGAGATATGCGTGTTCAGCGTCGGGCGGGTCACGTAAAGCGAGCCCTTCGGGGCGAGGATCCCGATGTTGAAGGCCTCGATCGCCCCGGAAGCCGCGCCGAAGCTCACGAGCACGCCGAAAGGCGCAAGCGAATCGAGCGAGCTCATGAAGGTCGACTTGCCGACCCCGTCATAGACCACCGGGACGCCGGCCCCCTTGGTGATCTCCTTGACGCGCTTGGCGACATCCTCGTCGCGGTACAGGATCACGTGATCGCAGCCGTGCTGCTTCGCGAGCTCCGCCTTGTCCTTCGAGCCCGCCGTGCCGATCACGGTCGCGCCGAGGTGCTTCGCCCATTGGCAGGCGATGAGGCCGACGCCGCCGGCCGCCGCGTGGAAGAGGATGGTGTCGCCGGGCTTCACCGCGAAGGTGCGCCGCAGGAGATACTGCACGGTCATGCCCTTGAGCATCATCGCCGCGGCGGTGTCGTAATCGATCCCGCCCGGCAGCTTGACCAGGAACTTCGCGTCGGCGATGCGCTCCTCGGCATAGCCGCCGAGCGTGATCACGTAGCCGACGCGGTCGCCGACCTTCAGATGCGTCACGCCCTCCCCGAGCTCGACGACCTCGCCCGCACCCTCGTTCCCGAGCACGAAGGGGAGGCTCGGCGCCGGATACATGCCGGTGCGGAAGTAGGTGTCGATGTAATTCACCCCGAGCGCGTGCTGGCGCAGGCGCACCTGCCCCGGCCCGGGCTTGCCGACCTCGACGTCCTCGTGCCTGAGGACCTCGGGCCCGCCATATGCATGCACGCGTATTGCCTTGGGCATGGTTCTCTCCGATGGTTGCCGGCGATCATAGGTATTCATCCGGAAGGTCGGCAATGGCCGCGGATGATAGGTCCGCCGCTTCTTCATCGCAGGAACGCGCGGACGAAACGCTACCTACAACTCAAGCCACATCTGGTTGAAAGTGACTTAGCCTACCCCGCCACTAGATAAAAACCAAAGCCCGGCGCTCGGACGGGCTCTTCAGCTGGTCCCAGCCATTGCGGGACGTGACGCCAACACAGGCACCTGCGGGAAGCCGCCCGAGCCGCCTGGATCGGGGCTCTCGTCATGGGGCCGCGTAGCCGGAGGCCGTCAAGGCTTGCGGCTGGGAAGGAAGCCGGCCCCGAGGGGCTCGCGGCTCTGCGGCGACGGGCTGAAGGTGAGATAAGGATTGCACGATGCCAGCAGCACCAGCCCTCATAGAATGGCTTACCGTCGCCCTGGTCCTGATCACCGGCTTATATTGCTTCTTCACGTTTAAGATTGTTGAAAAAAACAGTGCGATGGTTGAGCAGATGCGGGCTCAATACGAAGCGTTCATTGCACCATCAATCGTTGTAAACATGATTATAAAATATCAGGTGTTCATCTGCCTCACCTGGCGAGGAGATCTTTCTGCAAATGGTACAGGGCTTTGATCTCGGACAAACACGAGACGACACGCTGATAACGCCGCGCGAATTTAAGGTGAGCGTCGACTACGATTTTGGTCGCGGGCACGTTCACCAGGATCACGAGGTAAACCTCGGTGCCTATTTCCAAACGGGTCAGGATCGGAGCGAGATTTTGGAAGAGCTAGAGAAGATCAGGAAAGTCCTTGAAAAGAAGCTCGGTCCTGGATCGTAGCGTCAGCGCGCACAAAAGCCCGGCGCTCGGCCGGGCTCTCTCGTGCCGGAAGGGGGGCGGGGCGGCCCGAGTCAGAGCTTACGAAGCGGCGATGCCCTGATCTCCCGCCAGCGGGCCAGCAAGGTTGCCATCGCTTCCTCGCGCGACGGGCCTTCGCCGGTGAGTGGGGGCGCCCAACCAGACTTTCGCCCAAGCTCCGGATCGGTGACGCTCCACATCCAGGGCTTCGGACTGGCCGGCAGCTCCGCATGAGGCGGACTCTGCCGATGACACGGCCATCGGCCAATGCAACGCCGTCCGTCCCCGGTTTGCATTCCGGGAAGGTGCGTCGCCAGGTGATTTCAAGCTCCGGCGTGGTCATGGATTACGTGCGCGTCAACAAAGGAAGGCCGGCCGAAGCCGCCCTGGAGGTTGGAGAGGGAATTCTCACAGCTCGCGCTGTAGCGCCAGCGCAACAAAAAGCCCGGCGGAGTGGCCGGGCTCTCCTCAATAAACTACGCGCCTGGCTTCCTCCACCGAACGCCCCGCTGCACTGGGTTCGCCCGGTGCAGCTTCATCCCGGTCGGGCCAACGCGGTCTGTCTCGGCTTTGAGTACCCTGAGCCTGGCCTGTGTGGGTTGGGTGGTGTCGTGTTCCTAACCACGCCTGACGTTCAAGGCACGCAGTGCCGCTTCAAACTCCATGATCCTCGACGCCTTGATACAGAGCCCAAGGTTAATGGGAATTTTGGAAACCGGAACAGGTCTGGTGTCGGTCGGCACAGGGGTAACCACGATCTCTCCGGTGACTGTTTGTACCGGACCTGC
>JAQSWQ010000115.1 GCA_029266525.1 Microvirga sp.
GCCGCCGCAGCCGCGCGCGAGAAGGATACCTTCCTCCTCGCCCGCACCGATGCGCGCGCCGTGCACGGCCTCGACGAGGCGCTGAGGCGCGGCGAGCGCTACCTCGCGGCCGGCGCCGACGGCATCTTCATCGAGGCGCCGGAGACGATCGAGGAGATGCGGATCGTCGGCCACGCCTTCGCCGGCGTGCCGCAGCTCGCGAACATGCTCGAGGGTGGCCGCACGCCGGTGATCGCGCCGCACGAGCTCAAGGCGATGGGCTTCGCCATGATCGCCTATCCGACCACGCTGATCTTCCGGGTCGCGCGCACAATCGAGAAGGCGCTCGCAGACCTCAAGGACGGCCGGCTTGCGCTCCAAGGCGAGGGAGTTGATTTCGCCGCCTTCAAGGCGATCACCGGCTTCGAGGACTGGGCCAAGTGGGAAACGCTCGCCGCAGCGGCGCCGGAGCGCAAGAGCACGGCGGCCTGACGGAAAAGAACGGGAGGAAAGGATGAGAGCGTTGAAGACGATCGGGCTCTCGCTGCTCGCGGCCTGTCTCGCGAGCTCGGGTCTTGCCCAAGGCCCGCCCGAGAAGCCGAAGGTCGTGCTCGGGGTCGGCGGGAAGCCGGCGCTCTATTACCTGCCGCTGACCATCGCCGAGCGCAAAGGGTTCTTCAAGGAGGAGGGGCTCGAGGTCGAGATCAACGATTTCGCCGGCGGCGCGCGGGCGCTGCAGGCCTTGGTCGGCGGCTCGGTCGACGTCGTCACCGGCGCCTATGAGCATACCGTGCGCATGCAGGCGAAGGGGCAGGACATCCGCGGCGTGGCCGAGCTCGGCCGCTTTCCCCTGATCACGGTGGCGGTGCGCAAGGAGCACGCGGCCCCGATCAAGTCGGCAGCCGACTTCAAGGGCAGGAAGATCGGCGTCACGGCGCCCGGCTCCTCGACCCACCTCATCCCGCTCTATGCGATGTCGAAGGCGGGGCTCAAAGCCGCAGACGCCGCCTTCGTCGGCGTCGGCGCGACGGCGAGCGCGGTCGCGGCGGTCCAGCGCGGCGAGATCGACATCATCTCCAACACCGAGCCGGTGATCTCGAAGCTCGAGCAGGAGGGCGCGATCGTGCCCCTCATCGACACGCGCACCGAGGCGGGCACGCGCGCCCTGTTCGGCGGCTCGAACCCGGCCGCGACGCTCTACGCGCGCGCCGAGTTCATTGAGAAGAACCCCGAGACGACACAGCGCCTCGTCAACGCGCTCCTGAAGGCCTTGAAATGGCTGCGCGGCGCCACCCCGGAAGAGGTCGCGGAAGCGGTGCCGCCGGAGTACCATCTCGGCGACAAGGGGCTCTACGTTGCCGCCCTGCGCAAGTCGCTCGATGCCTATTCCCGAGATGGTCTCGTCTCGCCGGAGGGCATGAAGAGCGTGCTCGACATGCTGAAGACGCTCGATCCCGAAATCCAGAATGCGGCCGTCGACCTCGCCAAGACCTTCGACGATCGCTTCGTGCGGAGGTCGCCGGTGAAGTAAGCGCGGCTCCGCGCTCAGGCGACCCGGTCGCCCTTCTTGACCTGGACCGTGCGGTTGTCGACCGCCGGGAGCATCTTGGCGGGGTCGCGGGTCACGACCACGTCGATGACCACCGGGCCTTTGGTCGCGAAGGCCTGCTCGATCGCCGGCGCGACCGCGCCCGGCTCCTCGACGCGGATTCCGGTGCAGCCGAGCGCCCCCGCGACCTTGGCGTAATTCGTCTCTGCAAGATCGGAGGCGTGATAGGCGCCCTTGCCGTACATCAGGTGCTGCAGCGCCTTCACGTAGCCCGAGGCGGCGTTGTTGACGACAACGATCGCGAAGTCGAGCGCCATACGCCGCGCCGTCTCGAGCTCGCCGAGCATCATGTTGAAGCCGCCGTCGCCGGTGATGCTGACGACCTTGCGGCCCGGTGCGGCGAGCGCCGCGCCCATCGCGCCCGGCAGCCCGTAGCCGATCGAGGCGAAGCCGCGGTCCGGCACGAAGCCGCGGCCTGCCTGCTTGGTGTCGTAGAGAAGCCCGCCCCAATGGGCCGCAAAGCCGCCGTCGGCGACCAGGATGCCGTCGGCCGGCATCAGCCGGTTGAGCTCGCCCATGAGGCGCCCCATCGAGACCGGCACCTCTTCAGAGGTGTAGCGCTCCTTCACGCTCTCGCGCCAATCGGCCATGCGGCGGGTGACCTCCTTGGCATAGCCGCCGCGCGCCGCTTGCGCACCGCGCATCGCCTCGTGCAGATCCTCGATGCCGGCGCGGGCGTCGCCCCAGAGCGCGATGTCGGGCTCGGTCGTGCGGCCGAACTCCTCGGCCACGATGTCGAGGTGGATCAGCGTCTTGCCCTTCGGGGGCACGGTGTAGCGCTTGGTCGCGATCTCGCCGAGCTTGCAGCCGACCACCAACAGGCAATCCGATTCCTCGATCAGCTTGTTGGCGATGCGGTCGTAGCGGCCGAAAAGCCCGGCGCCGAGCGAGTCGGTGCAGGGGATCGCGCCCTTGCCGGTCATGGTGTGGGCGACCGGGATGTCGAAGGCGCGCGCGAAGGCGGTGAGCGCCTCGGCCGCGCCGCTGATGTGGACGCCTCCGCCAGCGAGCACGACCGGGCGGCGAGCTTTGGCTAGAAGCCCGGCCGCGCGCTCGGTCGCGGCCCGGTCCGGCCGGCAGCGGAGCGCCGGCGCCGCCTCATGGGCGGGATTGGCCGAGAAATCCTCGTCCTCGAAGGGGAGCGTCGCGTGGCAGATGTCCTCCGGCACGTCGACCACGACCGGCCCCGGCCGTCCCGAGGTCGCAACCGCAAAGGCGCGGCGCATGAGCTCGGGGATGCGCTCGACGCGCTCGATGCGGATCAGCTCCTTCGCCGCGGGGCGCAGGATCTCGGTCTGGCGCGACTCCTGGGTCATGTTCTTCCAAGAGTGCAAGCGGTGCGAATCGCCGACGAGCACCACCATCGGCGTGCCGGCGTTGAGCGCCTCGACAAGGCCGGTGACCAGGTTCGTCGCGCCGGGCCCGAGCGTCGCGTCGGCGAGGCCGACCCTCCCTGAGACCTTGGCGTAGGCGTCGGCCGCAAAGACGCCCGCGCGCTCGTCGTTGATGAGGTGGTGCTTCAAGCCGAGCCGGCGGGCGGCGTCATAGAAAGGCAGGAGCTGGAACCCGCCCATGCCGAACATCGGCCCGCCCTTGTGGGCCTGGATCATCCGCGCCAGCGCCTCGCCGCCGGTCGTCTCGTTGCTGGACATCTTTTTCTCTCTGTTTCCTCACCTGTCATTCCGGGGCTCCGCGAAGCGGAGAGCCCGGAACCCATAAACACCAGCGGCGCCGGATGCGCACCACCGCTTCAGCATCAACGGGAAGACTCGTGTTTATGGGTTCCGGGCTCGCGCTTCGCGCGCCCGGGAATGACAGTCCTAGCCTCGCAACAGCCCCTCCGCGGCCGCAACGATCATCGCCTCGCTCACCCGCACGGCATCCTCGAGCGGCGGCGCGTAGGAGATCGGCGCGCGCGGTGCGCCGAGGCGCTTCGGCGGGGCTTTCAGCGCCCTGTGCAGGCGCTCGGCCACCGTGGCCGCGATCTCGGCGCCGAAGCCGGCGACCGAGACCGATTCCTGCACCACGAGGAGGCGCCCGGTCTTCTCGACGCTCGCGATCACGCCCGCCTTGTCCCAGGGCCATAAAGTGCGCAGATCGATCACCTCCGCCTCGATGCCCTTCGCGGCGAGCGCCTCTGCAGCCTTTTCGCAGGCGAGCACCTGCGCCGACCAGGACACGATGGTGAGGTCGCGGCCTTCGCGCGCCAGGCGCGCCTCGCCGAACGGCACGAGATGATCGCCTTCCGGCACCTCGCCCTCGAGCGGCCATAGACCCTTGTGCTCCATGTAGACGACAGGGTCGTCGCAGCGGATCGCCGCCTTCAGCAGCCCCTTGTTGTCGGCCGGCGTCGCGGGGCAGGCGACCACCAAGCCGGGGATGTGGGCGTACCAGGCCTCGAGCGATTGCGAATGCTGCGCGGCCGAAGAGCGCCACATCCCGATCGGCTCACGCACCACGAGCGGCACCCGGGTCTGGCCGCCGAACATGTAGCGGGCCTTCGCAGCCTGGTTCACGAGCTCGTCGACCGCGCAGAGCGCGAAATCCGAAAAGCGCATCTCGACGATCGGGCGCGTGCCCATCATGGCGGCGCCGACCGCCGCGCCCATGATGCAGGCTTCCGAGATCGGCGCGTCGGAGATGCGCTCCGGCCCGAATTCCTCGACGAGGCCCTTGTACTGGCCGAACACGCCGCCGCGACCGAGATCCTCGCCGACCGCCCACACGGTCGGGTCGCGCCGCATCTCCTCCGCGATCGCGGCACGCGAGGCCTCGGCATAGGACATCGCGGCCATCAGAACGCCTCCCCGCGCGGGTCGCCGACATCCTGCACGTCGGCGAAGGCGTGATCGACCGGCGGGAAGGGCGTCGCCTT
>JAQSWQ010000116.1 GCA_029266525.1 Microvirga sp.
GGCGAGCACGCAAGGCGTCGTGACCCCGAACATGCTGATGCCGATCGAGGGCTTGTCGTCGGCGATAGGCGGCGGAGGGCGCAGCATCATGCCGGCAAGCGCGTTCGCGGCATTGCCGAGGACCACGCGCGAGATGCGGTTCAGCCCGGCGACGTCGGTGACCGGGAACATCGTCGTGATGTCGTGGATGCCGACGTAGGGCGACATGTCGCCGGCCGCGAGTGTCGAGACCAGCACCTTCGGGACGCCAATCGGAAGCGCCCGCATCGACGGCGCGAGGATGGCGGTGCCGCCGGAGCCGGCGAGGCCGATCATGCCGCCGACATCCGTGCGGTCGAGGATCCAGCGCCGAAGCGCCTCGGTCATGGCAGTGACCGCAACGCCGCGATCCCCGGCCTCGAGAACCGCCCCCGGTCCGTCGGGATGGCTCCGGGCGAGCTCGCGGGCTGGGACGTCGACGCCGCGCTCATCGCTCCGCGTGCCGACATCGACAGTCACGACCCGCAGGCCAGCCTCGCGGATCAAGCCTGCGACGTAGTGCAGCTCATCGCGCTTCGTATCGAACGTGCCGACCACGTAGGCGGCGGCGCGCTCGCCGGCCATGGGCTGCCTCACGCCCGGGAAGCTGCGAGCGCCGCCGCACCCTCGAAGGCGAACCGGAACGTGTCGGTGACGACCCGCATGACCTCAGCCTCGTTTTCAGAAGCGACCTCGAAGTCCGCCCACCACTCGCCGAAGGACTGGTCGGTTTCGGTGATCGGCCTCAACCGCATCTCGGCCACATAGTCCTCGACCGGAAGTGTCGCCTCGAGGATGCAATAGCAGCAGGTGTACTCGCGGTCGGAGAGGGTGAGCAGCTTCTCCCGGATCAGCCCGCTGCCGTCCTTGGTGCGGAAGTTCCGCACGCAGCCGACCTGGTCGGCGGGGAGACCCCCCTCGATATGGCTCGTCGAGAAGAGCCGGCCGTTGTACTTCGGCAAGCCGTTGAAATCGCGCAAGATTGCCCAGGTCGCGGCGATCGGCGCATCCATGACGGCGCTCACATAGACACGGTGCATGCTTGCCTCCCTTCGCCGCGTCAGTGCCGGATCGCCGTGAACGTCCGGACGTGCTCGGTCATGGCGTTCTCGACCGGCAGCCGCTCCATGCTGCTCGCGCCGTAGAAGCCGTTGCAGTGGCGGCTCTGGTCGAGCACGTAGCGGGCGTCGTCTGGCGACGAGATCGGGCCGCCATGGGCGATGACGATCACGTCCTTGCGCACACGGCGGGCGGCCTCGGCCCATTCATCGATCAGCGCGACGGACTCATCGAGCGTCTTCGCCGTCGCCGCACCGATGGTGCCGCCGGTCGTGACGCCCATATGGGGCACGATGAGGTCGGCGCCCGCCCTGGTCATCTCGACCGCCTCGTCGGTGCTGAAGACATAAGGAGTGGTCAAGAGGTCGAGCTCATGCGCCTGCCGGATCATGTCGACCTCGGAGGCATAGGTGATCCCCGTCTCCTCCAGGCTCACCCGGAACGTGCCGTCGATGATCCCGACCGTCGGGAAATTCTGGACGCCAGAGAATCCAAGCTCCTTCAGCTCTCTCAGAAAAAACGGCATGATGATGAAAGGGTCGGTGCCGTTGACCCCTGCCAGCACGGGGGTGCGCTTGACGACCGGCAGGATCTCCGCCGCCATCTCCTTCACGATCGCGTTGGCGTTGCCGTAGGCCATGAGCCCGGCGGACGAGGCCCGGCCGGCCATGCGGTAGCGCCCGGAGTTGTAGATCACGATGAGGTCGATGCCGCCGGCCTCCTCGCACTTGGCCGAGAGGCCGGTCCCGGCGCCGCCCCCGATGATCGGCTGGCGGCGGGCCACCATGTCGTTGAACTTGGCGAGGAGATCCGCCCGCTTGATCGCAGCCATCGTTGGTTTTCCGAGTCCAGCTCCGCGGAGGCGCGGACCGCGCTCCGCTGGGGCGATCCGCGCCGCGTCGCTAACCTTGCCAGGTGCCGCCGAGCCGCCGGACGAGGCCCGGCGGCCAGGCGAGAGCGCCCGCCCGCGCCTCAGCTCTTCTTGACGAGGTAGCAGGTCGATTGCGAGAGCGGCTGGAAAGCCCGCTCGGCCGGAATGGTGCTGAGGGGCTTCAGGTAGTCCCAGGGGTATTTTGATTCCTCCTTGGACTTCACCTCCCACAGATACATGTCGTGCACCATGCGGCCGTCCTCGCGGATCTTGCCGCCCTTGGCGAACATGTCGTTGATCGGCATCTCGCGCATCTTCTGGGAGACGGCGTCGGGATCGTCCGTTCCCGCCGCTTCGACAGCCTTCAAGTAGTGGATCGTCGAGGAATAATCGGCCGCCTGGCTCATGTTGGGCATAAGCCCGACGCGCGCGAAGTAGCGCTTCGCGAAGGCGCGCGTTTCCTCGTTCATGTCCCAATACCAGGCATTGGTGAGCTGAAGGCCGCGCGCCGCATCGAGCCCGAGCGCGTGGACGTCGTTGATCCAGAGCAGCAGCGCGGCGAGCTTCTGCTTCTTGGTGATCCCGAACTCCGCCGCGCCCTTGATCGCGTTGGTGGCGTCGGCGCCGGTGGAAGCGACGCCGATGATCTTCGCGCCCGAGGCTTGCGCCTGCAGCAGGTAGGACGAGAAGTCGGTCGTGTTCAGCGGATGGCGCACTGCGCCGAGCACGCGGCCCCCCGCGGCCGTCACGACGTCTGACACCTGCTTCTCGAGCCCGTGCCCGAAGGCAAAGTCGACGGTGAGGAAGAACCAGCTGTCCCCGCCTTGCTCGACGACGGCACGCCCTGTGCCGTGGGCCAGCGAATACGCATCATAAGCGTAGTGGACGGCATATGGTGAGCACGCCTGGTTGGTGATGCCCATGTTGGATGAGCCGTTCACGACGATATGGCGCTTCTTCTCCTTCGCGATCGCCGCGACCGCGAGCGCCACCGCCGAGTTGGCCAAATCCTGGACGAGGTCGACGCCGCCGGTGTCGAACCATTGCCGCGCGATGTTGGAGCCGACGTCAGGCTTGTTCTGATGGTCGGCATGGATCACCTCGATCGGCTTGCCGAGCACCTTGCCGCCGTAATCTTCGACGGCCATGCGCACGGCCTCGACCGCGCCCTTGCCCGACAGATCCGAGTAGATGCCGGCCATGTCGGCGAGCACGCCGATGCGGACGACATCGTCCGACACTTTGCCGGTCTGGGCGACCGCCGGGCCAGCGGCGAGCGCCGCTACCGCGAGCGCCGACGCAATGTTCTTCAACCGTTGCATCTTGTTGTCCTCCCTATAGGCGGCGTGTTTCACTCCAAGGAGACCGTGCCAGTCATCCCGGCGTTCCGCCATGGCCAAAGCCCACGCCGATCTACTCGAAACGCACATTGACGGTCCGGACACGAAGCTCTGGACCGCACGGGCGGAGGATTGTCCCGCCCTGCGGCAGCGCCATATCGCGCATCTCGGCGTCGGTGACGCCGCGGTTCCCTACCGCATCGTGCGCACCAAGCTCTCGGGGGCCTACCTGCACGGCTCGCTCGGCGGCGAAGGGCGCATGCTGCTCGACGGCCGGTGGCGCCCCCATCGCCCGGGCATGGCCTCGCTTGCGCCCGCGCACGTGCTCCATGCCTTCCATGCGATCCCCTCCAGGCGCTGGAGCTATTGCTGGGTGCGCTACATGCCGACCTCGCCCCGCTCGATGGTTCAGGCCATGGCGCCGATCCTCGGCAACTTCGACTGCCGACCGCTCAGCCACGCCATCCTCGGCCTCGTCACCGAGATGGAGGGCGCGTGCGACATGGCGACCTGCGCCCTATGGATCGACCTGGTCGAAGGCTATGTCGACAACTTCGCCGAGCCATGGCGGCGTGAAGAACGCCTCCTCGCAGTCTGGAATGCGGTGCGGCAAGATCTGTCGCGACCGTGGACGCGCGACGACCTCGCCAGGCTCGCCGGCGTATCGTGCGAGCACCTACGGCGCCTGTGCCGAGACAGCCTCGGCCGCAGCCCGATTCAGCAGCTCACCATCCTACGCGTCCAGTACGCGGCGCATCAGCTTGCGACGACGAGTGTCAAGCTCGAGGCGATTGCCCATAGTGTCGGCTACCGCAATCCGTTCGCATTCTCGAACGTGTTCAAGAAGGTCACAGGCGTTCGCCCCTCGAGCTTCCGCGCGCGAAGGCAGGATGCGCTAAGGTCGTCGGAGCAGCGCTGATTTGCTGTTCTCCATATCGTTCGTGTCGATTGGTACGCTCTGTTGAAGCGGTCGAGCAACCCATGTCCGCTTCTGGTGTCCGGCCGGATCTCAACGAGCGAGACGGGGCGGAATAGATCCGTCGGATCCCTCCCGAGCGAACGGCAGCTTCTCTATCGCGGCTGAAGTCAACGCCCTTCGTTATGCCATGCGTATTCCTTTCCAAATACGCTCTGCGTCGGCTGATGTCGCTGCACGG
>JAQSWQ010000117.1 GCA_029266525.1 Microvirga sp.
CAGGGCGCAAGCCTCAGCAGCGGAACTCGAGCAGGCACTCTCTGACTTTTCGACCGCTCGGTAACGGCACACCAAGGAGGTGCACGCGATCTTCCCTCGCCTCGGCTGGAGGCGTCGGGGCCGGCGCGGGATCCGTGGATGGAGAAGTCTTTGCCGCAGTACGGGTCCGTGCAGGACGTGCCTTTCTCGCCTGTGGTGCCGAGCCGATTTTGACGGCACTTGCGCGAGGCTCCCCTTTCGCTCGCTCCACGGCGGTGCGACGAACCGCCGAGGCGGGGCGCCCTGAGCGCTCCACACGATTCGGCTGGCGATCCTTCGGTGACGCCGCTTCGGAAATGGGGCTCGCTGCCGTAGCCGCTGTCCGAAGCGCAGCCTCCTTAACCGGCGACCCAGCGCTTTGGCCTCCGGACTCCTGCACAACACCCATCACACCTGTGTCCCCGATCGGTGTGCTCGCAGGGAGTGGTTGGCCTCGGCTCTCGAACGAGCTCGCCGCTTCTTGCCCGGCCGGCGCCACTGACATCGGTGCGGCGCTCGAGTGAGCCCGAATGCCGTGAGGCAACGGGGTGTCGCGGCTTAGCTCAGCGTTTCGCATGGTAGGAGGCGCAGCATCCTCGGCAGGGATCCCGGCTTGCGGAGTTTCGAGCGGGAGCTCTTGGGAAGTCGATTGTTGAGCCCCGGTCGCGCGACTTGCCGCGGCGAGCCTGCTCTCGGACCCCAACGAATTTGGCTCAGCAGGCGGCACCCGCTCCGGAACGCCTCCTTTGATGTCAGGCCAGTTCTCGAGCTTCGCGAACCGCACCTCCGGCGCGGCCGGCTCGGTGGCCGAGGAAAGCGCCCAGGTCACGCTTGCGAAGGCGCCGACGAGACATGCGAGTCCAAGCACGACCTGCGCGCCTAAGAAGACCGCACGTGTGGTCCATCCCGTCGTCGAGACTGCTGAGTTCGATGTAAGAGCCATCTCGTGAGCGGCGTCCAGCTTGCTGGTTTAAACGACCGAGGTTGGATAGTCCCTGAATCGGGCACCATCATGATGTCAGGCCAGTCGGGGATGCGTTCGGGCCTATCCCGATCGTCGCTTCGGCGCGGGCGGCGCGAGACGGTGCGGAACTGCGGCCTGACCCTGAGGTGCTGCCGGGTAGCCTGCGGTCGACCCGGTGGCTATGCTGGTGATGTCCGCCTGAACTCGCAGCGGGGGTCAGTGCCTATCCATCTACCATTTCGGCCATGACGAGGGCTATGGTCACACGCATACCGGTGAGCGCTATACCGAGAGCGAACCGGAAGCCGGCGTGCGGAGCCTTGTGAACGGTCTTCTCGGCGACGGGTGTGATGTGGTGCTGATCTCCATGCCGTTCTCAGGAGACAACCAGCTGAACAGCATTCCCGGCGTGAACAGAAAGCCAGGCGGCGCAAGCTACCTTCACGCGCACAATGAAGTCGGCCGCCTCGAGACAATCAGCTGGACGCCGATCTTCTACTTCATAGAACCGGTGTTCCGGGCGATCAATCACGCCTCCAGCCTGAGGGATTATGATGTCGTCGCAATGGCCGGCAAATCTGGCGGAGGGTGGAGTACGACAGTGGCGGCCGCATTCGATCCACGCATAGCCCATTCATACGCGATTGCCGGAACCATGCCGATGTATCTGCGCAGGATCACCACCTCGGACCTCGGCGATTGGGAGCAGTCCGGCTCTTCGCTATGGAGTCGCGTGGACTATCTCGACCTTTATCTGATGGGCGCGCTCGAAGCCGGCCGTACGGCCGATCTCATGTGGCTTCAGCACGATAGCTGTTGTTTCCAAGGCGGGCGGGCCTACGGGTTCATGCCTCAGCTGATCGGCTTCGCCTCGCGCATGGGGATTGCGGGTCTCTCGTTCTTCGTGGAGCCGAATACGTCGATGCAGCATGCGGTGACGCCCACCTTCGTTGATCGAGTGCTGGGCGATCTCCGGGAGCGCAGACGGCGTAGCCCGAACACCAGGCGACAATGACAAGGCTGGCGCTAGCCGTGCCACCTCCCCGATCCGGAGATTCTGCCGGACGCGCTGCGACAGCCACCTGTGATGCCGCGTGCCCATGTTCCAGGCTGTTAGTAAGCAGGCCCACCTGCTGTTCCTTCCCACATCTCTGTGGGTGCGGCGACCTGCGCTGCGCTGCAACCTTCACAACCGCGTCACAGGGCTTATAGACTAAGCTGGAATGCGGGATTCGTCTCTTCCAGTGGTGTAAGGAGGCGGCGTGACTATCCACGTCCAGCCTGTCGTGCGGCCGGAAGCCTGCCCGGCTTTGGTGCTCAACGCCGATTACCGGCCGTTGAGCTATTACCCTCTCTCGATCTGGGGCTGGCAGGACGCGATCAAGGCGGTCTTTCTCGACCGTGTGAACATCGTCTCGGAATACGACAAGATGGTCCGAAGTCCGAGCTTCGAGATGCGGCTGCCCTCCGTCGTCTCGCTCAAGACCTACGTCAAGCCGACCCGCCACCCCGCGTTCACGCGATTCAACGTCTTCCTCCGCGACCGCTTCACCTGCCAGTATTGCGGCGCCCGTGAAGATCTGACCTTCGACCATCTGGTACCGCGCTCGAAGGGCGGCCACACCACCTGGGAGAACGTCGTCGCGGCATGCTCGCCCTGCAATCTGAGGAAGGGCGACCGGCTCCCGCGCGAGGTCGAGATGTGGCCGCGCCAGCGCCCCTTCGCGCCGAGCCTGCACGACCTCCACCAGAACGGCCGGATGTTCCCGCCGAACTATCTTCACGAAAGCTGGCTCGACTACCTGTATTGGGATACCGAGCTCGAGCCGTAAGGCGGGTAGTCAGAACCGCCGCCGCGCCCGCCTGAAGAGCAAATAGGCTGCGAGCGCCAGCCCGGCAGCGAGGAGCAGCACGAAGAGCACGATCATGGCGAAGGCGCCGAGAACCGCGCCGAGCGTGTCCCAGAAGCCCACCTGGGCGATCAGCACGATGAGGATGATCAGGAGGATGATGGGCATGGAGCGGTCCTCTTGGCGTGAGCGGGAAACCGCGCCCAAGCTTGACGGTTCCGCCAGCTTATCCGCCTTCCGCCCGCCGGAGCGACGCGAACGCGGCGAAGCCGGCGATCGCGAGCGACACCGCGACGTTCCAGCCCGCCATCGACAGGCCGAGGAAGCGCGCCGCCGCTTCGGTGCAGCTGACGACGCGCGTCGTCTCGAGCTGCTTCAGGAATTCGCTCATGCCGCCGGCTGCCGGAGCCGGCGCCCCGCCGCAATCGTTGGGCCCCGGCCAAAAACCCCATTCGACGCCGGCGTGATACGCGCCGAGCCCCGCGCTCACGACGAAGATCAAAGCGAGGAGAGCGAGACCTGCCTGGCGCACGCGGTCGGAAAGCGGCAACGCCGCAAGCCCGATCGCAAGCGGCAGTGCCACGTAATAGGGCCACCGCTGGATGAAGCAGAGCTTGCACGGCAAGAGCCCGAGCACATGCTGCGAAAACAGCGCCGCCCCGATCGCCGCGACGGCGACGAGGAGCACCAGGATGATCGCGGTGCGGCGCTCGGTCATCCGGGCGGCAAGCGCGATCATGGCCGCTTCAGAACAGGTATTTGAACGCGACGAAGCCGCCCACGATCGTCGCCGCGAGCCCCGCCATGACTTTGTTGAAGTGGGTATCGATCACGCCCTTGATCGCCGGCCCGTAGCGGCCGAGCAATGCGGCGAGCAGGAAGAAGCGCGCACCTCGCGTGATGATCGAAAGCACCGTGAACCAGAACAGGTCGTAGCCGGCAAAACCGGAGGTGATGGTCACGAGCTTGTAGGGGATCGGGGTCAGTCCTTTGAGCAGGATGACCCAATGGCCATATTCGGCGTAAGCCGCGCGAAACGCCTCCGCGCCCTGCGTCAGCCCGTAGATCCGGAAGAGCCACTGTCCGACTGAATCGTAGAGCAACGCGCCGATCGCATAGCCGAACAGCCCGCCGAGAACCGAGGTGACCGTGGTGATGAAAGCGTAGAACCATACCCGGTCGGGCCGGGCGAGCCCCATCGGCACGACCATGATGTCCGGCGGCACCGGGAAGAACGAGCTCTCCGCGAAGGACACGGCGCCGAGCGCATAAGGCGCGGCGGGGCGGCTCGCGAGCGACAGCGTCCAATCGTAGAGGCGTCGGAACATGAGGTGGGAGGGCTCCAGCTGGCACACCCCGAGCAGAGCTCGCGCGGCGCGCCCCTTTGAGCACAAACCGGCCGACACCGCGAGCGCGGGCCGGCTGCCCGCCCGGAATTCGCCTGCGGCGGGGCGTCGCCCGTGGGCGGCGCGTTGACCCCCCTTCTTGGCGCGTGATAGTCGCGCCTTGGAGCCCCTGTGGCGGAATTGGTAGACGCGCTCGACTCAAAATCGAGTTCCGCAAGGAGTGCTGGTTCGATCCCGGCCAGGGGCACCA
>JAQSWQ010000074.1 GCA_029266525.1 Microvirga sp.
GCAGATAAGGGCATCGCCGCTTCGTAAGCTCTGACTTGGCCACCCCTCGCCCCTTCACGCACGAGAGAGCCCGGCCCGAGCGCCCAGGGCGGGGAAGCGAGCCGGGGCAAGAGGGTTTCCGGGCTCTCGCCGCCGGCTCTGACCACCGCCGTTCAACGGAGAGGAAAAACGGCAATGGCTGAGGACGATCATATCGTCGCAGGGGCCGCGTGGCTAAGACCTAAAGCCGGGCGATGGTCGGGCTTCTTTTGTTACCCCCTCTGTTACCCTGGGGCGATTTTTGCGCCTTTCTCCAAGGGCATCACGAGCCGCGAGGACATATTCGCCATCGACCGCGCCTACGAGGTCGGGGCGACCTCCTTCGTGTCGAAGCCGGTGAACTGGCGTCTTCTCGGCTATCAGCTCCGCTACGTCATGCGCACGAGCCGGATGGAGGCGGAGGTGCGGGCCGCGCATGACGAGGCACGCCGGGCGGCGGATCTGCGCGAGAGCCTCATCGCGCTCCTTCAGCACGAAACCCGCACGCCGCTGCACGGCATCATTGGCTTCGCCGAGCTTCTGAAGGGCGTGGGCGATCCGGCAACGCTCGCGTCGCATGCCGGCCATGTGCTCGATGCCGCACGCGAGCTCAACGAGAAGCTGCGCCGGATCTTCTACTATTCCCAGGCCTCGACCGGGACGCTGGCGCTTCAGCTCGAGGCGAGCCCGTTCGGCGAAGTCGTCGAGGAGGCGGCACGGGCGGTGCGGAGCCTCGCCGCCGAGCGGGAGGTCGCGATCGAGCTGCGGACCGCAGACGAGCCCCTCGAGATCGCCTGCGACCTGCGCCATCTCGGCGGGGCGCTGCAGGAGCTTCTCGCCAACGCCGTCGCGCATGCGCCGGCCGGCACACGGGTTGTCGTGGAGACGGCCCGCGAGAATTGCAAGGCCGTCGCCCGCATTCGCGACGAGGGCCCGGGAATCGCGTCGAATGCACTCGCGCGCTGTCTGGAGCCGTTCGCACAAGCCACAGACGCGATGACCCGGCCGCAAGGAGGGCTCGGGCTCGGCCTGCCGCTCGCGCGCAGCCTCATCGAGCGCCATGGCGGGCATCTGGCGCTACGCTGCGCCGAGCCCGGCCTCGAGGCGCTGGTTGCTCTTCCGCTCCGTGCGCCGGCCGGGCAGGCGGCCAGCCGCTCCGAGGCGGCCTGACCTCAGCCGCCGCCGGCGCGTCGTTTCTTCGCAGCCGTCTTGCCGCCCGAGCGACGCTTGCGCACCTGTCCAAGGCCGAGCGCCTTGGCGAGCTCGGAACGCGCCTTCGAGTAGTTCGGCGCGACCATGGGGTAGTCGGGTCTGAGGCCCCATTTCTCGCGGTATTGCTCGGGGGTGAGCCCGCGCCCGGCGAGGTGCCGTTTCATCGACTTGTATTTGCGGCCGTCCTCGAGGCTGATGATGTAGTCAGGTCGGACCGTGTTCTTGATGGGCACGGGCGGAACCGGCTGCTCCCTGACCGGCTCCGGCCGTCCGGCTCCGACCAGTGCCGAATGAACGGCATCGATAAGGCTTGCGAGCTCGCCGCGCTGGACGCGGTTGTGGGTCACATAGGCCGAGACGATGTCGCTGGTCAGCTCGACATAGTCGGGCGACCCTGTCTCCGAGGTATTCTGCATCGTTGCGCATCCCGCGGCGCCCACCCGCGAATCGACACCGTCGCGGCCGTGGGCGTGCCGCCGCGCAGAGTAACTGTCTGAATCCCTATAAGAAAGCCCCGACTGGGGACAACCGCGCATCGCACCGATGATTGTAAATGCGCGTCGTGCTCGCGCCCTTTACTGTATTTTCGGCGGCTGCGTCGGGTCGAAGCTCGGCAGGCCAGGTATCCCCGGCAGTCCGCCCGGGCTGTCGAGTCCCGGAAGCTGCAGCTGCTGCAGCTTCTGCTCGACTGCCTTCGGGTCGATCTGCGTCCCAGTCGATTTGTAATGCATCACCATCCCCGGGAAGAGGATGACCAGCGCGACCATGACGCATTGTATCACCACGAAGGGGATCGCGCCGTAGTAGATCTGGCCGGTCGTCACGGGCTCCATGCGGCGGCCCGTGACTTTGTCGACATAGGAGTCCCGCGGCGCGACCGATCGCAAGTAGAACAGCGCGAAGCCGAAGGGCGGGTGCATGAAGCTCGTCTGCATGTTCACGCCGAGCATCACGCCGAGCCAGATCAGGTCGATGCCGAGCTTCTCGGCCGGCACCGCGATCAGCGGGATGATGATGAAGGCAAGCTCGAAGAAGTCGAGGAAGAAGGCGAGGAGAAAGATCAGGACGTTGATGAAGACGAGAAAGCCGGTCTGCCCACCCGGCAGCGAGGTCAGGAGGTGCTCGACCCAGACGTGCCCGTTGACACCGTAGAAGGTGAGCGAGAACACGCGCGCGCCGACAAGGATGAAAAGCACGAAGGCCGACAGCTTCGCCGTGGTCTCGGTCGCTTGCCGCACGATGGTGAAGTTGAACCGGGCCGGATTGTTGTCGAGCCGCCGTTTGAGCGCGGCGAGGATCAGCGAGCCGAGCGCCCCCATGGCGCCGCCCTCGGTTGGGGTCGCAAGCCCGATGAAGATCGTGCCGAGCACCAGGAAGATGAGGAGGAGCGGCGGCACCATCACGAAGGTGACCTGCTCGGCCATCCGCGACATGAGCCTCAAGCCCGAGAAGCGCTCGACGAGCCCGACTGCGAGAGCATAGATCGCCGCAGCGGCGATCATCTCCAGGAACAAGCCCCAGCCCTGGTAGCCGTTGCGGCGCAGCCAGTACTGCGCGCCGACGAACACCACGGCGAGGGCGGCCGAGATCGCGAGCCGCTTCGCGCCGAGGAGGCGGTTCATCACGGCGCAGACGAGGGCCACAACGGTACCGATGCAGATCGTCAGGATGACGAAATCGGCGCCGGCGCGAGTCTCCGTCTGGGTCATCACGTAGTAGCCGACGAGGGCCGAGAACAGCACGAGGACCCCGAGCTGCCACACGCCGCGCGCGCCGTCCGGCTCGCGAAACCCGATCGCCTCTTCCGGCAAGCCGGGCGCGGATTTCGGGAAGATGATCGTCATCAGGAGGACATAACCGGCGTAAAGGCCGGCGAGGATGATTCCCGGCAGGAAGGCGCCCTCGTACATGTCGCCGACCGAGCGCCCGAGCTGGTCCGCCATCACGATCAGCACGAGCGAGGGGGGGATGATCTGGGCGAGCGTGCCTGAGGCCGCGATCACGCCCGAGGCGAGGCGACGGTCGTAGCCGTAGCGGAGCATGATGGGCAGCGAGATCAGACCCATCGAGATGACGGAGGCCGCGACGACGCCCGTCGTCGCGGCAAGCAGCGCGCCGACGAAGACGACCGCGTAGGCGAGGCCGCCGCGCACCGCCCCGAACAACTGGCCGATGGTGTCGAGGAGGTCCTCGGCCATGCCGGAGCGCTCGAGGATCAGCCCCATGAAGGTGAAGAACGGGATCGCGAGCAGCACCTCGTTCGCCATCGTCCCGAAGATGCGGTCCGGGAGCGCCTGGAGGAGGGGCCAGGACAGCGTGATGGTCTGCGGCGCGTAAGGGGCGAGCTCGACCGCGAGTGCGAAGAACAGGAGCCCGTTCGCTGCCAAGGCGAAAGCGACCGGGTAGCCGAGCAGGAGGAATACCACCAGCGCGGCGAACATGATCGGCGCGAGGTTCTGGGCGATGAACACCGCCATCAGGCAACACTCCGGAGGGGGCTTCTGCCCGCTGGCGATGAGATCATTCGGAGCGCTTCGCAGTGCCGCTCTGGGGAGGCGGCGGCGCTGCCACGCCGGGCGGAACCTCGACCGCGCCGGTCGCCGCAAGCTCGGCGAGGAGGCGCTCCGCCTCCGCCTCGGCCGCGGCCTGGTGGCCGCCCGCGGCATGCTCGTCGGCAAGCTCCCCGCGCATGATCGCGACGCGCTTGATGAGCTCGCTCGCCCATTGCATGAACAGAAGGATGAAGCCGAGGAGGATGAGGCCCTTGGCTGGCCACACCACAAGCCCACCGGCGTTGGAGGAGTATTCGTTCGTCCGGTAGGATAGCCAGAAGAAGGGCCAGCACAGCCAGACCATCACTGCCACGAAGGGCAGCAGGAATAAGAGGTGGCCCATGATCTCGATGCGGTTGCGGGCCGCTTGGCTTAGCCGGTTGGAGACGATGTCGATCCGAATGTGCTCGTTTGCCCGCAAGGTCCAGGCGGCGCAGAGCATGAAAACCGCGCCGAACAGGTACCATTGCAGCTCGAGCCAGGCGTTCGAGGAGGTGCCGAACACCTTGCGGATGATTGCGTTGACGGCCGAGACGATGATGGCGACGAAGATTGCCCAGGCGGCGATGCGGCCGACGCGCTCGTTGAACGCATCGATGCCGCGGCTGATCCCTAACAGTCCGGACACGGGAGCCCCTCGATCCTCGTAGCCTCGCCCGGGGATTGTCCCAGGCGGCATCCACTTCGGTCGCGAATGCTTAGCTAAGCTTGTGCTATCGTATCGCTTTCGCAGAAACAAGCGCGCTGCAGGGCGTATCTGACGCGACGGGCGGTTGCTCCGAAGCGCCTGCAAGCGCATTCTCAACTTCATGTTTGCCGTGGTCCCGCGCCGATTGAACCGCGCCGTCATCGCGCTCGCCCTCTCCTTGAGCCCCGCCGCAGCTTCGGCTCAGGCGCCGTCGCTCGATGACCTCGTCTCGGCGGTCGTGCGCGTGAAAACGCAGATCGAGCCCGACGGCCGCACCGTCGCGACGCTCGGGCGCGAGCGCGACGGGTCCGGCATCGTGATCGACGCCGAGGGGCTCGTCCTCACCATCGGCTACCTCATGGTCGAGGCGCGCAGCGCCGAGATCGGCTTGGGCGATGGGCGCAGCGTGCCCGCCTCGATCGTCGGCTATGATCACGAGACCGGCTTCGGCCTGTTGCGGGCCTTGGTGCCGCTGAGGGTGGCACCGATGGCGCTCGGCCGGTCGGGCGAGCTCAAGGAGCGCGACCCCGTTCTCGTCGCAAGCCATGGCGGAGCCGGAATGGTGGCGCCGGCCCGGGTCGTCGCCAAGCGCGAGTTCGCGGGCAGCTGGGAGTACCTCCTCGACCAGGCGATCTTCACCGCGCCGCCGCACCCGGCTTGGAGCGGCGCCGCCCTGATCGGTCGCGACGGCAAGCTCGTCGGGGTCGGCTCGCTCATCGTCGGCGACGTCGGCGGCGAGAGGACGCCCGGCAACATGTTTGTGCCCATCGACAAGCTTTCCCCGATCATCGCCGATCTGATCGGGCAGGGCAGGCGCGGCGGATCCGGCCGGCCGTGGCTTGGCTTCACCACCAACGAGGTCAACGGCGAGCTCGTGGTCGGGCGCGTGGTGCCGGGAAGCCCGGCCGAGCGGGCGGGCGTGCAGGCCGGCGCCACGATCGTCGCGGTCGCCGGCGAAAGGCCGGGGAGCCTCGCGGATTTCTACCGCAAGGTCTGGGCGCGGGGAGGTCCGGGCACCGTCGTGCGGCTTGAGCTGTTGGAAGACAAGGTCACGCGCGAGGTCGAGATCACCTCGATGAACCGACTCGATCATCTGAGGCTCAAGTCGAGCCTCTGAGGGACGTGCGGAGCGCGCTCGAAACGATGAGGACGTCACGATGAGAAGCGGGATTCCTACGCCGTCGCGTCGGGCCGGTATGTGGCTCTTCGCGGCCCTCGCCGCGGCTTTCCCCCTCTTTCTCGCGCCGGTGCGGAGCGCCGAACTCGAGGTCGACCTCGCTCTGGTGCTTGCCGTCGACGTGTCCCGCTCGATGGACGACGACGAGCAGCGGCTGCAGCGGGACGGCTTCGTCCAGGCCTTCAGCTCGGACATCGTCCACGAGGCCATCCGCAAGGGCGTGCTTGGGCGCATCGCGGTCACTTACATGGAGTGGTCGGGGCCGGCCGAGCAGACCGTTGTCGTGCCCTGGACCGTCATCGACGGAGCGCCACGGGCTGCCGAGTTCTCCGAACGGTTGTCGCGCATGCCGATCGGGCGCTACATGTCGACCTCGATCTCCGGCGCGATCGACCACGCGGTCTTGCTCTTCGACCAGAGCGGCGTCGAGCCGCTGCGCCGTGTGATCGACGTTTCCGGGGACGGCCCGAACAACACCGGGCGCATGGTGACGCTCGCCCGCAACGATGCGGTCGGCAAGGGCATCACCATCAACGGCCTGCCCTTCATGCTGAAGCGCCCGACCGGTTTCGGGGATATCGAGAACCTCGACTGGTACTACCAGGACTGCGTCATCGGCGGCCCCGGTTCCTTCATCGTGCCGGTCCGCGAGAAGCACCACTTCGCGGATGCGATCCGTACCAAGCTCGTGCGCGAGATTGCCGGTCTCGGCGACCCTGAGCCGCTGATCCGTCGGGCTCAGGAGCGCGAGCGCATGAACTGTCTCATCGGCGAGATCCAGCGCCGCCAACGCTGGGGCGGTCCTTGACCACGGTGCCGCCTTCTCCGGCAGGCTCCGCACAAATGATCATTCAGGGAGGTGATGACAGCGGCCACGCTTCGTGATTGGAGCTTCCGCCAATCTCGCAAGAAACTATCGGCCGCCTGTCCTCACTCTGGCCCCTCATCCGTTTCGGGAGAGGGGGGAGACACATCATGCCTACCCTCGTCATCGGCAACAAGTGCCACTCGTCATGGTCGCTCAGGCCTTGGATCCTGATGAAACATTTCGGCATCCCCTTCGAGGAGGTGCTGATCCCCTTCGCCAACCCGATCGACTCGCCGGAGTGGAAGGCGAAGATCCGCAAGTACAACCCGGCCGGCAAGGTGCCGGCGCTGGTCGACGGCGACATCGCAGTGTGGGAATCGATCGCGATCATGGAGTACCTCGCCGACAAGCATCCGGAGCACGCGATCTGGCCCAAGGACCGCGCGGCCCGTGCCATGGCGCGCTCGATCGCCGCCGAGATGCATGCCGGATTCTCGGCCTTACGCGGCGCCTGCCCGATGAATCTCGGCAAGAAATACGCCTACAAGGACCGCGGCGCCGGAGCCGCGAAGGACGTGGCGCGCGTCGCCGAGCTCTGGCGCACGGCGCGCGAGCGCTTCGGCGAGGGAGGTCCTTTCCTGTTCGGCGCCTTCAGCGCAGCCGACGCGATGTATGCGCCGGTGGTGACGCGCTTCGACACCTATTCTCTCCCGGCAGACCCTGTCGTGCGCGCCTACATGGAGGCGGTGATGGCGACGCCGGCTTTCCAGGAGTGGCGCAAGGCGGCTCTTGCGGAAAGCTGGATAGTGCCCGAGGACGAGGTCGACGAGGTGCCGATCGAAAACTACCGCAAAGCCGCTTAGGCGAGGCAGCATGAACGCGATGAACACCCATTATCCCGACCCGACCCGCATCGAGGCGAGCAATCGTCACACGCTCGCCGTGATCGTCGACAACGAGCCGGGCGTGCTCGCGCGCATCGCCGGCATGTTCTCGGGGCGCGGCTACAACATCGAGAGCCTGACCGTCTCCGAGACCGAGCACGAGAAGCACATTTCGCGCATCACCATCGTGACGACCGGCACCAACGCAGTGATCGAGCAGATCAAGAGCCAGCTCGAGCGGCTCGTGCCGGTGCACCGGGTCGTCGACCTGACCGTCGAAGGCCCAGCCATCGAGCGCGAGCTCGCTCTCCTGAAGGTCGTCGGCGCGGGCGACCATCGGGTCGAGGCGATGCGCCTCGCCTCTGCCTTCGGCGCTCGCATCCTCGACGCCACGCTGTCTTCCTTCGTGTTCGAGCTCACCGGCACGACCGACGAGATCGAGCGATTCATCAGCCTTATGACCGCGGTCGGCCTCGCCGAGGTCTCCCGCACCGGCATCGCGGCGATGAGCCGGGGAAAGGAGGGGATGTAACCCTTTACTTCTCATGGATATCCAGCGTGTATCCATGATGAGAACTGTCATGAAGACAAAGCTCGCCCGATGGGGCAACGCTTGGCACTGCGCTTGCCAGCGGAGGTCGTGCGTGACTTCGGTCTTCAGAAGGCCAATTCATCGAGCTGACGCCGAAGGAGCCGAACATTGAGATCGCCACCGGCCGGCCGATAGTCAACGGTATTTTGGGCCAGGTGAGAGGTGTTCTTGCGGCGCGCACCGGCATCAAGCTGACCGGACCGTCACAACGCTAGCAACGGAAGATGCAGATGTTGAAGCTCTACTACTCCCCCGGCGCCTGCTCGCTCGCGCCGCATGTGGCGCTCGAGGAGGTCGGCGCGCCTTACGAGGCCGTGAAGGTGGCGCTCGCCAAGGGCGAGCAGCGCACGCCGGAATATCTCGCCATGAACCCGAAGGGGCGGGTGCCGGTGCTGAAGGACGGCGATTTCGTGCTGACCGAGAACGCGGCGATCCTGCCGTACATCGCCCAGCGGTTTTCCGGCCCTGGCCTATGGCCCTCCTACGCCAAGGAGGCGGCGCGCTGCGCCGAATGGATCGGCTGGATCGCCTCGACCGTGCACATCGCCTATGCCCATGTGCGCCGCCCGGAGCGCTATGCGAACGATCCGAAGGCGATCGAGGACGTGATCGCGAAGGGCAAGGAAAGCTGCCGCGATATCTGGGGGCAGGTGGACAAGAAGCTCGGGGAAGGTCCCTGGGCGATCGGCGAGCGCTATTCCGTCGCCGATCCCTACCTCCTCGTGTTCTGGACCTGGGGCCGCGGCCCGACGCTCGGCTTCGACATGGCGCGCGATTTTCCGAGCTGGACCGCGCATGCCCGCCGCATGGGCGAGCGCCCGGCGGTCAAACGTACGTTGGAGCGCGAGGGACTGGAATTGCCGGCGTAGCCCGATCGGTATCCGGGCTCTCGGCTTCGTCAGCCTCTGAATGCAGCCTCCTCCGCGAGGAACGCTTCCTCCTCCGGCGTGCTTTCGCGTCCGAGGATCGAGTTGCGGTGGGGGAAGCGGCCGAAGCGCGCGACGATGTCGCGGTGGTGCCGCGCCCATTTGATCGAGTCCTCGTCGCCGAGCGCCTCGTTGAGCGCGACCGAGCGCTCCTGGTCGGCGAGTTCCTCCGAATGCATGAAGGGCAGGTAGAAGAAGCGACGCAGCGCCGGATCCACGGCCTTGTCGTGCCCCCTCTCGATCGCACGATCCGCGACCATCACGGCGGCGGCGTCGGTGCGGTAGGCGCGCCGCGTGCCGCGGAACATGTTACGCGGGAACTGGTCCAGCAGCAGGCACAGCGCGAGCGCGCCGTCCCCCGTCAGCTCCCATTCATTGAGGTCGTTGCGGGCGGCGGCCTCATGGGTGAGGAGGAAGCGCTCGCGGCAGACCGCGTCGAAAGCCTCGTCCTTGGCGAACCATCGGTCCGGACCCGCCTCGCGCCAGAAGGCCAGCACGTCCTCGATCGTCGCGGTGCGCTCGGTCACGGCCGCGGGACCTGCGAGTAGAGGGCGCCGTAAGCGTCGCGCAACACGTTCTTCTGCACCTTGCCCATGGTGTTGCGGGGGAGATCCTCGACGAAAATGACCTGCTTCGGCAGCTTGAACTTGGCAAGCCGCGTCTCCAGGCGGCCGAGCACCTCCTTCTCGGTCAGCGAGGCTTGATCGGATTTCACCACGACGGCGGTCACGCCCTCGCCGAAATCGGGATGGGCCAAGCCGATCACGGCGCTCTCGACCACGCCGTCAATCGCGTCGATCTCGCTCTCGACCTCCTTCGGATAGACGTTGTAGCCGCCGGTGATGATGAGGTCCTTGCCACGCCCGACGATGTGGACGTAGCCGCGCGCATCGATCTTGCCGAGGTCGCCAGAGATGAAGAAGCCATCCGGCCGGAATTCGGCCGCCGTCTTCTCCGGCATGCGCCAGTAGCCCTTGAACACGTTCGGGCCGCGCACCTCGATCATGCCGATCTCGTCGGTTCCGAGCGGTGCGCCGCTCTCCGGGTCGGCGATACGGATTTCGACGCCGGGCAGCGGGAAGCCGACCGTGCCGGCAATGCGGTCGCCGTCATAAGGGTTCGAGGTGTTCATGCCGGTCTCGGTCATGCCGTAGCGCTCGAGGATGGGGTGCCCGGTCCTCCCCTGCCATTCGCGGTGCGTCTCGGCGAGGAGCGGCGCCGAGCCCGAGATGAAGAGGCGCATATGCGCGGTCGCCTGCCTGGTCAGGCGCGGGTCCTGGAGCAGGCGCGTGTAGAAAGTCGGCACGCCCATCATGGCAGTGGCGCGCGGCATCACCTCGAAGATCTTGTCGGGGTCGAAGCGATGAAGAAAGATCATCGAGGCGCCGGCGACCAGCACCGTGTTGGTCGCGACAAAGAGCCCATGCGTGTGGAAGATCGGCAGCGCATGGATCAGCACGTCGTCCGGCGTGAAGCGCCAATAGTCGGCAAGCGTCGCGGCGTTCGAGGCAAGATTGTCGTGCGTCAGCATGGCGCCCTTGGAGCGCCCGGTCGTGCCCGAGGTGTAGAGGATCGCGCCGAGATCGTCCGCCGCGCGCGGAACGGTGTCGAATCCCGTCGCCGCCGCAAGGGAGCGGTCGGCGAGCGTCCCGGCCGAGACATCGGGCGACTTCCACACTCCAAGCGTCTCGAGCCGCGCGCCGGCCTTGTCGGCGATCGGCCGCAGCGCCTCGGCCTTCGCGGGGTCGCAGACGAAGACCCGCGGCTCGGCGTCGCCGACGAAATACTCGATCTCAGCCGGCGTGTAGGCGGTGTTGAGCGGCAGGAACACGGCCCCGGCGCGGATCGCGCCAAGATAGAGCATGATCGCCTCGATGCTCTTCTCGACCTGCGCGGCGACGCGGTCGCCGGGTTTCACTCCAAGCTCGACGAGCGAATTGGCGAAACGCCCGGAGACGTCGTCCACGTCGCTGTAGCTGTAGCGGCGCCCGTCGAGCATTTCGGCGAAGGTCCTTGCCTTGTCCGGCGTGCGCGAGCGGAGGAGGTCGTAGAGGTGGTTGGCCATGGTCCTGCGATCCGGACGGGCTATCCGGCCGCCGGGACGGCGCGGCTCGGGCCCTCGAACTTCAACGCCTTCTGCACCGCGCTTGAGGCGGTGACAACGCCGAGATTGGCATAGGCCTCGTGGTGCTTCTCGATGGTGTCGAGGTCGTAGAGGTAGTTCACCATCAGCCCGTGAGCCTGCTTCAGGCCTTTCGCCGAAGTGTCGCCGAGGAAATTCAGCCGCTCGAGCCTTGCCCCGTTGCCGAGGTGAAAGCGCGCGACCGGATCGACCGGCCGTCCGGTCGCGGTCTTGGCGCGCAGGAAGTAATATGCCGCGGCCGCGAGCAGCGGCTTGCGCACGGCCTCAGCCATGGCGGCTTCAGCGAACCATTCTGGCTCCTCGGTGAGCTGCAGGAGCTCGCGATCCTCCGGCCGGATGCCGGTCGGCTCGGGCGATCTGATCTCGCGAGCGAGCCAGCCCGCGAAGCCCGGCACCGGCGAAAGCGTGACGAAGCTCTTCAGGTTCGGGATCTCGCGGCACAGGTCCTCCACCACCTGCTTGATCAGGAAGTTGCCGAAGGACACTCCGGAGAGGCCGCGCTGGCAGTTTGAGATCGAGTAGAATGTCGCCGTCGTCGCGGCCTTGAGCGGGATCGGGTCGCGCTCCTTGGTGAGGATCGGCGCGATCGCATCCGGGATCTCGGTCGTGAGCGCGACCTCGACGAAAATCAGCGGCTCGTCGACGAGCGCCGGATGGAAGAAGGCGAAGCAACGCCGGTCGGCGGGCGCGATGCGGCGGCGCAGATCGTCCCAATCGGAGATCTCGTGCACCGCCTCGTAGCGGATGATCTTCTCGAGGATGTGGGCCGGGGTCGTCCAGTCGACGCGGCGCAACACCAGAAAGCCTCGATTGAACCAGGACGAGAACAGATGAACGAAGTCCTGGTCGAGGCTCTCGACCGCGACCGCAGCGTCCGAGCGCTCGGTGCGCAGCGTCTGGAACAGGTCGATCAGATCCTCGCGCAGGCGCACGAGCGAGAGCGTGCCGCCCGCCGCGAGGTTGAGGCGCCGGATCAGCTCTTGCGACTTCGGCTCGGCCGCGTCGTGCAGGGCATGCGCGGCGGCGCGCGAGGGCGTCTTTCGGTAGGCGTCGATTGCGTGCTCGATCGCCGCCTCGTCGGAGCCGAAATCGCCCGCGATGTGGATCAGGAAGGCGAACCGGTCCTTCTGCGGCAGGCTCGAATAGCGGTCGAGGATGATGCGCGCGAGCGCCACGCCCGAAGCCTCGCCGCGGCGCGAGATCAGCTCGTGCGAGAGCTTGACCAGGTCGGCCACACTCGCGCGCCCGGGCTCGTCGCCGCGCCCGAACCCGATCAGGCCGCGGCCGCGCTCCGAGATGCTTGAGAGGAGATCGCTGAAGAACGAGACGTTCATCGCGCGGCGTTCGTCACTTCCCGGAAACGGCGGGGCCCATCAGATAGTCAGGCAGCCAAGTGGCGATGCCGGGAAAGATACACAAGATCACGAGCGCCAGCATCATGCACAGCACATACGGGACAGACCCCCACAGCACCGTCTTGGTGGGCACGTCGGGCGCGATGGCGTTGACGACGAAGAGGTTGAGGCCGACCGGCGGGGTGATGAGGCCGATCTCCATGTTGATGGTCACGATCACGCCGAACCAGATCGGGTCGAAGCCTGCCGCGGTGATGATCGGCAGGAGGATCGGGGCGGTCATCAGGATGATGCCTGCGGGCGGGATGAAGCAGCCGCAGACCAGGAGAAAAAGGTTGATCAGCGCCATCAGGACCCAGCGGTTCAGCTCGGCGGCGGCGATGGCTTCCGCAAGCGTCTGGGTGATGTAGAGCGAGGTCAGCATGTAGCTGAACAGCACAGCGGTGGCGATGATCATCAGGATCATCACTGACTCGCGCGTGGTGGAGCGCAGGATCTCCCACCACGCCATCGGGCTCCACATGCGGTAGATCACGATTGCGAGCACGACGCAGAGCGCAGCGCCGACCCCCGCCGCCTCGGACGGCGTCGCGACGCCGCCATAGAGCACGTACATCACCCCGATCACGATGACGAGGAAGGGCGCGATCTTGGGGATCGAAGCGAACTTCTCGGCCCAGGAGTAGCGGAAATCGGCCGCGTAGGCGCGAAAGCCGCTCCGCCAGATGTAGAACAGCGTCCAGACCATGAAGAGCGCGGTCAACATGATCCCGGGCATCACGCCGGCGAGGAAGAGGCGGCCGATCGAGGTCTCGGTCGCGATGCCGTAGAGGATGAAGGTGATCGAGGGCGGGATCAGGATGCCGAGCGTCCCGCCCGCGCAGATCGAGCCGGTGGCGACGGCGTCGGGATAGCCGCGCCGGCGCATCTCCGGGATGCCCATCTTGCCGATGGCGGCGCAGGTCGCCGGCGAGGAGCCGGTGAGCGCCGCAAAGAGCGCGCAGGCCCCGAGATTCGAGATCACAAGCCCGCCGGGCACGCGGTAGAGCCAGCGGTCGAGCGCGATGTAGAGGTCGCGGCCCGCCGGCGAAGAGCCGATCGCCGCGCCCATCATCACGAACATCGGGATGGACACGAGAGTGAAATCGTGCAGGCCCGAATAGAGCGTCTCGGCGGCGACACGAAGCGAGTCCACGCCCTGGAACAGCACGAGGAAGGCGATGCCGACCGCGCCCAGGCCGAAAGCGACGGGAGCGCCAGTCATGAAGACGAGGATGGTGACGACGAGGACAAGCGCGCCTTGGGTTGCGGGGTTCATATGCCCGCCTCCTTCAGGGAAGGGGTGTGGGCGTCCGGCGCCATGCCGAAGGGCGGCTCGCGCCCGGTCACTAGTTCGACGAGATCGACGACGTATTGCAGCGTCAGCACGCAGAGGCCGATCGGCATCGCCATGTACGGGATCCAGAGCCGCGCCCGCCACATGGATTCGGAGCGCCAGTTGTTCTCCCAGGCCTCATGCCAGAACTGGAAGGTGAGGATCGTCATGACGAGAGCGAAGGCGAGCGACACAGCGATGGCAACGAGCGCCAGCCACCAGCGCGCGCGCTGGCCGACATAGAGCGGCAGCACGTCGACGTTCACATGGCCCTTGGTCAGGAGAACGTAGGGGGCGCCGATGAAGGTCGCGGCGACGAGGCTGAAGGTCACGAAATCGGTTTGCCAGATGGTGGTCTGGTTCAAGACGTAGCGGACGAAGACCATCTGACAGACGACCACGACGGCGAGCGCGGTGAGCGTCGCGGCGACGACCCCGCAGGCTTGCGAGAGCCGCCGCACCGCATGAATGCACCGATCCATCGGCTCCCCCCAAGCTTCCCCGACAGGACTCGGCCGGCGCCGGGCCGGCCGAGTGCGAAACCGGCTACTTCACCGAGAGCGCCATATCGATTAGCTTCTTGCCGTCCGAAACCTCGCTCGAGAACTGCTTGTAGGAGCTCTCCTGCGCGATCTTGAGCCAAGCGTCGTATTCCGCGGGAGTCAAGGTGACGACCTCGACGTTGTTCTTCTTGAAGGTCTCGACCATCTGCTCGTCGAGCTTCTTCGATTCCGTGCTGAAGTACTCCTCCGACTTCTTGCCCGCCCTCATCAACACGTCCTGCTGCTGCTTGTTGAGCTTGTTGAAGCTGCGCTTCGACATCAGCACCGGCTCGTACATGAACCAGAGCGCGTTATCGCCCGGCGCGGTAACGCATTTGACCTGCTCGTAGAGGCGGAAGGAGACGAAGCTGCCGGTCGAGGTATCGGTCCCCTCCGCGACGCCGGTCTGCAGCGCGTTGTAGACCTCGTTCGAAGGGATGTTGACGATCGAGGCGCCGGCCTGCTGCCACATGGCCGCGAAGGTCGGTCCGGCCGAGCGGATCTTCTGGCCCCTGATATCCTCCGGCTTGCGGACGCAGTTCTTCTTCGAGGCGACGGCTCCGGCGAGCCAGGCGTCCGCCAGGATGACGACGCCAGCCTTGTCGATCTTCGCCTTGATTTCCTTCATGAAGTCGGAGCCGTTGAGCCGGGCGGCGCGGTCATGGTTGCGCACGAGGCCGGGCATCAGCGTCGCGCTGAACGCGCCGACCTTGCCGGAAGCGTAGTCGAGCGGGAAGGACGAGATGTCGAGCTGGCCATTGACCAGGGCATTCCACTGGTCGTTCGGCTTGAACAGTGCGGCGCCGGGATAGACCTGGATCTCAAGCCCGACATTCGCTGCCTTCGCCTCCCGCGCGATGATCTGCACCATCTCGTCCCGTGGGTCGCCCTTACCGCCGGGGAATTGGTGCGAGGCTTTCAGCGTGACCTGCGCCGAGGCGGTGGTCGCGGCGAGCGCAGCCGCGCCGGCGAAAAGGGCATAAAGAATCGGTCGCATGGGCAGTTTCCTCGGTTCGTTCTTGTCCGGCCCGTCCAGGCCTTGGGCCCGGAAACTAACGGCAAAGATCGCCATGGTCGAGGGAGCCGCCCGGACTTGACCGGCCGAGCCGCAGGCGCAAAACCGGACCCTCCGAGGAGGGGAGGGCACGATGCGCATCGCGCTGATCGGTTCGCGCTGGTTCGGGGCGCAGATGTTTCGGCTGCTCGCCGAGAAGGGGCATGACCTCTCGGTCATCAGCCTCGAGGAAGAGGACCAGCTGACGAAGGCGGCCCGTGCCGCCAGCGCGCCGGTGCTGGTGCTCGGCCGGGCGCGCCGCGTTCTCGCCGCCGACATACCTGACGAGGTCGACGCCATCGTCGCGGCCCACGCGCATTCCTTCATCACCGCCGAGGCGCGCGCCAGGGCGAGCAAGGCCGCGATCGGCTACCACCCCTCGCTCCTGCCGCGCCACCGCGGCATCGCGGCGGTGGAATGGACCATGAAATGCGGCGACCCGATCGCCGGGGGCTCGGTCTACCACCTCTCCGACGGCATGGACGAGGGGCCGATCGCGGCGCAGGAATGGTGCTTCGTATACCCCGACGACGACGCCGGCTCGCTCTGGCGGCGGGCGCTCGCGCCGATGGGTCTTCGCCTCCTCGTCAAGGTCGTCGACGACATCGAGACCCGCGGCTATGCCGACGCGTTCGAGCAGGACCCGAAAGCCGTCACCTACGCCCCGGCGCTCGCCGCTGCCGAGGTCTGACCGCGCGCCGGTCGCGCGGGGTCTCTTTCCGCACTCTCTTCTTGCGGCGGGCCGGGTGAAGTTCGGCAGTCCGCGCCCGACCCCGACCCCAAAAGCTGCCGGGCAGCCGGATGTCAGGGTTTCGGCCGTTAGGCGGCGCTATTTCAGCGGGTGTTGTCCAGGGGTCACAGCAAGCATGCGTGGAAGCGGTACGAATTTGCCTGTGTGCTAAGCCATCGGGTTGGTTCGACGATGATGCTTCGGTGTATCTCCGCACTTCTTCTCGCGATTGGATGGGCGTTTCCCGCAAAGGCCACGTCGGGTCAGCACCTCGCGCCTGCGGCGTCGCACCAGCATGGTTCCGCAGCTGGGCACGCGCATTCGCAGGCGGACAAGCTCTCCGGATGTTCCGCGGATCGGGATATCGCCCGGCGGTGGGCGGAGCTCGCGCATCCCGGCGACAAGAGGAAGCTCGAGGAACATACGGCTTTCCTGCAGCTCGTGCCGGCCTGCGCGGCCACGCACGTCGCGCTCCAGTCCGGCGCCTGGGAAGACCCGCGGACTTGGCAACACCCGCGGACTTGGCAACACCAAAGCGTTCCGGGCCCGGGTTCGCGCGTCGTCGTGCCGCGCACGGTCTCCGTCCGCGTCGAGGGTGCACTCGACGGCATCCCGCTCGATTGGGCGCGCGTCGACGGAAGCTTGTCCTTCGCGCCGGACGTCAATACCGCGCTAGCCGTCCGCACATTGGTCGTGACCGAACGGGGGCGGCTGACGATCGGGTCGGTTGCGGAGCCGGTGCGGCCCGAGGCCAAGGCGCGTCTTATCTTCCTGCCGCGGGCTGACCGCGACCGGCAGACCGATCCTTTCGACCTCGCAGGCGGTCTGATCTCGCATGGCATCGTCGAGATGGTCGGCGCTCGAAAGACGGCGCATCGCCCCTCTACGACGCCTCTGCGCCGCGGCATGCAACGGTTGGATTTTGCCGAGCCGCTCACCGCCTGGCGGGCAGGCGACCAGATCCTGATCCCCGGCACGCATGTCTACGATGACGAGGACGAGGTCATCACGCTCGCTGCGATCTCCAGCGATGGCCGCTCGGTCGAGCTTGAGCGGCCGCTCGCCGCCGATCACCTTGCGCCTTCGGGGGTTGCGATCCCCATCGGCAATCTGACCCGTAACATCGAGGTCGGGTCGCAGGAGGTCGCGCCGGCATTCGCCCGCGCGCATGTCATGGTCATGCACGTGCAGACCGGCTCCGTTTTCGACGGGGTCAGGTTCGTCGGTCTGGGCCGGACCGATACGCGGCGTGCGCACAGCTTTCCCCAGATCGGCGCCGACGGAGAGACGAAGCCGGGCTCGGACGTCAACACGATCGGCCGCTATGCGGTGCATTTTCACGTGCTCTCCGGCGCGCGCCTC
>JAQSWQ010000118.1 GCA_029266525.1 Microvirga sp.
TCGGATTGAGCGAACCTGTGACGAACTGTTGGAGGGGAAGAAACGGCCCTGCTGCTGGGCAGGCTGCATTCATCGCACCGACAAGGCGCCGAGCCGATGGCAACAGGCGGTTCTGATCGATAAAAAGGGAAAGAACAGCTCATGAGCCTGCTTGCGAGCAATATCCCCATTTTGTCGTTCCAGGAAAACGCTGCACACGGTATTGCACCACAAGCCGGGCGCTTTGAGGGCACACCGGTTTACCTGAACGAACGGCAGCTTTCGGGGGCAGGCGACAATGATCTGAACGTCGCAGAGGGGCGCGAGGCCGAATGAGCGATCTTGGCCGTTAGCTGCCCGGCGGCTTTCGAGACAGGGACCTTGGAAGGCTGCCGTTGGCTTGGCATCGATCCGGCGGATCTATTCCGCCCCGTCTCCGTGGAGATCCGGCCGGAATGTGCCAGAACCAGCCATTGCTTTGCTTTCTTGAGCATCTTCGGGCGCAACGTCCGGCAGAGATAGCCTTGCGCTCCTGTGATCCTCACCCGCGTCCTCCGGTCTAGTTCTAAGCCTGCTCAGCTCACCCGTGCCGGCCGTCCCGTGAAGCCCCTTTCACGCCTGGCCAGCTCGCATAAATCAGCCGAACCCAATCTTCGCCAGATCGCAAGACGCCCGGCTGGATGGCGACGCCAACTTCGAGGGCTGCTCAATCAGCCGACCAAAAAGGCGTGCTGACTGAGAGTGATTGGCGATTGCACGCGCGTGCCGACTCCTGATGCTCGGAGAAATGCTCCTCACTCTGACGCGTGCCCGGTCGGACTGGCCTGGTGGGCGGGATTGGAGCGCACGACAGTGACCGAGCACGGCGCCTCGGCCGTGATCTGGGCGGTGAGCCGTGTCGCCGCAGGGCCGCCGGCCGCGGGTGCGCCTACAATGAGGTGATCGACCTTATTCGATTTGGCGAAGTCAAGAATGCCGTTGGCGATGCTGCGCGATTCGACGAGATGGAAAGTAACCTTGCCGCGTGGCAATTGCAGCGGCTCTGCGAAGCGTTTAAGTTCTGCGATCCGCCGCACGTGAATGTTCTCACCCGCCGCGTCGACGTTCTCGTCGATGGCGATGAGCGACGTCTGCATGACATTGAGGCAGGCGAGGCGGGCACCCGGCATGTTGGCGAGCGCGGAGACGGCTGCATCGAGAAGCTGATCGCGTAGCTCTTCGAGCCCCGGCCTCAGATCGACGGCGACCAGGACAATGGGCGGTGCCTTCGCGGGTTTCGTCGCGTTCGCCTCGATGGCACGCAGGGTCTTGCCGGCTTGCAGCCAGCGGCCGAAGGAGGTTTTGAAGCCGGGACCCGCCTTGCGCGCGGCGCGCTCCGTCAGCGGCGCCAGGTCGAAGTGGCGGAGATCGAACAGCAGATCCTCCGCCGAGGCGTAGCGGGCGTCCGGCATCGGCTCGATGCATTTCAGGATGATCTCCTGCAACGCCGGCGGGATCTCGGGGTTGAGCGCCGTTGGCGGTACCGGCTCGCGCCAGACCCGGTGGCGCACGTCCTTGATGCGGCGGGGCGAGCCGAAGCCTCCCCGCCCGGCCGGAAGAGCACATTCGCGGGCTTCAGATCGAGGTGCAGGACATGCTGCTGGTGCAGGTCGCCCAACGCCTCGGCGATGCGGATCGCGATGCTCACGACCGGGTCGATCGCAAGCCGCTGCTCGTTGATGCGTTTCAGCAGGGTCGGCCCGCCGACATACTCCATGACGATGTACGGATGGATGGCGAAGGCGCCGTTGGCGACGAACCGCGGCACATGCGGGCCTTTCAGCTCCGCCATGATCATCTGCTCGACCTCGAAGCCGACCAACAGCGACAGGTCGCCCTCGAAATCCAGGAACGGCGCCTTCAAGACTATGGGAAAGTCGATGTCGCTGCGGCTCACCCTCCAGATCGCGGCCATGCCGCCGCGATGCAATCGCTCTTCAAGGCGGAAGCCGTCGAGCACCATGCCGGCCTCGAGCTGCGCCTTGGCCATCTCATGTCCCCGTCAGCAGCCGGCGCGCCAGCGCCCTGGGCAGGCCGGCGGCGACGACCTTGCGTGCGGTCACGTCGGCGTCGTAGGGCACGCGCACATAGGTCAGCCGGTCGCCGACGCTGTCGAATAGGCCGTAGCAGGCGGCGGGGTTGTGGTCGCGCGGCTGACCGACCGCGCCCAGCACGGCGATCCAGCGCCGCTGCGGCAGCAGCCGCATCTGCCTGCCATCCACGGGAACGTGATGCTGCGGCATCGACGATGCGCTCTCGTTGAACAGCGCCGGGATGTGGGTGTGGCCGCAGAAGGTGATGCGCTGCGCGGTGGCGCGAAAGCTGTGGAAGGCCTCGCGGGGGCCCAGCATATAGATCCAGTCCTGCGGCGCCGAGGCGCTGGCGTGAACGTACAGGAGGTCGTCCTCATTGAGATCGAGCGGCAGTGTGCGCAGGAACTCGCAGTGATCGTCGCCGAGCCGCTCGCGGGTCCAAAGGATCGCGGCATGCGCCAACGCCGTCATCGTGTCGGTGTCTTCCACGGCCGCGGCGTCGTGGTTGCCCTGAATGGCCAGAGCGCCGCGCGTGGCCATGTCCGCGACCCGCTCGATCACCCAGACCGGATCAGGCCCGTATCCAACCAGATCGCCGAGGAAGACGTGGCGATCGGCGCCCGCGCGCTCGGCATCCTCGAGGCAGGCCGCAAGCGCCTCGCGGTTGCCATGGACGTCAGCCAGCAGCGCCGTCAGCATCCAGGTTTCCGGACCGCGTCTTTTACGCGCGCCGGCAAAAGCTCATTTCAGCCAGAGCAGGATCAGCACCAAAACGATGACTCCGGCGCCGACGGCAGCCGTCAGCGTGAATGTTTGCATGCCCCGGTGCATCGTGTGCTCCTCTTTGCCCTCGGCTGCTGCCCCCGCGGCGGCGACGCGCCGGTCATGTTAGCAATGCAACGTTGCCGGGACCTGATTCTCGCCCCAGCATCGAGCGGTCTCGCCTGACTCGCCAGCCGGGCGCTAGCCCTTGAAGATGTCGCGCTTGTAGGTCTCCGGTACGAAGAACAGGCCGATCGCCACAGTGGCGAGCGCCACCACGACCGGATACCAGAGGCCGTAGTAGATGTCCCCGGTCGCGGCCACCATGGCGAAGGCGGTCGGCGGCAGGAAACCGCCGAACCAGCCGTTGCCGATATGGTAGGGCAGCGACATCGCGGTGTAGCGGATGCGGGTCGGGAAGAACTCGACCAGCGCCGCCGCGATCGGGCCGTAGACCATCGTCACGTAGATTACGAGGATCGTGAGGATGGCGATGAGCGCCCAAGCCTGCCCCGTTCCCGGTATGACACTCGTCGTCTTCACGATCGAGGGGTCTCCGGCCTTCGGATAGCCTGCCTCCACCGCCGCAGCTGTGAAGCCTGCGATGTTCGCGGCGATTGCAGGGGCGATCGGAACCTCCTTCCCGTTCATCGTCACCTTGGCGGCGCTGCCGGCGGGGCCGGGAACCAGCGTGTAGGTGATGGCCGAGCGGGCCAGCGCGACGCGGGCGACGTCGCAAGGCTCGGTGAAGGTGCGGATGCCGACCGGATCGAACACCGAGCCGCACCGGGCCGGGTCGGCGGTGACGTCCACCTTCACCTTCTCGATCGCCTGCGCGAGCTGCGGATTGGCGACCTGCGTCATCAGCTTGAACAACGGGAAGTAGGTCAGCGCCGCAATTAGGCAGCCGGCTAGGATGATCGGCTTGCGGCCGATTCTGTCGGACAGCGTGCCGAAGACGATGAATCCACCGGTGCCGAGGATCAGCGACCAGGCAATGAGCACGTTGGCCGTGAACAGGTCGACCTTCAGGATGCTCTGTAGGAAGAACAGCGCGTAGAATTGCCCCGTGTACCAGACCACCGCCTGGCCGGCGACAAGTCCGAGCAGCGCGAAGATCACGACCTTCAGGTTCTTCCATTGGCCAAAGGCTTCGGACAGGGGCGCCTTCGACAGCGAACCTTCTTCCTTCATCTTCTTGAAGGCCGGGCTCTCCTGCATCTGCAGACGGATCCAGACCGAGATGCCAAGCAGAATGATCGACAGCAGGAAAGGAATACGCCAGCCGGCGATGGGCCAGCCCGTGCCCTTCGTGAAGCCCTCCTCGCCCATGTAGAGGCGCACAGAGAGGATCACCACCAGCGAGAGCAGCAATCCCAGCGTCGCGGTCGTCTGGATCCACGAGGTGTAGAAGCCGCGCCGTCCTTGCGGAGCGTGCTCCGCCACATAAACCGCGGCGCCGCCGTATTCGCCACCAAGCGCGAGGCCCTGGCACATGCGCAAGATGATCAGCACCACCGGAGCGATCCAACCGATCTGGTCGTAGCTCGGAAGCAGGCCGACCAGGAAGGTCGTGGCGCCCATCAGCAGGATGGTGATGAGGAAGGTCGCCTTGCGCCCGATGAGATCGCCGAGGCGGCCGAAGAAGAGCGCGCCGAACGGACGCACCAGAAAGCCCGCCGCAAAGGCGAGCAGCGCGAACACGTTGCGCGTCGTTGCGTCGAACGCGCTGAAGAACTGCGCGCCAATGATGACGGCCAGCGAGCCGTAAAGATAGAAATCGTACCATTCGAAGACGGTGCCGAGCGACGAGGCGAGGATGACGCGCTTCTCTTCGCGAGACATGGGCCGGTTTCGGGGCTCGACGACTGCCTTGGTGGCCGCGACTGACATGGGCTGGTCTCCTCGGGCCAAGAGTGCTCGTTTCCGCGCTGCCGGGAGCGGCGATTTTGACTTCGGTGCAGCATAGCAGCGCGAGAACGCAAGTGAAATGCGCGCTCGTTCGTCCGCGGCCTTCGCCCCTTGCGGCCGATCAGTAAGCGGCGGCGAGCGCCAGTCCAGATAGACACTGTATCTAGGACTAAGGTCGAGTGAAGCGGAAAAAGGATGGCCTTCTACGCCGCGACGCGGGTAGAAGATGAAGCCGCGCCGGCACTTTGGGCGATCGGGACACTAAACGAAAATTTGCTCCCCTGCCCGAGCGCACTTTCGACCCAAATGTCTCCGCCAAAATGGCGTAGGATTTGCCGGCAGATGGGCAAGCCGAGTCCGGTGCCCTGCGGCTTGTCGGTGAGCGTATTGCCGGCTTGCTGGAACCGCTCGAAGATTCTTTCCTGGTCTTCGGATGCGATGCCGACGCCATTGTCGGCGATGTCCACTCTGACCTCGCCATTCGCGGCGAACGCCCGGACAAGTACGTTCCCGCCGTCCTTGTCGGTGAATTTGACCGCATTCGAAACGAGATTGATGACGACCTGCATCAACCGGTCGCGGTCAACGCGGATCGGCGGCATGTCGGCTGCGATGTCGGAGGTGAGCGTGATGCGTGGCGCCTTCGCGAAGAGACCGCTCGTCGCCAGGATGGCCTGTTCGATGATGGGTCCGGGATCGACGACTTCGAAACTCCATTGCGTCGTGCCGGCCTCCATCTTCGACAGATCCAGGATGTCGTTGATCAGCCGGCTCAATCGTTCGCTCTCGGCCACGATGATCGAGACGAATTCCTTTCGCTCGGCGGCGTCGAGGTCAGGATTGTCGCGCAGAATCTCACTGAACGAGCGGATCGAGGTGAGGGGCGTCCGGATTTCATGGCTCACGGTCGCCATGAAGTCGTCCTTGAGCTTGTCCAATTCCTTCAATCTTGCATTCGCCGTCTCATTTCGTCGATGTCCTGCATTTCCTCCCGCAGCACGGAGGCCACCATGATTCGCGCTGAAGCTGCGCCGATGGCGCCAGCGAGCTGGCGTTCGACTAGGGCGACTAGGGCGGAATCGGCCGTCGCGGTGCGGTCGAGCTTGCGGCCGAGCTCCTGCTCGTAGCGCGTAAACGCCGCTTCGGCTCTCGCGTCGCCAACGAACCGGGCGAGCAGCGCCAGCAGCTCGGCCTTGGCGACACGGCCGCGCCAGACCCTCCCCGCCGGAGTCGTCGACTTGTAGATTTCGACAAACTGCACCGCTTGTGTTTGCTCGATGATCGACTGCGAGGTGAACAGCGAGACGCCGACCAGGAACCCGACATTGACCAAGAAGGTCCACAAGGTTGCATGGGCGATCGGATCGAGGCCGGTGAGGCCGAACAGGGCATAGGGCTTGAACAGGCCGAGGCCCCAGGGCCCCTGCTCGATCAGGTTCGAACTGATCCAGCCCGAGCGAGCGAAGGAGGGCAAAAGCAGCGTATAGAACCAGACGGCGAACCCCGCGCTGAGCGCCGCGAGGGCGCCGGCCTTGGTGGCGCCCTTCCAGTAGATGCCGGCCAGGATGACCGGGGCGAATTGCAGCAGCACCATGCCGGTCAGGTCCTTGCGCTCCGAAAGGCGCCAGCCTCCGACACGAAGCAGTAGCGGCATGACGAGATCGTTCGACACCATGGTCGCCAGCGCCACGGTCTCGACGATGATCATGCCCGTCGCCGCCGACAATCCGCCGATGAAGGCGAGCAAGGCGATGAGCGGCGCGTCGGCCTGCATCGGCAAGGTCAGCACAAAGGTGTCCGCGTCCACCGCGCCGCCCTCGAACCGCAGCAGGCCGGCGAAGGCGATAGGCAGCACGAAAATGTTGATGAGCAGCAGGTAGAGGGGAAACAGCCAGATGGCTTTCCTGAGGTGCCGTTCGTCGACATTCTCCACGACCAGCATCTGGAACTGCCGCGGCAGCACGACGATCGCGGCCATGGCGAGGCCGGTGAGCGCCAGCCAGCTCGTCTGCGCGCCGATGCCCTCCATAACGAACAGCTGCGCCAGCGAGCCGGCCGCCTCGGCCTTGCCGAAGAGGTCGCCGAAACCGTCGTAGAGACCCCAGGTCACGAAGACGCCAACGAGCAGAAAGGCGAGGAGTTTGACGATCGATTCGAAGGCGATAGCCGCGACCATGCCCTCGTGGCGTTCACTCGCATCGATGTGCCGGGCGCCGAACAGGATGGCGAAGGCCGCCATCGCCAGCGCCACGTAGAGTTCGATGTCCTGAAACACCGAGCCGCCGCCGGCAGGCCGCGGCAGGCTCGCGGCGGGTTCGGCCAGCAGGATCGACAGGCTTGCCGAAATCGCCTTCAGCTGCAGGGAGATATAGGGCAGGATGCCAACGACGGCGATGACGCTGACCAGGATGCCGAGTTCGAAGCTCTTACCGTAGCGCGACGCGATGAAGTCGGCGATCGAGGTGACGCGGTTCGCCTTGCTAATGCGGATGATCTTGCGGATCACGATCCAGCCGAGGAAGAAAGTCAGCGTCGGGCCAAGGTAGATCGGCAGGAACCCCACCCCGCTCGACGCCGCGCGACCGACCGAGCCATAGAATGTCCACGACGTGCAGTAGACGGCGATGGAGAGGGCGAAGACGGTCGGCGAGGCGATGATGCTGCGCCCGGCGTCGGCGCGGCGATCACCGAAATGGGCAATGGCGAACAGGATGCCGAGATAGGCGAGCGAGACGAAAGCAATCACCGGGAGGCTAAGCACGGCTAGTCTCCTCGAGCGGCTTGTCCGCTACCGCAGCGGTGTCGGCCGGAGCCTCCGCCTCCCGGCCGATCCGCGCCGAAATCAAAGCCGAAAGGGCGATGAGACCGGCCCAGACAACGAAGATGTAAAGGTAGAGCGCGGGGATGCCGATCACGCGGTCCGGCCGGTTGAAAACCAGGAGCAACGGCGGCAGAAACAAGAGCAGGCCGAGCAGGAACAGGGCTACTAGCCGTTCATTGCTGCGGTCGCGACCGGTCATGTCGTCCTCCGGCGCGTCAGGCCTGGTCGGATCCGCCCGGGGCCGCGTCCGGTCTGGCCAGCACGGCCGCGACGCGATCAACCGCGTCCCTGGTCGAGAATGGCTTGGTGATGTAGTCGTCGGCGCCGAGCGCGAGCCCCTTCTCGCGCTCGACGTCGCGCCCGCGCGCGGTGAGCATGATGACGCGCACGTCATGCCAGTTCGCGTTGGCGCGGATACGTTGGCAGACGGAAAAGCCATCGAGCTTCGGCATCATCACGTCGAGCAGCACGACATTCGGCTTCTCCCGCTC
>JAQSWQ010000119.1 GCA_029266525.1 Microvirga sp.
CTCGATCAGCGGCACAACACGCTGTCCGCCAGGGCCGCGCACCTCGACCGCCGCATCGAGCGCGACGAGCGCCACGGCGAGGTCTGACGGGTTGGCGGCAATGCAGTTGTCGCTTGTCCCGAGCACCGCGTTCCAGCGGTTCTCGCCGCCGATGGCGGAGCAGCCGGAGCCCGGCGCGCGCTTGTTGCAGGCGGCGTAGCCGACATCGCGGAAGTATGGGCAGCGCGTGCGCTGCAGGAGGTTGCCGCCGATGGTGGCCTGGTTGCGCACCTGCGGGCTCGCCGAGTTCAAGAGCGCCTCGGCGATGACCGGAAACTGCTCGGCGACGGCCGGGTCGGCCGCGACCTCCGCCATCGTCGCGGCGGCGCCGATCCGCAGGCCCTGCGGTCCGGCCTCGATGCGGTTGTCGAGAAGGCCCGCGAGGCTCACCAGCCGCTCGGGCCGGCGCACGTATTCTTGCAAGAGCTGCACCATGTCGGTGCCGCCGGCGATGTATTCGGCGGCCGCGTCGTGGCGGCCGGCCTGGGCGCGGAAGGCGAGTGCGGCTGGGAGATCGCGCGGGCGTTCGAGGGTGAAGGGATGCATGGCTCAACCTCCGCGCACGGCGCCGGTGGCGCGCGCCGCGTCCTGGATCGCCGCGACGATGTGGTCGTAGGCCCCGCAGCGGCAGAGATTGCCGCTCATCCAATCCCGGATCTCCTGCGCCGAGCCGGCGTGGCCCTCCTTGATGCACGCGACGCCGGCCATGATCTGTCCGGAGGTGCAATAGCCGCACTGGAAGGCGTCGCGCTCGATGAAGGCCACCTGCAACGGATGAAGCTCGTCGCCTTGGGCGAGGCCCTCGATGGTCGTGATCTCGCGCCCCTCGACGAGGGCGGCGAGCGAGAGGCAGGATTTCACGCGCTTGCCGTCCATCAGCACCGTGCAGGCGCCGCACTGGCCGAGGCCGCAGCCCTTTTTCGAGCCGGTGAGATGCAGGTGCTCGCGCAACGCGTCGAGCAGCGTGGTGCGCGGATCGAGCGTCAGCCGATGCTCGGTTCCGTTGACGCGAAGCGCGACACCGAGCGGAGCGGGCGCCGCTCCGGCGCCTTGAGCCGCGGCCGGCGGGATGGCTCCAGGCATGAGCTGTCCTCCTACGAGAGCGCCGCTGGTGACCACGGCCGCCTCCATCAACTCTCGTCGCGTCAAATCGGAGCCGCTCATGACGGTCCCTCCTCAGTCGATCAATGCGATGCTCTCTTGGCGGGTTCGCCGGGGGAAAACCTCAAGCTAATGGATGCGTTCAACTCGGATGGCGACCTGACCGGGCCGATCGAAAATCGAAACGTCGCCCGTCACTTGGCCGAGCAAGACGATCCCAGGCTGAGGGACGCGGCCGCCGCGATAGTAGATGACGAAGTGGTTGGAGCTCCACAGTCCGAGCGTCCCGGTCGAGAAATCGAGTTGCCGCTCGACGGCGGGCAAGGCCGAAGGGAGATTTCCGGTCTTTTCCTGACGGAGGTGGTCGCGCATCTCGATGGTGAGCGGCAACATCCGGACCAGCGCTCGCGTCGCATTGTTGTCCACCAGCTCGGCAGTGACCTTGCCCCAATCGGAGGAAATCAGGATCCGCTCTTGCGCCATGGCAGGTCCCATCAAGAGTGCGACTGCAACAAGCCCGCCGGTGCCGGAGAGCATGCGTCTACGCGTGATCATGGACCGTCTCCTCGGCCTGCGCTTCGGCTCGAACGCCACCTCGCATCGCCATGATTTAGCGTGTGCGCCGGCCTCGACTAGCCGCTATGATCGGCATGGACTTATGAACAGGCGCCATGAATGCAGCGCGGCCACCTTGACGACCTCCTGGCCTTCGTCGCGGTCGGGCGCGAGCGCAGCTTCACGAAAGCCGCAGCGAAGCTCGGCGTCTCGCAATCGGCGCTGAGCCACACCATCCGCGGGCTCGAAGCGCGGCTCGGCGTCCGGCTCCTCACCCGCACCACCCGCAGCGTGTCGCCGACGGAAGCGGGCGAACGCCTCTTGCAGACGCTCGGCCCGCGGTTCGAGGAGATCGAGGCCGAGCTCGCGGCCGTCCGGGAGCTGCGCGACAAGCCCGCCGGCACCTTCCGCGTCACGGCGACCGAGAACGCCGCCGACACGATCCTCGTGCCGAAGCTCGCGCCGCTTCTGCGGCAGTACCCGGACATCAAGGTCGAGATCATGATCGATTACGGGCTCACCGACATCGTCGCCGAGCGCTACGACGCCGGCGTGCGCAGCGGCGAGCAGGTGGCGAAGGACATGATCGCCGTGCGCATCGGGCCCGACCTGCGCATGGCGGTCGTCGGCGCGCTGCCCTACTTCCGCAAGCGCCCGGAGCCGAGGACGCCGCAAGACCTCATCGGCCACAACTGCATCAACCTGCGCCTGCCGACCCGCGGCGGGCTGTACGCCTGGGAGTTCGAGAAGGACGGCCGCGAGCTGCGCGTGCGCGTCGACGGCCAGCTCACCTTCAACGGCACGGCTCAGATGCTGAACGCCGCGCTCGCCGGCTTGGGCCTCGCTTATGTGCCGGAGAGCATGGTCGAGCGTGATCTCGCCAAGGGCCGCCTCAAGCGCGTGCTCGAGGACTGGTGCGCGCCCTATTCGGGCTACCACCTCTACTACCCGAGCCGACGGCAGCCCTCGGCGGCGTTTACGCTGGTGGTGGAGGCGCTAAGGTATCGGACCTGACGAGAAGTCTCCCCATTTGCCTTCCCCGGACGCCTGGAGCGCAGCGGAAGGCGATCCGGGGCCCAGCGCAACAACTTGCCGCGAAGCGGCGCATGCTTTTTCATGCTGCGCCATGCGGAGCTCGATGGAGCCGCGAGGCTGGACCTACATCTTGGCAAGCCGGCGGAACGGCACGCTCTATGTCGGCTCGGCCGCCGACCTCTCGTTCCGCATCTACGAGCACAAACAGGAGCTCCGGCCCGGCTTCACGAGCCGGTACGACGTGACCATGCTCGTCTGGTACGAGGGCTACCCGACGCTGATCGGGGCACGCCACCGCGAATACGCCATCAAGAAGTGGCGCCGCGCCTGGAAGATCGCGCTCATCGAGAGCATGAATCCGGACTGGCGCGACCTCTACGAGGAGCTGAATTCATAAGGCGCCGCTTCGCGGCAAGTCTTGCGCTGGATCCCGGGTCGCATTCCGCTTCGCTCCATGCGCCCGGGAAAGGGCCGGAGAGTTGGAAAAAGGGGTGTGACCTCTCCGCCATCCTTTCCCGGAAGCCTGGAACGGAGCGAAGCGGAGTGGAAGGCTATCCGGGACCCAGCGCAAGGAGTTGCCGCGAAGAAGGTGTGCAACGGAGTGACGGACGGCTCCGCAACCGGACGCTACCGCCCCCGCTTCTCGAACACCTCCTTCGCCACCGGCATCGCCGAAAACACGTTCGGCCATCCCACGTAGAAGGCGAGATGCGCGAGCGCCTCGGCGGCCTCGCCTTGCGTCAGGCCGTTGTCCATCGCCTTGTTGAGGTGGGTGGGAAGCTGCGCGACCTGGCCGTTGGCGATGAGCGCGCTGACGGTGACGAGGCTGCGGTCGCGCGGCGCAAGATCGGGGCGCAGCCACAGGTCGCGGAACAGGATTTCGGTGGTGTTCTGGACCATGGCCGGAAAGGCGGCGCCGAACTGCTCGCCGACGCGCCGCTCGCGCTGCGTCTCCCAGGCCTGATCGATCGGAAGCAGCGAAGGCGAAGCGGCCGGGAGCTGATCCGGGCCGATCTTGCGCTCGGCAAAGACGTTCTTTGCGGCCGCAACCGCCGATGTGGCGTTCGCCCAGCCGGAGTAGAAGGCGAGATGGGTGATGATCTCGGAGATCTCGCGCGGCTTGACGCCGTTGTCGAGCGCCAGAGCGAGATGGCGGGGCATCTCGATCGCCTGGTTGCGCGCGACGAGCGCCGCCAGCGTGACGATGCTGCGGTCGCGGGACGAAAGACCGGCGCGTGTCCAGAGGTCGCCGACCGGGCCCTGCGCGTACTTCTCGAGGCCCGGCGCGACTATCCGCAGATCCTCGCGCGCCGGCGCGGGCTGCGCCGATGCCGAGGCAACGAGAGAAAGCGACGCAAGCGCCGCGGCGAGAAGCTTCATGCCGACCTCCTGTCGGTCCGAAGATAGGGGCCGCGACGCGTTTGAGTAGCTGCTCGGCCGCGATAGGACTTATGGTTCCGGCTCACGAATGAAATCGATGCGCGACAAGCACGTCGCTGAAAAAAGTCCTTGACATTTAGTCCTAGAAGTGCTTGCTTGTGCCCGTCCCGTCCACCCGAGGGGCGCGCTCATGAGGCGTCGTGGCGTGGGGCGGGGCCGGTGCCCGCGCCGGGAACGCATGCCCGGTCCGGGTGGTCGGCTGA
>JAQSWQ010000075.1 GCA_029266525.1 Microvirga sp.
GGACCGTGCCGGACGAAGCTCTTGACGGAGAAACCATCATGTGAGGCCGGACACAAGACGGCACCCGACCAGCACGCCAAACCGTCACAGACCCCCTTGTAACGCGGGAGCCATCCACACAAGACAGTCCGCTTCCGGCCATATCCTGCCACGTCGGCTATGCGCCCCTCCTCGCCGTTGGCGTTGCTTGATGCTCCGCTCAATACCGGACGTTCGTTTACGAAGGGGGCTCGGCTTCTCGCGGCCTTCTCGAATCACCTCAGGCCGGCGGATTGTGACCCGAAGCCGACATTCCCGGCTGGTGAGGTGCCTGCGGTTTCTATCGAGGATGCATCTGACCGCGGGCGATGTTCAACCTGTCGACTTCCGCGGAGTCGCGCCATAGCGTGCTCGGCTCCGCTTCGCCAGAAAGGCTGCTCGCGTGAATCTGCCGCTTACTGCAATCGTTCAAGTTGCTCACCAGACCTTCCTCTATTCCGAGCCCATCCTCGAGCTCGACCAGCTCAAGGCCGACATTGCGTTCCTAGGTATCCCTTATGGCGATGCCTATACGGCCGCCGAGATCGTCAATGATCAGACCAACATGCCGGCTGCGATGCGGCAGGTGAGCGACCGCATCGTGCGCTCGCTTGAGCGCTACGATTTCGACCTCGGCGGGCCGCTCTATGACGGCAAATCCATTCGCGCGGTCGATTGTGGCGACGTGCGCGCCGATCCGGCAGACCTGAAGGGGCACTATGCCCGCGCCGAAGCGGCCGTGCGGCTCATTCTGGCTGCCGGCGCACTGCCGATCGTGATCGGCGGCGACCATGGCATCCCGATCCCGGTGCTGCGAGCGATGGACGGAGAGGGGCCGATTACCCTCGTGCAGATCGACCAGCACATCGATTGGCGCGACCACGTCAATGGCGTGCGCGAGGGCTATTCGAGTCCGATCCGCCGAGCCTCCGAGATGGCGCATGTCGGCGAGATTTTTCAGATCGGCCTGCGCGGGACTGGGAGCGCGCGGATCGAGGAGGTCGAGGCGGCGCAGGCCTACGGCGCGCATCTCATCACTGCCTATGAGCTCCATGAGGTCGGCATGGAGGCAATCCTCGAGCGCATCCCCGCCGGGGGCCGTTACTATCTGACCGTAGACCTCGACGGCATGGACCCGTCGATCGCGCCGGCTGTCGCCGGGCCGTGCCCCGGAGGCGTCACCTTCGTGCAAGCCCGTAAGTTGATCCACGGACTTGTAAAAAAGGGGCGCGTGGTCGGCATGGACGTGGTCGAGATCACGCCGCGGGTCGACGTCAACCGCATCACCTGCATCACCGCGGGACGGCTCATTGTGAACCTCATCGGCGCGGCAGTGCGAGCCGGCTATTTCGATCATCGCTGAGCGATCTCATCCCGTGCGCGCTTTCCGAGCGGCGGACCGTCGACGGTCGGCACGGCGGAGAGTAGGGTAATCGTATAGGGATCCCTCGGGGCGCGCATGACCTCTTCGGCGGGACCGGTCTCGACGATGCGGCCCCGGTACATCACCGCAATCCGGTCGGCGATATGCGCCACGACCGAGATGTCGTGCGAGATAAAGAGATAAGCGACGCCGAGCCGGTCCCTGAGATCCGCGAGAAGGTTCACGATCGCCGCCTGCACCGAAACGTCGAGCGCCGAGACCGGCTCGTCGCAGACGATGAAGCGCGGCTCCGTCGCAAGCGCGCGGGCGATGCCGACTCGCTGCTTCTCGCCGCCGCTCATCTGATGCGGATAGCGGTCGGCGTAGTGGGCCGGCAGGCGCACGAGGTCCAGGAGCGCGCGCACTCGCCCCGGAACCTCGCCCGAGGGCGCGAGGCGGAAGCGTTCGATCGGCCGGCCGACCAGCTCGCGCACCGTCTTGCGCGGGTTGAGCGATGAATCCGGGTTCTGGAACACAATCTGCGCGGCCCTGCGCATCGGCACGAGCGCTTTTTGAGGCTTGCCGGACACGGCCTCGCCGGCGATGCGGATGGAGCCGCGATCGGGCTCGATCAGGCGCAGGATCGCACGGCCGAGCGTGGTCTTGCCCGAGCCCGATTCCCCAACGAGGCCCAGCACCTCGCCCGGCGCGATCTCGATCGCGACCTCGTCGACCGCCTTGACGCGCACCGGCCGCATGACCGGACGCCAGCCCTCGAACGAGAGCGCGCCGAACCCTCGGGTGAGGGTGAAGGTCTTGGACAGCCCGTCGACGCGGAGGATCGGCTCGCTCGGAGAGAGCACGGCGCGCAGCGTCCCCGAGGCTGCTTCGTCCTGCACCGGCCATGCTGTCGCAACTAGCTCCTGGGCCCTGCAGCAGCGCACGTTGCGGTCCCCGACATGTCGAAGCTCCTGCGGCAGGGCGCTGGCGGCAACCGCGAAAGGGCAGCGGGGCGCGAACCGGCAGCCGGCAGGCGGCGCGCGCAGATCCGGCAGGCGGCCGGGAATCGAGGCGAGACGCGTCCTGCCCCGGCCTAGCCGCGGGATCGCGGCGAGGAGCCCTTTGGTGTAGGGGTGGACTGGCGCCTGCAGGATGCGCTCGGTCGCGCCTTCCTCCACCACCTGACCAGCGTAGAGCACGGCGATGTCGTCGGCGATGCGCCGAACCACGCCCAGGTTGTGGCTGATGAAGAGCATGGTCAAGCCGCGCCGCGCCTGCAGATCCTCGAGAAGGTCGAGGATCTGTGCCTCGATCGTCACATCGAGCGCGGTCGTGGGCTCGTCGAGGATCAGGAGCTCGGGCTCGGCGGCGAGGGCGCCCGCGATGAGCGCCCGCTGGCGCATGCCGCCAGAGAGTTCGTGCGGATAGGCTCTTGCAACCGCCCGGGGGTTCGCGATCCCGACCTCATCGAGAAGCTCGATCGCACGACTTAGCGCGCGCTCGTCCGAGAAGCCGCGGTGATAGACGAGCCCTTCTCCCACCTGCTCCGCAATGCGAAGTGACGGGTTGAGCACGGAAAACGGGTCCTGGAAGACGAGCGCGATGCGCGAGCCGCGCAGCCGTCGCCGCCTCTGAGCATCAAGCTTCAGGACGTCCGTCCCGTCGAAGAGCACGCGGCCGGACGGCGTCTGCGCTTCGGGCGGCAGGAGCGCCATTGCGGCAAGCGCCACGGTGCTCTTGCCGGAGCCCGACTCGCCGACGACGGCAAGCGTCGAGCCCGTGCGCACCTTCAGCGACACCGAGGACAGCGCCTCGACCGCGCCGCCGGGCGTCCGATAGCGGACGGTGAGATCCTCGATCGCGAGCATCGCTCAGCTCTTCCCGACGCGCGCCTTCAAGCGGGGGTCGAGCCGCTCGCGCGCGCCGTCGCCGACGAGGTTGATGCCGATGACGAGGAGGCACATGGCGAAACCCGGCGCGAGCGCGATCCACGGCGCCCGGTCGATGAAGGAGCGCGCCTCCGAGATCATAAGCCCCCAGTCGGAGCTCGGCGGCTGTGCGCCGAGCCCGAGGAAGCTCAGGGCGGAGCCAAGCAGGATGGCGTAGGTCACGCGAAGGCTCGCCTCGACGATCAGTGGCGGCCAGGCGTTCGGCAGGATCTCGCGGAAGAGGATGTAGGAGGTGCTCTCGGCACGCGCCCGGGCAGCTTGGATGAACTCCTCGTTCGCCAGTGCGAGGGTGACGCTACGGGTCACGCGCGCGATCGGCGGGATGTAGACGAAGCCGACCGCGACCGCGGTCTTCCACAGCGACGGCGGCGTTACCGCGAGCACGAGAAGCCCGAGCATGATCGGCGGCACCGCCATGAGCACGTCGGCGCTGCGCATCAGCAACTCGTCCGTCTTGCCGCGGAAATAGCCGGCCGCAAGACCGATCGGCACGCCGAAGGCGAGGCTGACGAGCGTGGCGCTCACCCCCATGGCGAGGGAGAGGCGCGTCCCCATAAGGAGCCGGCTCAGCACGTCGCGGCCGTATTCGTCGGTGCCGAGCCAATAGGTGGCGCTCGGCGGGAGGAAGCGCGTGCGCATCGAGATCGTGTCCCACGGATGGGGTGCGATCCAGGGCGCGAGCAGCCCGAGGAGGACTATGGTGCCGACGATGAGGAGCCCAGCCTTGAGCTGGAGCGGCATCGGCCGCCGCGGTGCGCGCGCCGGCGGCAACTCCTGGATCGGAACGGCGGTGGCCGCGAGGCCGTCAGGCGACGCTGCGGCCATAGCGGATCTTCGGGTTGAGCCAGGCGTAGAGGAGGTCCGCCGCGAAATTCGCGAGCGCGTAGATCGCGGCAACCACGAGGATTGCCGCTTGCAGCGTCGGCAAGTCCCGGTTCTGGATCGAGAAGACGAGGAGGCGGCCGAGGCCCGGGTAGGCGAAGACCGTCTCGACTACCACGATCCCGCCCATGAGCCGGCCGAAGTCTAGGGCGAGCACCGTGATGGTCGGGAGGAGCGCGTTCCGAAGCGCGTGGCGGATCACCACGACGCGCTCGGGCAGGCCTTTCGCGCGCGCCGCCGTGACATAGGGGCTCTGCATCACCTCGATCATGCTCGAGCGCGTGAGCCGCGAGACATGCGCGAGATGGCCGAAGACCAGCGTCATCACCGGCGCGATGATATGCTGCAGCCAGATCCAGTACCCCGCCGAGAGCGGTTCATAGCCGGACGAGGGCAGCCATCCGAGCCAGGCGGCGAAGACGAGGATGACGACGATCGCCCAGAAGAACTCCGGCACCGCGATGCCGAGATAGGTCGCGACCGACACCGTGTGGTCGAGAGGCCGCCCGTGCCGCAGCGCGGCGATCACGCCGAGCCCGACGCCGATCACGCCGATGAGGATGAAGGAGGTGACGGTCAGGGTGAGCGAGCGGACGATCGCTTCCCACAGAAGCGGCGCGATCGGCCGGTTCATCAGCATCGACTCGCCGAGATCGCCTCGGAGAATGCCTGAGGCCCAACGCCAGTATTGCTGCCAGATCGGATCGGTGAGCCCGAGCTTCAGCTCGAGCGCCCGCACCTGCTCGGGCGGCGCGAACGGCCCGAGGATGAGATAGGCCACGTTCGCCGGCAGGAGCGACGTGATGCCGAAGACCAATATGGACACCGCCACGAGCACGAGGGCGACGAAGGCGAGCCGGCGGAGGATGTAGCCGGCCACTCGCTCGCCTCCTCGTTTAAGCCGCCCGCGTCAGCGCTTGAGCGTGACTTCCTTCAGCTCGAGCCACTGCATCGGCGTCGAGCGGAAGCCCTCGACCTCCTTCCGAACCCCGTTCACATGGGCGGCCGCATAGGCGATGAGGCTCGGCATGGTCTCGTCGACGAGCTTCTGGAAATCGTCGAAGAGGAGCTTGCGCTTGTCCTCCTCGTTGGTCTTGCGCGCGGTGTCGAGGATCTCGTCAACGCGCTTGTTGGTGTAGAGCCAGAGCTGCCGGTTCCAGCTGCCGCTGGAATGGTAGAAGGGGTAGACCGCCGTATCGATCGTCGGCCGCGCGAAATAGCCGTCGACATACATGGGCGCCTTGCCGGCAACCTGCGCCGCGTAAGAAGCGAAGGGGACGCGCTCGACGTTGATGCGGATCCCCGCGGCGCGCGCCATGTCGCGCACGGCGACGCCGAGGCGCACGCGCTGCTCGCGCTCCTGCGGGACCTGCATCGTCACGTCGAAACCGTTGGGGTGGCCTGACTCGCTCATGAGCTTCTTCGCGCGAGCGATGTCGGGCTTCTTGAAGCCGAGCGTCTTGTTGAAATAGGGGTGGCTCGGCGGGATCGGGCTGTGGGTCGGCTCGCCTTGGCCGAACAGCGCGAGCTGGACGAGGTCGTCCTTGTTGATCGTCGCTGCGAGCGCTTGGCGCACGCGCACGTCGTTGAAGGGCGGGCGCTCGTTGTTGAGGATGACGCCGTCCCAGGTCGCGGTCGCGACGCCGTCGGCGCGCACGTTGGGATGGTTCTTGAACTTGTCGACGGCCTCATAGGGCAGGTTCCAGAGGATGTCGATCGCGCCGGATTCCAACGCCGCGAGCCGGGCCGCGGCCTCGGGAATGATACGCATCGTCACAGCGTCGAGCTTCGGCAGGCCCTGCTCGAAATAGCTCGGATTCTTCGCCATCTCGAGGCGGTCTCCCGGCGCCCAGGACTTGAATACGAAGGGCCCGGTGCCGACCGGCTCCCTCGAGACCACATCGACGCGGTCTTTCGCGAGAATGCGCAGCTGGCGCTCGCCGAAGATGTCGGGGAAGCCGGCATAGGGGATGTTCAGCGTGAAGCGCACGGTCATGGGGTCGGGCGCCTCGATCTTCTCGATCATGGTGAGGTTCGCCCGCGCCCGCGAGCCCGTCGCCTGATCGAGGATGCGGTTCATGGTGGCGAGCACGTCCTCGGCCTCGAAGCTCTTGCCATGATGGAATTTGACGCCGTCGCGCAGCTTGAAGGTCCAGGTCTTGAGGTCCTCGGAGGCCGTCCAGCTCACGGCGAGGTCCGGTTTGACGGTGAGGTCGCGGTCGATGCGCGTGAGGCCGTTGAAGACGAGATGGACGTAGATGTACTCGTCGCCAATCGTCGTCTTCGCCGGGTCGAGCTGGTTGAGGGTCGTGCCGACCCCGACCCGGATGGTGCCCTGCGCGAGAGCGGGGGTGGTCAAGCCGGCCGCCGCGGCCAGCACGAGAATGAAGCGTCGCATGCTGCTCCCCCTTGGTTCGAGCTTCGCCGGTGCCCCTCAGAGCGCCTGCGCCGAATCCGGATCGACCGCGCGCGCCACATAGGGCTCCGCCATCGGCGCGTACTCCTGCCAGAGCCGCGCCAGGGCGGCGATTGGAGCCCCATCCTGGTCTACGCGCAAGTCCACGAACGGGAAGGAGTGGCGGTTGGCGACGAGGAGGGCGGCCGAGACGAGCGGCTTGAATTCGCCGCCTGCCGTGTCTCCGGCCTGAAGCGCAGCCACCAGTCGCGAGGTCAGCGGCGCGGCGGGATCCGCTTCGAAGGCGCGCACCATCGCGGCCGGCACCTCGATCGAGCGGACGATATTGCCGAGCGCCACGCAGTCGCGTCCGTGCGTCTCGTTCTTCTCCGGCTTCACGCGGACGCCGCTGAAGGAGGCCGTACGGCCTTCGCGGTCGATCATCGCAAGCTGCCGCCAGTCCCGGTGCGGCGTCGCCGCGACGATCGCGTTCATGGCCTCTTGTGCCGTGAAGCCCTTTTCCAGAAGGTCGAGCGCCAGCGGGCCGAGGCGAGGGTCGGTCCGGTGCTGGGTCAGGGCCGCTCCGACGCCGGCGCGCACGAAGGGGCAGCGCGAGCCGACTGCGATCGAGGAGGTCGTGACGACGGCGCCGAACATGCCGGTCCGGGCGCAGCGCCCGATCAGCGAGAAGGTCACCGCCGCCCCTCCGGCAGGATGGCCGTGATGTCGACCTCCATCAGGAGCTCCGGGCTAGCGAGCCCCTTGACGATCACGGCCGTGAAGGCGGGTGCGATGCCGGCGAGGCGGCGGAGCACGACGGCGTTGACCGGTTCGAGGAAAGCGCGGTCCGTGACATAGACCGTCGCCTTCACCACGTCGGGCATCGCGGCGCCGGCGTCGGCGAGAAGCATGGCTACGTTGTCGATGGCCTGTTCGGCCTGCACCGCCGGGTCGCCTGCGCCGCGCATGACCTCGTCGAGCCCGACGCCGGTCTGGCCGCGCAGGATCACCCGCCGCCCGGCCTTCACAGCCATGCAGAACTCGCAATCGAGCTTCTGGCCCAGGTGGCCATAGCGCGCGGCGCTCGAATGGTAGGGCCGCAGCCGCTCGTGCGCGTGCCCGCCATCTTTTCGCAGCACCTGCACATCGAGCTCGAACAGGACCTCCGGGCGCGCGAAGGTGTTCGTGATGATGCCCGTCGAGACCGGCCGCACAGCGCGGAAATGCTTGCCGATCATTGGGTAGACGGCGGAGCGGTAGGCGCGATCGCTGATGTAGACCGTGAGCTTGCAGACCTCGTCGAGCGACGAGCCCGCCTCTTCGAGCAGGGTGGTGAGGTTCTCGAGCGCGAGGTCGGCCTGGGCGCCTGCGTCCTCCACGGTGCGGCCCAGGCCAATCGTCCCGGAGTGATCGAGGCGGGCCCCGGTCTGGCCGCGCACGAAGAATTCGTCGCCCGTCGCGAGCACCATCGAGCCCTGCCAGGCGAAGCCCTGTCCATGCCAGCTCTCGAAGGTGTAGGGCCGGATGCGCCGCGCCGGCGCCCTCGGGATCGCCGCCTCCGCATCGATCTGCACGATCAGCTCCGGCCGCGGCAGGCCGGCAACGACAAGCCCGGTGCTCACGGGATGCACGCCCTTCAGCCGCTCGGCGATCGCGGCGTACACTGCGGTACGGAAGCCGCGGTCGACGATGCAGGTAGTGAGCTTCGTGATGTTCCGGAGCGATCCGCCGGCGGCCTCCAGCGCCTCCGCCAGCCGGTCGAGCGCCGCATGGGTCTGGGCGGCGGCGTCACCCAAGCCGCGGACGGTCCCATCCGGCTCGACGGCGTTGCAGGCGCTCAGGAAAACGCGCTCCCCCGCGCGGACGGCGGCGGAAGCGTTGTCCGATGTGAGGGCGAAGCGCTTCACGCCCGCGGTCGTCATTTCATGCTCCGAGATAGGCGGCCGTGGCGAGCGCATGAGTGCGCACGACGTGCAGGTATTCTTCGATGTCTACCCATTCGTCGGCCTTCGCCATGTTGTTCGGGGTGCAGCCATAAATGTAGGCCGGGACACCGCGGTGGCGCCAATGCTTGGCGTCGGTTGCGCCGAGGCTGACCGCCGGCACGGGCTCCTCGCGCCCGAGCTCGCGCACGGTGCGCTTGAGGATCCCCACCATCTCGTGCTCCGGATCGCAGACGCTCGGTTCGCTCGAATGCGTCCAGACCGGGGTCATGCGCGCAGCCGGGTGGCCGGCGACGATCGTCTCGACCTGCGCCATCACGGCGGCATGCTTGAGGCCCACGGGGAGGCGGATATCGACTTCGATCCGGCAATGGCCGGGTAGCATGTTGATCTTCAGCCCGCCCCCGATCACGCCCGGAGACACGGTGATCCGGTTGAGAATCCCCGAGGCGCCGGCGCCGAGTCCGCGATCGATCGCCGGGCCGCTCGCCTCGATCGCTCGGCGCACAGCCTCGTCCTGCTCGAAGCGCATGCACTCGAGTCCGTAGAGGTCACCGATGAGGTCGGCGGCGATGCGGATCGCGTTCGCGCTCTGATGCGTGTAGGCGGCGTGCGCCCCGGGTGTGTCGATCTCGAAGACCAGTCGCAGCGTGCCCTTCTCGCCGAAGCGGATCATGTTCGGCACGCTCGGCTCGCCGTTCAGCACGCAGTCGCCGCGGAACTCGTCAGGGTAGCTCTCGATCAGCCACTTCGTGCCCCAGGTCCCGCCCGTCTCCTCGTCGGACACGCAGGTGAGCGCAAGCCGGCCTGCCAGGTGCTCGCGGAGTCGGTGGAGATAGATGTAGGTCCAGACCGAGGCCGAAGTGCCGCACTTCATGTCGACGACGCCGCGGCCGTGAACCTTGCCGCCCTCAACGGCGCCGCTCCACGGATCGCGCGACCAGGGCTCAGCCGGGCCGACGGGAAAGACGTCGATATGGCCGTTCAGCACGAGATGGCGGCCAAGGCTCGCGCCCTCGAAGATGCCGACGACGTTGGGGAGGTGGTCTTTCGCCGATCGGATCTCGATTGGCACGCCTTCGCTCCGTAGGCGATCAGCCAGGAAGCTCGCTGCCTTGCGGGTGTCTCCCGGCGGGTTCGGGCTTGGGATCGCCACGAACGCGGAAAGAAAGCGGACGAGTTCGTCGCGGTCCCGCTCAATCCAGGCGAGGATCTGCTCTCTGGGCGTCATGTCATTCCCTTGCCGGCGCCGCCTCGATGGGGAAGTGGCCCCGCCGCTGCGCCTCCTGCCATACTCGGCGGGTTGCAGCGGCGCCGCGTTTGACGAGGTTCTGTTCGTTGACACCGACCAAGCGCCCGGCTCGTACGATCGGGCGGCCGTCGACGAGCACCGTATCAATGTCCGCCGAGGAGGCGTACCAGGCGAGCGTGCGGATGGGATCGTTGATCGGCTGCAGGTGCGGCTTGTTAGCGTCGACGATGACGATGTCCGCCGTCGCGCCCCGCTCGATGCGACCGAGGTCGGGCCTGCGAAGCGCGTCCGCCCCGGCAATCGTTGCGGCATGGAAGAGTCCGGCTGCGGTTCCCGCGTCGCCGGCGCCGGTCGCCTGCTTCGAGGCAAATCCGCTCGCGCGCAGCTGCGAGAACATGTCCATGCGCTCCGCATCGGTGCCGATTCCGAACCGAACGCCATGTTTGGCGAAGCGCGCGAAGTTCGGTGACTTGCCGCCCCGCAGAAACACGCTCGCGCAGTGCGCGATCGCCGCTCCGGAGTCTCGCACCCGGGCGAGCTCATCGTCGGTCAGGTGCACCCCGTGGGCGAAGATCACGCCTTCGCGCAGGAGCCCGACGGACTCCATATAGCCCGCCGGATCGAGGCCGCGCTCAACCCGCACCCGGTCGACCTCACCCTGGCTCTGCGCGAGGTGGATGGTCGTGAGGAGCCGGCGCTCGCGGGCGATCTGGTCGACGGTCTTGAGGAGATCGGGGGCGCAGGAATCGGCGGCATGGGGCCCGAGGATCACACGGATGCGGCCTCGCTCTCCTTCATCGAAGTGCGCGAAAAGTTCCTCGAACGCGGCAAGGCCTGTCTCGCCTTCGAAGCTTCCCTGCGCCGCGCGCGCGACCGCGGCATCGCCGACCGCGCCCGCGGGCGAGAACAGGTAGGGGGCCGCATAGAGTCGCAGGCCCCAGCGTCTAGCGAGATCGAGGATCGCCGTTTGCCTGGGACGGAACTGATCCACGAGGGTGGTCGCGCCGCTGCGCGCGAATTCAAGGAGACCGAGTGCGACAAGCGCCTCGAGCTCGTCCGGGTCGAGGTAAGAGAGGGCGAGCGCCCCCATCGGCATGAGCATCGAATAGACCTTGCTCTCGCCGATCGCCTTGCGCGGGAGATCGTCGACAATGCCGCGGAACAGGGGTGCGTTGATGGTGTGGTTGTGGAGGTTGATGAAACCCGGAAAAGCAACCCCCCCGGGGACCACGATCGTCTCGCCTTCCGGCAGCTCTCGCGTCAGATCGGCGATGCGGCCGTCCTCGGCGACGATGGACACGCCCTCGATCGGCACCTGCCGACCGTTCCTGTACACGATCGTCCAATCGGCACGAATGATGAGACGCTGTACCGCCACGCCGCTGCCCCAGTCCGGTCGCGCAGGGTACGCCGGGCCATTCCTGGGGTGCAACGGCCGCGCTCGCTGGAGCGCGCAAGGAGCCCTTGCACCTAACTCGGATCTTGGCTCGACTGCACGGCACCAAGGAGACGATTGGTGAAGCAGACGATCGCGGAACAGCTCGGGGCTTTCGTCACGCAGGTCACTTACGATGAGCTTCCGCCCGAGGTGGTCGAGAAGGCGAAGCGCCATATCCTCGATACCTTCGGCGCCGCCCTCGCAGGCGCGACCTCCGAGGAAGCGGCGCGGGCCAAGGCGGCGCTTCTCGCCGTGGAGCCCGGGGGCAGCGCTCCGGTCTGGGGCACCGACCACCTTGCGACGCCTCGCAACGCCGCGCTCCTCAACGGCATCGCGGCCCACGCCTTCGAGCTCGACGACACCGGCGGTTGCGATCATTCCGGCGCGGTCGTGCTACCGGCCGCCATTGCAGCGCTATCGGTGCTGGACGAGCCCGTCACCGGCCGGGCCTTCCTGACGGCGATCGTGCTCGGCTACGACCTCGGCCGCCGCGCGCTCGAGGGCTTCGGCGGCTACCGTCCGCATAACGAGGCCGGCTGGCATTCGACCGGCACCTGCGGGACCTTCGCCGCTGCGGCGACCGTCGCGAGCCTGCTGCGCCTCACGCCCGAACAGGCCACATCCTGCCTCGGCCTCGCCGCGAGCTTTTCGGGCGGTCTCTGGGCCTTCATCCATGACGGAGCCATGGCGAAGCGGGTTCATGCCGGCCGCGCCGCCGAGGGCGGGCTGTTAGCCGCGCTTCTCGCGCGCGCCGGTGTCACGGGTCCGGTCCATGTCTTCGAGGACGTGTGGGGCGGCTTCCTCAAGACCTACGCTCGGGCGACTAGCGAACCGGATGCGCTCCTGCGCGATCTCGGCGGGAGCTGGCGGATCATGCGCTGCGCAATCAAGCCTTACGCGTCCTGCCGCGACACGCACGCCGCCGTCGATGCAGTCGGCCGGATTCTAAATCGCGGCGTCGCGCCCGATAATGTTGCCGCGGTGCATGCGCGGCTCAGCTCGTTTCTGGCCGGCATGGTCGGTGGGCGCGACGCCAGCTCGCTGCCGGCAGCGCAGATGAGCCTGCCCTACGCCGTTGCCGCACGGATCCTCTACGGCACCGCCGGCCTGTCGGCCTACGACGCCGAGCGAAGGGCCGACCCGCGCCTCCAATCGCTGATAGAGCGCATCTGCATCGACATCGACGAGAGTGTCGCCGGCAGTGACCGCGCTTCAGTGACCCTCCTGACAAGGGACGGGGCGCGGATCGAGGAACCTACCACGACGGCGCGCGGAGCACCGGAGAATCCCATCGGGGACCGCGATGTTCTCGCGAAGTTCGACGAGCTTGCCGGGTCCACCCTCGCGCCCTCACAGGCGCGCGAGCTCGCGGGGCTAACTTTGGCGCTGGATAACCTTCAGCGCACACAAGCTTTGCTCGACATCGTGCACGTGCCGCGTGGAAGACGGTGAGAGTAACGGATGAAAGCTTCTGGCACATTCCGGCCGGATCTGAACGAGTGAGACGGGACGGAAAAGACCCGCTAAATCCATGCCGAGCGAACGGCAGCTTTCCACACTCTCTGTCTTGAAGGCCGTGATTCCGCTTACGGTCAGACCTCCTGCTCAGTGTGCTTCCAATTCTCCTGCTGGCCAGTTTCGGCCCGGTTTTGCCCAACGGCGTCCGTGGAACGCTGCACGGAAGCCTGGGGCAAAGCGCGCGTTCAAGCCGCAGCAGGTTTGGGCGATCAGGTTCTATCTTGATCGCGAGCGACGGCTGCGCGATCGGGCTTTGTTCGACCTCGCCATCGACAGCAAGCTGCGTGGATGCGACGTGGTGAAGGTTCGCATCGGCGAACTTGTCAGCGGCGCGCATGTCCGATCGCGCGCAATCGTCATTCAGCGAAAGACCGGCCGGCCGGTTCAATTCGAACTGCTAGAATCGGCGCGGACCAGCATCCTTGCTTGGCTTGAGCACCGTGGCGGATCGCTCGACGACTACGCTTTCCCGAGCCGGATCAACCACACCCGACATATGAGCGCCCGACAGTATGCCCGGCTTGTCGACGAGTGGGTCACTGGCATTGGCTTGCGGCGAGAGGATTACGGTACACACTCACTTCGCCGAACCAAGGCGTCGATCATCTACAAGGCAACGGGCAATCTGCGCGCGGTACAAATCCTACTCGGACATACCAAGATCGAAAGCACGGTCCGTTACCTCGGGGTCGATGTCGAAGACGCGCTCACTTTGGCCGAAGGTACTGAGGTGTAGCTTGAGAGCCAGCTCCGTTGGCCTTCACCGCCCGGAGCTGGCGCCCTCGGAAATCATGCGCCCACCCTCGCCATTTGCGTTGCTTGATGCTCCGCTCCAAATCGGACGTTCCTTCAGGATGGAGCTCCGTCTGCTCAAGGCCCTTCTCGAACTACCTCAGGGCGGCGGTTTGTAACCCCAAAGCGGTCACTTATGGTCGGCAGAACTCCAGCGTCCTAATGATCGGGGACCCCACATCAGGAAGGCAGCGCAGAGCGCGCAGGCGGTCAAGCAGCTCAGGGTCAGGAGCAGGATGTACATCTTACTGGCGGGCCACATTGGCGAAAATCGGTCCTTGCATCCTGCGCCCACGCTCTAGCCGAATCGCATCCCGGGCGTGACAAGCTCGTTCGCGAGCGGGTTCGGCTCCGTCAAGGACAGCGCGCGCGGCTTTGCATGCTCCGGCCGCGCCTGGGCGTAGGCGGCGGCGGCTTCGAGCACGCGATCCTCGCGTAGGCGGCGCGACACGATCTGCAGCCCGACCGGCAGGCCAGCCGCTGTGAAGCCACAGGGCACGGACATCGCCGGCAGGCCGATCACGCTAAAGGCATATGTAGCGAGGAAGACATCGTAGTAACGCGCGACCGGGCGTCCACCGATGGTCTGCGGCAGCGGCTCGTCGAGCCGGAACGGCGGCGCACCGACGGTCGGGGTCAGGATGTAATCGTAGCGCTCCATGAAGCTACGCACACGCTGCCAATAGCGCGTGCGCAGGCGCTCCGCCTTCGCGACCGTCCGAACATCGATTTTGAGCGCGTCCCGAACTTGCCCGACGAGCTGGCTCGTCATCCTGTCCGCGTCGTTCTCGACCCGCTCGGCGAAGCGGGCGACCATGCCGAAGCCGCGGGTGCCGGCTATGATCTCCTTGAGGTCGGCGGGGTCGAAGCTCGCTTCGTCGACCTCGCAACCGAGCGCCTCGAAGTCGCGCGCCGCCTGCCGCGTCAGCGCCTCCACCTCGGGATCGACCGGGAACAGGCCATTGAGGCTCGAGCTATAGGCGACGCGCCTGCCGCTCAGGTCGGCCCGGCCGTCAGCGGCCGCGGCGTAGTCGCGATCTTCCGCCGGCAGCGAGCTCGGGTCGCGATCGTCGGGTCCCGCGAGCACCGAGAGCATGAGCCCCACATCGGCGATGGTGCGCGCCATGGGGCCGTGGACGTGCTCGACGAGCGTGTCCCAGCCGAACTCGGTCGGATAGACCGGCACGCGGCCTGGCGCGGCACGGATGCCAGTGGTGCCGCAATAGGAGGAGGGGACGCGGATCGAGCCGCCGAGATCGGTTCCGAGCCCGATCGGCGCCAAGCCCGCGGCAAGGCCCGCGCCGGTGCCGCCGCTCGATCCGCCGGCGGTCACGTTGAGATCATGCGGATTGCGCGTTTGTCCGAAGAGCCGGTTCGTCGTGTTCACGTCGGTCGCGAATTCCGGGGTATTCGTTTTGCCTATAAGGACAGCGCCCGCGCCGCGCAGCCGCTCAACCGCGATCGCGTCCTCCTTGGGGGCGTAGTCAGCGCACAAGAGCGAGCAGAAAGTCGTGCGGAGGCCTTTGGTCTGGAGGTTGTCCTTGGCGACGAAGGGCACGCCTTCGAGCGGCCGCGGCTTTTCTCCGCTCCGGAGGCGCCGGTCACAGACCTCAGCCTCCGCGAGGGCGTCGGGATTGACCGTGCAGATGGCGTTGATGGCCGGGTTGAGTTGCTCGATCCGCTCCAGAAAGTGAGCAGTGAGATCGCGCGCGCTGACCTCGCGGCGCGCCACGAGGGACGCGAGCGCGCCGCCAGACATCTCGTGCAGCGCCTCGCGCATGCAGCCTGCCTTCGATAAAGGGGAGACCGGGGCGTTAGCGCCGCTGCGCCTGCGTGAACTGGTCGAGGCTCGCCTCGGCGATGCTGAACCACAGATTAAGGTCGGCGCGGAACCGCGCGTAATCCTCGTAGACCTTTTTCCAGTTCGGATTGCGGGCGGAAATCTCGTCGAAAAGCGCCATCGCCTCCCGATAGCCGGCGGTAATCACTTCCTGCGGAAAGCGCTGGATCTTCGCTCCCGCGGCCACCAGCTGGCGCAGCGCCGTCGGGTTCCGCGCGTCGTACCTCGCCTGCATCACGACATGGGCATGTGTCGCCGCGGCGGCGAGGATCGCCTTGTACTCGTCGGAGAGCGCGTCGTAGGCCTTGAGACCGACGAGAAGATCGAGCTGCGGGCTGCCGTCGTGCCAGCCCGGATAGTAGTAGTACGGCGCGACCTTGTAGAAGCCGAGCTTCTGGTCGTCGAAGGGGCCGGAGAACTCGACCGCGTCGAGCGTGCCCCGCTCGAGAGAGGGATAGATGTCGCCCGCCGCGATGGTCTGCGGCACCACGCCGAGGCGCTTGTACACCTCGCCCGCGAGCAGCCCCGAGACGCGCAGCTTCAGTCCCTTCAGATCCTCGAGCGACTTGATCTCCTTGCGGTACCACCCGCCCATCTGGGCGCCGGTGTTGCCCATTGGGAAATTGATCACGCCTTGGGTCTTGTAGAATTCGCGCATGAGCTTCAGGCCGTTGCCGTCGAACATCCAGGCCGACATCTGCCGCGAATTCAGGCTAAACGGGATGCCATTGAAGGCGAAGGTTTCGTCCTTGCCGGCGAAGAAGTTCGAGGCGGTGTGGGTGCATTCGATGACGCCGTTCTGCACGCCGTCGAGCGTGGCGAGCGCCGGCACGATCTCGCCGGCGGCGAAGACCTGGATCGTGAACTTGCCCCCGGACATGTCGCCGACGAGCTTCGCGAAGGTCTCGGCCGTGCCGTAGATCGTGTCGAGAGACTTCGGGAAGCTGTGCGCAAGGCGCCAGCGCACCGTCGTCTGCGCATGCACGGCGGGCGCCGTCCCAACCGTGAACGCTCCTGCGACGCCGGCGCGTTTGATGAACGAACGACGATCCATCTCTTGCTTCCTTGTGGTTCCGCTTACGGCCTCACGACCATGGTCGGTACTTTAGCAGGGATTGGCAGGCAGATGGAAAGCGGTCACTTGCGCCGGCGCCTTCCACGCTCGTCGCCATGCGCGTGCGCTAAGCGAACGCCCGCTCTCGGACAAGGCGGCCGTCTGAGCGCCGCTCATTGAACTTTCAGCGGCCCCAGGTCGAAGCTCGGCGGGCCGGACTCGGTGGGGGGAAACTGAAGCTGCTGCAGCTTCTGCTCGACGGCAGTCGGGTCGAGCGTCTTCTGACCGCCAAGCCAGTAGGTCACGGAACCGGGCCAAGCGATCACGATGGCGACCAGGATCAGCTGCATGATGACCCAGGGGATCGCGCCCCAGTAGATGTCGGAGCTCCTGACCTCCTTTGGCGCGATGCCGCGCAAATAGAAGAGCGCGAAGCCGAAGGGCGGGTGCATGAAGCTCGTCTGCATGTTCACGCACAGGAGCACGCCGAACCAGATGAGGTCGATGCCGAGCTTCGCGGCCGCCGGCGCGAGCAGCGGCACGACGATGAAGGCAATCTCGAAGAAGTCGAGGAAGAAGGCGAGAAAGAAGACGAAGACGTTGACGAAGATGAGGAAGCCGACCTGGCCTCCCGGCAGGCTCGTCAGCATGTGCTCGATCCAGCGCCCGCCGTCCATGCCCTGGAACACGAGGCTGAACACGGTCGAACCGATCAGGATGAACACCACCATGGCGGTGATGCGCATGGTGTTCTGCATGCCCTGGCGGACGAGGGTCCAGGTCAGGCGCCGATGTAGCGCGGCGAGCACGATGGCTCCGACAGCGCCCATGGCGCCGGCTTCCGTCGGGGTCGCAAGGCCCATGAAGATCGTGCCGAGCACGAGGAAGATGAGTGCGATCGACGGGATCATGCCCCACAGCACCCGGCTCAGGAGCCGCCAGCCAATCGGCTCGCGGTCCTCCTCGGGGATCGGCGGCATGGCATTCGGACGCACGAGCGACAGCGCGGCCACGTAAAGGATGAAGATCGCCACCTGGAGCAGCGAGGGGCCGATCGCGCCGAGATACATGTCGCCGACCGACCGCCCGAGCTGGTCGGCAAGGACGACGAGGACGAGGGAGGGCGGGATGAGCTGGGTGATCGTGCCCGAGGCCGCGATCACCCCGGTCGCAAGCTTCATATCGTAGCCGTAGCGCATCATCACTGGCAGCGAGATCACGCCCATGGCGATGACCGACGCCGCGACCGTGCCCGTTATCGCTCCGAGGATCGCACCGACCACGATCACCGCGTAGGCGAGGCCGCCGGGGACCTTGCCAAAGAGCTGACCGGTGCCTTCGAGCAAATCTTCGGCGAGGCCGCAGCGCTCGAGAATCGCGCCCATGAAGGTGAAGAACGGGATCGCGAGCAGGAGGTCGTTCGAGATGATGCCGAAGAACCGGTACGGGAGGGCGTGCAGGAAGTCCGGGCTGAAATGGCCGGTCCAGATGCCGACTAGGCCAAAGAACAGGCCGACCGCCGCGAGCGAGAAGGCGACCGGGAAGCCGATCAGCATGAAGACGATCATGCCCGCGAACATCACCGGGGGCAGCACGCCATGGGAGAGTATCATGGGTGTACGGTCGCGGGGTCGGAAGCGGCTACTGGAAAGGCTTCTCGTAGTGGGTGTCGAGTGACATGTCCCCATGAAGTGCCGCAATCCGCTTGATGAGCTCCGAAAGCCCTTGCAGCGTCAGCAGCGCGAAGCCGATGGGCACCATGAGCTTTATCGGCCACAGGATCAGGCCGCCGGCATTGCTCGAGTACTCCTGGCTGATCACCGACTGCCGGGCAAACGGCACCGAAAGCCAGGTGAGATAGATCGTGACGGGCAGGAAGAAGAGGACGAAGCCCAGCGCGTCAATCCACAGCCGCGCCCGGTCCGAGACCGACGAATAGACAAGGTCCACCCGCACGTGCTCGTTCAAGCGCAGCGTATGGGACGCGCCGAGGAAGACGAGCGCTCCGAACAGGTACCACTGGATTTCGAGGAAGCCGTTCGACGAGTGGCTGAAGAGATAGCGCATGCCCGCATTCCCCGCGCTGATCAGGCAAGCGAATAGGACGAGCCAATCAGCTATCCGACCTGCTCCGGCGCTCAATCGATCGACAGCTCGGCTAACCGCGAGCAGCGCTTTCATTCTCCGCAGTCCCATTGTTTGTATTTTCCGGTCTAACTTGCCCCTCCAGATCCGCAAGACCGTTCAGGCGTTGTGGCTCTGACAACCTCTCCAAAAGATCTGTAACTGGCACATTCCGGCCGACTTCCAACCGGCGAGACGGGGCGGGATAGACCGCTGGAACCATGCCCAGCGAACGACAGCTTTCCACGAGTGTGTCTCGAAAGCCGTCACTCCGTTTTCGGCCAGAAGCTGTCACTACTCCTACCGTGCTGGATGCGGCGGCACGTGCACGACGTCGAGCAAAGCTTGTGTGCACTGTCGTCGGGGCCCAAGGGAGGTCCCGAGTCTGGCTCGCCTGGGCGTGAGGGGGCTCGCAAGAGGATTGCGCGTGTTCCCGGCGCGAAGGCCCGTCGCTGAGCAGCTCCTCGCGGAAGGCGCTCGTTGGGATGGCGTTCTCGCGCTCGGGAGCGCCTACGGCGACGTGCTTCTGCCCGCGCTCGGCCGCAAGGTCGAGGAGCTTAGGGCGGCCTGAGGGCCGGCTAAAGCGCGCGTCCCTAGGGACCCGTCAGGCCGACTCCAACGGCTATGCGAGAGACTAATCCGCCTTCGTCCACGGACACGACTTGCCACCGCTTAGTCACGATCAAAGCGGAGGTGATCCGCTCGCCAGAGTCACACCACAAGATATGCGCTGGCGGGTGAGCCACCTGCGGGCCGCCGCCAGCGCGGTCCTCAGCAAACCCTGTCTTCGTGAGCCTTCTGCACCTGAAGCCTTCGGCTTCCATGACGGTCTGAGCAAACGAGATTTGCCAAGCGAGAGGGATTCGGCACAGCACGGCCTCGCGCGTTCTCTCGCTGTCGGCTTGAAGCAGATCAGAGCGCAACAAGTGATACCCGCCGATGGTCCCGCCGAGCACCAGCGCTAGAGCAAAGAGGGCTGGGCTTCCCGCTCTCAATTCGCCCGCACAAAACCGGCGGTGCGTTATCTGAGCGCCATGACGGACGCGAACGTGATCGCGATCCCGAATACGCAGCCAATCGCGACAGCCGTGACCATTAAGGTCTGCCCATTCCAAGCTATCGGCCATCTTGAGGTGGCGATGGTTAACAGGCACTTTCGGCGTTCGCCAGCGCACATCCGAGCATCGCTAGCCGCCGTACAACGGCCTCTAGTTCCTCCCTGAGACCCCCTGGCCCGCCCATCCCGGTGGGCCTTTTTCTTATGCGCAAGCGCCGTAGGATCGCATAGTCCAGGAGCCGAGATGTCCTACGAGATCACGGGTCAGCATCGGGGGGACCGCGGTGGCACAATCGCCACCTCAGCCGAGACCCCGAGGGCCGCGCTCGACATAGCTCGCCAATGGGCCGAGCAGGGTCCGGAACATCGCCATCGGGACCCCGAAAGGCGAGTCCTTCGACCTCGACCGGCTCGGTATGATCGTCAGTACAAAGGGGGACTCGACCCACCGGCGCTAAGGCTGAGGCAACTCTGTACCCTTTGGCGCATTCACGCGCGCCCCACCGCGAGGAGCGCCCGCATGCCCCGGTTCTATTCCGACACGACGCTCGGCACCGATCTCGAAGGGGTCATGCTCCGCGACGCGCATACGGCACGCCAGGAAGCCGCACGCGCCGTCGCCGAGATGGCAAGGGACCGGGCCGACAAGAGCCCGGAACAAGACATCACGATTCAGGTGCGCGACGAAGCCGGCGAGCGCGTCGGGACGGCTCGGCTGACCCTCAGGATTGAGGCTCAGGCCACAGCGGCGAGGCAGCACAGGCCTCAACCGGATCGCGCCTCCCGGGGCTCGCGCGCGTCCTGAAGCTTCTGTGAGCTTCGCTCTCCACTAGAAAAGCCAGCCCTTCTCAGGCAGGAGCCCGATGTATTTCATCGTGGCTAGAGCGACGCAAAGGCCAATCGTCATTCCCAAGGTTCCACTAATCGGGCTCTTTCCGCGACATTTGCACCACGGTCCTGTCCTGCCTACGCGATCTGGATAACGGCATCGGCCCTCTCGTGAGGGCGAAAGCGAAGATGATAGTTGCGGACAGATATATCGACTGGACTGAAACCGATGGGGTCACGACTGAGGTCTTCCACATACTCCCAGCGCCATAAGCCGCAGAACTCGCGCTTGGGGCGCATGACATAGATTCGAAACCCTCGCCCGAATACCGCCTCCGGCAAGATCTCGTCGAGACAGACAGAATCCGCGACAGCCCATCGTCCGGCCGCGAGCGCCTCGGCTATACTTTCCTGGAAAGGCTGGATGCGAACGGTTCGGTAAAGGTCTTCCACTCCGGCAGCGCATGCCGGAAGCACTCAGCCCCGGCTAGGTGCGCGCCGGGCATTGGCTCTGCGAGCTTGCGCGCGAGCGTCGTTTTCCCGACGCCATCAATCCCTTCGACCCTGACGACTTTGTGGGAAAGTTGTAACTGTGCAAGTGAGTGACCGAAGGAAAGGGACAGGGCTTCGACGTGAATATCCTCCGCGAGGTGGTCCGGATCAGGAAACAGGATCAGAAGGAACTCGACGAGCACGCCTCGCTGCTCGACGTGTACCTTCACGCGCTCTCGACCGCACCGCCGCCACTGGCCAAAGCGGCTTGACCGGGCAGGGCGGCTTCGGCCGCCCTTTCTGTTCGCGGCTACGCCCGCCAGAAGCCGCAGGAGCGCGCGCCGGCTCGGTGACGGATACGCCAGAACGAGCGTCGTGCCGGATGCCGAGACACAAGCATGGCTTGGCGGACCCGACAGCCGATCCCGCCGCCTAGAGGACAGTCGGGGGGCAACCGTGTCGCTGTTTCTCGCCGTGTTAATGGTTGTGCCGGAGCGGAATCTCCGAGACCCACACTTTTGAGTGTGGCTCCGTAACTCCGCGCTCTTCGAGCAGCCGGACGAAGGCCTCGTACATAGCCAAAGGGTATTCTGTTGGGCCAATGATGATCCGGTCGAGGATCTCTGGGATCGCAGCGCCGAAGAAGCCTTCCTGAGGAATGTTCTTAAGAGGAATTTCAACTATTGGCTGCGGAGTGCCTCGTATAACCTGTAAATCGTCCTTCAGATACTCCGATCTTTCAAATTTTGGCGAATAGATGACTCGCCACTCCTTTTCTTCGTGAAATCCAGGGTGCTTCGTACAAAGCATCGCATAACGAAACATATAGAAAACATTAGCAATCAGGGTTTCAGATCCTACCTCACGGATAAAGGCGCATTCGCCTCGATGGCGTCTGAGACCTCCTGGAACTCCCTCTTAAATTGCTCAATGCTAAGGTAGGCCACCGGGCTGGAGTAAGCTTTAAGAGCATCCGATTCGCTCAAGGCGTGTTGTTTAAAACTACAGCAACGCCCGCAGCACCTCCATAGGCGCGCCACATCGAAAGCCTACCGAGACCATCTTCCGAGTCCAAATGCTCAGATACGCAGGTCAGATAAGTATCTGCCTTAAAATGCGGAATCCAGCTATTGAACCTTTTCTCTACTTCAGCGCGACAGCCCGGGAACATACAGTCTAGTGTCGCTTTGAATCTATTTCCCGGTTCACCATCGTAGGAGGCCTTTAGGCAGGAGAGCCCATGCTCTATTTCCATGAAGTCATTCATTGTGTTTGATTTGCGCATCCAAACTTCTTCGTTTTTGAGGATGCTAACTGCGACCTCTGCACTGGTATAATGCACGAATCGCGTGTTGCGGTCACGCACCTCCATTTGCTTACGAGTTGCAAAAGGGAAAAAAATTTGGGCGAGCTTCAACTGTTCCGGGGTAAGAGCCATGAAGAACCTATCAGGTTAATTCCGCCAGGTCTGTTTGTGCATCAAGGGGCCCGCTTCCGCTTGAGGGTAGTCCCCCACGGCCACCCGGATGGCCATCCCGAAAGCGTCTAGGGACACTCGGGCGACCGCGAAACCCCGCGCACCTTGCGGCGCACAGGCTTTTCCCATGTGTTGCGGTAGGGCAGGCGCTAGGGCAGCCGCTCGGTCCGTAGAAAAAGCATAAGTGTCTGAACACCTTGGAGAACTTGTGCGCTCACGCTTCGTAATCCATCGCGGCCATGCGGTGCTCCGGCCAAGCTTAGGGCGGCGCAAGCTGCACCAGAGCGGCAGGCGGTACCAGTCACTTTGACACGCATTGCGTAGGCGCGCACAACCCTCGCTCCCGAGGAGCGTGCGTTCGAATGGAAAACCCGGTCTTGGTCGAGGCGACGCGCGGTAACGAGGTCGAGTCGCGCCATCGCGGGGCGGTATCGGTCGTCGACGCTGAGGGCGCTTCAGTGCTCGCAATCGGCGATGTGGAGTGCCGCGTCTTTCCGCGCTCTGCCGTCAAGGCGCTACAGGCACTGCCTTTGGTGGAGGGAGGTTTTGCCGAGAAGCTCCGGCTGAGCGACGCCGAAATCGCGCTGGCCTGCGCCTCGCATTCCGGCCAGGCGGAGCATGTCGCGACGGCTGCCTCCGTGCTGCGCAAGGCCGGGCAGCCGCCCGGCTGCCTCGAATGCGGAAGCCATTGGCCATTGAACGAGGAGGCGGCGCGCTCGCTCGCGGCCTCAGGGCAGCAGCCGAGCGCGCTGCACAACAACTGCTCGGGCAAGCATGCGGGTTTCGTCTGCCTCGCCTGCGGTCTCGGCGTCGACCCGCAAGGCTACGTTCGACCGGAGCATCCGGTGCAGCAGGCCGTCCGGGCCGCGCTCGAGGACCTCACCGGGGCCTCGCATGCGCCGGAAGCGCGGGGGACCGACGGCTGCTCGATCCCAACCTATGCGGTGCCGTTGCCGTCGCTAGCCTTCGCCTTCGCGAAATTCGGCTCGGGACTCGGCATCTCGAAAGGCTGCGTGCGGGCGGCCGAGCGGATTCGGCACGCGGTCGCGAAGCACCCTCTCATGGTCGCGGGCACAGGGCGTTTCGACACGCTCGTCATGGAGCGCTTCGGCGAGCGCGTTTTCGTCAAGACGGGAGCGGAGGGGGTACATTGCGCGGCGCTGCCAGAGCTCGGCTATGGAGTCGCCCTGAAGTGCGACGACGGCGCAAAGCGCGGGGCCGAAGCCGTGATGGCGGGCGTCATCGCGCGCTTCCTCAAGCTCGACGAAAACGACCGGCGCTTCCTTGAGGGCTTCGTCCGCAAGCCGATCAGCAACTGGAACGGCATCAGGGTCGGTGAGGTGCGGCCGACCGAGGCGCTGGCGGAATAAGGGCCGGAGCGCAGCCCGGCGGATCGCGTGGCCCACGGAACCCGGCGCCGCCCGGCGGCGAGGCGGCTGCTACTGCGCCGGCGTTCCGATCGCGATCGGTCGCACGGGCGAGCCCGCCCCGCCTTGGGATCTCAGCGGCAGGATAATCGTGCAGGACAGCCATACCTTGTCCTCGGCGAGCTTCGAGAGGTTGGCATTCTGGATGTTGTGGATGCCCGCCTCGACGAGATTGTGGTGGTGGATCGCGAAGGGCAGCCCCGGGGGCGTGCCGGCGGGCGGCCCTGCCCTGCCCTGAAGCGCGCCGTCCGCGACCGGATCGGTGAACGGATTGTCGAGAGCGACTAGCACGACCTGCTTGTCCGCAATGTATTTCGCCGCGTCATAGGCCAGCCCCGGACCCTTGGTGTAGTACGTCTTGTCGGAATCCGGGTCCTTCCAGCCGTCGCCCCAGCCGGTGTGGACGTAGAGCACGTCGCCCGGCTGCAAGCCTCGGCGCTCCATCCCCTGCGCCTTCAACATCGCCTCGATGTCGGCGGCTGTGACGAGCTGACCGGCGGCCAGGGCCTGTCCCTTGCCTAGATGCGCCTTCGCGTCGAGCAGGACTGCGGTCGTGACAATCGGCGGCACCTTGTCGATCCCAAGCTTGAGCAGCGGCGAGTCCGGCGTGGCCTTCACCTCGGCTTGGCCGCGGCCGCCGTAATACCTGGCGCTGTTCGCGGGAAACTCGCCCTTGCCGTCCCAGGGCTGCGGGAGCACGGCGAAATGTCCGAGCGCGTCCATTTGCGTGCCCTGCGCGCCCGGCTCGCCGCTGACCACTTCTTCGCCATTGAAGGCATGGGCGGTGCCGGGGATGCCGACGGTCGGCCGGTACTTCTCCCGCAGCGGGGTGCCGAAAGGCGATTGCGGCATGGTGTTCGAGCGGATGTGCGACAGCTCGTAGGATTTGGCGTTCGGGCCCGCGAGGTGCTGGGCGCAGCGCTGCCAGGTTCCTGGCCCCAGCGTGTTCGCCATGCCGACCTCGTCGCCGGGCGGCCAGGGCGGACGAGCCCCGCCGGTCTGTGCATGCGCGGCGAGGCTCGAGACGAGAGCGCACATGGCGCCGATCTCGCGCAGACCCTTTGTCATCGCAATGCCCTCCCGGGAACCACTCCGACGCCCACGCTACAGGCAGCTCCGTTCGAGCAGCAAGGCGGGACGGCGGGCGTCTTTTCGCGGCGTGCGAGCGCCAGGAGATCGATCCCCACGGCGACGAAGGCGGATGCAAGCCGCTCGCGCCAATCAGCTCGCCACGCCCGGCGAGCGCCTGTGCGGCCCGGCTTGCGCCGCGGCGCCTTGGGGATGTGCAGGAAGAGCACCGGCACGGGCTCCGAAAGCGCCGAGAAGTAGCAGGCGTTGCAAAGATATCGCCCGGCATCCTGGGAGGTCGCGCAGGGCAGCCCCCGGCGCCGCAGCTGCGGAAGCACGCGCGCCGGCGACGCTGCGGCCATGCGGTACGCCGGCGCCCCCGCGTCGATCGAGAGCCGCGCACTGCGGCGCCCGCTCGCGTCGGGCGAGAGAATGCTCGCGCGGTTCGCCGCGCGGCGCTCGACGCGGACGCGCTTCGCGCGGCTGGCGACCCCGATCATCAGCACCGCGTCGTAGCGGTCCCGCCGGAGAGCGGGCGCGAGAACGTCTTGGATCGAAGAATAGGCTGTGGGCAAGACCATGGCCTGCGCCTCGGCGCCGATGAGCCGCCACCGCGGCGAGGCCGCGACTCGCCGGGCGATGTCGCCGCTCGGATTGACCGAGCTTCCCGGGAAAGGGCCGAAGCCGGTCACCAGAAGGCGTGGTCTCAAGGCAGGCTCCATGGAACTTACCGGCTTACTGCCAAGTTATGGGCAAACGGGGCAAGAGCGTGCGGTAGCGGACAATCCAGCCTGGGAGATCGCGATGACCCTTGGGACCATTCTTCTCATCATCCTCATCCTGCTCCTGATCGGCGCCATCCCGAACTGGGGCTACAGCCGCGGCTGGGGCTATGGTCCGAGCGGCATCATCGGGGTGATCCTCCTGATCGTGATCATCCTGCTGCTGATGGGCCGGCTCTAAGCGCGAAAAGTCGGATTGCCGCTTCACGGTTGCGGCTCGTCGGCTGCTGCGCTGCGGTCGGCGAGCTTCGATTGGAGCTCGGAGAGCTGGCGACGCGCGACGGCGATCCGCGATTCCAGTTCCGCGAGCTCGGAACGGCGGGCCGTTGCCTGCCGATCGAGGCTCCCGGCCAGGTCCTCGAGCGCCGTCTTGCGGTCGGCGATCGCAGCAAGCTCCACGCGGGCTTTCGCCAGTCGCCGTTCGCTCTCGGTCGCTTCCTCGCGGGCGACCTCGAGCTTGCGGCGGGAGTCGCTCAGCTCTCTCGTGCGCTCCGTGATCGCTTTGTCGAGCGCGGCCTGAGCCGCGCCCGCGACGGCGAGGCTGCGCTCTGCTGCGCTCTGCCGCGCCGAGAGATCGGCCAGGAACCGCTCGGCCCGCGCCTGCTCCTCGCGTAGCGCGGCCATGTCCCCGCGCGCGCTCGTCGTTTTCTCCCGAAGCTCGCGCAGCTCGGCGGCCGCCCGCTCGCGCTCGGCGGCGGCCTCGGCGAGGCCCGCGCGCCCTTCCGCAAGCCTACGCTCGGCCTCGGCCACGCCGCCGGAGGCGCGGCGCTCGATTTCGAGCGCCGTACGCAGCTCCTGCACGACGGATGCGGCCCGGCCCGCCGCGCGCTCATGCTCGCTGCGCAGTGAGGCGTTGACCCAGGCGAAGGCGAGCGCCAAGGCCCACCCCAAGGTCGCGACGGCCGCGAACAGGATTCCGATTCGGCCTTGAGACCTGGCCTTCATCGGCGGCCCTGACCCTTTGCTCCGATTCGAGGGTTCCCCCGGGAGCATGGCCGGAACAGGGCGGCGGGCCGGCTCGCCGCGCCCATGTCACAGCCCCACCAGGCGAGCGATCTCCTCGGCGCCGGCCGTCGGCGAGATCTCGCCCTCGGCGACCGCGCGCTCGATACGCCGCATGCGCTCGCGATGCGCGGCGTCCCCGGCGAGGCGCTGATGGAGGCGCTCGTCGACGAGCGCCCACATCCATTTGCCGTCCTGCCCGCGCCGCTTTTTCGCGAGCTCGCCGCTGGCGGTCAGGCGGGCGCGGTGGTCGAGCACCTTCGCCCACAACTCGCCGAGGCCCTGCCCGGTGAGCCCGGACACCGTGACCACGGGTGGAGACCAGCTCGCCGAGGCCGGCGTCAGGATCTGCAGTGCGGCCCGGTATTCGGCGGCCGCGGCCGATGCGCGAGCGGCGTTGTCGCCGTCGGCCTTGTTGACGGCGATCAGGTCCGCGAGCTCGATCACCCCCTTCTTGATGCCTTGCAGCTCGTCGCCGGCTCCCGGCAGCATCAGGACGAGGAAGAAATCGGCGAGGTCCGCGACCGCGGTCTCGGACTGCCCGGCGCCGACGGTCTCGACCAGAACCACGTCGAAGCCGGCGGCTTCGCACAGGAACATCGTCTCGCGCGTCTTCGCGGCGACCCCGCCGAGCGTGCCGGAGCTGGGCGAGGGGCGGATGAAGGCGTTCGGGTCGGTGGAGAGCCGGGCCATCCGGGTCTTGTCGCCGAGGATCGAGCCGCCGGTACGGGTCGAGCTCGGGTCGACCGCAAGGACGGCGATGCGCTGCCCGTTGGCCGTGAGGTTTGAGCCGAGCGCGTCGATCAGCGTCGATTTGCCGACGCCCGGCACGCCGGTGATGCCGACCCGCACGGCCTTGCCGGCGTGAGGCATCGCCGCGTCGAGGAGCTTGCGGGCGGCCGCGCGCTGGTCGGCCCGCCTCGACTCGGTGAGGGTGATGGCGCGCGCGAGCGCGGCGCGGTCGCCGGCGAGGAGCTTCTCCACGTCGACCTGAGTCTTCGGCCGGGTCATGGGCGAGTTGTGGGACCGCAAGGCCGGCCCGTCGAGGGCGCCGAGCGCGTTCTCAACCGGCCTCAGGCCGCCGCGAGCCCGATGCGGCCCCATCCGGGCAGCTTCAGAGCCGGGCGGCGTAGGTCGATGCCGGCGACGAGCCCCAAGAAGTTCACCTCGATGCCCTCGACCCAGCCGACCGCGAATCCGAGCAGCCCGCCGAAGGACAGCTCGATCCCGGTGCGGCTCGGCGTGAGCCCGACGATCTGGCCGGTCGGGTGCCAATCCTTGCCGAGCGCGGTCGGCGGCAGCGGCGCCCCGAGCTCCGGCACCTCGCGCATGACGTGGGCGACGAAGGTGTTGGAGTTCGGTCCGGGCCAGGCCCGGTAGCCGCCCCACTCGCCGTGCGGATAGCTCTTCACGGCTTCGCGCACCCTCGGCACGAGCCTCTCGGCCGCCTCGCCCTCGATGGCCACGACGAGCTCGGGCGCGTTCGAGAACCAGCGCCCGTCCGGCGGCCAGCCGTCGGTGCGCACCGGGCGGCCCCACCCGACCTTGTCGTAGCGGGTGTAGCGCGCCGCGTTCTTCTCCTTCACCACGATCCAGGAATGGTGGGCGAAGATGCCTTTCCAGCGCCCGGTGCGGGCGGCGTAGACATAGACCAGCGCCTCGGGCTTAGCCGCCGGCGGGGCCAGGAGCCTGGCGCTCGACCAGTCGGCGCTGCCCCAGTCCGGCGCGAGGTCGTCGCGCGTCGACCACCAGACCGCATGCGCCGCGAGCGGGACGAGGAAGACGATCACGATGGCGAGGAGGATTCGGGCGAGGATTTCCATTGCCGCAAAGGTGTATGCGGATGCTTCTACGATCAAGCCGCAGCGCTGTCGCATGGTTGCCGGCCGGGGGGAGCCTCATTCATTCGACTCTTCCCCACCCGGTCCAGGAGAGGGGCGAAGCTGCGCCTCCTCCCGTGCGAGCGCGCGCTGGCGGCTCCAGAAGCGGCGGATCTCGCGCATGCCGTTTTGGAGAGGAGCGACGAACACCTCCGGCGCCTCGAACAGGCAGGGCGGGCCGGAGCCGCCGCGGCAGCGCCCGGCGCGCCGGCAGGCCCGCCGCCGGCAGAACGGTGCGAAGACCACGAGGTCGGAGAGCTGCCGCATCGGCTCGTCGATATCGGCGATGCCCTCGCAGGAGCGATGGCGCGGCGCCGGGGGTTGGCCGGCCCCGCCGTGTCTCGCGTGCGAATGGGAGGCGTGCGTCATCGTGCTCGCGGTTCCTTTCGGCCCGAGTTGCTGCGGCGGAAGGGTCGAGGGGGCGCGGGACGCGACGGCTCGATCCTATTTTTTATACGGGAGCCTGTCGGCGCCCCGCGCTTCGGTGGTTTTGATCGCCGCTGAGGCCGA
>JAQSWQ010000076.1 GCA_029266525.1 Microvirga sp.
GGCCGCCTCCGCCATCCGCTCGGCGCAGAGCGGCGTCTGGTGCGAGTGCTTGAGGATCACCGCGTTGCCGGCCATCAGCGCCGGCACGACCGCGTTCACCGCGGTGAGATAGGGGTAGTTCCAAGGCGCGATGACCAGCACCACGCCGACCGGATCGCGACGGATGAAGCGGCGGAAGCCCTGTTTCGGGCCGGGATCGAGATCGGCCAATGCCTGCGGTGCCGCCGCGATCATGTGGCGCGCCCGCTCCTCGAAGCCGCGCACCTCGCCCGCGCTGTAGCGGATCGGCCGCCCCATCTGCCAGGTGATCCCCTGCGCGATCTCGTCCCGCTTCGCGACGAACGCGTCGACCAAGGCGCTCATCAGCCCCGCACGCTCCGCGACGCCGCGCTCGCGCCAAGCGGCTTGCGCCGCGCGCGCCCGCTCGACCGCGCGCGCCACCTCCTCGATCGAGGCGAGCGGCCGCTCGACATAGGTCGAGCCGTCGACGGGCGTGATGGTCCGCTGGATTTCGGCGCGGTGTGCCGCCGCGCGCGCTGCGCTGGTCATGCGGGACCTCAGATGATCTCGAAGGGCCGTCGACCTTATGAGCTGCCCTCGCGGGGCCGCAAGCCCGCGCGAATCCTCACCCGCGAAGCGGGGGAGGAACATGGCCTGCCCTCAGATGATCTCGAAGTACCGCGCGAGTTCCCAATCGGTGATGGCTTTTCGGAACTCGCGCTCCTCCCATTCGCGGGTCGCGGCGAAATGGTCGACGAATTCGTCGCCGAACAGCGCGCGGGCGACCTTCGAGCCCTTGAGCCGCTGGGCCGCTTCCCAGAGCGTGCGCGGCAGGTCGAGCTTTCGCGGCAGCTTCGCCTCGTAGGCGTTGCCCGGAATCGGCGCGTCGGGCTCGACCTCGTTCTCGATGCCCCAGAGCCCGCTCGCAAGCGCCGCGGCGAGCGCGACGTAGGGGTTCGCGTCCGCCGCCGCGATCCGGTACTCGACGCGCTGCGAGGAGGGGCTGCCGGGGATGGCGCGCAGCGCCGTGGTGCGGTTCTCGATGCCCCAGGTGGCCGAGGTCGGCGCCACGGTCGAGGCCACCATGGCGAGGAATTCGGGCATGAGCTTCTGCTGGCCGCCGATGAAATGGCGCATGGCCTGGCTCATGCCGCGCTCGGCCTTGGCGTCGTGGAAGACCGGCTTGCCGCTCTTGTCCTTGAGCGAGAGGTGGATGTGGCCGCTCTGGCCCGGCCAGTCGCGCGACCACTTGGCCATGAAGGTCGCCATGCGGCCGCAGCGCTGGGCGATGACCTTGGTGAAGGTCTTGAACAGCACGGCCTTGTCGGCGGCGCGGAGCGCGTCGTCGACCGCGATCGCCGCCTCGAGCACCCCGGGACCGGTCTCGGTGTGCAGGCCCTCGAGCGCCATGTCCATGGCGCGGCAGGTGTCGAGGAGCTCCCTGTAGAACTCGGCGTGCACCGAGGAGCGCAGGACCGAATAGCCGAAGAAGCCCGGCGTCATCGGCTTGAGGTTGCGGTAGCCCTTCTCCCGCACCGAATCCGGGGTCTCGTCGAACAGGAAGAACTCGTATTCGAGCGCGGCCGACACCGAAAATCCCATCTCGCCGGCCTTGGCGAGCACCCGCCGCAGGAGCCCGCGCGGGCAGATCGCCTCGGCCTTCTCGGCGAGCTCGCACAGGAAGAACGGCATGCCGCCCTCGAAGGGCATGATGCGCGCCGTCTCGGGCAGGATGCGGACGGGCGCGTCGGGATAGGCGGTGTGCCAGCCGGTGTATGTGACGTTGTCGTAGAGCTGGTCGTTCGAATCCCAGCCGACGATCACGTCGCAGAAGCCGAAGCCCTTCTCCAGCGCCGAGAAGAATTTTTCGCGGCTGACATATTTCCCGCGCAGGATGCCGTCGATGTCGGTGACCCCGAGCTTCACATGCGGGTGGCCGCCCTCCTCGACGAAGCGGCGCGCGTCCTCGGCGCCCGACAGGCGGATTGCTGGCTCTGCCGTCACGATGCCCCCTTGCGCTGCGACGCCGCTGCCCGCAGATTCGTAGAACGAACCCGGCAGCGGCGCAATTTGCCACAAAAAGCCACGCGCTCCGCCGCTTGCCAGGAACCGCGCCGCTTCGCACAGTGGCGTGCCGGAACCGGCGCGGCGATGAGCCCGGGTTGCGCTCCGGCCTGCGCCACAGAACCGCTACGGCTCGCGTCATGGCACGCCCGATCGCCGCCCGCCGGCACGACGAGATCCTGAAACGGATCGCCGCGACCGGCATCGTCAGCGTCGAGGAGCTGGCGAAAGGCTTCGGGGTCTCGCGCGAGACCATCCGGCGCGACCTCAAGGTGCTGGCCGAGCGCGGGCGCCTCGACGTCGTCCATGGCGGCGCGGCGCGGCGCGAGACCGTCGAGGCTGCCTTCGACGAGCGCGCGCACGAGAACATCGAGGGGAAGAGGGCGATCGGCCGTGCCGCGGCCGGGCTCGTCGAGGACGGCATGGTGGTTCTGCTCGATTCGGGCACCACCACGCTCGAGGTCGCCCGCGCGCTCGCAGGCAAGCGCAACCTCACCATCTGCACCAACGCGCTCGCGATCGCGCAGCTGCTCTGCCGGGTCGGCGGCACGCGCGTGCACGTGCTCGGAGGCGAGATCGACGCGACCGAGGAGGCGGCGGTCGGGGTCGATGTGATCGCGGCGCTCGACCGCTTCCGGGTCGACCTCGCCTTCATCGGGGTCGGCGGCCTGTCGCACTCCGGCGAGATCACCGACTATCTGCGCGCGGCGGCCGAGCAGCGCTCGCGCATGATCCTGTCGGCCGACCGCGCCTATGTGCTCGTCGATCACACCAAGTTCGGCCGCCTTACGCCGATCCGCATCCCCGAGGCCGAGCGCGCGACGGCGCTCATCCTCGACCGTGAGCCGCCGACCATGATGGCCGATTCGCTTGCCCGGCGCGGGCTGCACACCGTCGTCGCTGCCGCTTGATGTGGTTTTCTGTGGTCGCTTGTGGCGCGACCGGATAGACCGGGCGGCAAACCCGCCCGGAAAAGCCTCTCGATGGATGTCCCCACCACCATGTCGCCTGCGGTTTTCGCCGCGGTGCTCGCGGCCGCCGCGCTGCATGCCGGGTGGAACGCCTTCCTGAAGGTCAAGCTCGAGCCCTTCCTCGCCATGACGCTGATCACCGGCGCAGGCGGGGTCGCCGGCATTCCGCTCCTGATCGCCTTCGGCTTCCCGCGGCTCGAGGCCTGGCCCTGGCTCATCGCCTCGGTCGTGATCCATCTCGGCTATTACTTCGCGCTGACCGAGGCCTACCGCCGGGCCGACATGGGCCAGATCTATCCGATCGCCCGTGGCGGCGCGCCGCTCCTCACGGCCGCGGCCTCGATCTTCGTGCTGCGCGAGCCGATTGGGCTGATGGCCGGATTGGGCATCGCCGTGCTCGGCTCCGGCATCATGCTGATCGCCTTCCTCGGCCGCCGCGCGCAGTCCAAATTCGACCCCGTGGCGATCGGCTTCGCGCTCCTCACCGCCGGAATCGTTTGCGCCTATACCCTCGTCGACGGCATCGGGGCGCGCATCGCCGGCGACCCGCACGCCTATTCGGCGGCGCTGTTCGTGATCGACGGCATCCCGCTCGTCGTGGTCGCGATCTGGCTGCGCGGCTTCTCGGGGCTCGCGCCGATGCGCGAGTTCCTCGGCCGCGGCTTTCTCGGCGGGGCCATGTCGCTCGCCGCCTATTGGATCGCGATCTGGGCCATGACGGTCGCGCCGATCGCCATCGTGGCGGCGCTGCGCGAGACCAGCGTATTGTGGGCGACGCTGATCGCGGTGGTGTTCCTGAAGGAGCCGTTCGTCGGCGCGCGCGCGGTGGCGGCGGTGCTGATCGTCCTGGGCGTGGTCCTCATCCGCCTGCAGTGATTGGACCAACCCACCAGGGAGGGCTAGGTTGCCCCGCTTCGACCAAGGCCCGAACGCCATGCCCATCACCCCCGCGGCCTCCGAGACCGGCGATCCGCTGCTCCTCACCCCCGGACCGCTGACCACGGCGAAATCCGTCAAGGAGGTCATGATTCACGATTGGGGCTCGCGCGACGCGGCGTTCCTTCGCATCAACAAGGCCGTGCTCGATGGCCTGCCGCGGATCATCCATGGCGAGGACCGCTTCGTGACGGTGCCGATGCAGGGCTCGGGCACCTTCGCGGTCGAGGCGATGCTGACGAGTTTCGTGCCGAAGAGCGGCAAGGTGCTGGTCTTGGTCAACGGCGCCTACGGCCAGCGCGCGAAGCGCATCCTCGACATCGCGGGCCGCAAGACCGTGGTCCACGAGACCCCGGAGGACACGCCGCCGGACCTTGCCGCGGTCGAGCGCATCCTCAAGCGCCAGACAAGCATCACCCACGTCTTCGCCGTGCAGTGCGAGACGACCAGCGGCATCCTCAACCCGATCGAGGAGATCGCCGGGATCGCGGCGCGGCACGGCAAGCGCCTGTTGGTCGACGCCATGAGCGCCTTTGGGGCGCTGCCGCTCGATTCGCGGACGGTGGCTTTCGACGCGGTCGCGGCCTCCTCGAACAAATGCATCGAGGGGGTGCCGGGCCTCGGCTTCGTGCTCTGCCGCCGGGAGACGCTCAACGAGACGGAGGGCAACGCCACGACTTTGGTGCTCGACCTCTTCGACCAGCACCGGAATTTCGAGAAGACCGGCCAGTACCGCTTCACCCCGCCGATCCACGTCATCGTTGCCTTCCACCAGGCCCTCGAGGAGTTCTGGGCCGAGGGCGGCGTCGCCGGCCGCGGCGGGCGCTATGCCGAGAACGCGAAGGTGCTGATCGAGGGCATGCGGGCGCTCGGTTTCACGCCGCTGCTGCCGGCTGCGCGCCAAGCGCCGATCATCGTCACCTTCCACATGCCGCGCCATACCGGCTTCGTCTTCCAGCGCTTCTACGATGGGCTCAAAGCGCGCGGCTACGTGATCTATCCGGGCAAGCTCACCGTCGCCGATTCCTTCCGCATCGGCTGCATCGGCCGGCTCTACCCGAAGCACATGCGCGGCGCGCTCGACGCCGTGCGCGAGGTGCTCGCCGAGATGCAGGTCGACCTCGCGCCGGCGAGGGCGGCCTGAGGAGCTTCCCCATGAACATCCACAGCAGGATCGGAGCGACCGTCACGGCGAATGGGCGCAGCTACCGCTTCCCGCATGAGCCGACCGTCGTCGTCTGCATCGACGGCTCGGAGCCGGGCTATATCGAGCGGGCGATCGAGCAAGGGCTTGCGCCAAACCTCGACCGGCTGATGCGCACGGGCGCGAACCTCCTCGCGGAAGCGGTCATCCCAAGCTTCACCAACCCGAACAACATCTCGATCATCACCGGCCGCCCGCCCGCGGTGCACGGCATCGCCGGCAACTATTTCTACGACCCGGCGACCGGCGAGGAGGTGATGATGAACGACGCGCGCTTCATGCGCGCCGACACCATCATGAAGGCGTTCCAAGACGCCGGCGCCAAGGTCGCGGTGGTGACCGCGAAGGACAAGCTGCGCACGCTCCTCGGCTACGGGCTCGACATGGGCTCCGGCCGTGCCGTCGCCTTCTCCTCCGAGAAAGCCGACAAGGCGACGAAGACCGAGAACGGCATCGAGGACGTGCTCGATTTCGTCGGCATGTCGCTGCCGGACGTCTACTCGGCGGAGCTGTCGGAGTTCGTTTTCGCCGCGGGCGTGAAGCTCCTCGGAAGCTTCCGCCCCGACCTGATGTATCTCTCGACGACCGACTACATCCAGCACAAGGCGGCGCCGGGCTCGCAGATCGCGAACGCCTTCTACGCCATGCTCGACCGATATGTCGGCGAGCTCGACCAGGCCGGCTGCGTCCTCGTCCTCACCGCCGACCACGGCATGAACGACAAGCACCTCGCCAACGGCGAGCCGGACGTGATCTATCTTCAGGAGCTGTTCGACGCCTGGCTCGGTACCGCCAAGGCGCGGGTCATCCTGCCGATCACCGACCCCTACGTCGTCCATCACGGCGCACTCGGCTCCTTCGCCACGGTCTATCTGCCGGCGGGCGCAAGCCGCGACGGGATGACGGCGAAGCTCAAGGCGCTGGACGGCGTCGAGGTGGCGATCGACCGCGAGGAAGCCTGCCGCCGATTCGAGCTGCCGCCCGACCGCATCGGCGACCTCGTCGTGATCTCCGGACGCCACAAGGTGCTCGGCACCGCCCGCGAGAGGCACGATCTCTCGGGCCTCACCGAGCCGCTGCGCTCGCATGGCGGGCTCACCGAGCAAACCGTGCCGATGATCGCGAACCGCAAGGTCGAGGTTCCACCCGGCACCACGCTTCGCAATTTCGACGTCTTCGACGTCGCCCTGAATCGGGTGCGCTGACCATGAACATCGCAGTGAAGCCGCCGATCCGCCGCGAGGCAATGCGCATCGCCGGAAAGCGCGTCGAGACCGACAGCGTTGTCGAGGTCCACAACCCTTACACCAACGAGGTCGTCGGCACGGTTCCTGCGGCGCGGCCGGAGCATGTGCGCGAGGCTTTCGGCAAGGCGAAGGCGTTCAGGCCGAAGCTCACGCGCTACGAGCGCCAGCAGATCTTGCAGAAGACCGCCGAGACGCTGCGCGACCGCAAGGAGGAATTCGCCGGCCTGATCACGGCCGAATCCGGCCTGTGCTGGAAGGACTCCTTGTACGAGGCAAGCCGCGCCTATGACGTGTGGTCCTTCGCGGCGCAGCTCACCATCAAGGACGACGGCGAGATCTACGCCTGCGACATCAGCCCGAACGGCAAGCAGCGCAAGATCTACACCACGCGCCTGCCGCTCTTAGGCGTGATCTCGGCGATCACGCCCTTCAACCACCCCCTCAACATGGTGAGTCACAAGCTCGCGCCGGCGATCGCCACCAACAACCGCGTGGTGCTGAAACCCACCGAGCTCACTCCCCTCACCGCGCTCGCGCTGGCGGACGTGCTCTATGAGGCCGGCCTGCCGCCGGAGATGCTATCGGTCGTGACCGGCAACCCCTCGACCATGGGCGACGCCATGATCACGGACCCCGACGCCGACCTCATCACCTTCACCGGCTCGGTCAGGGTTGGGAAATACATCGCAGAGAAAGCGGGCTACCGCCGCCTCGTGCTCGAGCTCGGCGGCAACGACCCGCTCATCGTCATGGAGGACGCCGACCTCGAAAAGGCGGCGGAGCTCGCGGTCGCGGGCGCGACCAAGAACTCGGGCCAGCGCTGCACCGCGGTGAAGCGCGTCCTCGTGGTCGAGAGCGTCGCCGACGCGTTTTCCGAGAAGGTGCTGGAGAAGGCCAAGAAGCTCAAGGCCGGCGATCCGATGGACCCGGCAATCGACATCGGCACGGTCATCAACGAGCGCTCGGCGGCGCTGTTCGAGGCGCGCGTCGAGGATGCGGTGGCCAAGGGCGCGAAGCGCCTCCACGGCGAGAAGCGACAGGGCGCGCTGTTCCCGCCGACCGTCGTCGACCACGTGCCCTACGACTGCGAGCTCGTGCGCGAGGAGACCTTTGGCCCTGTCATCCCGATCATCCGCTGCCCGGACGACATCGACAGCGTCATCAGGATCTCGAACTCCACCGCCTATGGCCTGTCCTCCGGCGTGTGCACCGACCGGCTCGACTACATCACGCGCCTCGTCTCCGAGCTCGAGGTCGGCACAGTGAATGTCTGGGAGGTGCCGGGCTACCGCATCGAGATGTCGCCGTTCGGCGGCATCAAGGATTCGGGACTCGGCTACAAGGAGGGCGTGGTCGAGGCCATGAAGAGCTTCACCAACGTGCGCACCTATTCCCTACCCTGGCCGGGGTGAGCCGAGGCGGGATACGGCCAGAGAGGTCTTGCCTCGGTTCGCGACCCGGCGTGTACTCCCTGGCGTAGTTGATCCCCGCCGATGACCGAGCAGCCCTTCCTCAAGATCGAGCGCCTCTCGAAGCGCTTCGGCGCCTTCACGGCGCTGAAGGACATCGACCTCGAGGTCCGGCGCGGCGAGTTCGTGTGCTTTCTCGGGCCGTCGGGCTGCGGCAAGACCACGCTGTTGCGCGCGATCGCCGGGCTCGACCCGCAGGACGAGGGCCGGATCGAGATCGCCGGGCGCGACGTGTCGCGCGCGCCGCCGGCAGATCGCGATTTCGGGATCGTGTTCCAATCCTACGCGCTGTTCCCGAACCTCACGGTCGCGCAGAACGTCGGCTACGGGCTCGTCAACCGGCGCAAGGGCGCGGCCGAGATCAAGCGGCGCGTCGACGAGCTCCTCGCGCTCGTCGGCATGCCCGAGCAGGGCCGGAAATATCCGATCCAGCTCTCGGGCGGGCAGCAGCAGCGCGTCGCGCTTGCCCGGGCGCTCGCGACCTCGCCCGGCCTCCTCCTCCTCGACGAGCCGCTCTCGGCGCTCGACGCCAAGGTGCGCGTCCGCCTGCGCGACGAGATCCGCGCGCTGCAGCAGCGCCTCGGCGTCACCACCATCATGGTCACGCACGACCAGGAAGAGGCGCTGACCATGGCCGACCGCATCGTGGTCATGAACCAGGGCGCGATCGAGCAGGTCGGGACCCCGAGCGACATTTACCGCGCGCCCGAGACGCCGTTCGTCGCCGATTTCGTCGGCCACATGACCTTCCTCGACGCGGTCGCGACCGGGCCCGGCACGGTGCGGGTCGGGTCGCTCGAGCTCGCGGTGACCGGCAACGGCGCGCTCACTCCCGGTGAGCCGATGCGCCTCGCCATGCGGCCCGAGGACGTGCGCACGCGCGGCATCGCGGCCGACACGCCGAACCGGTTCGACGCCCGCATCGCCCGCATCGCCTTCCTCGGCTCCTTCTGCCGCGCCCAGCTTTCACCGACGGCGTCGCCCGGCACCACCATCTCGGCCGATTTCTCGACCAACGCCATGCGCGATCTCGGCATCGTCGAGGGCGAGACCCGCACCGTCGCCTTCCCGCCCGATTCGCTGCGCGTCTTTCCGGCGCGCGAGAGCGCCTGAGCCGTGGCCGGGTCCGCCGTCCGGGTCCCGGCCGCCCGCCTCGAGGCGGCGCGCGGCTGGCGCCCGGACGAGGCGCAGGTCGCGACCGCCCTGATCGCGCTCCTCGGCGCGACGCTCGTCGTGATCATCGCACTGCCCCTGTGGTCGCTCCTGTCGAAGAGCTTCCAGGACGGCGCCGGCGCCTTCGTGGGCCTGCGCAACTACCTCATCTACTTCTCGACGCCGACGCTGTTCGCTTCGCTCCTCAACAGCGTATGGGTCGCGGCGCTCTCGACGGCGATCGTGGTGCCGCTCGCCTTCGTCTACGCCTATGGCCTGACCCGAAGCTGCATGCCGGCGAAGGGCGCCTTCTACGCCGCGGCGCTGCTGCCGATCTTCGCGCCCTCGCTGTTGTCGGCGCTGTCGCTCATCTACATCTTCGGCAACCAGGGTTTCCTGCGCCATTGGCTTCTCGGCGCCTCGGTGTACGGGCCGATCGGCATCGTCATGGCCGAGGTGCTGTACTGCTTCCCGCACGCGCTTCTCATCCTGGTCACCGCGCTCTCGCTCTCCGACGGGCGGCTCTACGAGGCGGCCGATGCGCTCGGCACCGCGCGCCGGCGCGTGTTCTGGACCATCACGCTGCCCGGCGCGCGCTACGGGCTGATCAGCGCGACCATCGTCGCGTTCACGCTGGTGGTGACCGATTTCGGCATCCCGAAGGTGATCGGCGGCCAGTTCGGCGTGCTCGCCACCGACGCCTACAAGCAGGTCGTCGGGCAGCAGAACTTCCCGATGGGCGCGGTGGTCGGGATGATCCTGCTCCTGCCGGCCGTCCTCGCCTTCTTCGTCGACCGCTTCGTGCAGCGCCGGCAGGTCGCGCTCCTGTCGTCGCGCGCCGTGCCCTATCAGCCGAAGCCCGAGCGGGGCCGCGACCTCGCCTTCCTCGGCTACGCGATCTCGGTCGGAGGGCTGATCGTCGCGACCTACGGGGTCGCGGTCTGGGCCTCCTTCGTCACCTACTGGCCCTACAACCTGTCGCTCACGCTGAAGAACTACGTGTTCGAGAACGCCGAGCCCGGCGGCTGGGAGCCCTACCGCAACTCGCTCGCGATGGCGGCGCTCGCCGCCGCCATCGGCACGGCGCTGGTCTTCACCGGGGCCTATCTGGTCGAGAAGCTCAAGGTCTTTCCTGCAGGGCGCGCCTTCGCGCAGTTCCTCGCCATGCTGCCGATGGCGGTGCCGGGCCTCGTGCTCGGCCTCGGCTATGTCTTCTTCTTCAACGCGGCCTGGAACCCGCTCAACGTCTTCTACGGCACGCTGACCGTGCTGGTGATCAACACCATCGCGCATTTCTACACGGTCGCGCACATCACGGCGACGACGGCGCTGAAGCAGATCGATCCCGAGTTCGAATCGGTCTCGGCGTCGCTGAAGGTGCCGTTCTGGCGCACCTTTTCGCGCGTCACGGTACCGATCTGCATGCCGGCGATCCTCGACATCGCCGTCTACATGTTCGTCAACGCGCTCACCACCGTCTCGGCCGTGATCTTCCTATACGGTTCCGGCACCAAGCTTGCGGCGATCGCCATCGTGCACATGGACGAGGCCGGCTTCATCGCCTCGGCGGCCGGCATGGGCGCCGTGATCATGCTGACCGCGATCGCGGTGAAGCTCGCCCACATCGCGCTCAACCGCTTCGTCTTCGAGCGACTCCAGGCCTGGCGGAAGCGGTAGGTGGACGACGCGCGTCCGGTCGCCCCATCCGAAGGCGACACCAACCTCACCTCGCGCCGCAGCGAGTGGCAGGCTCGCGCCCTCGATCCCGCGGCGCGCGATCTCCTCTCCCGCGACGCAGCCGCCTTCCTGCACCAGTCGGTTTCGACGCCCTGCCTCAACGTCGTCACGAAGGCCGAGGGAATCTGGATCGAGGATGCGGCCGGGCGCCGCTACATGGATTTCCACGGCAACAACGTCCACCACATCGGCTACGGCCACCCGCGCCTGAAGCGCGCCATCGCCGAGCAGATGGACCGGCTGGCCTTCGCCCCGCGGCGTTATGCTTGCGAGCCCGCGCTGCTGCTGGCCGAGAAGCTTGCGGCGATCGCGCCGGGCAACCTCTCGAAGGTGCTGTTCACGACCGGCGGCTCGGACGCGATCGAGGTCGCGGTGAAGATCGCGCGCGCCGCGACGGGGCGCTTCAAGACGCTCTCCTTCTGGGATGCCTTCCACGGGGCCGGCACCGGCGCCGCCGCGCTCTCCGGCGAGATGCTGTTCCGTTCCGGCCCTGCGGCGCCGCTCGTCGCGGGCGCCATGCACATGGCGCCGTTCGGCGGCTATCGCTGCCCCTACGGGCACCCGACGCCGGAGGCGAGCGCCGAGGCCTGCGCCGGCATGATCGATTACGTGCTCTCGCGCGATTTCGACGTCGCCGCGCTGGTCGCCGAGCCGATGCGGGCCGTGCCTTACGTCGCGCCGCCGGGCTTCTGGCGGAAGGTGCGCGAGATCTGCGACCGTCACGGCACGCTCCTGATCTTCGACGAGATCCCCACCGGGCTCGGCAAGACCGGCAGGATGTTCGCGTGCGAGCATGACGGCGTCGCGCCGGACATCCTGGTTCTCGGCAAGGCGCTCGGCGGGGGCATCCTGCCGATCGCGGCCGTGATCGCGCGGCCAGAGCTGGATGTCGGGGCCGACTGGGCCTTCGGCCACTACACGCATGAGAAGAACCCGGTCACGGCGCGGGCCGCGCTGACCACGATCGAGATCATCGAGGAGGAGGGCTTGGCCGAGAACGCCGGCCGCGTCGGCGCGGTCGCGCTCGAGCGCATGCGCGAAATGACGGCGCGCCTGCCGGCGATCGGCGACGTGCGCGGGCGCGGATTGGTGCTCGGCATCGAGCTCGTGAAAGACCGCGCCACGAGGGAGCCTGATCCCGAGCTCGCCGAGGCCGTCCTCTACCGCGCCCTCGACAACGGCCTCTCTTTCAAGACCACCATGGGCAACGTGCTGACGCTCACGCCGCCCCTCATTGTGACCCAGGCGGAGATGATGCGGGCGCTCGACATCGTCGAAGAAGCGGTTAGAGCGGGACTCTGAGTGTCATTCCGGGGCTCGCGAAGCGAGAACCCGGAACCCATTCACCGCACTTGGTCGTGGGTTCCGGGTTCGGACCTTCGGTCCGCCCCGGAATGACGAGCCAGGAGCAACCATGCAGCTGCGCGGAAACTGGAACTACCCGACCTCCATCCGCTTCGGCGCCGGCCGCATCGCGGAATTGCCGGAGGCCGTGCGCGCCGCCGGCATCGCGCGTCCGCTCCTCGTGACCGATCCGCGGCTCGCTGCCATGCCGATGGTGAAGAGCGCGGTGGCGAGCCTCGAGGCCGCGGGCCTCGCCTGCGCGGTCTTCTCCGAGCTGCGCCCCAACCCGGTCGCGTCGAATGTCGAGGCCGGCGTCAAGGCGCTGCGCGAGGGCGGGCACGACGGCGTCGTTGCCTTCGGCGGCGGCTCGGCCTTGGATGTCGGCAAGGTCGTGGCCTTCATGGCCGGCCAAAACCGGCCGATCTGGGATTTCGAGGATGTGGGCGACTGGTGGAGGCGCGCTGCGCCCTCCGGCATCGCGCCGATCGTCGCCGTGCCGACCACTGCCGGCACGGGCTCGGAGGTCGGCCGCGCCGGCGTCATCACCGACGAGGCGACGCATACGAAGAAGATCATCTTCCACCCGCTGATGATGCCGAAGGTCGTGATCTGCGACCCCGAGCTCACGACCGGCATGCCGGCGGCGATCACCGCCGGCACCGGCATGGACGCATTCGCCCACTGTCTCGAGGCTTATTGCGGCACCTCCTACCACCCGCTCGCCGACGGCATCGCGGTGGAGGGCATGCGCCTCGTGAAGGAGAACCTCGCCCGCGCCGTCGAGGACGGGGCCGACCTCGAGGCGCGCGCCCATATGATGGCCGCCGCCGCCATGGGCGCAACCGCCTTCCAGAAGGCGCTCGGCGCAATCCATGCGCTCTCGCATCCGGTCGGCGCGCTCTACGACACGCATCACGGCCTGACCAACGCCGTGTTCATGCCCTATGTCTTGGCCTTCAACCGCCCGGCGATCGAGGATCCGATCGCGCGACTTGCCGGCTATCTCGGGCTTGCGCCGCACTTCGACGCCTTCCTCGATTTCGTGCTGGAGCTTCGCCGCCGCACCGGCGTGCCCCACACGCTCGACGGATTGGGCGTCGACGACGACAAGGCCGAGACGATCGCCGCCATGGCCCCCGACGACCCGACCGCGGGCGGCAACCCGGTGCCGCTCACGCGCACCGCCGCACTGCGGATCTTCAGCGATGCCATCGAGGGGCGGCTCTGAAGCCGGACGAGCTACAGGCCCTCGCCGAGATGGGCCATGATCAACTCGTCCCGCCAGGCGCCGTCGCGAAGATAGGATTGCCGCAGCCGGCCCTCGACCTCGAAGCCGGCGGCGCGATAGGCCCGGATCGCCCGCTCGTTCTCGGCCATGACCTTCAGGCTCAGACGATGCACGCCCATCTCGCGGAAGGCGTGGCGCACGATCAGGCGGAGCGTCTCGGTGCCGAGCCCCTGCGACCAGGATTCCCGGCGCAGCACGATGGCGATCTGGTAGTCGCGGTTCTTGGCGTCGCCGCCCCAGAGATTGCACGAGCCGATGGTCTCGCCGCCGCGCTTCTCAACGATCGTGACGAACAGGGCGGAGTCGTCGGCCCAGGCCTGGAAGAGCTTGCGCACGCCTGCCGCCGCCGCGGGCTTCAGCGCGTGAGTCGACTGCAGCGCCATCAGCTCGGGATCGTTCCACCACGCCGCGAAGGCGACGAAATCCTCCTCCTCGAGCGCGCGAAGGCGCAAGCGTTCGGTCTCGAACATCGCCGGCTCCGGCTGGTCGGCGCGGCGCAGGGGAAACAGAGGCTGGCGCCGCCTTCCGGAATTCCCTAACCTCAAGTTGCCCGCGCCGGCAAACGGCGCGCAGCCGATGGAGGAATGACCGCATGGCCGCCAAGGACCGCGCCGACGCTCTCTTGAGGCAAGCCGTCTCGTCGGACCGCCCGCGTCCCGCGGCCGCGGCTACCAGCGATCTCGACGCCACGACAGCGGCAGCCCCGCGGCGCGGCTTCAGCGCGTTCGACCAGGACGATCTTGCGCGCGCGTCGGTGCTCGCAAGCCGGCTGAAGCGGCGCGCGCAAGACGCGGCGGAATCCGACCTCGACGGCGCGGTTAACCTCGCCGGCGAGGCGCTTGCCGGCGGCGCCGATCCCGAGCTCGTCGTGCACGCGCTCAACCTGTTTGCGGCCCACACGCCGGCCGGACGCGAGCTCAAGCTCGGACGCCCGGTCGAGACCGCCATGGCCGCCCTCGTGCCGACCGCGGCCGCGTTGGTGCAGGTCGGCGGCGGCTCGGACGGCGAGGAGAAGGTCCTCGACTATTGGCGCGAGGACCCGCTCGCCAACGAGCATCACACCCACTGGCACGTGGTCTATCCCTTCATCGGGCTCGAGAAGGAGGATGCCCCTCCCGAGCTCCTGGCGAAGATCGAGGAGGCCGGTCTCGGCGCGTTGAGCGACGACGAGCTCAAGAAGGTGTTCCGCTACCAGCCGCGGCACGGCGAGCTGTTCGTCTACATGCATCAGCAGATGCTCGCCCGCTACGACGCGGAGCGGCTGTCGGTCGGGCTGAAGCCGGTGGAGGCGCTTCGGCCGAAGCTGCCGCAGACCGAGATCCCCGAGGGCTACGATCCGGGCGCCATCCTGAGCGGCCCGCCCTTCTTCTTCGGGCCGCGCAAGGGCGGCAAGACGCTCGACCCCGACGGCGCCGAACGGCTCGGCAAGTGGCGGGGCGCCTTCGACAAGGCGGTCGACGCCAAGGCCTATGAGACGCCGGCCGGCCCGGCGGCGCTCGACCCGACAATGTCGGCGTCAATCTCGAGGCCGCCCTGCGCATCTTCCGCGGCGGCGTGCCGGGGAGCACCTACGGCAACCTGCACAACACCGGCCACCGCCTCCTCTCGGACCTGTCCGATCAGATGGACGCGGAGGTCGCGGCCCGCGGCGTGATGACCAGCACGATGACGGCGATCCGCGACCCGATCTTCTACCGCTGGCACCGGATGATCGACGAGGCCGCCGCGCGCTGGCAGGATGCGCAGGACAAGCTTGCCTTCGACGACCGCCCGCCAGTGCGGATGCGCAAGGGCGCCGACGGCTGGTCGAGCCCGGACATCCTGCTTCTCGACGCGGCGAAGCTGCCGGGCGGCGACAGCCTCGACCCGGCCCCGATCGAGAAGGCGTTCCTCGATGCCTGGGACCAGGATTTCTCGAACGACCCGAAGCTCGCGGTTGCCGGGGCGGAGCTGCGCGTCGCGAGCGAGCTTTCGACCTTCATGCGCAAGGCGACGGTCCCGATCGTGCGGGACGACGCCGCGCAGGCGGTCGAGCTGAAGCACCTCTCGCACGATCCCTTCGCCTATGTGTTCCGCCTCGAAAACACGGCCGACAAGGCCGCCGACATCACGCTGCGGGTCTTCCTCGCGCCCGAGGCGCTGATCAAGAGCCGCCGCCACTGGATCGAGATGGACAAGTTCACGGCGCGGCTCGGGCCGAAGGAGCGCAAGGCGATCCTGCGGCTCGACAACCAGTCGGAGGTGATCAAGAAGCCGGTCGATCTCGGGCCGGACAGCTACATCCCGGCGGACGAGACCGACGACACGCGCTGCGCCTGCGGCTGGCCCTACACGCTGCTGCTGCCGCGCGGGACGCCGGAGGGCATGCCGTTCCGGCTGATGGTGTTCGCGAGCGACGCGGCGATCGACGGCTTCGTCTCGGTCCAGGCCTGCGGCTCGGTCAGCTTCTGCGGCGCCCGCGACGAGATCTATCCCGACAAGCGCGAGATGGGCTACCCGTTCCACCGCGCCTGGCCGCGTCCGATCGAGGATACAGTGGCGGCCGAGCCGCACATCGCCGGGCGCAGGCTCGCCATCCGGCACCGGGGGGAGGGGGTGTAGCGGGTCGCTTCACGCCTCCGCGGCGCGGTCCCGCTCGAGAAGCTTACGGCTGTGCTGCGCCGACGCCGGGAGCCTCGGCGATAAGGCCGAGCCGCGCCCGCATCGCGTGTGCCTTGGCGCTCTCCTCGCGCTTCTCGACCACAAGCTTTCCGGCGAGGTAGATCGCCGTCCCGACTGCGAGCCCAAGCAACGCCGCGGCCTCGACCGGGTGCGCGATGAGGAAGCGCCCGATCGCGGCGGCGATCTGGCCGTCGGTCACGCCCTTGTCGAAGACGTAGAAGGAACTCAGGAACCCGACCGACACGCCCCGCAGGAAGCCCGAGGACCCGGCCTGCTCCGCCAAGTCCGAAAGCGTCAGCGTGAACCTGCCCCTCGCGTGATCCACCATGTCGTCCCCCCGGCATTGCAATTACCCCATTGGAGCGCGGCAATCCTTTCCGCCGGCCTTCCGGCCTAAACATCGGACACATAAGGAATTCTTGATCTCACCTTGGACCGTGCCCTAAATACTGCCCCAAATTCTGATGTTACCAAGCGAGCGCCCAGACCGGAATGCTGCGGTGCATACGAGCCTTGCTGCGCTAGGTGCCGGAGCGTGACATTTCGCGACGCTGTGAGGTGGAACATCAACTGAGCCCCATATCCTAGGCCGACGAGCGCACCTCCGCCGCGCACTCCTGCGACAGGTGGACCTCGCTCCTTCAGCACTCCAATTTTTGAATTTCGTGTATCTTCAAAACCATGTCTGATCCAGATGCTGCACCGGGCCGCGGCGGAGCGAGACGCAAGGCCGATTACATCGCGCTGACCAAGGCGGCCCGAGCGCGTTTTGACACGCTCGCGGCCGAGAGCATCGAAGCGGTGTTCCAGGCGGTGCTGACGGCCGCGACGCAGGACGGCGTGCGCGCTGGCCTATGCCGACCTGCTCGACGACGTCGGCGCTGGCCGGCTCACGCCGGACGAGGCCCAGACCATCTCGGCCATTGTCGCAAAGCGCGCCGAGCTGTTCCCATCAATTGAGCTTGCGACCGAGATCGAAGCCCTGAAGGTGCAGCTCGCCGCCATTGTTGGGCGTCCACCCCCGCTGTCGCCGATCCGCCGCCCGTTGGCGATCACCTGACCTGTGTCGGACCGGGCCCGCCCACCCCGTCAACTCAGGCACGCCTTTAGCCGTCCAGGAGGCCCAACTCGCGGCAACGAAGTTGGGCTTAGAGTTGACGGTTGTTGGCGTTGAGCGGGCGGA
>JAQSWQ010000012.1 GCA_029266525.1 Microvirga sp.
GGTCTCCGAAGGACGTTTCTATCTCGGGTCAATCACTCCGCCGGCGCGGGCAGCGGCGGCTCCGTAGCGGCGGGCACTGCGGCCGGGCGCCGGCGCGGCCGCCCGAGCTTCAGCACCAGCCAGCGGATCGCGACGTAGAACACCGGCGTGAGGAAGAGGCCAAAGAAGGTCACGCCGAGCATGCCGGAAAAGACGGCGGTGCCGAGCGCCTGCCGCATCTCCGCGCCCGGACCGGTCGCGATCACGAGCGGCACCACGCCAAGGATGAAGGCGAACGCGGTCATCAGGATCGGGCGCAGGCGCAGCCGGCAGGCCTCGACCACGGCTTCCACCGGTGTCCGGCCGTGCAACTCGGCCTGCTTCGCGAACTCGACGATCAGGATCGCGTTCTTGGCCGCAAGCCCCACCAGCACGACGAGGCCGATCTGCGTGAGGATGTTGTTGTCCTGCCCGCGTAAGGACACGCCGATCAAGGCCGAGAGCACGCTCATCGGAACGATGAGCACGATCGCGAGCGGGAGCGCCCAGCTCTCGTATTGCGCGGCGAGCACGAGGAATACCAACAGCACAGCGAGCGCGAAGATGTAGGTCGCGGTGTTGCCGGTCGCGCGCTCCTGGTAGGCGAGCTCGGTCCATTCGTAGCCGACGCCCTGCGGCAAGCTTTCCGCAAGCCGCTCCATCGCGAGAAGGGCCTGGCCCGAGGAGATCCCCGGCCGGCTGTCGCCCTGCACCGGCACCGTGGGGAAGAGATTGTAGCGCTGCACGAGGTCCGGCCCGGCCGTGTCTCGGATGTTCACGAGGGAGCCTAAGGGCACGAGTGCCCCCGTCGCGCTGCGGGTCTTGAGCCGCAGGATGTCCTCGCGATCCATGCGGAAGCTCTGGTCGGCCTGGGCACGGACCTGGTTCACGCGTCCGAGGAAGTTGAAGTCGTTGACGTAGGCCGAGCCGAGATTGATCTGCAGCGTGTCGAAGACGTTGGACAAGGGCACGTTCAGCATCCGCGCCTTCGTGCGGTCGATCTCGAGATAGATCTGCGGCGTGTTGGCGCCGAAGGTCGTGAAAACGCGGGCGAGGTTCGGATCCTGATTGGCGCGCTGGATAAGGTCGCGCGAAGCCGCGAGCACTTGGCGCAACCCGACCCCGCCCCGGTCCTCGATCTGCATCTTGAAGCCGCCGGCGTTGCCGATGCCGCGCACGGGCGGGGGCGGCACCACGATGATGAAGGCCTCCTGGATTGCCTGCAGACGCCCGAACAGGTCGGAGATGATGGCGCTTGCGGAGAGTCCCGCCTTGATCCGCTCGTCGAAGGGCTGGAGGCCGGCAAAGATCGCGGCGGCGTTCGAGGCGTTGGTGAAGGTCGCGCCCGAGAAGCCCGCGAAAGCGATGGCGTCCTTCACGCCGGGCGTCTTCAGCATGATGTCGCTCACCCGCTGCGTCACTTCGTCGGTGCGGGAAAGCGAGGCGCCGTCGGGCGTCTGCACGACGACGATTGCATAGCCCTGATCGAGGCTCGGAATGAAGCCGGTCGGCACCGTGCGGGCCATGTAGGCCGTCCCGTAGAGGAGGCCGCCATAGACGGCGAGCATTCCGACGAGCACGATCTTCCCGGCGACGAGCCCGTGCACGGCGCGCGAATAGCCGTGCGAGGTCTTGTCGAAGCCGCGGTTGAAGCCGTTCGCGAGCCAGTTGCCGAAGCGCGTGAGGAAGAATCGGGGGCGATGCCCTGCGCGATGCGGTTTCAGCAAGAGCGCGCACAGCGCCGGGGAAAGCGTCAGCGAGTTCACGGCCGAGATGATCGTCGAAGCGGCGATGGTAAGCGCGAACTGGCGGTAGAACTGGCCGGAGATTCCCGGGATGAAGGCGGTCGGCACGAACACGGCGGTGAGCACGAGCGCGATCGCGACGACCGCCGAGCCGACCTCGTCCATGGTCTCGTGCGCGGCGTCGCGCGGCGACATGCCCTGCGCGATGTTGCGCTCGACGTTCTCGACCACGACGATCGCGTCGTCGACGACGATGCCGATCGCGAGCACGAGGCCGAAGAGGGTCAGCGTGTTGAGCGAGAAGCCGAACGCGCTCATCACGGCGAAGGTGCCGATCAGCGAGACCGGGATGGCGACGATCGGGATGATCGCCGTGCGCCAGGATTGCAGGAACACCAGAACCACGATGACAACGAGGATCAGCGCCTCGAACAGCGTCTTGTAGACCTCGCGCACCGACTGGGCGATGAATTCGGTCGGGTTATAGACGATCCGATAGTCGATCCCGGCCGGGAAATCGCGCTTGAGCTCGTTCATCTTCTTGATGACAGCATCCGAGGCCCCGAGGGCGTTGCTGCCGGGACGCTGGAAGACTGCGAGCGCCACCGCCGGCTTGCCGTTGAGGTAGGAGTTCGTCACGTAGTCGCGCGCGCCAAGCTCGACCCGCGCCACGTCGCCGAGGCGCACGAGCCGGCCGCCCTCGGCAGACTTCACGATCACCTGCCGGAACTGGCGCACGTCGTCGAAGCGGCCTTGCGTCTGCACGGTGAGCTGGAAGGCCGCGTCCGTGGGCGCCGGCTCCTGGCCGAGGGCGCCGCCGGAAATCTGCACGTTCTGCTCCTGGAGCGAGCGCACGATGTCGGCGGCCGTGAGCTGGTAGGCTGCCAGCCGGTTCGGGTCGAGCCATACGCGGATCGAATATTCGCGGGCGCCGAAAAGCTGGATGTCGCCGATGCCCTCCAGGCGCAGGAGCTGATCACGGATGCGGATCGAGGCGTAGTTCGAAATGTAGAGCTGGTCGTAGGAGTCGTCCGGCGAGAGCATGTGCACGACCATCATGAGGTCGGGCGAGCTCTTGCGGGTGGTGACGCCAAGGCGGCGAACCTCGTCCGGCAGGCGCGGCAGTGCGGACGAGACGCGGTTCTGGACCAGCACGTTAGCCTGGTCGAGATTGGTGCCGAGCTTGAAGGTGATGGTGAGCGACATCGAGCCGTCGCTCGTCGAGTAAGAGGACATGTAGAGCATGTCCTCGACGCCGTTGATCTCCTGCTCGAGCGGCGTCGCGACGGTCGCCGCGACCGTCTCCGCGTTGGCGCCGGGATAGGAGGCGCGTACCACGATGGTCGGCGGCGCGATCTCGGGGTACTGCGCCACCGGCAGGCTCGCATAGGCAACCAGCCCGATGATGACGATCACGATCGACAGCACCGACGCGAAGATCGGACGGTCCACGAAGAAATGGGCGAATTTCATGGGATCATCCCGCGAGGGCGAAAGGCGCGTCTTACGAGCGGGCCGGCGGCAATTCTTTCGGCTGCGGCGCGACCTTCGCGCCGGGCCTCACCCGCTGCAGGCCGGAGACGACGATGGTTTCGTCACCCGTCAGGCCCTCTCGGATGAGGCGGTAACCGTCGATGCGCGGCCCCGGGCGCACGACGCGCGGCGACACCGTGTCGTCGTCCGCGACGACCCAGACGATGCGCCGGTCTTGGTCCGTGCCAATCGCCTCGTCGGGCACGAGCACGCCCCTGTGGGGAGGCGAGCCCGGCACCTGGATCGTGCCGAACAGGCCCGGCCGGATGACGAGGTCCTTGTTGTCGATGGAGGCCCGAGCCCGCATGGTGCCGGTCGCCTGATCGACGCGGTTGTCGAGGAAATCGAGCACGCCCTTGCGGCTGAAGTCCTTCTCGTCGGCGAGCGCGACCACCACCGGCACCTGGCGGCGACTGCCGTTCGTCACCTCCGCGATCTGCAGGTTGCGCTGGTAGGCGAGGAAGGCGCGCTCGTCGACGTCGAAATAGAAATAAATCGGATCGAGCGAGACGATCGTCGTCAGAAGGGTCTGGTCGGCGGTGACGAGATTGCCTTCGGAGATCAGCCTGCGGCCGATGCGGCCGCTCATCGGAGCGCGAATCTCGGTGAAACCCAGGTTCAGCCGCCCGGTCCGAGCCGCAGCCTGCGCTCCGAGAAGATCGCCGCGCGCGGTGTCGAGGGTGTTCCGGCGCTGCTCGAGAAGCTGCTCGGTGATGTTGCCGGTGCGTCCGAGCGCGGCGGCGCGCTCGTAATCGCTCTGGGCGAAGGCGACGCGGGACTGGGTCGAGGTGACTGCGGCTTCGGCCTGGTCGAGCGCTGCCTGATACGGCCGCTTGTCGATGGTGAAGAGGAGATCGCCCTTGTTGACGATGGCGCCATCGCGGAAGGACACCGCCTGAAGATAGCCCGAGACGCGGGAGCGGATCTCGACCGCATCCACCGCCTCGAAGCGGCCGACGAAATCGTCGCGCTCGACCACGTCCTTCACGATGGGCTTCGCGACCGTGACCGGCGGAGGCGGAGCGTTCGGCGGCGCCTGGGCGATTGCGGCGGAGGACGCGGCGGCAAAGGCGGTCGACGCCACGAGGGCGACGAACAGACGGCGATATGGATGCATCTGCATGACCCCGGGAGGGCGGGCTGGCTAGCAGACATGTTCCAAAGCAAATGTGCGCCAGCGCACATGGTGACGAGTCCAACCCGCGAGGCGCGCTCGTCTCCTCGCAAGTAAAGTCACGCGCAAACCGCAGCCTTCCACCGCTCAGTATGATAGCCCGGTCGCGCGGGGCCGTGCGCCGCCGCTTGTTCACGTCACCGCGATGCTCATGGGCGATCGAGCGTTCGAGAGCGCTACACCGGAGCCATCGAAACCTCGGCCTTTACCCCAGCTCGGACATGCTGTTGGACTGGCTGCAACATCGGGAGTTGGCCGAAAGCGAAATGACGGCTTTCGAGACAGAGAGTGTGGAAAGCTGCCGTTCGCTGGGATGGATTCAGCGGGTCTTTTCCGCCCCGTCTCGCTCGTTCAGATCCGGCCGGAATGTGCCCCAAGACCAGAGCAGCTTCCTTCCGTTACATCAAGCCCGCATTGCGACAGACCGCGCTGCTGAAGTCCTGACCGCACGCTCTTGAGGAGCATCCATGGCCGCGCCACGCGAACGAATTGGCTTCATCGGACTCGGCAGCATGGGTCGGCCAATGGCCACGTCGCTCGTCCGCAAGCGATTTCCCGTCGCCGCGTTTGATACGATTGCAGCCCACATCGCCACGCTGGTCGAGAGAGGAGCGGACAGCGCCAGCGATCTCGCCTCCCTCGTCTCGGCCGCTGATGTGATCATCACCATGCTTCCGAACACCCCTGACGTCGCCAGTGTGGTGGGTGGGCCAGGAGGGCTTCTTGAGACTGGCCGCGCTGGGATGCTGATGATTGACATGAGCACCATCGACCCGGCGGCGAGCCGCTCATTCGGGGCGTCGCTCGCGAAAAGACGGATCCAATTCATGGATGCGGCCGTCGGGCGCTCGCCCGATCACGCGGAGCGCGGGGAAAGCCTGTTCATGGTCGGAGGGGAGGCAAGCGACCTGGAGCGAGCGCGCCCGATCCTCGATGCCATGGGCAACAAGATCATTCATTGCGGACCGCAGGGCAGCGGCATCTCCATGAAGATCGTCAACAACTTCCTGGCCATGGCCACGTGCCAGATCTCCGCCGAGGCGTTGACGCTCGGGACCAAGCTCGGTCTTTCGATGGCCACCATGTTCGACGTGATTACGAGCTCGCTATCCAGCAACGACCACCTCAAAATCTATTGGCCAACCAAGGTGCTCAAGGGAGATGTGGAACCAGGGTTCGCCATTGATCTTGCCTACAAGGACCTCTCGATCGGCGTCAGTGCGGCGGCGGCAGCGGGCGTGCCGGTCTTCGCGGGCGCGGCCGCACGCGAATGCCTCGGCCAGGCGCGCACCGGCCGAGGGCTCGGCGGCAAGGATATCACCGCCGTTCTGCTCGCGACGGCCGCGAACGCGGGCATCGAGGCGCCGCGGCTTTAGACCCTCCTACCCGGCGCGGGCGCCCCGCGTCTTTCCGAGCTGCAGGCTGCCAAGCACCACTCCAACGATCGGCAGCATTCGCAAGGGCCCTGAGCAGGAGCGGCAGTCCTCTTGCGTTCCATGGCTCAGGCCACGGGGTGTCATTTAACCGCTACAGGCCCTGAGCCCGATGCCGCGAAGCCCCCGTCGGCGTGCGCGCAGATAGACAGGGCAGACGTTTTCGAACCAACATGTCAGCCCTCCTTCCCCGGTCCTTCGAGGTCACCCATGAATCACCGGTTCTGTATCCGATCCGCCTTCGTCGCATTAGGGGTATCTCTAGCCCTGCCCGCATCCGCGCAGGTTGAAATCAAGCTCGGCCACGTTCTTGGGGAGAGCCACAGCTGGCATGTCGCGGCCAGCGGGTTCGCGCGCGAAGTCGCCGAGAAGACCGGCGGGCGCGTGAAGATCAACGTCTATCCGTCGGGCCAGCTCGGCAGCGAAAAGGACATGGTTGAAGGACTGCAGATTGGAAGCCAACAGGCGGGGCTGATCGGCAGCGGCTCGTTCCAGCCGATCGAGCCGAAGCTCGGCATCGTCGAGCTGCCCTACGCATGGCCGACGCGGGAACATGCCTACCGGGCCTTCGATGGAGAGCTTGGCGCGGCCCTCGCGAACCTGCTCGAGGCCAAGAACATCATCACGCTCGCCTGGTGGGAGAACGGCTTCCGTCACATCACGACCAAGGGCGAGCCTGTCAGGACGCCCGCCGATCTAAAGGGCCTCAAGATACGCGTCACGCCCGACAAGATGCGCCTCGACACCTTCCGCGCGCTCGGCGCGGAGCCCGCGCCGCTGGCGTTCGGAGAGCTATATTCGGCTTTGCAGCAGGGCGTCTTCCAAGCCCAGGAGAACCCCCTCGCGATCATCTTCTCATCCTCGTTCTTCGAGGTGCAGAAGTCGGCCGCCCTGACTGGCCATGTCTGGGGCGCCGCCTGCCTCGTGATCTCGAAGGCTGCCTGGGCACGCATCTCAGCCGCCGACCAGCAGGCGATCAGGACCGCGGCGGTCGAGTGGGGCACGAAGCAGCGCAAGATGATCGTCGACGGCGAGGCCGATCTTGCGAAGAAGCTGCAGGAGAAGGGCATGACTGTCGTCGAGGTTGAAAAGGCCCCCTTCGTCGCCGCCGTGCAGCCGGTCTGGAAGGAGTTCGGCGCCCAATTCGGCCCCGAGCTCATGGGGCTCCTGGACAAATATCGCCGGTGAAGTCCGCGCTTGCCCGCTCGACCGGGCGCCTCGCTTCGGGGTCTCTCGCCATCGCCGCCGCGATGCTCGGCATCATGGCGGGGGTGGTGATCTACACGGTCTTCCAACGCTATCTGCTCGGGAAGACGCCATACTGGTCGGAAGAGCTGCCGCGGCTCCTTCTGATCTGGATGGCGTTCCTTGGCGCGATCGCCGCCGCCGTCCATGGCGGGCATCTCAGCGCCGGGCTGCTGCCGCTGCTCATCCGTGGCGAGCGGGTGCGGCGGCGATTCGCCGTCCTGCGCCTCACCCTCACCGCCCTGTTCTCGATCGTGATGTTCAAGGCGAGCTTCGATCTAGCGCTACTCACGTCGGGTCAGCTGACCGCCGCCCTCCAAATCTCGGCGAGCTGGGCCTATGCCGCGTGCGCGGTGGGTTTTGCCGGACTCACCATCGTCTCGCTCTCGGCGATACTCACTAGAATGCCAGCGGAATGAGCGCCGGTCTCGCGGTGCTGTTTGCTGTGTTCATCGCGGCGGTCCTCATCGATGCACCGATCGCGATCGCTCTCGGCCTCGCCTCGATCGCCTATATCCTCGTGTCCGACACGGCGCCGCTGATGGTCGCGGCGCAGCGCACCGTCGCCGGGCTCGATTCCTTCACTCTCCTCGCGATCCCGCTCTTCGTGCTCGCCGGCGGCCTCCTGACGCGATCTGGGCTGACGGAGCGCATCGTGCGCCTCTGCTCGGCCCTGGTCGGCCAAGTGAGAGGCGGCCTCGCGCTTGCCATGGTGGTCGCATGCATGCTGTTCGGCGCCTTGTCGGGGTCGGGCGTCGCCGACGTGGTTGCCATCGGTACGCTACTTCTTCCCGCGATGCAGAAGCGCGGCTATCCCGTCGGTTATTCCTGCGCGCTCCTTGGATGCGCCGGCTCGCTCGGAACGGTGATCCCCCCGTCCATCGTGATGATCGTGTACGGCGTCGCGACGAGCACCTCGATCGGCCAGCTCTTCATGGCGGGGATCATCCCCGGCATCCTCTCGGGCCTCGCCCTCATGGGCGTCGCCTGGTTCCATGCCCGCCGGCAGGGCTGGGGCGGAACGGAGCACTTCACCTGGGCCGAGCTCCTCGGCGCGCTGAAATCCTCGGCCCTCGCCCTCGTCGCGCCGATCCTGATCGTTGGCGGCATCCGCAGCGGCGCCTTCACAGCGACCGAAGCAGGCGGCATCGGCGTTGCTTACGCCCTTCTGGTCGGGCTCCTCGTCACGCGCACGATGCGCCTCGCTGACATCTGGGACGAGCTGAAGCGCGCTGCCGAGATCTCAGGCGCGATCCTGCTGGTCATCGCAACCGCAAGCTTGTTCGGGTGGATTCTTGCGGCGGAACGCACGCCGCAGCTCGTCGGCCAATGGATGGTCTCGGTCACCGACAGCCGCTTCGTCGTCCTTCTGCTCCTCATGGCGCTCCTTCTGATCCTCGGCACCTTCATGGAGACGATCGCGATCATCCTGATCCTAGCGCCGATCTTTTCCGCCCTCTTCGCGCGCTACGGCATCGACCCGGTCCATTTTGGCCTCCTGCTGACCCTGAACCTCGCGATCGGGGCGAACACGCCGCCGCTCGGGATCGACCTGATGGCGGCGTGCCGCGTCGCCGGGATCCCGATGTCCGACAGCTTCCGCTATCTCGGCCCCTTCCTGCTCGCGATGATCGCGGTGATGTTGCTAGTCCTCTTCGTACCGGCGCTCGCCACCTGGCTCCCGCGAACCACGTTCTGAGGGCTTTCCGCCTCACCCTCCAAGAGGTCAGGTGCGGCGATCACGGCGCCCGGAACGTCCGCTCTCGCGCCTTAAGCTGACGAGGGCCCTGCGTGCGCTTCGTGCCAAAGCCGGGCATCCGCAGTGACCTTGGCACGTCCCTTGCCATGCTCCCCAAGGCGGGTAGAAGGCAGGACGGAGCGAGGCGGCAAGGGATGCGGACCGTGGATGAGGTCGTGCCGGACGCGGCGCGGGAGGGCTCCGTCAGGGCCGTCGAGCGGGCGCTTCTCGTGCTCGAGGCGTTGTCGCACCGGCCCGACGGCGCGACCGCCTCCGAGCTCGCCCGCGCAACGAGGCTTTCGGTCTCCACCGCCCATCGCCTGCTGGTGACGCTGCAGGGCGGCGGCTTCGCCGTCTTCGAGCGGAGCACGTTCCGCTGGCGTGTCGGACGCGCGGCCTTCTTCACCGGATCGGCCTTCGCGGACGACCGTGGCCCGACCGCCTTCGCCCTTCCGGTCATCCGCGAGCTCGGCCTCGCCGGCGGCGAGACGGTCAACCTCGGCCGCATCGAGAACGGCAGGCTGGTCTTCCTCGCCCGCTTCGAGCCCCGCGCCGGCCGATGCTCCGCGCCGGGCGTCTCGGACCTGCCGGCGCATTGCTCGAGCATCGGCAAGGCGATCCTCGGCAGCGCGAAGGAGCCGCAGCTTTTAGTCCTGACGGACCCGCTGCCGGCCCTGACCCCAAAATCGATCAGATCGCCATCCGAACTCGTCCGGCAGCTCGGCCTCGCGCACGCGGCGGGCTTCGCCGTCGACGATGAGGAAAACACCATCGGCCTGCGTTGCGTGGCGGCGCCGATCTTCGACGAACTCCGCCGGCCTGTCGCCGCGATCTCGGTCGCCGCCCCGGCCGAGAGGTTCCCGAAGCACGAGGTCGCAATCCGCGGGATGATGGTCGCGGCGGCGGCCCGCCGCATCACCTACGCGATCGGCGGGGCAGAGCCGAAGCGCGCCTGACACCGCCGCCCCGCTCGGCTTCCCGCCAGATGGGAAGAGGGGCTTGCGGCAGCTCTGGAAACTGTATGCTGCGCATCGTTCTTGCATGGGCTTCCGGCGACGGTCGGACGAGCAGAGGAGGTGCGCATGATGCCTGCACGCGGCTTTCTAACGGTGATCGGCCTGCTGGCCGGAGCGGCGCTCGGCGCGCCTGCGCTCGCGCAGCAGGCGCCTATCAAGCTCCAGGTCGCCGGCAACCTCCTGGCCACTGGGCTGATCCTCAAGAACAAGGAGCAGCCCTTCTTCGAGAACCTGGCCAAGACCACCGGGCTGCCGATCGAGGTCGACTACAAGCCGATGGACACGACGGGGATCAAGGACATCGAGGGGCTGCGGGTGCTCCGCAACGGGCTGTTCGACATCGTCACCCTGCGCATCGCCCAGGTGTCGCGCGACGAGCCCTTCTTCCTCGGCCTCGACCTCGTCGGCCTCAACCCCGACTACGCGACGGCGCGCAAGGTTGTGGGCGCCTATAAGGCCAAGTTCGATGAGCGGCTGCAGACGCGCTACAACGCCAAGCTCCTCGGCCTATGGCCGTTCGGCCCGCAGGTGCTGTTCTGCAAGCCGCAGATTGGCGGGCTCGCCGACCTCAAAGGCAAGAAGGTCCGGGTCTACGACCAGTCGCTCGCGAAGTTCATCGAGAAGCTCGGCGGCGTGCCGGTGACGATCTCGTTCGGCGAGACCCAGCAGGCGCTGAGTCTCGGGGTGACCGAGTGCGCGATCACCGGCCCAAGCTCGGCGAACTCCGCCGGCTGGCCCGAGGTCACGAGCCACTTCATGCCGATCGGGTTCCAGATCGCTTTCAACGCCTACGGCATGAACCTGAACACCTGGAAGAAGTTCACGCCCGAGCAGCAGAGCAAGCTTGAGGCGGCGTTCAAACAGCTCGATGATGAGATCTGGACCTACTCGAAGGACCTGTTCGATGACGCGGTGCGCTGCAACGTTGGCAAGGAGCCCTGCACGACCGTCAAGAAGTACGGTATGACGGAGGTGCCGGTCTCGGAGGGCGACCTTAAACTCGTGCGCGAGGCGATCGGCTCGGTCTCGTTTCCGGCCTTCGCCGAGACCTGCGACAAGTCCTTCCCGGGCTGCTCGGCCGAGTGGAAGAAGGTCCTGGGCCCGATTGTCGGGATGTGACCGCCGGGGCTGGGGCACGATACCGATGGCGCGCCTGGCTGAACGGGTCTCGAACGCGACGATCGTCGCGTTCGGGCTCGTCATGACCGGCTTCGCGGTGCTGGTCACCTTCGAGACCCTCGCCCGCAAGTTCCTGAACATCTCCCTGCAGGGCGTCGACGAGCTCGGCGGCTACGTGCTCGCCGTGACCTCGTCGCTCGCCTTCACGCTGGCCCTCCTCGACCGGGCGCATATCCGCATCGACCTGTTCCACCTGAAGCTCCCGCGCGCGCTGCGCGCCACGCTGAACTGGATCGCCGCCGCCATGACGGCGGCCTTGGCGGGGCTCCTCGTCTACGTCGGGGTGATCGTGCTGCGCGAGACCATCGATTTCGGCTCGACGGCGCCGACGCCCTGGGCCACGCCGCTCGTATGGCCGCAAAGCCTTTGGCTCGCGGCGCTCGCGATCTTCCTCGTGGCGGCTCTTGGACATTTCCTCGCCGCGACGCGGCTCCTGGCCGCCGGCCGGATCGGCGAGCTCGACCGCCGCCACGGCCCGAAAGGCGCCGAGGAGGAGGTTCAGGAAGAGCTCGCCGACCTCCAGCGGCGCTGACCTGCGATGTCCGTCACCACCGTCTTCATCGCCTTCCTGGTCAGCGTCGCCGTCCTCGTCATCGGTCTGCCGGTCGCCGCCGTGCTCGCCGGCATCGGCATCGCCGGCGGGCTCGCGAGCCTCGGCCCGCGCTTCGTCGATTCGATGGGCAGCGTCATCTGGGGCGTCCAGAACGAGAACCTGCTCACCGCCATTCCGATGTTCATCCTGCTCGGCGAGATCCTGCTGCGCAGCGGCCTCGCGGACAAAATGTACGTGGGCCTGTCGGTCTGGCTGTCGCGGCTGCCCGGCGGGCTCCTGCACAGCAACATCGGCGGCTGCGCACTGTTCGCCGCGACCTGCGGCTCCTCGGTCGCGACCGCCGCCACGATCGGCACCGTCGCGCTGCCCGCCCTTGAGCAGCGGGACTACGATCGCGCTCGCTCGCTCGGCTCGATCGCGGCCGGCGGAACGCTCGGCATCCTGATCCCGCCGAGCGTCGCCATGCTGATCTACGGCTCGCTCACCAACAACTCCGTCGGGCAGCTGTTCATCGCAGGCATCATCCCCGGCATCCTCCTGTCCGGGTCCTTCATGCTCTACATCGCGCTCTCGGCGAAGCTCTTCGGCGAGGCCCGGGCGCCTGAGCCGCTCATCCCGCTGGCGGTCAAGCTCCAGAAATCCGTCGACCTCATCCCGCCGCTGATCATCTTCGGCGTGGTGATGGGGAGCCTCTACCTCGGCCTCGCGACGCCGACCGAATCCGCCTCCCTCGGCGTCGTGATCGCGCTCGTGCTCGCCGGAACCTTCGGGCGTCTTGACTGGACGATGCTGATGCACTGCTTCCGCCAGACCGCAGTGCTTACCGGGACCATCATCCTCATCATCTGCGGCGCCTTCATCCTGAACGTGACGCTGAGCCTACTTGGCATCCCGCAAGCAATGACCAGGATGATCGCCGCGCTCTCGATCGATCCGACCACGCTCGTGATGATCCTCATCGTGTTCTACCTCATCCTCGGCTGCTTCCTTGAGGTACTGTCGATGCAGGTGACGACGATCCCGATCGTCTATCCGATCGCGATGGCGGTCGGCATCGACCCGATCTGGCTCGGCGTGTTCATCGTGCTCATGAGCGAGCTTGCCATGATCACGCCGCCGGTCGGCATGAACCTCTACGTCGTGCAGAGCATCCGCCGGGACGGCGGTCCGATCGGCGACGTGATCCGCGGCGTCGTCCCCTATGTATTCATCATGATCGCCTTCACGATCCTCCTCTGGTTCGTGCCGCAGCTCGCGACCTGGCTGCCGCGCACCATGGTCGCGCGCTAGGATGGACCCGGCCGACCTCGGCGCGACGGAGCTGATCGGCCTCTACGCCGAAGGCTCGCTCTCGCCGCTCGAAGCCCTCGACGCGGCGCTCGCGCGCATCGAGCGGCTGAATCCGACGCTCAATGCGATCGTGACCCTGGACCGGGGCGGCGCCCGGACGGCCGCCTGCGCCAGCACGGAGCGGTGGAGGAAGGGCGCCCCGTCAAGCCCGTTTGACGGGGTTCCGGTCACGATCAAGGACAACCTCCTCGTCGCCGGGCTGCGGGCGACCTGGGGCTCGCGGCTCTACGCGGATTTCGTCCCCGGCGCGGACGAACTCCCGGTCGAGCGGCTGCGGCGCACCGGCGCCGTCATCCTGGGCAAGACCAACGTCCCGGAGCTGACGCTTCAGGGCTACACCGACAACCCGCTCTTCGGCCCGACGCGCAACCCCTGGGACCCGGCGCTGACGCCGGGCGGCTCGAGCGGCGGCGCCGTGGCGTCGGTGGCGAGCGGCATGGCGCCGCTCGCGCTCGGGACCGACGGCGGCGGCTCGATCCGGCGCCCCGCCTCGCATGCCGGGCTGTTCGGGCTGAAGCCCACGGTCGGACGGGTCGCACGCGGCAACGGCTTCCCCGCGATCCTGCACGACTTTGAGGTGGTCGGGCCGATGGCGCGGACGATCGACGACATCGACCTCGCGATGTCGGTGCTCGCCGGGCCCGACCCGCGCGATGCTGCGTCGCTGCGCTGGCCGGCCTGGCGCGACGGGCTCGCGCGCGAGAAGGGGCGGCTGCGCATCCTCTTTATCGCCCATCTCGAGGATGCGCCGGTCGACTGCGAGATCGCGCAGAGCGTCGCCAAGGCGGCGCGGGCGATCGAGTCCTTGGGCCACCGCGTCGAAAGCGGAACCCTGCCGTTCGGGCTCGACAAACTGGCGCGCGTCTTCGCCGTCGTGCCGCAGGCCGGCGTCGCGTGGCTGTTGCGACGCGAAGGTAGGAGCGCCGCGGAGCTGACGTCGGCCCTGCGCGCCATGGCGGAGAGTGGTGCGGCCCTGAGCGCCGCCGATTACGTCGAGGCGCTGGCGCTCGCGGACGAGCTAAAGCGCGCGCTTGCGGCGACCTTCGACCGCTACGACGCACTCGTGACGCCGGCGGCCGCGGCCTTGCCCTGGGCGGCCGAGCGCAGCCACCCCGAAGAGATCGACGGCAGGACGGTCGGGCCGCGCGGCCATGCGGTCTTCACGTCCTTCGTCAACATTTCGGGATGCCCCGGCCTCGCCGTGCCCTGCGCCCCGTCGCGTTCTGGCCTGCCGATCGGCATGCAGCTGGTGGGTCCTTGGGGCGCCGACGAGATGCTGGTAGCCCTCGCCCGCAGCTACGCCGAGCTTTGCCCGGACTGCATCCAGCGGCCGCCGGCCGCCATCGCCGTGTGAGATCTCCGATGCCGCCTTCGATCACGCTCGACCGCGTCGCAGGGCTGTACGAGGCGCGCCGCTCCAGACAGCCCGCCGAGGTGCCCGGCTTCGATCTCGACAGCGCCGGGAAGACTTACCGCATGCAGGATGCGGTCGCGGCGAAGCTTGGCCCGGTGACAGGATGGAAGGTCGGGGCGAAAAGCCGCGAGGCGATCCCTAGCTGCGCGCCGCTGGTCACCGGCGCGCTAGGTCAGCCAGCGGCGCGCCACGAGCGCCGTGTCCAAGGACACATAGTGATCGCGTTCGTGCTCGGGCGCGCCTTCCCAGCCCCGGTGCCGGCGCCGACAAGGCGGAGATCATCGACGTGATTGTCTCCTGCCACATTGCCGTCGAGCTTTGCGCGATGCGCTGGCGAAGCTCGGCTCCGAGATCCCCGCGGCGACGCGGAGTTCACTCCTGCGGGCTGGAGCAGTCTGATGCACCGGCCCCGCCACCTTCCGAGGTCACGCGTCAAGGGCCACGCGAACGCCGAAGCCGTTATTGCGCCATGACGACCACGGCACCTACAGCTTCTCGCTCAAGGAACAGCCATCCGATCGCATTCGGGCTCTCGCGCTGGATGAATTGGTAGCTTACCTCGTCGAGACGCAACACCGCCTCCGCCTTGTTGTCGAGGATGAGATCGCCTTGATCGGTTCGGATGGTCAGGACGGCGTGTCCTTGGCCCGTTTCATCGATCACCACCGTCATCCTCATGGCCCGGCGCGGCAGGCCGGCGTCGACCAGGAACTTGCGCTTGAGGAGCTGGTAGTCCTCGCAGTCCCCTTGCCCATCGATCGGCAAGTCCCAGCGGTCGATGGTGCCCCAGTGGTCCATGTCGAGCCGGGGTGCGATCGAGCGGTTGACATGCCGGTTCACGGCGTCGATCAGCTCCAGCGCCTCAGGATCGAGCCGGATGATCTCGGGCTCCGCAAGATTGACCGCACATTCCAATGCATTCTGCTCGCAGAAGACGCTCCATGCGGCGAGCGCGGGAGCAGGACGGGTTGCGGTCAGTCGGGGCGCCGCAGCCGCCGAGGCAAGGCCGCAGACAAGCGTCACGAGCGCCAGCAAGAGGCGACCGCCGGGCATGGCCGTGGTTCCGATCGAGGGACTGAGGGGCGGCTGACGGTTTATCCGTCACCCCATGCGGCTCATCCTGCGGGCGGTGTCCGCGAATGTATGTGAGGCGCCGCACCTGCTCGACGCGACGAGGCGAGCGAAGCGATTAAGTCCCGCCGCCTCATGAGCACCTCCCGCGCGAGCGGACCTGCTCTCGTTCCATTGAAGCGTGTTGAAGCGAAACCGCCCTAGAGAAACGCGCGACCACCCTTGGGCTCCTCTCCGCCTTCAAGACGAGAGAAACGAAGGTCCGTAAGTGGCACAACTAGGATTCTTGTACGCCTCTGGTCGCGTCCGCTTCGGAGTAACTGAGCCACCACCTTCTACGGCTGGATAGGCGCAAAGCGGGCGCTAGTGGCGCCGTAAGCGGAACGTCTGCTTTTGCGCGGCTTCGCGCAAAGCGGACCCTGATCTTGGCATGCCGCTCAGCAGTGCCTGACCAACAGCGGTCCCTTTGTCCTCTGCTAACGGTGCCTCCCCCTTGAATATTAGTGTGCCCACCAAAGTAGGCGCTAGAGCAGGAAGTCGCCGGTGCTTAAGCTGACGAGCCCCGACAGCTGGATGACAAAGTCCGCGATGGCGTCCCCATTCACGTCACCCGTGATGATGGTGCTCCCGCCGGAGTGCTGATAGTGCAACTGGCCCGCCACGCCGCTGAATGCCGCGGTTCCGATAAAGGCGAACTTCTGATCGCCCCCTGCAATACTGTTCGCATCGAGGTCCGAGAGTGAAATGCGATCCTTTTCGGCGCGCGAGAAGTCGGAGATCACGTCGCGTGTGCCGGCCGTGCTATCGGCCAACGAAGTGAAGACGAAGCGGTCGGCGCCGGCTCCGCCGATGAGCATGTCGGCCCCGGCCCCGCCCACCAAGTTGTCGTTGCCAGTTCCGCCGTCGAGCAGGTCCGCGCCTGCGCCGCCAGTGAGGATGTCATTGCCGCCGAGGCCGCGGAGCGTGTCTTCCGCCACGGTGCCCGTCAGCGTGTTCCCACCGCCCGTGCCGGTGACCGTAACCCCGTCCACGATGTTCGTTACGGTTACCGCGAGCGCCTGCGTGTCCGTCAGTGCGCCGTCGCTTACGGTGATAACCACATCGTACAGGTTGTTAGCGCCAGCGTCTGAGGGCGCCTCATAGTTTGGGGCGGTGACGAACGCCAGGACGCCCGTGGCAGCGTCAATCGTAAAGCGCGTAGCGTCAGCACCGCCGGCGATCGAGTAAGTGAGAGCCGATCCTTCCGGATCGCCCGAAGCGACGGTCGTCACGACCGTGCTGTTCTCGTTCACGCCGACCGAGGCGGTATCGTCGCCGCTGATCACGGGGGCTTCATTGACGTTCGACACGGTCACCGAGAGCGCCTGCGTGTCGGACAGCATGCCGTCACTCGCGGCAACAACGACCTCGTAAATGTTGTCGTCATCGGCGTCGCCGGCGGCCTCGTAATCGGGGGCAGTGATGAATCTCAGGGCTCCTGTAAGCGGATCGACTGCGAAAAGGGCCGCATCCGACCCGCCCGTGATTTCGTACATCACCAAATCGCCGTCGAGATCACTCGCAGAGACGGTCGCGACCACAACCTGGTTCTCCGCCGCGTTAACCGCCGCGCCTTCGACGCCTCCGAGCGACGTAATCTTCACGCCCTCATTGACATTCGTAATCAGGATCTGGATCGACTGGAACGTGGAATACGTCCCGTCCGTTGCGGAGACCGTGACAGTGTAAAAGTTGTCGGAGGCGAAGTCCGAAGGCGGCTCATAGTCAGGCGACGTGACGAAGGTCAGGGCACCGGTTGCGCTATCGATGGCGAAAAGGGCGGAATCGTTGCCGCCGATGATGCTATACCGGATGGGATCGCCGTCGACATCGCTCGCGACGACCGTCGTGACCGCGGTGCCATTCTCCGGAAGCTGCAGCGCCGCGCTAGTGCCGCCCCCGTCCGAAATGATGAACGGATTCTCGTTGACGTTCTGGACTGCGACCGAGATGAGCTGTGTGTCCCAGTAAACGCCATTGTCGGCGCGGACCTGGACTTCGTAGAAGTTATCGCCGTCGGCGCTGCCGGGCGCTTCGAAGTCCGGCACAGCTGCAAAGCCGAGCAGGCCGGAGTCCGGATCGATTCTGAACAGCGCGGCGTCCTCGCCGCCGATGATCTCATAGTGGATGCCCGCGCTTGAGCCACCAGCCTCCGCGACAATCTGAGTCGCGATGATCTCGCGCTCGTTCACCGAGACGGTAGCTTGATCGCCCCCGCCGCCGGAAGTGATTGCCACCGTTTCAACGGGAACGAATATGCGCGCCTTGACCTGATCGTCGTCGCCGCCCGCTCCATTGAGGTCGGTCCAGCTGACCAAGAAGCCGCCGCTGGGGAGAGCAACGATGCTCGGGTCGTACTGGTCGCCGAAGGTTTGGGTGTTCGCCTGCACCGGTTCGCCTGCCGGCAGGGCATCTGCATCGAACACCTGCACAAAGACGCCCTTGCCCGAGCCGTCGCTGAGCGGATTTGTGTTCGCGGTCCAGCCGATGGCAAAGCCGCCGTCCGCGAGGGCGACGATCTCCGGTCCGGTCTGCGTCCCAGACAACCCCGACGGCACACTAATCTCGGCTCCGACCGGCTGGCCCGAAGCGTCAAAGATCCTAACGTGGTGTCCGCTACCATCTGACGACGACTCGTACCAGGCGACGGCAATGTTGCCGTTGGCCAGCACGGTCACGGATGACTCCACCGAGGATAGGCTGCCGATCGAGCCGTTGATCACAAACTCACTGCCGGCGGCAGTGCCATCGGACCCAAAGAACCGGCCCTTGATAAGCCAGCCGGACGATGTCCCTCGGTCCGTCCACGTGACGAAGTAGCCGCCGTCGGGAAGCGCGGTAATCGCGGTATCCGCCTGATTGCCTGGAGTCGAGACATTGGCCCGCGTCTCTGTCAGCGCAATGCCATTCTCGTCATAGGCGCGGACGTAAACCGCGGACCCGGTCGTATCCCCGGCCGACGTCCGGTTGTCGTGCCATGTAATGGCGAAGCCGCCGTCGGCAAGCGCCGCGACGTCGGCGCCCGAAGCCGATACCGAGATCGGGCTCGCAGTAAACGCGGCGCTTTCGGCCGTCCCGTCAGCGTTGAACAACTGCGCTCTAACGCCGCTGAAATTTTGCCACGTCACAACGAACCCGCCGTCGGCAAGGCCGGCCACGGACGGGTTAACGCCCGCGCCGGAAACGAGCGTGATCTCACCGCCAATCGGCGAACCATCGGAGTCATAGATTTGCGCCTTGAGGAGCTGGTTCGCCGTAGACCCGATGTCCGCTTCTAGCCAAACGACGACCAAGTTCCCGTCCGCAAGTTGTGCCGCGTCTGATTGAGTTTGGGACCGCGGGTGCGTCGAGTTGACGTCAAATTCCGCACCCTGCGCAACGTAACTCATGGATCTGCCCCCTGTGAGCTGGCCCGAGGTTCCGAAGAGCCTTGGCAGCGTTCCGGGGGGAGCTTCCCCGCTCTTGCTTATCGAAAGCTTGTGAGCAGCGATTGAAGTGAATGGCCTAGACCGGACCCACTGCAGGTGGTTAATGCCCGGTTAGCGCAGTGATGGCGACGACCGGGGTCCGCCTACCGGCCGCCGAAGTCGATAATGAGTTGATCCAGAGGCAGCGCGACCGCGATCGAGCGCGGGTTGCCGGCAAGCACCCCAGCGGTTGCGATCATCAACGCGACGCGGTCGGAAGAGCGAGTTATTGAAGGACCCGTGAGCGGGTTGAACGAGCTCACTGCGGCCGCAGATGTGAAGGGACCGGTTCTCGTTCTTGTTGGCGACGCGGTTGCGCAGCCGGGCTCGCGTGGAATGCGGCTGGCGCACTGGTCCGAGGTGAGCAATTCCGGCGTTCTGTCCCGCAAGCTCTGACCAGCAGGGGCTCCCGTCGGCGGGCGGCGGGTTTTGGCACATTCCGGCCGGATCTCAACGAGCGGGACGGCCGAGTAGATCCGTAGGTTCCATGCCAAACGAATGGCAACATTCCCGGGCTTCGCTCTCGAAAGCGGCCATTCCGCTTATGATGTCGTGGACGGCTCTCCATCCCAGCTGCGGTAATCATCGTGGGTTGAGCGGGAGGGAGAGCCAGGATGGGGACCATTACGACGATCGGGTTGGATATCGCGAAGTCCCATGCACGAAGCTGGTTGAAACCGCCGGATCAGGAAAACCGATGACGAGAAGATCAGGCCCTTCGACACGATGCTCGCTTATTCGGCCGCCTACACGATCGAGAAAGACAGCGTGGTGCATCACGTCGATATGGCTTGGAACCCCGCCTGGCTTGGCGATCTGATTAGGCCATTCAAACTCGACGGTGACACACTCATTATGAGTGGAGCCCCATCGAAAGACCCAGCTACGGGAGAAGAGGTTGTTCATCGGATTGAGTTTCAGAAGCCAGCCGTTCCCCCCAACCGAGCAGACCTGATCAGCGGCAGATAGCGTAAAGAAACGGCTGAACGCTGGGGTTACAGGTTGCGTTTGGCTGCCCCTCGTTCCGATCTTCGGGAGCGAACGCACGTGCAATCTCTATCGCCTTCGGCAGCCCGTTCCTCGCGCAAGTCTCATCAAGCCTGGGAAGAAAGCGACCCCTTAACGTCCTCCAACGCGCCGCCGAGAAAGAGCTGGCCGACGCGCCGGTCGGCGAGAATGGCGGCGGCGGTGTCGACCATGCGCGTCTGGCCGAGTTCCAGCACGATGCCGTAATCCGACATCTCCAGGGCCGAGCGCGCATTCTGCTCGACCATGAGAACCGAGACGCCACGGTCGCGCAGTTCGGTGAGGATCGAGAACGTTTCCTGCACCATCAGCGGCGACAGGCCGATCGACGGCTCGTCGATGAGGACGAGCTTCGGGTCGAGGAGCAGGCCGCGCACGATCTCGAGCTGCTTCTGCTCACCGCCGGACAGGGTCGAGGCCTGGCGGTCGGCCTTGCGGCGCAGCACCGGAAAGCGGTCGAGGGCCGCCTTGATGCGGGCCGGCAGGTCGGTGATGCCGCTGCCGGCAGCGACGCCGCCGAGCTCGATGTTGTGGCGGACGGACAGCTCGGGAAAGATGTTGCGCCCCTGCGGCACGTAGCAGATCCCGGCCTCCAGTACCCGGCGCGGCGACCAGTTGGTGATGTCGCGGCCCTCGAAGCGGATGATGCCGGACCGGGCCGCCAGCAGGCCGAAGACGGTCTTGAACACGGTCGACTTGCCGGCGCCGTTCGGCCCGATGACGGTGGTGATGGCGCCGCGCGGCACACGAAAGGTCGTGCCGTTGAGGATGGTCATGCGGCCGTAGCCGGCGACAACGCCGTCGAGCTCGAGGATCGGGTCACTGGTCCGGTCAGTGTCCAAGGTAGGCGTCGATCACCTGGGGGTCGCCCCGCACCTCGGCGGGCGTGCCCTGCGCCAGCACCCTCCCTTCCGCCAGCACCAGCACGCGCGTGCACAGGCTCATAACGAAGTCCATGTTGTGCTCGATCACCACGAAGGTGGCGCCCTGCTCGGCGTTGATGGCGTGCAGGCGCTCCTTGAGATTCGCCAGCATGGTTAGATTGACACCGCCAGCCGGCTCGTCGAGCAGGACGAGGCGCGAGCCCGACATGAAGGCCATGGCGGCGTCGAGGAGCTTTTGCTGGCCGTAGGACAGGCCACCCGCCTTCTCGTCGGCGAGATGGGCGAGCTTGAAGAAGCCGATCATGCGCTCGGCGGCGTCCGTCAGGCCGGCATCGCGCGGGCCTAACAGGCGCGACATCATCGAGCCGACATGCTCCTGCCCGGCGAGGATGAGGTTGTCGCGCACCGAAAGCTGCGGGAACACCTGCAGCAGCTGGAAGGTGCGGCTGACGCCGAGGCGGTTGAGATCGGACGGGCGCAGGCCGGTGACATCGCGGCCGTCGAGGGTGACGGCGCCGGCATCCGGCAACAGCTGACCGAGAATGCAGTTGAACAGGGTCGACTTGCCGGACCCGTTCGGACCGATGATGCCGAGGATCTCACCCTCGCGCACCTCAAATGAGACGCCCTCCACAGCGGCGATGCCGCCGAAGCGCTTGGTCAAGCCTTCGGCAGCCAGCACCGTCTTCACGACGCGCGCTCCCCGATCGACGGCGTCGCCGCGGCGCGGGCGACGGAGGCAGCGCGGGTGCGGCGGTCGGCGAGGAAGCGGTCGACGAGGCCGAGGAGGCCGGCCGGCGAGAAGGCCAGCAGCACCATGACGATAAGCGCATAGATGATGAGGTAGAGGCCTTCCGCGAAGCGCAGCCACTCCGGCAGCAGCAGCGCCACCATGGCGCCGAGGAACGGCCCCCAGAAATAGCCGCCGCCCCCGGTCACCACCATCAGCAGGAGGTTGAGCGACAGGGATAGGGTGAAGGGCGTCGGGTCTATATACTGAACCAGCGGCGCGTAGAGACAGCCGGACAGACCGCCAAGGCCCGAGCCGATGGCAAAGGCGAGCAGCGTGTAGCGACGGGTGTCGACGCCGAGCGAGGCGGCGCGGGTGGGATTTTCGCGCAAGGCGACGAAGGCCCTACCCCAAGGCGAGCGCACCAGCCACCACACCGCGGCCGTGACGAGCGCCAGCATGCCGAGACAGAAGTAGTAGAAGGCGATAGCCGGATTCGTGGAGATGCCGAACAGGCTCGGCCGGGGCACGTTGACGATCCCCGAGATGCCGTTGGTCAGCCATTCCTCGTTGCGGAAGATCAGGTAGACCAGTGAAGGCGACGAAGAAGGGCCAGTCGGATGTGGTCAGGAGCGCCGCCGTATAGGCACCGATGCCGACGAAGGCGGCCTGCGCCAGCGAAACCTGGCCGGCATAGCCGAGGGTCAGGTTGAGGCCAATGGCGGCAATCGAAAACACCGCCCAGGCGCTGATCAGGTAGATGCCGTAGGGTTTGAGCGCATGAGGCAGCGCGAGCAGCACGGCGATTCCGACCGCCAAGGCCGCGAGCGCCAAGGGCGAGACGCGCTTCATACCGTGCGCTCCTCGGCCCGCCCGAGCAGGCCCTGCGGCCGGAACAGGATGACGGCGATGAGAAGCACCAGCGGCAGGGCGTTGCGGTACTGCGCCGTGACGTAGGCCGCGACGACGTTGTCCACGATGCCGACGAGGAAGCCTCCGGCAATGGCGCCCCGCACCTGATTAAAGCCGCCGACGATGGCGGCGATGAAAGCGACGAGTCCGAGGGTCTCGCCGGAGGAGAATTTGGCCAGGTAGACCGGCGTGATCAGCAGGGACGCGAGCGCCACGAAACCGGCATTGGTCAGGAAGGTGTATAGCACCATCCGCTCGACCGGGATGCCAAGGATGCGGGCTACCGTCGAATTCTGCGCCGTGGCCTGCATCTGGCGGCCGGTGCGGGTGCGGGCGAGGAAGAGCTGCAGGGCCGCGACCGCAACGACGGCAACGACCAGCACGACCAGGTCCTGCAGGGCGATGACGGCGCCAAAGACATTGAGATCGGTCGCGGGGACGAGCGAGGGGAACGGCTGCGCCTCGGCCCCGAACACCTCCTTGACGCTCTCCTTCAGGAAGACGCCGAGCGCGATGGTGGCGATGACCAGCGGCAGCACGCCGTGGCGCAGCATCGGGTCGACGAGAAGCTTCTTGAACAGGATGCCGAGGATCAGGAGAGACGCGAGCAGGCCGACGAGGATCGCGACCGGGAACGGCAGCCCCGCCTGCATGGCAGCCAGCATGAAGAAGGCCGGGACCATGACGAACTCGCCCTGCGCGAAGTTGATCGTCTGCGACGTCTGCCACAGCAGGGTGAAGCCGACTGCGACGAGGGCGTAGATCGCCCCCGTGGCCAGGCCGGCGAGGAGGAGTTGCAGCAGGTCGGCCATGTCACAACCGGCCGGACGGGCCGCACACGGGCCGGCTTGCGCGAAGTCTACTTGTTCACCCTGGGCAGGGTGCGCACGATCTGCTGCTTGCCGTTGACCACCTCGGCGAGGAAGCTCTCCCGGTCGACGTCGCCCTTATCGTCCCAGGTGGTTTCCATGAGCACGCCCGGCTCATCCGACGGCTTGATGGTCATGCCCTTGAGGCGCTTGGCCAGTTCCTTTGAGTCGAACTTGCCCATCTTCTCGGTGACGTGCTTGACCACGTAGACGGCGTGATACGCCTTGATGGCGTTGTGATCCGGCGTGTAGTTGAACCGCCTTTCGAAGGCGGCCCGAAACGTCCTGATGCCGTCGATCGGCGCGTCCGCCGACAGGCCGACATGGCCGCGAACCCCGTTGGCCGCCTCGCCGGCGAGGTCGATGACCTTCTGGTTGAGCAGCGTCGTCTCGCCGATCAGCGGAATGGTCAGGCCCTGCTTGCGGGCCTCGCGCAGGAAGCGGGCGCTCTCCTCCTCGTTGGTGTAGACGAAGACCGCGTCGGGGTTGGCGCGCTTCACCTTGACCACGTCGGCGGCGAAGTCAGCCTGGCCGGATTCCGTCGAGATGTCGGCCGCGACCTCGATGCCGCGGGCCTTGAACTCCTTCAGGATGGCGTCGCGACCGCCCTTGCCGAAGTCGTTGTTGACGTAGAGCACGGCAACCTTCGTCGCCTTGAGCTCGTCCTTCATGTAGGCGGCGAGCTTCGGCATGCTCGCCGCCTGCGACAGCGAGGTGCGGAAGATATAGGGGTTGCCGGCCTGGGTGATGTCGGTCGCCTCGGCGCCGGTGAATTGTGGCACCTCGGCCTGCTGCGCCAGCATCATGTTGACCTTCACCGAGCCCGAGAAGATCGGGCCGACGATGACGTAGGGCTTGGTGTCGAGGGCCTTCTGCACTTGCGCCCGCGACACGCCCGGGTTGGTCTGGGTGTCGTAGTGCGCGAGCTCGATCTTGCGGCCGAGGATACCGCCCTTGGCGTTGATCTCGTTGACGGCGAGCTCGACGGCGTTGCGCCAGTTGGTCCCGACGGTGGCGCCGGCACCGGACAGCTCAATGACGTCGGCGAATCTGACCGTCTGATCGGATTCGGCGAAAGCACTGCTGCTAATCCCAAGGGCAACGGTCAGCATCCAGAGCGCTTTTGAGTTTTTCATAATTTCCTCCCTAGTGTTCTTCTGGTTGAACCACGAAATCAGCCCAACCCTCTGCTCGCACGCTGTTGAGTGACCATGCCGAACTCATAACTTCGGGAGATGACTGAGGGAAGCGCGATCAGAGCGCCCCTCTATTTGCCGGTCCCCGCCCGCGATATCTATGATCGAGAACCTTGCGGCAGAGGCCGGCTCGCCGAAGGCGAGCGGGTGAGGGGGCGAGCGGGTGAGGGGTCCGGGGGCGCGCTTGAGAGCCTGCCGGCCCGCCGCTATAAGCGCGGCGCTTTCCCCGACAATCCGGAGCCCACATGGCCCTCGAGCGCACCTTCTCGATCCTCAAGCCCGACGCCACGCGGCGCAACCTCACCGGCGCGGTGAACGCCGCGATAGAGAAGGCGGGCCTGCGCATCGTGGCGCAGAAGCGCCTGCGCATGCGCCGCGAGGAGGCCGAGACCTTCTACGCCGTGCACAAAGAGCGCCCGTTCTTCGGCGAGCTCGTCGAATTCATGACCTCGGGCCCGGTGGTGGTGCAGGTGCTCGAGGGCGAGAACGCGGTCGCCAAATACCGCGAGATCATGGGCGCCACGAACCCCGCCCAAGCCGCCGAGGGCACCATCCGCAAGCAATTCGCGCAATCGGTCGGCGAGAACACGGTGCACGGCTCCGACAGCGCGGAGAACGCCGAGATCGAGATCCGGCAGTTCTTCTCGGGGAACGAGATCGTCGGGTAGGCCCCCTCCCGCCCGCTCGCGCAGCGAGCGGTGGGGAGGGCCGACTCGGGCGAAGCCCGAGCGGGGAGGGGGGTGGCTCCGCCTGGCGCGATGCCGATGAAAAGGCGCAGCCGCCGATGGCACGCTCCCGCGGGCCGCGGGCCCGATCGCGGGAGGGGTTCCGGCGCCACGCGCACTCCCTCCCACCCACGCGCGAACGCGCGGCGGGGAGGGCCGACTCGCGGCCAAGGCCGCGAGCGGGGTGGGGGTGGCTCCGCTGGGTGCGATGCCGACGGCAAAGCGCAGCCGCCGAAGGAGCGCTCCCTCGCCCGCGTGGGCAGACCCGTTCGCGGTCATCTTTGTCATCGCAGCGTCATCGCAATCTGCGCATCGAAAGTTCGCCAAGGTCAAACCTAAAGCGGGCTCTCCTCAACGGATCGGAGCCGCTGCCTGAGCGCGCGGATTTCCGCTGTGCGGGCGCGCACAGCTTCTCAACAGCAGATCGAGCAAAATCATCGCTGGCCGGCCTGCAACGGGGCTCGCCCCGTCCGGCCCAGGCGGTGTCGTACCTCTTCATCGCCTGAGGGCCCCGGGCTCTGCTTCGGCGGGCCCGGGCGCCCACTAAATTCCACCTTGGCAACAGAAATCGATTGTACCGCTGAAACTCCCATCACGTGAGGGGGTTTCAGACCTCGATCCTCCGACTTGCAGGCCGGCTAGGATCGTTCAAACCAAAGAGGTACGATCATGATGTACGAACTGAACGGCGCGGAGCTCGACGCCGTCGCCGGAGGTCAGCAGGCATTGGGGCAGGCTGGTCTCGTCAACGTCGGTCTGATCAGCGAGATCGGGGACATCGACGTCAACGTCGTCCGCGACTCGGTCAACAACAATCGCATCGACATCACCGCCCTGAACGGCAACCAAATTCAGGTCGGAGCCGGTGTGGCGCTGGCCATTCTCGGTGGAGCAGCTGCGGGCGTCGCGCAGCGCCTCGCCTAAGTTCTCGGGCCAACAGCGATTGGCGCTGCGCCGGCTTGCGCTGGCGCAGCGCTGATGCAGTTGCGACTCACATGTCCATCGCCGAGCGCCAGCTGTTTCGCCAAGAGGCACTGGATTTTCGAAAACGCCACAGCCAGTGGGGAGACGTCGCGTCGCTCGAACCTCTGTCGCTGAAGGTCACGGCGTGGTTTCTCGTGGCCGTCGTTTGCCTGCTGATCGGCTTTCTTTTTGTTGCGCAATACGCGCGCAAGGAGACGGCGGTCGGCTATCTCACCCCAACGAAGGGCACCGCGAAAGTATTCGTGCCGCGGCGAGGTACTGTCAAAGAGGTTCATGTCGCGGAAGGAGAGGCCGTTAAGGAAGGCCAGCCGCTCCTGACTATCGAAACCGATCAGATCGCCGCCGACGGCATGGACGTGAACGCCACTCAGCTCAAGACGCTCGGACTGCAGAAGGAGTTGCTTGCGAAGAACATCAAGGCGGAGGAGCAGCGGGCCGGGTCGGAACGCGAGCGCCTGACCGCCGCGGCGCGCGGGTTGGAGACGGAGATCGCGCAGCTCCAAGCCCAGATCAAGCTTCAGGGCGAGCGCCTCGAGGTCGCGCAAAACGACGCGGCGACCGGCGAGCAACTGAAATCAAAAGGCTTCATGACGGCTGTCGAGTTCCGTCGCCGCCAGGTCGCGGCGTTGGAGCAGAAGCAGGTGCTGAGCGCTCTGTATCAACAGCTCGCCGCGAAGCAGAACCAGCTCACCGAGACACGGTTTTCGCTCAAGCAGCTCCCGACACTGATGGCGCAGAAGGTCCAGGCGCTTCGCAACGAGCTGTCAGCGGCCGAGCAGCGCATGGCCGAGATCAAGGGCCGCGGCGCCTACGTGATCCGCGCGCCGGCCGCAGGCCGGGTCTCGACCCTGCAGGCCACCGCCGGCCAGAACGCCGATCCGCAACGCCTCCAGCTCGAGATCATTCCCGAGGACTCCGTGCTGCAGGCAGAACTCTTCCTTCCGGCGCGAGCCGTGGGATTCGTCGAGACGGGACAGCCCGTGCGCATCCTCTACGACGCATTCCCATATCAGCACTTCGGCACGTACCGCGGCCGCGTGGTCAGGGTCTCGCAGACCATCCTCACGAGCTCCGACGCCGCGGGTCCGATCAAGCTCAACGAGCCGGCGTACCGGGTCACGGCGGCAATCGAGCGCCCCGACATCGACGCCTACGGCAAGCGCGTTCCGCTCCAGCCCGACATGCTCCTCAAAGCCGACGTCATTCTCGAGAGGCGATCTCTCATCAGCTGGCTCACGAACCCCCTTCGCAGCGTGCGGATGTGATCGGTGACCCTGCTCAGCTTTAGCGGCCGCGGGAGCCTTCCCCTCGTCCGCCAGACGGAGGCGGCGGAGTGCGGGCTCGCCTGCCTTGCGATGGTGGCCTCGTTCCACGGCCACCGGGTCGATCTGAACACGCTTCGCCGCCGCTACCCCGTGTCGCTCAACGGCGTGACCTTGCGGGCCCTCATCCAGGTCGCGAGCCAGCTGCACCTGCTCGGGCGGCCGCTGCGGCTCGACATCGAGAATCTGCGGCAGCTGCGGCTGCCGGCCATCCTGCATTGGGACATGAGCCACTTCGTGGTGCTGAAATCGGTCGGGCGGAAAGGCGTCGCCATCCACGACCCGGCCTCCGGCGAGAAATACCTGTCGCTCGGCGAAGCCTCGAAACATCTGACCGGGGTTGCCCTCGAGCTTTCTCCGACCGAAGCGTTCGTGCGCCACGACGAGCGCGCGCGCCTGCCGTTCTCGGTCTTCTGGAGCCAGCTGGGCGGCAGCGGCCATGCCCTCCTCCAGATCTTCGTTTTGTCTGTGGCCCTGCAGCTGTTCGTGCTCGCCGCGCCCTTCTACATGCAGATCACGGTGGACGAGGTCATCGCGCGAGGGGACGTCGACCTTCTCATTGTGCTCGCGGTCGGCTTCGGGCTGCTGGCGATCATACGGGCCGCGACCTCCGCGCTTCGCTCGCTCATCCTGCTGATCGTCCAGAACGTGGTGCAGTTTCAACTCGGCGCGCGTCTCTTTCGCCATCTCATCCGGCTGCCGATGTCCTACTTCGAGAAGCGGCACATCGGCGACATCCTCTCCCGCTTCACCTCGCTCCAGCCCATCCGGAACCTCCTCGCCGAAGGCATGATCGCGGCAGTGCTCGACGGCGCGATGGCGATCCTCACCTTCGCCATGCTGTTCCTCTATAGCGCGCAGCTGGCGCTGATCGTGCTCGGGGCGCTTCTGCTTTATGGGCTGCTGCGGCTCGCCCTCTACCGGATCCTCTGGCTGCGCACGGAAGCCACCATCCAGGCGAGCGCGGAAGAGAGCTCGGTCTTCATCGAGACCGTGCGGGCCGTGCAGAGCCTCAAGCTCTTCAACCGCGAAAGCGAGCGCGAAGGCCAGTGGCTGAACCGTTATGCCGAGGTCGCGAACGCGAACGTCCGCCTCGGCCGCACGAAGATCGCCTTCAGCACCTTGAACGAGCTGATCTTCGGGCTCGAGACCGTCCTCGTGGTCTATCTCGCGGCGCGCCTGGCGCTCGGGAATCACCTCACTGTCGGCATGATCTTCGCCTTCATGAGCTACAAGCAGCACTTCACCGACAAGGCGGTGCAGCTTGTCGAGAAGGCGTTCGAGCTGCGAATGCTCGGCCTTCATCTGGAGCGGCTGTCGGACATCGCGCTGACGCCGCTCGAGCCGGGGCACGACCAGGCGCTGGCCTATACGCGCCCGCTCAAGGGCAGGATCGAGCTGAGGCAGGTCTCTTTCCGCTATTCCGACACCGATCCCTTCGTCCTCGAGGATGTGAACCTGGCGATCGAGCCGGGGGAGTTCGTGACCATCATGGGCCCTTCCGGCGGGGGTAAGACGACGCTTATGAAGCTCATGCTTGGCCTCCTCGAGCCAACCACCGGCGAAGTGCTGATCGACGGCGTGCCGCTCTCGACCATCGGCGCGCGCGCCTATCGCGAGCAGGTCGCGGCCGTGATGCAGGAGGATCAGCTCCTGTCCGGCTCGGTCGCCGACAACATCTGCTTCTTCGATCCCGAGTTCGACCAGGAACGGATGATGCGCTGCGCCCGCCTCGCCGGCATCCACGACGAGATCATGGCGATGCCTATGACCTACAACAGCCTCGTCGGCGACATGGGCAGCTCCCTCTCGGGCGGCCAGAAGCAGCGTGTGATCCTGGCGCGCGCGCTTTACCGGGAACCCCGCATCCTCTTCCTCGACGAGGGCACGGCCCATCTCGACTTGGACAACGAGCGACACATCAACGAGAGCCTCTCGCGCCTCAGCATGACCCGCGTGAGCGTGGCGCATCGTCCCGCCATATCGGCCGGCGCCGACCGGCTGATTCTTTTGGCCAAGACCATCCAATCCGAACAGCCGGGGCAGAAGCGTAGCGCTGAGATCACCGATCAGAGTGCGGAGCAACGCGCCCAGGTTCCGGGTTAGCCGCTCTGCCGGGCAAGCCGATCCAACACCGCCCATGTTGCCCACCATCCTCGGGAATGTTGCGCAACATCGTCGGCGTTTTGGCGCATCATGGCCGGCACCGTCATCGGCATTTTAGCGCGTCATCATCCGGGTCTTGGCGCGTCATCGTCGGCCCGCGACGGATGCCGCGGCGGCGAGCGGCCCGGCTTGCGCTCCGGGAAACGGCCCGGGGGCCGCTCCGGCCAAGGCCCGGCCAGCGTCCCGGCCGGCGTCCCGGGCGGGCGCGGCTTCCGCCTGCGACCGAATTTCCCCCGCCCCGGCCCTTGGCAAATCGGCGCGGGAGGGTTATTTGGCGCGTTCCCAGTTTCCCTCAAGCCCCCCGGAGGTCGGCGAACAGCCGGGCTTCGACCCATCAATTCCGCATGGGGAAACCCATGCGGCGACAGGCCGGCGGCCCATCGGGCGCCCTGGAAGGGGCGTCCTTTGGCCGTTCCGGCCGTGTCCTGTCCGAGACTGCAGGCGCCTCAGGGGCTCGCCCCGGGGCTTAAGCCGAAAGGACCTGCATAGACGGAGAAGACCGAGTTTTATGCCTCCGGAGCCTCAAATCCGGGGAGTTTCAAGTCGGTTCGAACCATCTTTCCCGATTCGGCGGCGTTTTCGCCCAAGAATCGGGGGACAGGGCTTGCAGAGCGTCGTCCCAACGCGCTCGGCCGGCCAGCCGGTTCCGAGCGGATTGGGCGACAGGTGCAGCCGGCGGAGCCGCTTCTTCGAGGCCCCGCCAACCGGAGAGAGCCCAGTGGACAGAGCAGCAAAGCGCGAGCTCGTCGCCACCCTCAACGACGTGTTCTCGAACACGAGCGTGGTGGTGGTGGCCCACTACAAGGGCCTCGCGGTCGCCGACATGCAGAAGCTGCGCGCGCAGATGAAGCAGGCCGGCGCCACCGTGAAGGTCGCCAAGAACCGCCTCGCCAAGATCGCTCTCGAAGGCACGGACGTCGCGTCGATCTCGGGCCTCATGCGGGGCCCGACCCTGATCGCCTATTCGAGCGATCCGGTCGCGGCGGCCAAGGTCGCGGTCGACTTCGCCAAGGTCAACGACAAGCTCGTGATCCTCGGCGGGGCGATGGGCGCGACCGCCCTGAACACCGACGGCGTCAAGGCGCTCGCCACCCTGCCGTCGCTCGACGAGCTGCGGGCAAGGCTCGTGGGGCTGATCAACGCCCCCGCGACCAAGCTCGCCCAGCTCGCCAACGCGCCGGCGGCGAAGCTCGCCCGGGTGTTCGGAGCCTATGCCAAGAGCGGCGAAACCACAGGCGAAGCGGCGTGAGGCCGCAACCCCTTAGACCAACCTGTTCGAACCGAATCTGAAGGAACCAACGCCATGGCCGATCTAGCCAAAATCGTCGACGACCTGTCGTCGCTGACCGTCCTCGAGGCCGCCGAGCTCGCAAAGCTCCTCGAGGAGAAGTGGGGCGTCTCCGCCGCCGCCGCCGTCGCGGTCGCGGCCGGCCCCGCCGGGGGCGCCGCCGCCGCGCCGGCGGTCGAGGAGCAGACCGAGTTCACGGTCGTGCTCGCCGCCATCGGCGACAAGAAGATCGAGGTCATCAAGGAGGTCCGCGCCATCACCGGGCTCGGCCTCAAGGAGGCCAAGGACCTCGTCGAGGGCGCGCCGAAGCCGGTCAAGGAAGGCGTCGGCAAGGACGAGGCCGAGAAGCTCAAGGGCCAGCTCGAGAAGGTCGGCGCCAAGGTGGAATTGAAGTAGCGCGCTACTTCAATTCCATCCCCGGGCGAGCGCAGCGAGCCCCGGGGATCGCGCGCCGATCGAGCGCCCTGGATGGCCGGGCCAAGCCCCGGCCATGACAAGGAAGAGAGAACCGACGGTCCCAGGGACCTTTCCCTTCGGGGCCGTCATCCCGTTCAGCGGCAGGCGTCGCGGACGGCACGGCAGGTTCCGGCAAAGGGCCTGCCCGGACAGGGATTTATCGGCGGGTCTTGATTTGATCCGTCAACAAGCCGACTGGGCGCCGACCTCAAAGGCGCCCGCAAGGGCAAAGGCCGGTCGGCGGCGGGATGAGGAGCGAGGTCTCGGAATGACGACCAATACGCTGGTGGGCCGGAAGCGCATTCGCAAGTTCTTCGGGAAGATCAAGGAAGTCGCGGAGATGCCGAACCTCATCGAGGTTCAGAAGGCGTCCTACGATCAGTTCCTGATGGTCGAGGAGCCGAAGGGCGGACGGGGCGAGGAGGGCCTGCAGGCCGTCTTCAAGTCGGTCTTCCCGATCTCGGACTTCTCGAACACGGCCCTGCTCGAGTTCGTGAAATACACCTTCGAGCCGCCGAAATACGACGTCGACGAGTGCCGGCAGCGCGGCATGACCTTCGCCGCGCCGCTCAAGGTCACGCTACGCCTCATCGTGTTCGACGTCGACCCGGACACCGGAGCGCGGTCCGTCAAGGACATCAAGGAGCAGGACGTCTACATGGGCGACATGCCGCTCATGACCGACAACGGCACCTTCATCGTGAACGGCACCGAGCGCGTCATCGTCTCGCAGATGCACCGCTCGCCGGGCGTTTTCTTCGACCACGACAAGGGCAAGACCCACTCTTCGGGCAAGCTGCTCTTCGCGGCGCGCATCATTCCGTATCGCGGCTCCTGGCTCGACATCGAGTTCGACGCCAAGGACATCGTCTACGCCCGCATCGACCGCAAGCGGAAGATCCCGGTCACCTCGCTGCTCTATGCGCTCGGGCTCGACGGCGAGGAGATCCTCGACACCTTCTACAACCGCATCACCTACGCGCGCGACGCGCAGGGCTGGCGGGTTCCCTTCGAAGCCGAGCGCATGAAGGGCTTCAAGGCCCCGATCGACCTCATCGACGCCGACACCGGCGAGGTCGTGGTCGAGGCCGGCAAGAAGCTTACCGCGCGCTCGGCGCGCCAGCTCGTGGAGAACGGGCTCAAGGCGCTACGCGCCACCGACGAGGACCTCACCGGCCAGTACGTCGCCGAGGACCTGGTCAACGACCGGAGCGGGGAGATCTACGCCGAGGCCGGCGACGAGATCTCGGACAAGCTGCTGGCGACGCTCGTCGAGTCCGGCGTCGACGAGCTGCCGGTGCTCGATATCGATCACGTCAATGTCGGGCCCTACATCCGCAACACGCTCGCCATCGACAAGGCGTCGTCGCGCGAGGAGGCGCTGTTCGACATCTACCGCGTGATGCGCCCCGGCGAGCCGCCGACGCTCGAGACGGCGGAGGCGATGTTCCACTCGCTGTTCTTCGATCCCGAGCGCTACGACCTTTCGGCAGTCGGGCGCGTCAAGATGAACATGCGCCTCGACCTCGACGCCGAGGACACCGTGCGGACGCTCCGCCGCGAGGACATGATCGCGGTGGTGCGTGCGCTCGTCGACCTGCGCGACGGCAAGGGCGAGGTCGACGACATCGACCATCTCGGCAACCGCCGCGTCCGCTCGGTCGGCGAGCTCATGGAGAACCAGTACCGCCTGGGTCTCCTGCGCATGGAGCGCGCGATCAAGGAGCGCATGTCCTCGGTCGACATCGACACCGTCATGCCTCAGGACCTCATCAACGCGAAGCCGGCGGCCGCCGCGGTACGCGAGTTCTTCGGATCCTCGCAGCTGTCGCAGTTCATGGACCAGACCAACCCGCTCTCCGAGGTGACGCACAAGCGCCGCCTGTCGGCGCTCGGGCCGGGCGGTTTGACCCGCGAGCGCGCCGGCTTCGAGGTGCGCGACGTGCACCCGACCCATTACGGCCGCATCTGCCCGATCGAGACGCCGGAAGGGCCGAACATCGGCCTCATCAACTCGCTCGCGACCTTCGCCCGCGTGAACAAATACGGCTTCATCGAGACGCCGTTCCGCCGCATCCGGGACGGCAAGGTCACCGAGGAGGTGATCTACCTCTCGGCGATGGAGGAGGCGAAGTACAACGTTGCCCAGGCGAACGCCGCGATGGACGAGAAGGGCCGCCTGACCGAAGACCTCGTCGTCTGCCGCCGCGCCGGCGACGTGATCGTCGTCGCGCCGGACCGCGTCGACCTCATGGATGTGTCGCCGAAGCAGCTCGTCTCGGTCGCGGCCGCGCTGATCCCGTTCCTCGAGAACGATGACGCGAACCGTGCCCTCATGGGCTCGAACATGCAGCGCCAGGCGGTGCCGCTCGTGCAGTCGGATGCGCCCTTCGTCGGCACCGGGATGGAGGCCGTGGTGGCGCGCGATTCCGGCGCCGCGATCGGCGCGCGCCGCACCGGCGTCGTCGACCAGGTCGACGCGACCCGTATCGTCGTGCGCGCGACCGACGAGACCGATCCGACGAAGCCCGGCGTCGATATCTACCGCCTGCAGAAGTTCCAGCGTTCGAACCAGAACACCTGCATCACGCAGAAGCCGCTGGTCAGGGTCGGCGAGACCGTCATGAAGGGCGACATCATCGCCGATGGTCCCTCGACCGACCTCGGCGAGCTGGCGCTCGGCCGTAACGTCCTCGTCGCCTTCATGCCTTGGAACGGGTACAACTTCGAGGACTCGATCCTGCTCTCCGAGCGGATCGTCAAGGACGACGTCTTCACCTCGATCCACATCGAGGAATTCGAGGTGATGGCCCGCGATACCAAGCTCGGGCCGGAGGAGATCACGCGCGACATCCCGAACGTGTCGGAAGAGGCGCTGAAGAACCTCGATGAAGCGGGGATCGTCTATATCGGCGCCGAGGTTCATGCCGGCGACATCCTGGTCGGCAAGATCACCCCGAAGGGCGAGAGCCCGATGACCCCGGAGGAGAAGCTGCTTCGGGCGATCTTCGGCGAGAAGGCGTCGGACGTTCGCGACACCTCGCTGCGCGTGCCCCCCGGCGTCACCGGCACGATCGTGGAAGTGCGCGTGTTCAACCGCCACGGCGTCGACAAGGACGAGCGCGCCCAGGCGATCGAGCGTGAGGAGATCGAGCGTCTCGCAAAGGACCGCGACGACGAGCAGGCCATTCTCGACCGCAACACCTATGCGCGCCTTTCCGACATCCTCGTCGGCCAGAAGGCGGTCGCGGGACCGAAGGGCTTCAAGAAGGACACCGCGGTCACGCGCGACCTTCTCAACGAGTACCCGCGTTCGCAGTGGTGGCAGTTCGCGGTGATCGACGACCGGCTGATGACCGAGATCGAGGCCATGCAGAAGCAGTACGACGAGTCGAAGAAGCGCCTCGAGCAGCGCTTCCTCGACAAGGTCGAGAAGCTGCAGCGCGGCGACGAGCTTCCGCCCGGCGTTATGAAGATGGTCAAGGTCTTTGTGGCGGTGAAGCGCAAGATCCAGCCCGGCGACAAGATGGCCGGCCGCCACGGCAACAAGGGCGTGGTCTCGAAGATCGTGCCGCTCGAGGACATGCCGTTCCTCGAGGACGGAACCCAAGTCGACATCGTGCTGAACCCGCTCGGCGTGCCGAGCCGCATGAATGTCGGCCAGATCCTCGAGACCCATCTCGGCTGGGCGGCGGCCGGGCTCGGGAAGCAGGTCGCGCAGGCGGTCGACGCCTACATGAAGAACAAGGACGCGAAGCCGCTGCGTAGGACCATGCAGTCGATCTACGGCGACGGCGAGATCAAGGGCATCAAGGACGAGGATTTGGCCGAGATCGGGCAGAACCTGCGCCGCGGCGTGCCCATGGCGACGCCGGTGTTCAACGGCGCCAAGGAAGCCGACATCGAGCACATGCTCGAGATGGCGGGCCTCGACAAGTCGGGACAAGTGGTCCTCTACGACGGGCGTACCGGCGAGGCCTTCGACCGAAAGGTCACGGTGGGCTACATCTACATGCTGAAGCTTCACCACCTCGTCGACGACAAGATCCACGCCCGCTCGATCGGGCCGTACTCGCTCGTCACCCAGCAGCCGCTGGGCGGCAAGGCGCAGTTCGGCGGCCAGCGTTTCGGCGAGATGGAGGTCTGGGCGCTCGAGGCGTACGGCGCGGCCTACACCTTGCAGGAGATGCTCACCGTCAAGTCGGACGACGTGGCCGGCCGCACCAAGGTGTACGAAGCGATCGTGCGCGGCGACGACACCTTTGAGGCCGGCATTCCCGAGAGCTTCAACGTGCTCGTCAAGGAGATGCGCTCGCTCGGCCTCAACGTCGAGCTGACCTCGATCAAGAAGCCTGCGAACGAGCTGCCGCCCGCGGAGGCGGCCGAATGACGCGCGCCGACGCGCGTCATCCGCGGGCGAAGGCTCGGGGATCTCACGAAGGATTTGGCGCTCGAAGCGCCCTCTAAGCTCGTCATGGCCGGGTCAGGCCCGCCATGAAGACCTGGAGATTTTAGGAGACGGCGATGAATCAAGAGGTCATGAATCTCTTCAACCAGACGGCGCAGCCGCAGACTTTCGATCAGATCAAGATCTCGATCGCGAGCCCGGAGAAGATTCTGTCCTGGTCCTACGGCGAGATCAAGAAGCCGGAGACCATCAACTACCGCACCTTCAAGCCGGAGCGCGACGGGCTGTTCTGCGCGCGCATCTTCGGTCCAATCAAGGACTACGAGTGCTTGTGCGGCAAGTACAAGCGCATGAAGTACAAGGGCGTGATCTGCGAGAAGTGCGGCGTCGAGGTGACGCTCGCGCGCGTGCGGCGCGACCGCATGGGCCACATCGAGCTCGCGGCGCCGGTCGCCCATATCTGGTTCCTGAAGTCGCTGCCCTCGCGCATCGGCCTCCTGCTCGACATGACGCTGAAGGACCTGGAGCGGATCCTTTATTTCGAATCCTACGTCGTCATCGAGCCGGGCCTCACGCCCTTGAAGGAGCGCCAGCTCCTCTCCGAGGACGAATATCTGCGCGCGCAGGACGAGTACGGCGAGGACTCGTTCACCGCGATGATCGGCGCGGAGGCGATCCGTCGCATCCTGACCGAGCTCGACCTCGAGAAGATCGCGGTCGACATCCGCCAGGAGATCGCGGTCACGACGTCGGAGCTGAAGCCCAAGAAGCTGATGAAGCGCCTCAAGATCATCGAGGCGTTCCTGCAGTCCGGCAACAAGCCCGAGTGGATGATCCTGACCCAGGTCCCGGTGATCCCGCCGGATCTGCGGCCGCTCGTGCCGCTCGACGGCGGGCGCTTTGCGACCTCCGACCTCAACGACCTCTACCGTCGCGTCATCAACCGCAACAACCGCCTCAAGCGGCTGATCGAGCTGCGGGCGCCGGACATCATCATCCGCAACGAGAAGCGGATGCTGCAGGAGGCCGTCGACGCGCTCTTCGACAACGGCCGCCGCGGCCGCGTCATCACCGGCGCCAACAAGCGGCCGCTCAAGTCGCTCGCCGACATGCTCAAGGGCAAGCAGGGCCGCTTCCGCCAGAACCTGCTCGGCAAGCGAGTCGACTACTCGGGCCGCTCGGTCATCGTGGTCGGCCCGGAGCTGAAGCTGCACCAATGCGGCCTGCCGAAGAAGATGGCGCTGGAGCTGTTCAAGCCGTTCATCTACGCGCGGCTCGACGCCAAGGGCTTCTCCGCGACGGTGAAGCAAGCGAAGAAGCTCGTCGAGAAGGAGAAGCCGGAAGTCTGGGACATCCTCGACGAGGTGATTCGTGAGCACCCGGTCCTGCTCAACCGCGCCCCGACGCTCCACCGACTCGGCATCCAGGCCTTCGAGCCGGTGCTGATCGAGGGCAAGGCGATCCAGCTTCACCCGCTCGTCTGCGCGGCCTTCAACGCCGATTTCGACGGGGACCAGATGGCGGTGCACGTGCCGCTGTCGCTCGAGGCGCAGCTCGAGGCGCGCGTCCTGATGATGTCCACGAACAACATCCTGCACCCGGCGAACGGCGCGCCGATCATCGTGCCGTCGCAGGACATCGTGCTCGGGCTTTACTACCTCTCGATCGTCTCCGACGGGGAGCCAGGGCAGGGCAAGGCGTTCTCCGACATCGGCGAGATCGAGCACGCGCTCGCCGAAAAGGTCATCACGCTCCACACCAAGATCAAATACCGCTGGCGGGGTGTCGGTGAGGACGGCAAGTCCTTCAGCAAGGTCTACGACACGACGGCCGGCCGCGTGTTCCTGTCGCGCGTCCTGCCTGAGCATCCGGCCGTGACCTTCGACGTCGTGAACAGACTCATGACGAAGAAGGAGATCTCCGGGATGATCGACGCCGTCTACCGCAACTGCGGTCAGAAGGAGACGGTCATCTTCTGCGACCGCATCATGGCGCTTGGATTCTACCATGCCTTCAAGGCCGGCATCTCCTTCGGCAAGGACGACATGGTCGTGCCCGAGAACAAGTGGTCGATCGTCGAGGAGACCCGGGCGCTCGCCAAGGACTACGAGCAGCAGTACCAGGACGGCCTGATCACCCAGGGCGAGAAGTACAACAAGGTCGTCGACGCCTGGGCCAAGTGCTCGGACCGCCTCGCGACCGAGATGATGGCCCGCATCTCCTCGGTGAAGAAGGACGACGCCGGCCGCGACCGCCCGGTGAACTCGATCTACATGATGTCGCATTCGGGCGCCCGCGGCTCGCCGGCGCAGATGAAGCAGCTCGCGGCGATGCGCGGCCTGATGGCGAAGCCGTCCGGCGAGATCATCGAGAGCCCGATCATCTCGAACTTCAAGGAAGGCCTCGACGTGCTCGAGTACTTCAACTCGACGCACGGCGCCCGCAAGGGCCTCGCAGACACGGCGTTGAAGACGGCGAATTCGGGCTACCTCACCCGGCGTCTCGTCGACGTGGCGCAAGACGCGGTCATCCGCGAGGATGATTGCGGCACCGAGCGCGGCATCAAGATGCGCGCAATCATCGATGCCGGCCATGTCGTCGCCTCGCTCGCCTCGCGCATTCTCGGACGCTCGACGGCCGAGAACCTCCTCGATGCGGACGGAAAGGTGATCGTGCCGGCCGGCACGATGATCGAGGAGCAGCATATCGAAGCGATCAACGCCGCCGGCATCCAGGAGGTGAAGATCCGCTCGGTGCTGGTCTGCGAATCGAAGAACGGCGTCTGCGCCACCTGCTACGGGCGCGACCTCGCTCGCGGCACGCCGGTGAACCACGGTGAGGCGGTCGGCGTCATCGCGGCGCAGTCGATCGGCGAGCCGGGCACGCAGCTCACGATGCGCACCTTCCACATCGGCGGCGCGGCGCAGATCGCGGACCAGTCCTTCATCGAGTCGAACTTCGAAGGCACGGTCCACATGCGCAATCGCAACGTCGCCCGGAACTCGGACGGCGAGCTGATCGTCATGGGCCGCAACGTCGCCGTCGTGATCACCGGCCCGGACGGGGTCGAGCGCGCGGTGCACCGCCTCCAGTATGGGGCGCGACTGAAGGTCGATCAGGGCGACCAGATCAAGCGCGGCCAGCGCATTGCCGAGTGGGACCCTTACACCCGCCCGATCCTCACCGAGGTCGACGGCATTGTAGCCTACGAGGATCTCGTCGACGGTCAATCCATGGTCGAGACCATGGACGAGTCGACCGGCATCGCGAAGCGCGTGGTCATCGACTGGCGCGGCTCGGCGCGGTCCTCGGACTTGCGTCCGGCGATCGTGGTCCAGGACAAGAGCCACAAGGTCGCGAAGCTCGCCCGCGGCGGCGATGCGCGCTGGCTCCTGCCGGTCGACGCCATCATCGCCTTCGATCCGGGCTCCAAGGTCAAGGCCGGCGACGTGCTCGCCCGCGTCTCGACCGAGAGTGCCAAGACGCGCGACATCACCGGCGGTCTGCCGCGCGTGGCGGAGCTGTTCGAGGCGCGCCGTCCGAAGGACGCGGCGATCATCGCGGAGAAGTCCGGGACGATCCAGTTCGGGCGCGACTACAAGAACAAGCGCCGCCTGACGCTCACCCCGCACGACCAGTCGGAGCCGGTCGAGTACCTCATCCCCAAGGGCAAGCACATCCACTTGCAGGACGGGGATGTGGTCGAGCTCGGCGACTTCATCGTCGACGGCAACCCCGCGCCGCACGACATCCTGGCGATCAAGGGCGTCGAGGAGCTCGCCGCCTATCTCGTGAACGAGATCCAGGAGGTTTATCGGCTGCAGGGCGTGTCGATCAACGACAAGCACATCGAGGTGATCGTCCGCCAGATGCTGCAGAAGGTCGAAATCACCGAAGGCGGGGATTCGGAGCTCCTCGCCGGGGAGCAGATCGACCGTCTGGAGCTCGAAGAGATCAACGAGCGTCTTGCGGAGGAGAAGAAGAAGCCGGCCACCGGCGTGCCCGTGCTCCTTGGCATCACCAAGGCGTCGCTGCAGACCCGGTCCTTCATCTCGGCGGCGTCGTTCCAGGAGACCACCCGCGTCCTCACCGAGGCGGCGGTCAACGGCAAGGTCGACACCCTCGAAGGGCTGAAGGAGAACGTGATCGTCGGCAGCCTGATCCCGGCGGGAACGGGCGCCATGGTCACCCAGATCCGCAGCGTCGCGCAGCGCCGCGACGACATGATCCTCGCCCAGCGTCAGGCCGAGGCGGCGGCGGCCCGGGAGGCCCAGGCCGAGCTTCCTCCGGCCGCTGAATAGCCGGGCCAGATCGAAACAAAATTGCGAAGGCCGCCCACGGGCGGCCTTTTTCTTCGAACCCGCCTACCTATATGAATTCGCGAGCGTTTCGGCGGGTTGTTCGGGTTGACGGGACGCCGGTCCGAGCCTATACGGCCCGGACTTTCCGGCAGGCCGTAGGTGAGCGCCGATCGACGCGTCCCGCGTCGTTTGAACCCCGCCTAGACGCTGCCGAGCTCAACACCGACTGACTTTAAGCGTCAGCTGGGCACGACCGCGACGGGCGACCGCCGTGGTCCTCTGCGGGGCAGCGCGTCAGAGGCCGATCCGGCCGATGGCGCGAATTCGTTTTGCGCAGGATCGATCCTGCCGGAGCGTGCGCCGCAAGCGTTGAAACCGTCGAGTGGAAAGCGAACGGCCGCGCTCGCGCGGTCTTTGGAAGAGGGCACGGATGCCGACCATCAGCCAGCTGATCCGCAAGCCGCGGACGGCCCAGAAGAGCCGGAACAAGGTTCCCGCGCTCGAAGCCTGCCCGCAGAAGCGGGGGGTCTGCACGCGCGTCTATACGACCACGCCGAAGAAGCCGAACTCGGCGCTGCGGAAGGTAGCCAAGGTCCGTCTCACCAACGGCTACGAGGTGATCGGGTACATACCCGGCGAGGGGCACAATCTGCAGGAGCACTCGGTGGTGATGATCCGCGGCGGCCGCGTGAAGGACCTGCCGGGCGTCCGCTATCACATCCTCCGCGGCGTCCTCGACACGCAGGGGGTCAAGAACCGCAAGCAGCGCCGCTCCCTCTACGGCGCGAAGCGTCCGAAATAAGACTGGTCGGAGAGCCACATGTCCCGCCGTCACCGCGCCGAGAAGCGCGAGATCATCCCGGACCCGAAGTTCGGGGATGTCGTCGTCACGAAGTTCATGAACTCGGTGATGTACGAGGGCAAGAAGTCGGTCGCCGAGCGCATCGTCTACGGCGCCCTGGAGATCATCGAGAGCCGCGCCAAGGCGAACCCGCTCGAGGTGTTCAAGGCGGCGCTCGACAACGTTGCGCCGGCAATCGAGGTTCGCTCGCGGCGCGTCGGCGGCGCGACCTACCAGGTGCCGGTGGAGGTCCGTCCGGAGCGCCGCCAGGCGCTCGCGATCCGCTGGCTGATCCAGGCGGCGCGCAGCCGGAACGACAAGACCATGGTCGAACGTCTCTCGGCGGAGCTGCTCGACGCCGCCAACAACCGCGGCAACGCGGTGAAGAAGCGCGAGGATACGCACCGGATGGCCGAGGCCAACCGCGCCTTCTCGCATTACCGCTGGTAACGGCGGACTCTTTCGGAGCTTTCAGGCGATGCCCCGCACGCACGCGATCGAGGACTACCGCAACTTCGGCATCATGGCCCACATCGATGCCGGGAAGACGACGACGACCGAGCGGATCCTCTACTACACCGGCAAGTCGCACAAGATCGGAGAGGTCCATGAGGGCGCAGCCACCATGGACTGGATGGAGCAGGAGCAGGAGCGCGGCATCACCATCACCTCCGCCGCGACCACCTGCTTTTGGCGCGAGAAGCGGCTGAACATCATCGACACGCCCGGCCACGTCGACTTCACGATCGAGGTCGAGCGGAGCTTGCGCGTGCTCGACGGCGCGGTCTGCGTGCTCGACGGCAACCAGGGCGTCGAGCCCCAAACCGAGACGGTATGGCGCCAAGCCGACAAGTACGACGTGCCGCGCGTGGTGTTCGTGAACAAGATGGACAAGATCGGCGCCGATTTCTTCAAATGCGTCGAGGACATCGTGAAGCGGGTCGGCGGCAAGCCGGTCTGCCTGCAGCTTCCGATCGGCGCCGAGTCGAGCTTCCAGGGCGTCGTCGATCTCATCAAGATGAAGGGGATCGTGTGGTCGGGCGAGGCGCTCGGCGCGACCTACGACGAGGTCGAGGTCCCGACCGATTTGAAGGACCAGGCACTCGAATACCGGATCAAGCTGATCGAGGCCTGTGTCGAGCTCGATGACGACGCCATGACCGCCTATCTCGACGGCCAGGAGCCGGACGAGCCGACTTTGCGTCGGCTCGTGCGCAAGGCGGTGCAGAACCGCGCCTTCCACCCGGTGCTGTGCGGCTCGGCCTTCAAGAACAAGGGCGTGCAGCCCCTTCTCGACGCCGTCGTGGACTATCTGCCGTCGCCCGACGACCGCGGCGCGATCAAGGGCATCGATTACAAGACCGAGGAGCCGGTCGAGCGCAGACCCGTCGACACCGACCCGTTCTCGATGCTCGCCTTCAAGATCATGGACGATCCCTTCGTCGGCACCATCACCTTCTGCCGCGTCTATTCGGGCAAGGTCGAGTCGGGGGCCTCGCTGCTCAATTCGACGCGCGACAAGAAGGAGCGCGTCGGCCGCATGCTCCTGATGCACGCGAACAACCGCGAGGACATCAAGGAGGCCTATGCGGGCGACATCGTCGCGCTCGCCGGCCTGAAGGAAGTCCGCACCGGCGACACGCTGTGCGACCCGAACAAAGCGGTCATCCTCGAGAAGATGGAGTTTCCGGACCCCGTCATCGAGATCGCGGTCGAGCCGAAGTCGAAGGCGGACCAGGAGAAGCTCGGCGTCGCGCTCGCGAAGCTTGCGGCCGAGGACCCGTCCTTCCGAGTGTCGACGGACCAGGAGTCCGGCCAGACCATCCTCAAGGGCATGGGCGAACTCCACCTCGACATCAAGATCGACATCCTCAAGCGCACCTATAAGGTCGATGCCAACATCGGCGCGCCGCAGGTCGCCTATCGCGAGAAGCTCACCCGTCGCACCGAGGTCGACTACACTCACAAGAAGCAGACCGGCGGCTCGGGCCAGTTCGCGCGCATCAAGATCGTGGTCGAGCCGAACGAGCCCGGCGCGGGTTACCTCTTCGAGTCGAAGATCGTCGGCGGCAACGTGCCGAAGGAGTACATCCCGGGCGTCGAGAAGGGCCTTGAATCGGTTCTCGGCGCTGGCGTGCTCGCCGGCTTCCCGGTCGTCGACCTCAAGGTCCAGCTCGTCGACGGCGCCTATCACGAGGTCGACTCCTCGGCGCTCGCCTTCGAGATCGCCTCGCGGGCGGCGTTGCGCGAGGCGCTGCAGAAGGGCCATTCGGTCCTGCTCGAGCCGATCATGAAGGTCGAGGTCGTGACGCCGGAGGATTACACCGGGTCGGTCATCGGCGACCTCAACTCCCGGCGCGGGCAGATACAGGGCCAGGACATGCGCGGCAACGCGGTCGTCGTGAACGCGATGGTGCCGCTCGCCAACATGTTCGGCTACGTCAACACGCTGCGCTCCATGTCGCAGGGTCGCGCGACCTACACGATGCAGTTCGACCACTACGAGGAAGTGCCGCGCGGCGAAGCGGACAAGGTCATGGCGAAGTACGCCTAAAGCGGGCGCTTCCCTCACATCAACGCACAGCAGAAAAGTCTCACGGAAGGAGCCGGGCAATGGCCAAAGAGAAGTTCTCCCGCACGAAGCCCCACTGCAACATTGGCACGATCGGGCACGTCGATCACGGCAAGACGTCGCTGACCGCGGCGATCACCAAGGTGCTGGCGGAGACCGGCAAGGCCAGCTTCACGGCGTACGACCAGATCGACAAGGCGCCGGAGGAGAAGGCCCGCGGCATCACGATCTCGACCGCCCACGTCGAGTACGAGACCGACAAGCGCCATTACGCCCATGTCGATTGCCCCGGCCACGCCGACTACGTGAAGAACATGATCACCGGCGCGGCGCAGATGGACGGCGCAATCCTCGTAGTCTCGGCCGCCGACGGCCCGATGCCGCAGACCCGCGAGCACATCCTGCTCGCCCGCCAGGTCGGCGTGCCGGCGCTCGTCGTATATATGAACAAGGTCGACATGGTCGACGACCCCGAGCTTCTCGACCTTGTCGAGCTCGAAGTGCGCGAGCTCCTGTCGAAGTACGACTTCCCCGGCGACGACATCCCGATCGTCAAGGGCTCGGCGCTGTGCGCGCTCGAGGACCGGGAGCCGAAGATCGGCCACGACTCGGTGCTCGAGCTCATGAAGGCGGTCGACGACTACATCCCGCAGCCGGAGCGCCCGATCGACCAGCCGTTCCTGATGCCGATCGAGGACGTGTTCTCGATCTCGGGACGCGGCACTGTGGTCACCGGCCGCGTCGAGCGCGGCATCGTGAAGGTCGGGGAGGAGGTCGAGATCGTCGGCCTGCGCGCGACGCAGAAGACCACGGTCACCGGCGTCGAGATGTTCCGCAAGCTCCTCGACCAGGGCCAGGCCGGCGACAATGTCGGCGTGCTCCTGCGCGGCACCAAGCGCGAGGATGTCGAGCGCGGCCAGGTCGTCTGCAAGCCCGGCTCGGTGAAGCCGCACACCCGCTTCAAGGCCGAGGCCTACATCCTGACCAAGGAGGAGGGCGGGCGCCACACACCGTTCTTCACCAACTATCGTCCGCAGTTCTACTTCCGCACGACCGACGTGACCGGCGTCGTGACGCTGCCGGAAGGCACCGAGATGGTGATGCCGGGCGACAACGTGACCATGGACGTCACGTTGATCGTGCCGATCGCCATGGAGGAGAAGCTGCGCTTTGCGATCCGCGAGGGCGGCCGCACCGTCGGCGCGGGCGTCGTCGCCTCGATCGTCGAATAAGGAAGCTGGAAGAAACGGCGCGGCCGCTTCCGGTCGGCCGCGTCCTTTCTCTTGAACAGGTTAACCCATGAACGGTCAGAACATCCGCATTCGCCTCAAGGCGTTCGATCATCGGATCCTTGACGCCTCGACGCGGGAAATCGTCTCGACGGCGAAGCGGACCGGCGCGCAGGTGCGGGGTCCGATCCCGCTGCCGACGCGGATCGAGCGCTTCACGGTGAACCGCTCGCCGCACATCGACAAGAAGTCGCGCGAGCAGTTCGAGATGCGCACCCACAAGCGCGTGCTCGATATCGTGGACCCCACGCCCCAGACCGTGGACGCGCTGATGAAGCTCGACCTCGCCGCCGGCGTGGACGTGGAGATCAAGCTCTGAGCCTTCACGGCTCGGGGCTTCGGACAAGCGCCTTAGAGGATACGCACATGCGCTCAGGCGTCATCGCACAGAAGGTCGGCATGACCCGCGTCTTCACGGACGCAGGCGAGCACGTCCCGGTGACGGTCCTGAAGGTCGACAGCTGCCAGGTCGTCGCCCATCGGACCAAGGACAAGAACGGCTACACCGCGCTCCAGCTCGGCGTCGGCAAGGCCAAGGTGAAGAACGTCTCGGCCGCCGAGCGCGGCCGCTTTGCCGTGGCCAAGGTCGAGCCGAAGCGCAAGCTCGCGGAATTCCGGGTGACCGACGACGCGGTCATCCCGGTCGGGGCCGAGATCACGGCGGACCACTTCATACCGGGCCAGTTCGTCGACGTGACGGGCACGACCACGGGCAAGGGCTTCGCCGGCGGCATGAAGCGCTGGAACTTCAGCGGGCTTCGCGCCTCGCACGGCGTTTCGATCTCGCACCGCGCGATCGGCTCGACCGGCGGACGCCAGGATCCGGGCAAGACCTTCAAGAACAAGAAGATGGCGGGCCATCTCGGGGTCGAGCGCGTGACGACGCAGAACCTGCGCGTCGTCCAGACCGATCCCGAGCGCGGGCTGATCCTCATCGAGGGCGCGGTCCCGGGCGTCGCCGGTGGCTGGATCTATGTGCGCGACGCGGTCAAGCGGAAGCTCCCGGCCGAGGTGCCGATGCCGGGCAAGTTCCGTGGTCCCGCGAACGACGCCGCCCCGGCGGAGGCTGCGGCTCCGGCGCCTGAGGAGAATGCGTGATGAAGATCGACGTCAGCACGCTTGACGGCGCGAGCGCCGGCTCGGTCGAGCTCGACGAGGCCATCTTCGGCCTCGAGCCCCGCGCCGACATCCTGCAGCGCTGCGTGCGCTGGCAGCTCGCCAAGCGCCGGGCCGGCACGCATGCGGTCAAGAACCGTTCGGACATCGACCGGACGACCAAGAAGATCTACAAGCAGAAGGGCACCGGCAATGCTCGCCACGGCGCCGCGAGCGCCCCCCAGTTCCGGGGCGGCGGCCGGGCCTTCGGCCCGCAGGTGCGCAGCCACGAGCACGACCTGCCGAAGAAGGTGCGGGCGCTTGCTTTGAAGCACGCGCTGTCGGCGAAGGCGAAGGGCGCTTCCCTCATCGTCGTCGACGACGTGCGCGTCGAGGCGGCAAAGACCAAGGCGCTGAAGGAGCGCTTCGGCAAGCTCGGCCTCGAGAGCGTGCTCATCATCGGCGGGGCCGAGATCGACGCCGGCTTCCAAAGGGCGGCCCGCAACATCCCCAACGTTGACGTCCTGCCGGTGCAGGGGATCAACGTGTACGACATCCTGCGGCGGGAGAAGCTCGTGCTGACCCGCGCCGCGGTCGATGCGCTGGAGGCGCGCTTCAAATGAGTCTCGATCCGCGCCACTACGACGTGATCGTCAGCCCGGTCATCACCGAGAAGGCCACGACGCTCTCGGAGCACAACAAGGTCGTCTTCCGCGTGCGGAAGGACGCGACCAAGCCGCAGATCAAGGAAGCGGTCGAGCGGCTGTTCGACGTCAAGGTCGTGAGCGTCAACACGCTCCTGACCAAGGGCAAGGTCAAGATGTTCCGCGGAAAGCGCGGCCAGCGCTCGGACGTGAAGAAGGCGGTCGTGACCCTCGCCGAGGGCCAATCGATCGACGTCACGACGGGGCTGTGAGGGTTAAGGGACCAATCCGATGGCTTTGAAGACCTTCAACCCGGTCACGCCGAGCCTGCGGCAGCTCGTTCTTGTCGACCGCGGCGAGCTCTACAAGGGCAAGCCGGTCAAGGCGCTGACCGAGGGCAAGATCGGCACCGGCGGCCGCAACAACCTCGGCCGCGTGACCGTGCGCTTCCGCGGCGGCGGCCACAAGCAGGCCTACCGCTACGTCGACTTCAAGCGGCGCGGGCGCGGGGGCGAGGCGGCGACGGTCGAGCGGATCGAGTACGACCCGAACCGCACGGCCTTCATCGCGCTGATCAGCTACCCCGACGGGGAGCAATCCTACATTCTCGCGCCGCAGCGGCTTGCGCCCGGCGACCAGGTGGTCTCGGGCGACCAGGTCGACATCAAGCCGGGCAACGCCATGCCGATCGGCAACATGCCGGTGGGCACGATCGTCCACAATATCGAGCTCAAGCTCGGCAAGGGCGGGGCGCTCGCGCGCTCGGCCGGGACCTATGCCCAGATCGTCGCTCGCGACCAGGGCTACGTCACGGTCCGCCTAAACTCGGGCGAGCAGCGTCTCGTGCACGGGCAGTGCTTCGCTTCGGTCGGCGCAGTCTCGAACCCGGACCACATGAACATCTCGATCGGCAAGGCCGGCCGCAACCGCTGGCTCGGCAAGCGCCCGCACAACCGCGGCGTCGCCATGAACCCGATCGACCACCCGCATGGCGGCGGCGAAGGCCGCACCTCGGGCGGGCGCCATCCGGTGACCCCGTGGGGCTTCCCGACCAAGGGCAAGAAGACCCGGTCCAACAAGCGGACCGACCAGTTCATCGTGTCGAGCCGACACGACCGCAAGAAGAAGTAAGAGGCGCGAGAGATGGCACGTTCGATCTGGAAGGGCCCGTTCGTCGACGGCTACCTTCTCAAGAAGGCCGAGGCCTCGCGGGCGTCGTCCCGCAACGAGGTGATCAAGATCTGGAGCCGCCGCTCCACGATCCTGCCGCAGTTCGTCGGGCTGACCTTCGGCGTCTACAACGGGCAGAAGCACATCCCGGTCTACGTGACCGAGGAGATGGTCGGCCACAAGTTCGGCGAGTTCTCGCCGACCCGCACCTTCCACGGGCACGCGGCCGACAGGAAGGCGAAGAGGAAGTAAGATGGGCAAGGCCGCCACACCCCGAGCTCTGCCGGACAACGAGGCGAAGGCCGTCGCGCGCATGCTGCGGGTCTCGCCGCAGAAGCTCAACCTCGTCGCGCAGCTGATCCGGGGCAAGAAGGTCGCGACAGCGCTCGCCGACCTCGAGTTCTCGCGGAAGCGCATCTCGCGCGAGGTGCGCAAATGCCTCGAGAGCGCGATCGCCAACGCCGAGAACAACCACGACCTCGACGTCGACGATCTCGTGGTCAAGGAGGCCTTCGTCGGCAAGGCGCTCGTCCTGAAGCGCTTCCACGCGCGGGCCCGCGGCCGCGGCGCACGTATCCTGAAGCCGTTCTCGAACCTCACCATCGTGGTTCGGGAAGTGCCTGCCGAAGCGCAGGCGTGAGGTGATCTGATGGGTCAGAAAGTCAACCCGATCGGTCTGCGGCTCGGCATCAACCGGACCTGGGACTCGCGCTGGTTCGCCGGCAAGGGCGAGTACGCCAAGCTGATGCACGAAGACATGGCGGTGCGCGAGGCGCTGATGAAGCAGCTGAAGCAGGCCGCGGTGTCGAAGATCGTGATCGAGCGTCCGCACAAGAAGTGCCGCGTGACGATCCACTCGGCACGGCCGGGCGTGGTCATCGGCAAGAAGGGCGCCGACATCGAGAAGCTGCGCAAGCTCGTGGGAAGGATGACCGACGCCGACGTCACCATCAACATCGTCGAGGTGCGCAAGCCCGAGGTCGACGCGACGCTCGTCGCGGAGTCGATTGCCCAGCAGCTCGAGCGCCGCGTCGCCTTTCGCCGTGCCATGAAGCGCGCCGTCCAGTCGGCGATGCGGCTTGGCGCCGAGGGCATCCGCATCAACTGCTCGGGCCGCCTCGGCGGGGCCGAGATCGCCCGCATGGAGTGGTACCGCGAGGGCCGGGTTCCGCTGCACACGTTGCGCGCGGACGTCGACTACGGCACCGCGACCGCGTTCACGACCTACGGCACCTGCGGCATCAAGGTCTGGATCTTCAAGGGCGAGATCCTCGAGCACGATCCGATGGCCCAGGACAAGCGCCTGACGGACGAGGGCGGCCGCTCGGGCGGACGGCGCGACCGCGACCGCGACCGCGAGCAGGCCGCGTAAGCGCTGAGAGGGATTTAGAGGTTCGCCATGCTGCAACCCAAGAAGACCAAGTTCCGCAAGCAGTTCAAGGGCCGCATCCGCGGCACCTCGAAGGGCGGCACGGAGCTGAATTTCGGCCAGTTCGGCTTGAAGGCGCTCGAGCCGGAGCGCGTCACCGCGCGCCAGATCGAGGCGGCGCGGCGCGCCATCACGCGCCAGATGAAGCGCCAGGGCCGCGTCTGGATCCGGGTTTTCCCGGACGTGCCGGTGTCGCAGAAGCCGACCGAGGTGCGGATGGGCAAGGGCAAGGGAGCGCCCGAGTTCTGGGCCGCCCGTGTCGCGCCCGGCCGCATCATGTTCGAGATCGACGGCGTGCCGGAGGACATCGCGCGCGAGGCGCTGCGTCTCGGCGCGGCGAAGCTGCCGATCAAGACGCGCTTCATCCAGCGCATCGCCGAGTAAGGAGGGCCGCCATGAAATCGACGCAGAGGCTCTCGGACCTGAAGGTGATGACGCCGGACCAGCTTCAGGACCGGCTCCTGTCGCTGAAGAAGGAGCAGTTCAATCTGCGCTTCCAGCGTGCGACCGGCCAGCTCGAGAACACCGCGCGGGTGCGCGAGGTCCGCAAGGACATCGCGCGGGTGCGCACGCTGCAGCGGCAAAAGCCCGCCGAAGCGAAGGCCTGAGGAGAACGAGATGCCGAAGCGCGTTTTGCAAGGCGTCGTGATCAGCGACAAGCAGGACAAGACCGTGGTGGTCAAGGTCGAGCGTCGCTTCACGCACCCCGTCATGAAGAAGACGGTACGCCGCTCGAAGAATTACCACGCCCATGACGAGGCGAACTCGGCGAAGGTCGGGGACACGGTCTTCATCCAGGAGTCGCGGCCGTACTCGAAGCTGAAGAGCTGGGAGCTCGTGCCGGCCGACAGTGGCGGGGGCACCGGGCTCCTTGACAAGGTCAAGGCGGCGATCGGGCTGTCGAAGGGTTGAGCGGGCAAAAGGGGAGCGCCATATCGGCATCTCTCCCCTCGATGACGGCCGGGCGCGAGCCCGGCTTTGTGAGACGGCCTTGACGGGCGCTTGCGCCCCGTCGCGGCGGAACAAGAGCAGGGGACGGCAGATCCCCATCAGGCGTAGTCCGGCCGGCATCGGGTCGTCCGGAAACCGCCCTGAGAGAAGGAAAGGATCAAGGCCATGATCCAGATGCAGACCAATCTCGACGTCGCCGACAATTCCGGCGCGCGCCGCGTGATGTGCATCAAGGTCCTGGGCGGCTCGAAGCGGAAATACGCCGGCGTCGGCGACATCATCGTGGTGTCGGTGAAGGAGGCGATCCCGCGCGGGCGCGTGAAGAAGGGCGACGTCATGAAGGCGGTGGTGGTGCGCACCGCGAAGGACGTGCACCGCCCGGACGGCTCGGTCATCCGCTTCGACAAGAACGCGGCCGTGCTGATCAACAATCAGAAGGAGCCGATCGGCACCCGCATCTTCGGCCCGGTGCCGCGCGAGCTTCGCGCCAAGAACCACATGAAGATCATTTCGCTCGCGCCGGAGGTGCTCTGATGGCCGCGAAGATCAAGAAGGGCGACAAGGTCGTCGTCCTTACCGGCCGCGACAAGGGCCGCTCGGGCGAGGTCGTGCAGGTCATGCCGAGGGAGGAGCGCGCGCTCGTCCGCGGCGTCAACATGGTCAAGCGCCACCAGCGCCAGACCATGAACCAGGAGGGCGGCATCATCTCGAAGGAGGCGCCGCTCCATCTCTCGAACCTCGCGGTCGCCGATCCGAAGGACGGCAAGCCGACGCGGGTAGGATTCAAGGTTCTGGACGACGGGCGCAAGGTTCGTTTCGCCAAGCGCTCGGGGGATCTGATCGATGGCTGACAAGCAGAAGACCGACAAGGCGAAGGGCGACAAGCAGGCCAAGCCGGCGCAGGCGAAGCCGCGGCAGCAGGGCGGCGTCGAGCCGAAGGCCAAGAAGGCGCAGCAGCAGGGCGGCGACAAGGCCGGCGCGGCGAAGCAGGCGCAGCCGAAGCAGTCGCTCGAGGGCTACACGGCGCGCATGCGCAAGCACTACGACGAGGTCGTGCGCCCGAAGCTCGTCGACGAGTTCGGCTACAAGAATCCGATGGAGGTGCCGAAGATCGAGAAGATCACGCTCAACATGGGCGTCGGCGAGTCCACCGCGGATTCGAAGAAGGCGACGGTTGCCGCCGAGGACCTCGCGCTGATCGCCGGCCAGAAGCCGGTGGTGACGCGCGCCCGCAAGGCGATCTCGCAGTTCAAGGTGCGCGAGAACATGCCGATCGGGTGCAAGGTCACGCTGCGCAAGACGCGGATGTACGAGTTCCTGGACCGGCTCGTCACCATCGCGCTGCCGCGCGTGCGCGACTTCCGGGGCCTGAACCCGAAATCCTTCGACGGGCGCGGCAACTACGCGCTCGGCATCAAGGAGCACCTGGTCTTCCCGGAGATCAACTACGACAAGGCCGAGGCCGTGTGGGGCATGGATGTCGTCATCACGACGACGGCCAAGACCGACGCCGAGGCCAAGGCGCTCCTATCCCACTTCAACTTCCCGTTCCGGCAGTGAGATCGCCGATCTCAGACGCGGACACCGGAGACAAGCTGCATGTCTAAGAAAAGCTCAGTCGAGAAGAACAACCGGCGCAAGAAGCTGGTGAAGCAGTACAAGGGCCGTCGCGAGCGGCTGCTCGCCGTTGCGAACGACGAGTCGAAAGCCATGGAGGAGCGCTTCGAGGCGCGCCTCAGGCTTGCCGAGCTGCCGCGCAACGCCAATCCGACCCGCGTCCGCAACCGGTGCGAGATGACCGGCCGGCCGCGGGCGTACTACCGCAAGCTCGGGCTGTCGCGCATCGCGCTTCGGGAACTCGGCTCGAAAGGGCTGATCCCGGGCCTCGTCAAGTCGAGCTGGTAAGGGGAGGCCTCGATGGCGATCAACGATCCCGTGGGCGACATGCTCACCCGCATCCGCAACGCGCAGATGCGCCGCCGCGGCAACGTCACCACGCCGGGCTCGCGGCTGCGTGCCAGCGTGCTCGAGGTGCTGAAGTCGGAAGGCTATATCCGCGACTTTTCGACGACCGAGTTCGGCAACGGCCGGACCGAGTTCAACATCGAGCTGAAATACTTCGACGGCGAGCCGGTGATCCGGAAGGTCGAGCGGGTGTCGAAGCCCGGACGGCGCGTCTATGCCTCGGTCGGCGCCATGCCGCGCGTCGCCGACGGCCTCGGCATCACCATCCTCTCGACGCCTCAGGGCGTCATGGCCGATCACGAGGCCCGCGAGAGGAACGTGGGCGGCGAAGTGCTCTGCAAGGTCTTCTGACCGCAAAGAGCCCGCCAGAAACGAACCACGGGGAGACCAGACATGTCTCGAGTAGGCAAGAAGCCCGTCGCGGTGCCGTCCGGCGTGACGGCGACCGTCACCGGCCAGACGGTGAGGATGAAGGGTGCGAAGGGCGAATTGTCCTTCCTCGTCCCGGACGAGGTTACGGTCGCGATGGAGAACGGCGCCGTGGCCGTGAACCCGCGCGACGAGACGAAGACCGCCCGCGCCAAATGGGGGATGTCGCGGGCCCAGGTCGCGAACCTGGTCGAGGGCGTGGCCAAGGGCTTCGAGAGGAAGCTCGAGATCAACGGCGTCGGCTATCGTGCGCAGGTCGCCGGCAAGGTGCTCAAGCTCTCGCTCGGCTACAGCCACGACGTCGAATACCCGATCCCGGCCGGCATCGCGATCGCGACCCCGAAGCCGACCGAGATCGTCGTCACGGGGATCGACAAGCGGCAGGTCGGCCAGACCGCCGCCGAGATCCGGGAGTTCCGCTCGCCCGAGCCCTACAAAGGCAAGGGCGTGAAATATTCGAGCGAGTTCATCTTCCGCAAGGAAGGCAAGAAGAAGTAGGGGCAGCATCCATGGCTGAGAAACTCGGAGCCGGGGACCGCCGCAGGGCGCGGATCCGCCGCGCCATCCGCAAGGCGGCGAACGGCCGCCCGCGGCTGTCGGTGTTCCGCTCCTCGAAGCAGATCTATGCGCAGGTCATCGACGACGAGCGCGGCATCACGATCGCCGCCGCCTCCTCGCTCGAGAAGGACATGCGCGGCAAGCTGAAGACCGGTGCCAATGTCGACGCGGCGAAAGAGGTCGGGCGCATGATTGCGGAGCGCGCCGGCGCCGCCGGCGTGAAGCAGGTGGTGTTCGACCGCGGCGGCTATCTCTATCACGGCCGCGTCAAGGCGCTGGCCGACGCCGCCCGCGAGGGCGGGCTCGATTTCTAACGGCGGGTCGAACGAATCCCATTCAAGCGAGCGGGTCCGCCGCCCGCGCAAGTGAGACGGTGACATGGCAAGAGAACCGAGAGATCGCTCCGGCGATCGCGAGAAGGACAGCGAGTTCGTCGACCGGCTGGTGCACATCAACCGGGTGGCCAAGGTCGTGAAGGGCGGCCGCCGCTTCGGTTTCGCGGCGCTCGTCGTGGTCGGCGACCAGAAGGGCCGCGTCGGCTTCGGCCACGGCAAGGCCCGGGAGGTGCCGGAGGCGATCCGCAAGGCGACCGACGCGGCAAAGCGCGGCATGATCCGCGTCGCGTTACGCGAGGGCCGCACGCTCCATCATGACGTCAATGGCCGCTGGGGCGCAGGCAAGGTCATCTTGCGCGCGGCGCCGCAGGGCACCGGTATCATCGCCGGAGGCCCGACCCGCGCCGTCTTCGAGGCGCTCGGCATGCAGGACGTCGTCGCGAAGTCGCTCGGCTCCTCGAACCCCTACAACCTCGTGCGCGCAACCTTCAACGCGCTGAAGAACGAGGATTCGCCGCGCTCGGTCGCGGCGCGCCGCGGCCTCAAGGTCTCAACGCTGCAGTCCCGCCGCCGCATCACCGACGGCGATGCCGCCGCCGCGGAATCCTGAGGAGGCGGATGATGGCTGAGACCAACACGGTCACCGTGCGCCAGATCGGCTCGCCGATCCGTCGCGACGCCAAGCAGCGCCAGACCCTCGTCGGGCTCGGGCTGAACAAGCTGCACCGCTCCTCGACCCTGCGCGACACCCCCGCGGTGCGCGGCATGATCGAGAAGGTCAAGCACCTCGTGCGCGTCGAAAGCGCGTGATCCGGAGGGCGCGATGAAACTCAACCAAATCAGCGACAACGAAGGCGCGACCAAGGAGCGGATGCGCATCGGGCGCGGCATCGGCTCCGGCAAGGGCAAGACCGCGGGCCGCGGCGTGAAGGGCCAGAAGGCCCGCACCGGTGTATCGATCAAAGGCTTCGAAGGCGGCCAGATGCCGCTCCACCGGCGTCTGCCGAAGCGCGGCTTCACGCCGCCGAACGCCCGCGACCTCAACGAGGTCAATCTCGGGCGCATTCAGGAAGCGGTCGCCGCCGGCAAGCTCGATCAGAGCGCGCCGGTGACCGTCGATACGCTCGTTGCGGCCGGCGTGTTGTCGAAGCCGCGCGACGGCGTGAAGATCCTCGGCGTCGGCGAGCTCTCGGCGAAGCTGTCCTTCGAGGTGGATGGCGCGTCACAGTCGGCGCGCGCGGCGATCGAGCGGGCCGGCGGCTCGCTCACCATCCTCGGGGCCGTTGCGGAGGCGTGAGCGCGGCCCCACATCCAGCGTGACTGGCGGCGGCCCGCGATCCATCGCGAGGCCGCCGTTTGCGTACCCGCTTCAGGCGGACGCGCGTTTTTAAGGGCAGAGAGACATGGCCTCGGCAGCCGAACAGCTTGCGGCGAACATCAATTTCGGGGCGATCGCCCGGGCGGAAGAGCTCAAGAAGCGCATCTGGTTCACGCTCGGCGCGCTCGTCGTGTACCGGCTCGGCACCTACATCCCGCTGCCCGGCATTGACCCCGAGGCGCTGCGCCAGAGCTTCCAGAACGCTTCCGGCGGCGTGCTCGGCCTGTTCAACATGTTCTCGGGCGGTGCGATCGAGCGCATGGCGATCTTCGCGCTCAACATCATGCCGTACATCTCGGCGTCGATCATCATCCAGCTTCTCACCTCGGTGATGCCTGCGCTCGAGGCGCTCAAGAAGGAAGGCGAGTCCGGCCGCAAGGTCCTGAACCAGTACACGCGCTATCTCACGGTCCTGCTTGCGGTCTTCCAGTCGTGGGGCATTGCGGTCGGCCTGCAGAGCTCCGGCAACATCGTGCAGGATCCCGGCCTCTTCTTCATGATCTCGACCGTGATCACGCTGACCGGCGGGACCATGTTCCTGATGTGGCTCGGCGAGCAGATCACCTCGCGCGGCATCGGCAACGGAGCGTCGCTGATTATCTTCGCCGGTATCGTCGCGAACATCCCATCGGCGATCGCCGGTACGCTCGAGCTCGGCCGCCAGGGCGCAATCTCGACCGCCCTGATTCTCGCCGTGATCGTGATGGCGATCGGCGTCGTCTATTTCATCGTGTTCATGGAGCGCGCGCAGCGGCGGCTCCTGATAAATTATCCGAAGCGCCAGGTCGGCAACCGCATGTATGAGGGGCAGACCTCGTTCCTGCCCCTCAAGCTCAACACCTCGGGCGTAATTCCGCCGATCTTCGCCTCCTCGCTGCTGCTCCTGCCGGCGACGGCGGCGAGCTTTTCGACGAACCAGGGCACTGGCATCCTCTCGGTGCTGACCACTTATCTCGGCCACGGCCGGCCGCTCTACATGCTGCTCTATGCGGCCCTCATCGCGTTCTTCGCCTTCTTCTACACGGCGATCGTGTTCAACCCGCAGGAAACCGCCGACAACCTCAAGAAGCACGGCGGCTTCATTCCGGGCATCCGGCCAGGCGAGCGCACCGCCGATTTCATCGACTACGTGCTCACCCGCATCACGGTGATCGGCGCCGCCTATCTCACGCTGATCTGCCTTATCCCGGAGCTGCTTGTTTCTTATGCAGCTTTGCCGTTCTATTTCGGCGGCACGTCGCTCCTGATCGTCGTCTCCGTCACCATGGACACGGTCGCGCAGGTCCACGGCCATCTGCTGGCTCACCAGTACGAAGGGCTGGTGAAGAAGGCGAAGCTGCGCGGCGCGCGGCGGCGATGATCCACCTCTCCCGTTGGGGAGAGGTCGACTCCGTAGATCGGAGCGGGTGAGGGGCGTCGATGAGGATCATCCTTCTCGGACCGCCGGGGGCGGGGAAGGGCACGCAGGCCGTTCGTATCGTTGAGCGCTACGGCATCCCGCAGCTTTCGACCGGCGACATGCTGCGTGCCGCAGTCGCCGCCGGGACGCCGATCGGGCTTAAGGCCAAGGCAGTCATGGAGTCGGGCGGGCTCGTCTCGGACGAAATCGTCATCGGCATCGTCGCCGACCGGATCGAGCAGCCGGACGCCCGCAAGGGCTTCATCCTAGACGGCTTCCCCCGGACGGTTGCGCAGGCCGAGGCGCTCGACCGCATGCTCGCCGAGAAGGGGCTGAAGCTCGACGCCGTGCTCGAGTTCAAGGTCGACCAGAGCCGCCTCGTCGGCCGCATCGAGAAGCGCGCGGCCGAGACCAAGGCCCGCGGCGAGCCGGTGCGCAAGGACGACGACCCCGAGGTCTTCAAGACCAGGCTCGCCGCCTATGACCGGGACACCGCGGTGGTTGCTCCCTATTACCGCAAGCGCGGCTTGCTCGTGGAGATCGACGGCATGCGCGCGATCGACGAGGTCACGAAGGCGGTCCTCGACGCGCTACGCGCCTCGCAAAGGGTTGACGTCGAGGGGGGGACGCATTAGATGCCACGCCTCCAGCACGAAACCGGATCGTCCCGGAGGCTTCGCGAGAAGTCGTCCCGGGCTTTCTTTGCTTGAACGAACCGCGCGAGGGCCGGCCTCCACCGGACGCGCGACAATAACCTTCTTCGCGGCCCGCCAGAGCCGCGGATCACATGGAGATCGGCACGTGGCCCGCATCGCAGGCGTCAATATCCCGACCAACAAGCGCGTCGTCGTGGCGCTCCAGTATATCCACGGCATCGGCTCCAGGAAGGCGCAGGAGATCACCGACAAGGTCGGCATCCCGGCCGAGCGCCGCGTCAGCCAGCTCACCGACGCCGAGGTGCTGCAGATCCGCGAGACGATCGACCGCGACTACATGGTCGAGGGCGATCTGCGCCGCGACGTGGCGATGAACATCAAGCGGCTGATGGATCTCGGCTCCTACCGGGGCCTGCGTCACCGTCGCGGCCTTCCGGTCCGCGGTCAGCGCACCCACACCAACGCCCGCACCCGCAAGGGCAAGGCGAAGCCGATCGCCGGCAAGAAGAAGTAACGAGCCGGGCGCGCCCGGCTCGTCATCCCGGGCTTGAGCCGGGGATCTCGGGCCGGTGGGAGCGCCCTCTTTCAACGAGATCCTCGGGTCGTCGCTCCGCGCCGCCCGAGGATGACGAGATACCATCCCGAGCGCCTGGAACCACGGGCGCGCCTGAAGGATAAAGAGGCACATGGCTAAAGAAGCGACCCGCGTCCGCCGCCGCGAACGCAAGAACATCGTCTCCGGCGTGGCGCATGTGAACGCCTCGTTCAACAACACGATGATCACCATCACCGACGCCCAGGGCAACACGATCTCGTGGTCCTCCGCCGGTTCGCTCGGCTTCAAGGGCTCGCGCAAGTCGACTCCCTATGCGGCGCAGGTCGCCGCCGAGGACGCCGCGCGCAAGGCCGCCGAGCACGGCATGCGCACGCTCGAGGTCGAGGTGTCCGGCCCGGGCTCCGGCCGCGAGTCAGCGCTGCGCGCGCTGCAGTCGGCCGGCTTCACGGTAACGTCGATCCGCGACGTGACGCCGATCCCGCATAACGGCTGCCGCCCTCGCAAGCGCCGCCGCGTATAACAACCCGCGAATGGCGAATTGCGAATAGCGAAATGGCATGGACCGTTCGCTGATCCATTCGCCGCTCGCCACTCACCATTCGCTCAGAGGTGTGGCCGTGATCCAGAAGAATTGGCAAGAGCTGATCAAGCCGAACAAGCTCGAGGTGGCGCAAGGAGACGATCCGAAGCGCGTCGCGACCGTCGTCGCCGAGCCGCTCGAGCGCGGCTTCGGCACGACGCTCGGCAATGCGCTGCGTCGCGTGCTTCTGTCCTCGCTCCAGGGCGCGGCGGTGACGTCGGTCCATATCGACGGCGTCCTGCACGAGTTCTCGTCGATCCCCGGCGTGCGCGAGGACGTGACCGACATCGTCCTCAACATCAAGACCATCGCCATCAAGATGCAGGGCGAGGGCACGAAGCGCATGACGCTGCGCAAGACCGGCCCCGGCCTCGTCACGGCGGGCGACATCAACGTCGTCGGCGACGTGCAGATCCTCAACCCCGACCTCGTGCTGTGCACGCTCGATGAGGGCGCCGAGATCCGCATGGAGTTCACGGTCGCGATCGGCAAGGGCTACGTGCCCTCCGAGCGCAACCGGCCCGAGGACGCGCCGATCGGGCTCATTCCGGTCGACTCGCTCTACTCGCCGGTGAAGAAGGTCTCGTACCGGGTCGAGAATACCCGCGAGGGCCAGATCCTCGACTACGACAAGCTCACCATGACGGTCGAGACCAACGGTGCGCTCAGCCCCGAGGACGCGGTCGCCTATGCGGCCCGGATCATCCAGGATCAGCTCCAGATCTTCGTGAATTTCGAGGAGCCCCGCAAGGAGGAGGCCCCGTCGCTCGCGCCGCAGCTGCCCTTCAACCCGGCGCTGCTCAAGAAGGTCGACGAGCTCGAGCTGTCGGTGCGCTCGGCGAATTGCCTGAAGAACGACAACATCGTCTACATCGGCGACCTCATCCAGAAGTCCGAAGCCGAGATGCTGCGCACCCCGAACTTCGGCAGGAAGTCGCTGAACGAGATCAAGGAAGTCCTCGCCGGCATGGGCCTGCACCTCGGCATGGACGTGCCCGGCTGGCCGCCGGAGAACATCGAGGACCTCGCGAAGCGATTTGAGGAGCACTACTGAGGTGTTTCACCTCTCCCGTGAACGGGAGAGGTCGAGTCGCGAAGCGACCGGGTGAGGGCAGCCTCGCGAGGCTCTCACCCCAGCCCTCTCCCGCAAGCGGGAGAGGGGGAGAAGCAAACAACGGCCGTTCCTTGGCACGGCGGCCGTAAGCAAAGGAGAGAGCCATGCGTCACGGCTTCCGGGGCCGGCGGTTCAACCGCACCTCCGAGCATCGCCTCGCGATGTTCGCCAACATGTCCGCCGCGCTGATCAAGCACGAGCAGATCGTCACCACGCTTCCGAAGGCGAAGGACCTGCGCCCGGTCGTGGAGAAGCTGATCACGCTCGGCAAGCGCGGCGACCTCCACGCCCGCCGGCTCGCGATGTCGAAGCTCCGCGACGACGCGATGGTCAGGAAGCTCTTCGACGTGCTCGGACCGCGCTACAAGGAGCGCAACGGCGGCTACACCCGCGTGCTCAAGGCCGGCTTCCGCTACGGCGACAACGCGCCGCTTGCGGTGATCGAGTTCGTGGACCGCGACGAGGACGCCCGCGGGCAGGACTCGGGGCCGAGCCAGAAGGCCGAGGGCGAGAGCGCCGCCGCGGCGTAGCACCCGGACCATAGGGCTTGCGAAGGGCGGCCGAGCGGGCCGCCCTTTTTCATTGGTTCAGGCAACCGGGGCCGCCGCCGGCCGCGCGGCCGGCAGGGGCTGGGCGAGTGTGGCGCGAGCCGTGGCGTCGCGCTCGGCCGCCGCATAGACCTCGAGCAGGCCGCCGAGGTGGCGCTCCATGGTGAGCGGCGCCGCCCAATAGCGGGCGTAGGCCGATTTGCTCATGCGGCGCGCGGCTGCGTCATCCGAAAGCTGTCCCAGACGCACGGCAAGCGAGGCCGGATCGCCGGAGCGGAACCAGAAGCCATTGTCGCCGTCGACGACCGCCTCGCGGCCGGCGCAGGCGTCGCTGACGATCACCGGCGTCCCCAATGCCAGCGCCTCGTAGACGGTGAGCGGCTGCCCCTCGTACCATACCGAGGGGAAGACCAACGCACGGGCGTTTCTCATCAGCCCGAGCACCTCCCGCGGCGACTTCCAGCCGAGGAACAGGGCTTCCGGGTAGGCCGCGCGCAGTTCCTCGGCGCTTGGCCCGTCCCCGACGAACACCGGCCGCACGCCGGCGATCCGCGCGGCCTGTGCGAAGATCGCTGCGCCCTTCTCGGGCGAGAGGCGGCCGACGAACAGGAACTCGCCTTCCGGCCCATCGGCCTTGCGCCCGAGATCCGGCACCGCGATCGGGTTGTCGACGCGGTGGAACACGGTCGAGGCCGGGAAATAGCCGCCCGCCACCTCCTCCTGCAGCCGACTGATCAGGATCACATGGCGGATCGACTCCTTCATGCCGCTCAAGTGGTCGAGCGCACCATGGCGGGCGAGGCGCAGGAGCTTGCGGGGGTAGCTCTTCGAATCGCAGTTGCGGGTAAGACAGGGCAGGGACATCGGCCGGCGCCGGCAGATCTTTTCGGTCGGATAGTCGTAGAAGCCGCCATTCGGGCAGACGAGGAAGAACTCGTGCATGGTGTAGACGAGCGGCAGCCCGGATGCTGCGAGCACCGGCCCGATCGAGGGCGAGAGCGCCTTGGCCCAGCCATGCACGTGGACGACGGTCTCGGCCGGGTTGGCCTCGGCGAGCAGGGCGCGAAGCGCACGCGCCGCCGCGATGTTCCAAACGACCTGCGTCGCGAAGGCGAGCTTGTTCCTGGTCGAATGGACGTCGTCCTGGCCGAGGCAGACCACCTCGATACCGGCCTCCGGCAGGCGCGGGTCGACCGGCCCGACCGCCGCGAACAGCGTCACGGCGTGGCCGCGCTCGCGCAGGGCAAGGGCGGACTCGATCGCGACTTTGGCCTGTCCGCCGTTGATGTGGGCGTGGTCGAGGATGAGGACGATGTGCAAGGCGCGCGCCCCTCTGCGAGCGGACACCCTATTCCCCTTGGATTGAGTCCTCGTAAACGCGTGCGCAGCCGCCACCGTGGCGCCGTAAACTCTTCCTCTCTGACCGGGAATCGCCGAATGATCGCCACCTGACCTTCGGAGGAGCCGCCATGGGCGCCACGAGCTTCACGCGCCTTGTCCGTGCTTTCAGCCTTGCCGCCGCGATCGGCGCGGGCGGCGCTGCCGGGGCGCAGCCGGCGCTGCGGGGCGTGCCTGAGAGCAAGCCGCAGATCCAGCTCTCCTTCGCGCCCGCGGTGCGCCAGGCCGCCCCCGCCGTCGTCAACGTCTACGGCTCGCGCGTGGACCGGCGCCAGCACGCGGCGATGGAAGACTTCATGCGGCGCTTCTTCGGCGAGGGCGCTCCCGGCGGGCCCGAGGGCTTCCAGGGCCGCGGCCAGCGCTCTCTGGGCTCGGGGGTCGTGGTCGATCCGGGCGGGCTCGTGGTCACGAACCACCACGTCGTCGAGGGCATGAGCGAGGTGAAGGTGGCGCTCGCGGATCGGCGCGAGTTCGAGGCTGCGATCGTGCTGAGCGACCCGCGCACCGACCTTGCCGTGCTGAAGGTCAAGAACGCGCCGCAGCTTTCGGCGGTCGAGTTCGGCGATTCCGAGGCCCTCCAGGTCGGCGATCTCGTGCTCGCGATCGGTAATCCGTTCGGCGTCGGCCAGACCGTCACGCACGGCATCGTCTCGGCGCTGGCGCGCACGCAGGTCGGCATCACGGATTACCAGTTCTTCATCCAAACCGATGCCGCCATCAATCCCGGCAACTCCGGCGGCGCCCTCGTCGACACGGGCGGGCGCCTCGTCGGGATCAACACGGCGATCTTCTCGCGCTCGGGCGGCAGCCACGGTATCGGCTTTGCGATCCCGTCGAGCATGGTGCGGGCGGTGGTCGAGTCGGCCCGCGACGGAGCCAAGACCGTGCGCCGGCCGTGGCTCGGGGCGCGGCTGCAGAACGTCGCGCCCGACATCGCGGAGTCGATCGGGCTCGAGCGCCCGGCCGGCGCCCTCGTCGCCTCCGTCCAGGAGAAGAGCCCGGCCGAGGAGGCGGGCCTCAAGCGCGGCGACCTCATCCTGGCGGTCGCGGGCAAGGACGTCGATACTCCCGAATCCTTCGGCTACCGCTTCTCGCTCCAGGGCACGAGCGGCAAGACCGAGCTCACGGTGATGCGCAACGGCGAGCGCAAGCTCGTGCCGATCCGCCTGACCACGCCGCCGGAGACACGGCCGCGCGAGCCGGTCAAGGTCAGGGCGCGCTCGCCGCTTTCTGGCGCGACCTTCGTCAACATGTCGCCGGCCGTCGCCGACGAGCTCCAGCTCGACATCGGCTCGGAGGGCGTCGCGGTGACGGAGGTCGAGCCGAACTCCCCCGCCATGCGGCTGGGTTTCCAGAAGGGCGACATCCTCATCGCGGTCAACCGCGAGAAGGTGAAATCGTCGAAGGACGTCGATCGCCTCGCCCGTAGCGGCGCCTCCTTCTGGGAGATCACCATCAACCGCGCCGGCCAGGTGCTGACCACCGTGCAGCGGGGCTAACATCTCTCCCGTCTGCCCGACAGCTCGACTTGGGAAGCGAGCGCGAGGGCAGCTTCGCAATGCCTCTCGACTACCCTCTCGCGCTCGCCGGGCACGCGCGGGAACGCCCGCGCGAAACGTTTGCAGGGGCTACGCTTCTCGCCGCGAGAAGTGGGTTTGTTCGGGGACCGTACGGCAGCGGTGGAGAACTTCCCCGTCCGGCGACGCCCGCGCCCCCGGCACAATCAAAACCCGGCGGCGGCCGCTCTACGAGCGACGTGTGCCTGTTGGTATTCCGGCGCAGCCTCGACTTGGTCGGGTGCCTCTTCCGCCCCTCCAAGAGCGAGAAACTCGTCGATCGCCACAGTTGGGACACGCATGAGGACCGTCATGCCCCGCTTGCCCAGGGTGAGTTGAAAAGCTTCCAACTCGTCCTCTGCGACATACCTCCCGACATGTACGTCCTCCGGCCTCATCGCAACGCCGCCAAGCTTCTCCTTGATCCAAGCAATCGCGGCACTCACCGGCGAGCCGGGGCCGCCTGGAGGCTCGAACACTAATCGTCGCGGGTTGTAGAGCGGCGTGACGGACGTTTGCCCGAGGACTTGAAAGATGCTGCCACTCTCGACCTTCGCAGAAACGTTCGCGCGAGCTCTAGCGAGCGGCGCGTCCCCTTCGGGCCCAAGCGGCACGTCGCCAGAGATAACCACCTTACCGGAATCGGTCTCCGAAACGATCAGGGTTGCTGACCCCGCCTCACGGACCTCGTCGATCAGCAAGAACTCGTCATCCCATCGGAGCTGTCCGGCTAGGATCAGCAGAAAAAGGTCGCGGAAGAATCGGTCCTTGTCGGCGATGCGCCGGCTCGAAATATCCTGCAGCTGGTAGACGAAGGCGCCGGCGCCCGAAAGCGCGATCTCCATGCCTGCCGCGACCGACGCGGCGCGGCCTTTCGCGACACCTTTGGCATTGAAGCTCGCGCGATCGGAAAATCCGAGCCTTGCAGGAGAGGCGGTCGCAACGTCCTCTTCGAATGTAATGCCGCGCTGCCGCACGTTCCCTTCGCGATTGAAGCGTCCGCGCCTCACCGAGCCGTAATCCCCGACCTGCATGCGCTCTGTCGGGAGCCACGGGGTGTAGAGTAGCGTTTTCGCGTAAACGCGACGCTGGACTTCCTCGACGAAGGACATCTCAGACCACTCCGGCGGGTAGGGCGCTGCAGATACTAGCGCGTTTTCGATGTCCGCACGAGGGCGTGCGCGCGGGGTTCCTCGAGATGGTCTAGAGTTCTGTCATGTCCGATCTCTTCACCGCTGCCGGACTCGACGAAGCCGCGCCGCGGCCGCTTGCAGACCGGCTGCGGCCGACCAAGCTCGAGGAGGTCGTCGGCCAGGACCATCTCGTCGGGCCGGACGGCGCGCTGACCAGGCTCCTGCGCTCGGGCTCCCTCGGCTCGCTGATCTTCTGGGGGCCGCCCGGCACCGGCAAGACGACCGTCGCGCGGCTCCTCGCCAACGAGACCGAGCTCCATTTCGAGCAGATCTCGGCGATCTTCTCAGGGGTCGCCGACCTCAAGAAGGTGTTCGAGGCGGCGCGCGGGCGGCGCGCCACGGGGCAGGGCACGCTCCTCCTCGTCGACGAGATCCACCGGTTCAACCGCACGCAGCTCGACGCCTTCCTGCGGGTGACCGAGGACGGCACCATCACCCTGATCGGGGCTACGACCGAGAACCCCTCCTTCGAGCTCAACGCCGCGCTGCTTTCGCGCGCCCGCGTCATGCTCTTCAAGGCGCTCGACGAGCAGGCGCTGGAGAAGCTTCTCGCCCGGGCCGAGGCGGTGCTCGAGAAACCGCTGCCGCTCACCGAGGACGCGCGGGCTTCGCTCATCCGCATGTCGGACGGCGACGGCCGCGCGGCGCTCAGCCTGGCCGAGGAGGTGTGGCGCTCCGCGAAGCAGGGTGAAGTCTTCGACGCCGAGACCTTGCAGGACATCGTCCAGCGCCGCGCCCCGATCTACGACAAGGCCCAGGAGGGCCACTACAACCTGATCAGCGCGCTGCACAAGACCATCCGCGGCTCGGACCCGGACGCGGCGCTCTACTACCTTGCCCGCATGCTCGATGCCGGCGAGGACCCGCTCTACATCGCCCGCCGCCTCGTGCGCGCCGCAGTCGAAGACATCGGCATGGCCGATCCGCAGGCGTTGGCGATGGCGAACGCCGCCAAGGACGCCTTCGATTTCCTCGGCTCCCCGGAAGGCGAGCTCGCGCTCGCCCAGGCCGCGATCTATCTCGCGACCGCGCCGAAATCGAACGCCACCTACGCGGCCTACGGCGCGGCGCGGCGCGCAGCGAAAGAGCACGGCTCGCTGATGCCGCCGAAGGCGATCCTCAACGCGCCGACGAAGCTTATGAAGTCGATCGGCTACGGCAAGGGCTACGCCTACGACCACGACGAGCCCGAGGCCTTCTCCGGCCAGGATTATTGGCCCGAGGCGCTCGGCCGGCAGCGCTTCTACGCCCCGACGGAGCGCGGCTTCGAGCGCGAGGTGAGGAAGCGGCTCGAATGGTGGGCGAAGCTGCGGCGCGAGCGCAGCGAAGACGGGTAGTCATGGCCCTTCCGGGCCTGGCGGTAGGGTTGACGGCGGGGTGTCGTTGACCTGTCACAGGGCGGGCTTAAGCTCATCTTCGGACGGCCCTCGCGCCGTCCCGAGGAAGCCGGGCTGACCGCGGATGTATCGGCGGCCCGGCTTTCTTCCCGTTGGCGCCGCCGCCGCCGCTCACTGCATCCGGAAGCCGATGGAGGCCGAGAAGGACCGCGGCGCGCCGGGCGGCGGGGCCGGGAAGGGTGCGGCGCGCCGCACCATCGCCACGGCTTCCGCGTCGATGTCGCGCTCGCCGCTCGAGCGCGAAAGCCCGGCGCCGGTCACCCGGCCGCCGCCGTCGAGCGAGAAGGCGACCGTCGGCGTGCCTTCGGCGCCGCGCGAGCGCGCGCTCTCGGGGTAGCGCTTGAAGCGCGTCAAATGCGCGATGACCTGTCCGCGATACGCGCTCGCCGCCGCCGATCCCGCCGATGCGGAAGCTGCCGAGGCGCTGCCTGCGCGTCCGGGTCGCGCCGTGGCGCCGCGCGCCACGAAGGCCTGCGCTGCCCCGCGGCGGGCTTCGCGCTCCGCCGCACGCCGCGCGGCGACCGTTGCCGCCAGGGCCTCCTCGACCTCCTTCCGCCGGCGGCGCGCCTCATGAGCGGCCTTGCGGCGTTCGAGCTCGCGAGCCGTAGGCTTTGGCGGCGCGGCCGGCGCTTCGGCGCGCTTGACCGGCGCTCGCGTCGGTGTGGGCCGCGGCGGCTCGGGCGACATCGGCGGCCGGGCAGGGGCCGGGGGAAGAACGGCCTCCGCCGCGTCGGGCAAGGGCAGTTCGGGGAAAGGCCTCGCGACCGCGGCCGGAGCGGAGGACGGCGGCGCCTCGGCCGGAGGCTCGGGCAGGCGCGGCTCGGGCACGGCAGGTTCGGGCAGGGCAGGCTCGGCGACGATCCGGGACGGCTCGATCTCGGGCAGGGGTGGCAGATCGGGCTCGACGGCCGCAGCGGGCTCGGCCGGGATCTCGGGCGCGCCTACCTCCGGCGGGGCGGGAAGGTCGAGCTCCCGGGCGGGCGCGGCGGCGGGCGCTTCGCCTGACGGCAGGATCAGAAGCTCGACCGGGATCTCGGCATGCGCCGGCCCCTCGGCAGCCCGCTCCAGAGGGGCAAAGAAGAGAAGCGTCGCGATCGCTGCGGCATGAACGCCGGCCGAGAAGCCGACGGCCAGCGACCGCTCCGGCAGCGAAGGCAGGGCAGGGCGCGGCCAGCGCGCCTCGGCGAGGACGCCCGGCAAGGCCGGCTTCTCGGCGATCGAGCACGGCTCAAGCGCATGGTTATTGGCCGGGGCGGCATCCATGGCGCCGGCTTAGAGCACGCGCCCGACCGCTTCAAACGGGCAAAAAAAGAGCGCCCGAAGGCGCTCTGGAAAGTCTTCGGCCCGTGCACAAGGGGAATGCGGGGGATATCGACGGGCCGGTATGCTCGTACAACGGCCCGCGAAAGGAGAGGTTCCGACGGCCAAGGTTCGAAATTCGTTCCCCCGCGTGGCGGGGAAAGGGGACCATGCCCAGCATAGTTGGAGGGGGGGCCATGCCAGGCGAAACAGTGCGCAAGGCCGTTCAGCCAGCCTGCAAACGGACAACGCTCTCGCGCCGCGGCTCAGGCGGCGGCGAGCGCCTGGTCGAGATCGGCGATGAGGTCCTCGGTATCCTCGAGGCCGATCGAGAGGCGCACCACCTCGGGCCCCGCGCCGGCGACGCGGCGCTGCTCGTCCGAGAGCTGGCGATGGGTGGTCGAGGCCGGGTGGATGACCAGGGAGCGTGTATCTCCGATATTCGCGAGGTGCGAGAACAGCTTGAGGTTCGAGACGAGGCGCACCCCGGCGTCGTAGCCGCCTTTCAGGCCGAAGGTGAAGACCGCGCCGGCGCCCTTCGGGCAGTAGCGCTTGGCGAGGTTGTGGTATCGGTCCGAGCGCAGGCCCGGATAGCTCACCCAGCTCACCTGCGCATGCCCGTCGAGATGCTCGGCGACGACAAGCGCGTTGTCGGAATGGCGCTGCATGCGCAGCGGCAGGGTCTCGATGCCTTGCAGAATCAGGAATGCGTTGAAGGGCGAGAGCGCCGGCCCCATGTCGCGCAGGCCCAAGACCCGCGTCGCGATCGCGAAGGCGAAATTGCCGAAGGTCTCGCCGAGCACCATGCCGCCATATTCGGGCCGCGGCTTCGACAGCATGGGGTAACGGTCGTCGCCGACCCATTCGAAAGAACCGCCGTCGACGATCAGGCCACCGATTGAATTGCCGTGACCGCCAAGAAACTTCGTCGCCGAATGCACGACGATGTCGGCGCCGTATTCGAAGGGCCGCATCAGGTAGGGCGAGGCCATTGTGTTGTCGACGATGAAGGGGATGCGGTGCTTCTTGGCGATCTGCCCGATCGCCTCGAGGTCGACGATGACCCCGCCGGGATTGGCGATCGATTCGACGAAGATGGCCTTGGTCCGTTCCGTCACGGCCGCCTCGAAGGTCTCCGGCTCATCGGATTCGGCCCAGACCACGTTCCAGCCAAAGTTCTTGTAGGAGTGGTTGAACTGGTTGATCGAACCGCCGTAAAGCTTTCTCGCAGCAATGAATTCGTCGCCCGGCTGCATCAGGGCGTGCATGGTCAGGAACTCGGCCGCGTGGCCTGAGGCGACGGCGAGCGCCGCGGTGCCGCCCTCGAGCGCCGCCACCCGCTCCTCGAGCACGGCGCAGGTCGGATTGCCGATGCGGCTATAGATGTTGCCGAAGGCCTGGAGCCCGAACAGCGAGGCGGCGTGGTCGACGTCATCGAAGACGAAGGAGGTGGTCTGGTAGATCGGCGTCGCGCGCGCGCCGGTGGCGGCATCCGGGGCCGCGCCGGCATGGATCGCGAGCGTGTTGAAGCCGGGCATCCGGTCGGTCATTCGCTGAGCTCCTGAGGCGTCGCTGTACTGCTATAACGAACGAAATAACCGTTTAAACGAACGACGCTGCGCCGTCAAAAGCGCGGCGCCCGGCACGCTCCGCCGCAGGCGCACTCCATCCCACGCCGCCCGGCTTTCTGCAATCCGGGGCCCCTTATGCGATCAGCGCGGGCGCAGGCCTGCGCGCCCGCGCGCACCCCGTTGCCCGCGCCCGCGCCCGCACATGCGCCGTGCGCAAGCCGCGCCCCGGGCGCGCGGACCATGCGAAGCATGGAAGAGGGGGCGCAGGCCCCGCGCGCGAGGGTGGGTTCGCAGGAGCTGCGTTGCGTCCGGCCTCGCCCTCGACCGCCAGCCCCTCAGTCCGCTGCGCGGGCAGCTCCCCCGCAAGCGGGAGAGCGCAATGACGGTCCCCCGGTTTCGCGGGGGAGGATCAACATCACCGCCTTGCGCGCAGGAGCTCGGGGTTCGGGGCGAGCGACCCCAGGATGACGTGGCTGAGGTTGATGTCCTTGCCGGGATAGCCCGAGCCGCCGCTGGTGTTGTGGCAGCTGAAGCAGTTAGTGCCGGCGCCCTGCACGAAGGTCTCCATGACCGAGCTTGCAAGGCTCGGCGAGCCGATCGCCTGGGTGTCGAGATTGCCGTCGCCGGGCTGCAGCGTGTTCGCGAGGATCCACACCGTGCCATGCATCACGTAGTTGGCGAAGACCTGGTCGATCGACTTCGCACCGCCGCCGCGGATGTGGTCCTGGAAGTTCTTGTTCGACGAGGTGATGTCCTGCACCCGGTCCGGGGTCGCGCCGCCCCAGGCGAATTGGCGGAACGCGTTGGTCACCGGCGAGATCGCCTGCGTCGCCGGGTCGATGGTGTAGCTCGTCGGCATTTGGTTGCTGGCGTTCGCCGGCGTGTTTGCGCGATAGAAGGTGAAGCTGCGGCTGCTCACCGGATCGGACGAGCCCGGCTGCACGTTCGGCGGCAGGTCGGGCGCGTTGTTCGTCTGCTCGAAGGTCGCCCACAGGAACTCGGGGTGGTCCTGCACCACGCCGACGACGTGCACTCCGACGAGCGCGACCGTCGCGTTCTGGGTCTGGCCGCTCGTGCGCAGGCCGCCCTGGCCGTCGCTCTCGAGGAGCGCGATGGTCGCCTGCGTCGAATAGGCGTCGGTCGGGATGGCGTTCGGCTGGACGATGCGCCAGGCGGTCTTGAACACCGTCGCGTTGACCGGGAAGGGGGTCGCCGGCGGCGCCTTGGCGTAGTTGGCCGCGCCGTAATATTGCTGGGCGGTCGCGAAATAGACCGGGTCCATGTGGGTCGCGTAATAGACCGCGCGGCCGCTCTGGTCGACGAGCACGCCCCCCGAGCCCGCCTGCTGGATTTCGCTCAAGGATTTCGGCTTCTGATTGCGGGGCTTGAGGACCAGCGCGCGCGGCGCTGCCCGCATGCGCGCCGGATCGCCCGAAGCCAGATCGTCCGGCGTCGGCAGGTTGAGGAAGGCGGGCTTGCCGGTGCGCGGGTCGTTCTGCATCCAATGCACGAAGGCGGTCCAGGACCAGATCTGGAAATCGCAATCGGTCGGGCCGGGCGGCGGCTTGTTAGCCGGGAAGATCGGGTTGAGGTTCGGCGATTCCCACCAGCCGAAGGGGGCGTTGCAGTTCACGGCGCCGCCGGCAGGTCCCGCGGTCGCGGGCTGCGCCGAGATCCGCGGCGCGGTCGTCGGCTGCGCCCCGGCCTGCGGCACGAGCGCGAAAGAGAGGAGGCCGGCCGCGAGGGGCGCGAGCGCGAAATGTTTTGGCGATGTCATGATGGGCCTCGCTAAAAGAGTTCCTTGCGAATGGCGCCCGCGGGCGCGCGGCAACGCCCACCTGTCCAGCGAAGTGTCGCAACCGGAAGCTTAACAGCTTTTGCGAGCAGCGCGAGGTTTTTGTGCCGGCCCCGCCGCTCGCGCGGGAGAAGGGCGGCCTATGTCCCCGGGCGGAAGATGGTGAGCTTCTGGAATCCCTTGCCGGCGAGCACCGGCTTCTTCGCCGAGAGAATGCGCGAGTTGATGCCCTGCCAGCCGATCTCGCCTGACAACCGGCCGTACTCGATCTTGGGGCAGCGGTTCATCACGACCTTGACGCCCGCGCTCTCGGCCTTGGCCGCGGCCTCGTCATTGCGCACCGAGAGCTGCATCCAGATCACCTTCGGCGGCGGCTTCAGCGCCAGCGCCTCCTCGGTGATCGGCAGGGCCGCCTTCGAGTTGCGGAAGATCTCGACCATGTCGAGCTCCGCCGGCACCTCGATGAGGCTGGCATAGACCTTGAGACCCAGGATCTCCCGCCCGGCCAGGCCCGGATTGATGGGAAAGAGCTCGTAGCCGCGCTCGGAGAGGTATTTCAGCACGATCCAGCTCGGCCGCTCGGGCTTGTGCGAGGCGCCGACGAGCGCGACCGTCTTCACGGATTTCAGAATCTCGCGGATGTAGCCGTCAGCGTAGGCGTCGTGGTTCATAGCCCTAATGTCGGCTTCTGCGGCCTTAGCGCAAGCCTCAGCCGAAGATCAGCTTGAGGCCGGCGATCGCCAGCACCACGCCAAGTGCCTTCAGGATGATGCCGCTTGGCAGGCGCTTCACGCCGAGGGCCGTTCCGACCAGCGCGCCGGCCATCGCCGCGGCGAGGTAGATCGGCAGGTCGGAGGGCAGGCGCTGCACCGAGGCGAGGTTGCCGAGAAGGCCGAAGATCGAATTGCAGAGGATGAAGCTGATGGCGATACCCGAGGCCATCCGGGTCGCCGCCCAGCCGCCGAAGATCAGGATCGGCGACAGGAAGATGCCGCCGCCCGTGCCGGTGAGGCCGGAAAGGAAGCCGATGAGCGATCCGGTCGCGGCCGCAAGCGCCGGATGCGGGCGCCTTGGCTCGCGGTTCGTGGTGAGCTCGAGCGGGAGGAGAAGGCGCAGCGCAGCGACGATCAGAACCGCGCCGACGAGCGGCCGGTAGACGTCGCCCGGCAGCTTGATCGCGCCGCCAAGGAAGGCGAGGGGGGCGGCGCCGAGAAGGAGCCACAGCACGAGCTTGCGGTCAACGAGACCCGCGCGCCAGAAGCGGACGGCCGAGAAGCTCGCGACGAAGATGTTGAGCACGAGGGCGGTCGGCCGCATCACCTCGGGCGCGACACCGACAAGCGCCATGGAGGCGAGATAGGCCGAGGCGCCGGCGTGGCCGACGCTCGTGTAGAGCGCGGCCGAGCCGAACAGCAGGAGCGGAAGGAGATAATCCGCAGGAATGCCCATCGCGACCGTGCCGACCGCGCATCAGGGATGCGCGCGAGGAGAAAGCTCCCGCCGGAGCGATGAGGCGCGCCCCGCTCGCCAGCGGCAGCGCGAAAGCTAGTTTGAGGAATCAGATGCGGGGGTCAACACCTCACCGCTTTGCCGTGGGCCTGAAGCGAAGCGAAGGCTGTCCGGCCCCCCCGAAAAAGCTGCCGCGGAGCGGCTTTAGCTATTCAGGTGGAAGTAGAGATCGCGCCAGTCCGGCTTCGTCTTCTCGATCGATATGAGGGTTCCGGCAAGCGACGGAGAGTTCAGCGCTCACCGCCCCTCCCAACGCGGCTCGCGCTTGTCGATGAAGGCGCCGATGCCTTCCTCGGCATCGCGGGCGAGCATGTTCTCGACCATCACCTCGCAGGCATGCCGGTAGGCGTCGGAGAGGCCCATCTCGAGCTGCTCGTAGAAGGCGCGCTTGCCGATCTTGAGGGTGAGCGGCGATTTCGCGGCGATCAGCGCGGCCATGCGACCCGCCTCGGCCATCGCCTCGCCTTGCGGCGCAATGCGGTTGACGAGGCCCATCCGGAGCGCGTCCTCGGCCGCGACCGTCTCGCCGAGGAGCAGCATCTCCATCGCGTGCTTACGGCCGACATTGCGCGACAGCGCGACCATCGGAGTCGAGCAGAACAGGCCGATATGAACGCCAGGCGTCGAAAAGCGCGCAGCGCCGCCCGCGACCGCGAGATCGCAGCTCGCGACGAGCTGGCAGCCCGCCGCCGTCGCGATGCCTTCGACGACCGCGATCACCGGCTGGGGCAGCCGCACGACGCGTTCCATCATGGCCGAACAGCGCGCCATGATCGCCGCGAAATAGGCGCGCCCGCGGTCGGGATCGCTGCGCCGGGCGGTCATCTCCTTGAGGTCGTGCCCGGAGGAGAACACCGGGCCGCTGCCGGTCAGGATAACCGCGCGGACCTGGGGGTCCGCGGCGATGCGGTCGAGCTCGCCGGTGAGCGCGTCGATCAGTGCTTCCGAGAGCGCGTTGCGCGCCGCCGGCCGGTTGAGGGTCAGCGTGACGATCCCGCCCGAATCGGAGCGCAGGAGAGGAGACGTGTTGACGGCGGCATGAATGCTCATGGACGGTCTCGGGGCTGCGCTTACGTTATTGTCGGGTGCGCCGCCCGCTGGTTCAAGGCGCGTTCCTTGACAGGCGGGCGGCGGGGCGCAGATTAGACGTCGCTCTCAACCCGGCCGGCTCTCCCATGCGCGCTTCTCTCGCCCTGCTGCTGATCGCCTTCGCCGAGAGCGCCCTCGCGCAGGCGGCAAGCCCGCCGGCGGCCACCGCGGCCCCGACCTCTTCCGCAGCCCCCGCCGCGAGCCCTGGGCCGGCGGCGGCATCTCGCCCTGACGGGGCTGCCCCGGCGCCCGCCACCACCGGGCGTTCCTCCACCCCCGGCCGTGGCCGGCCGGCCACGCCAGCCGCTGCTGCCCTTAACAAGGGGGAGGCGCTCGATCAGCAGGCCAAGAAGGCGCGCGAGGAGCAGGAGAAGCGGATGCAGGAGCGCGACCGCAAGATGGAGCGCGCCATGAAGAGCATCTGCAAGGGCTGCTGAGCGCCCGCCGCCCGGCTTCCCCGCTGATCCAAGCTCCTCCATGCATGCCGGGAGTGCTCCGCGCGCAGCCATGAGCGTCGACGAGGTCGAGGACCTTCTCGCGCGCGAGTTTCCCCAGCTTCACCACGGCGGGCGCAGCTACCGCGTCGAGGCGGTCGGGCCGCTCTTCGCGCGCGTGCGCATGGAATACCAGGACCGCCACATCCGCCCGGGCGGAACGATTTCAGGTCCCTCGATGATGGCGCTCGCAGACTTGGCGCTCTACGTCGCGGTGCTCGCCAGCATCGGCCCGGTGCCGCTGGCGGTGACGACGAGCCTCACCTTCAACTTCCTCCGCAAGCCCGGCAGGCGCGACATGCTCGCCGAATGCCGCCTCATGAAGCTGGGCAAGCGCCTCGCCGTCGGCGAGGTGGCGCTGCGCAGCGAAGGCGACAGCGAGATCGTCTGTCACGCGACCGGGACCTACGCGCTCCCTCAGACATAGCTCGTCGAAGGGCTCGGTCAGCTTCTCCGCACCGCCACGAGGTAGTAGCTCCGCACCCGCTCGCCATACCCACGGTCGGACCAGGGCTCCTCGCCGCGGCCGTACACCGGCGCCTTTTCGAGGCGGTCGCGGTCGAGGTCGACCACATAGGCGCCTTCCTCCTCGTTGTAATTGAGGACCTCCCATGGGATCGGATGGTGCTTCTCGCCAATGCCGAGAAAGCCGCCGAAGGACATCACCGCAAAAGCGACCTGGCCGGAGAGCTTGTCGATCATGACGCGCTCGATCGTGCCGATCTTGACGCCCGCGCCGTTCATCACCGCGGTGTCCTCGACCCGGTCGGACGCGATCAGGCGGTGCTTCGAATCGAGCTCTCCGAGCGGCTTCTGGTGCGCCTCGGTCTTCATCGTCGCCATGGCAAGCCTCCTGTCGTCGCGATCCGACGGAACAACCGTGGTGCAGCGAAGGCGTTCCCGGACCGACACCCGGCCTCGGCGCATCGCCATCCCGCCGCCTGTTAAGCGATGCGTGTCTTTCATCCTCGACGAGCCGACGCCTGCTTGATCCGGCGCAAGGGCGAAAAGCTTCTCACCTCAGCTGCGGCTGAAAGCCCGTTCTCTCTGAAAAGGCCTAGCGGTAATATATTACCGCCAAGATCAAGCTCAAGCACTACAACGGTTTTCTCCGCCTTCTCGATGCGCATTGTGATTGACACCCCCACCGAACCTCCCTATATCGCCGCCCATCGCCGCCGCGGCATTCGCGGCGGTTTGTCGTTTCGGATCGGGCGGTTTGCGCCCGGCACGGGAATCAGGGGTCATGAAAACCACTTCGCTGAAGCCAGCCGAGGTCGAGAAGAAATGGGTAGTGATCGATGCGAAGGGGCTCGTCGTCGGCCGCCTCGCATCGGTCGTCGCCATGCGGCTGCGCGGCAAGCATAAGGCCGCCTACACTCCCCATGTCGATTGCGGCGACAACGTCATCGTCGTCAACGCCGACAAGGTGGTCTTCACCGGCCGTAAGCGCGAGCAGAAGGTCTACTACCACCACACCGGGTATCCCGGCGGCATCAAGGAGCGCTCGGCGAAGGCGATCCTCGATGGACGCTTCCCTGAGCGCATCGTCGAAAAGGCCGTCGAGCGCATGCTGCCGCGCGGGCCGCTGTTCCGGCAGATCCTCGGCAACCTCCGCGTCTACAAGGGCGAGGAGCATCCGCATGCGGCGCAGCAGCCCGAAAAGCTCGACGTCGGCGCCCTCAACCGCAAGAATGTGAGCCACTGACATGGCGACCCTGCAATCCCTCGCCGACCTCGGCCAGCAGCAGCCGCAGACCGCGGCCCCGGAAGCGCCGCGCTACGAGAAGAAGATCGACGCCCAGGGGCGCGCCTACGCCACCGGCAAACGCAAGGACGCGGTCGCGCGCGTCTGGATCAAGCCTGGGCCCGGCCAGATCACGGTCAACCAGAAGCCGGTCGAGCAGTATTTCGCGCGGCCCGTGCTGCGCATGATCCTGCAGCAGCCGCTGCATGTCGCGAACCGCGCCGGCCAGTTCGACATCGTCGTCACGGTCGAGGGCGGCGGCCTCTCGGGCCAAGCCGGCGCCGTGCGCCACGGGCTTGCCAAGGCGCTGACCAATTTCGAGCCGGAGCTGCGCCCGGCGCTCAAGCGCGAGGGCTTCCTCACCCGCGACCCGCGCGTCGTCGAGCGCAAGAAATACGGCAAGAAGAAAGCGCGCCGCAGCTTCCAGTTCTCGAAGCGGTAAAGCGACCGCGTCGATCAGGTGTTCTGGAGGGCGGCGTGAGCCGCCCTTTTTCATGCGCGGTATCTGGCTTCGGGCTCGGCGGGTGATCCGACGGCAGAGGATCTGCCCCGCCTTATGGGACGATACGGAATCTCTCACCCGGGCGGGCCAACTTCCAGGAGCTGCGGCAGCCCGCGTGCGATACGCCGGCCCGCCGGAATCGGGGCGACGGCAAGCCGCGGAGCTTCGAAGCTAGCCGACCGCCGCTGTGGCGCCGCTCTCTTGTAGGATCTCGTGCAGACCGTCCCCGACGGCGCTCCAAAGGTAGCGCGCGGAGGTCGCGCGCTCATAGGCGAGCTCGCCCAGCCGGCGGCGCCGGGCGGGGTCCGCATAAACCCCCTCGAGCTTGCGCGCGACCTCGGCGGATTCGACCACGTGCATGTCGGCGTGCTCGTGGAAAGCGTGCTCGCGGCCCGGCGCATCGACGAACTCGGCGGCGCCGGCCCAGTTCTCGCGGAAGGTGCTGTGGTCCGGCACGAGCTGCCCGGCCCCGGTGGCAGCGTGCTCGAATACCGTGAGACCCCAACCCTCTCCCATGGCTGTTGTGAGCCCGAGATCGCAGGCGTTGTAAAGGCGATTGAGGGTCTCCTCCGGGAGCACCTCGCCGTCGGGATTGAGGAGGTTGAACAGGAGGCGGTCGCCGAGTTCCGAGCGCGCGGCGGCCTCGAGCTGCGCTCGGCGATGACGGTCGAGCCGCGGCTGGTGCAGGTAGAGGTAGACGTTCGGCGGCTTGTCCCGGGCAAACAGGGCGACGCCGCGGATCGTCAGATCGAGACGCTTGCGCCGGTAGAGCAGGTTGGGATTGAGCACGATGAAGGCGTCCGCGAGCTCAGCGCGGCCCGGGAACAGCTCGCGGCGGAGGACGGCGCGCCACGCCTCCGAGCTGCCCGCGCCCGCCGGAGCAAGCGGACGGAAGACCGCCGTGTCGACTCCATACGGAAGGACGTGAAGGCGCGGAAGCCTGCGCGGCGCCGCCGCAGCAGCATGCCGGACGATGTCGCGCCGGACGTGCTCGGTCAGGAGGATGCAGTCGTCGACAGCCGCAAGCGGGCGCAGCCATTCGCCATTTGCAAGGCTGCCTTCGACGCCGGAAAATATCACGATGCGGCTCTGCGGCCGGATTCTGCGCGTCGCCCACAACAGCGGCGCGGCCCAGGGCGGCGGTCCAAGGACGAGGACAATTTCGGGCCGGAGCCGCGCGAGCAGGGCGGGAAAGCCAGCCTCGATTTGCGGCGCGGTCGTGTTGAAAGGCCAAACGCTGCATTCGATCGACGGAAGCGCGAGTTTAGCTTGTGGCGCCGCGCCAAGTGCCAGGACGTGAATGTTGTACTGATCGGCGATGGCCGCCGCGAGGTTCGTGAGGACGCGCGTGACGCCGCTGCCGGGCGAGAGCCAGCCGATCAGCAGGAGACGGGGCTTGCCTCCTCCAGCGCTCATGTCGCTGCGGATGCGAATGCGCTAGCGCTTGCTCCAAGCGCCGCCTCGGGCAAGAAGGAGATGGCCATGTCGACGACCTCACCGGAGGCAATTGTGGGACGGGTTCGGGGCTGATGCAACCTCAAGGAGAGAGAACCCGTTCGGCGCGCGCCTTGCTCGCGCAAGCTTCGCCGCGACCAGAAGCGCCGGTGCTCCGGGTCGAATGATGCGGATCGGGCCTCGCATGGGTTTGGCGCTGTCCGTCGTGCTCCTCCCGGCGGCGGCGAAGGCTGAGATCTCGATCGCGGTCGCCCGCATCGCGGAGGGATACCTTTGGGTGATCGGCCAGGCCGCGGAGAGCGAGGTCGAGATGGGCTCGACGACCGCTTCGTCGAGCGCACCGATCGGCGCGGGAATTTCCAGTTCCGGATCGTTTATCACCCTGCGCGCTGCATCGTGACACTTGCGACACCGGCCGAGACGCGCGAAGCGGCGATCGCCGGGTGCGGTCAGGCCGGTCCTCAGGGAGAGCCGGGCCCTAAGGGAGATCCCGGCGCGGCGACCTCCGGCCCCGCTCCTTCCGTATTCGCGCCGGTGGCGCCGTCGGGCGCCCCAGGGGAGGCCGGCCCTCCCGGTCCGCCGGGACCGCCGGGACCTCCCGGACCTCCGGGCGACCGGGGTCCGCCGGGGCCACCCGGACCGAAGGGGGACCGCGGTCCGCCGGGTCCGCCCGGGCCGCGGGGACCGGCCGGCGCCGCAGGGGCGGCCCCGCGCGCTGCTCCAAGCCGTCCGGCCCGGCCGGCTCAGGAGGCGCCGGCGCCTAACGCCGGGACCCCGATGCAGCTTCAGCGTCCGGTGCCTCGCGGCGCGCTCTGATCCGGCTCGGGCATGGTTGACGAAGCGCGCAAGCTTGGGCATACGCAACGCATGGCTCCCACGAGCGCCCTCCGATGCCGCCCCGCCGCCGCTCCGGCGCGCTCGCGATGACGGCTGCCTGAACGGTCGCCCGCGAGCCGCGCCCAGCGCGGCTTTTTCTTGCCCGCTCGCCGGCATTGTGCGCGAGCCCCCCGCCGCCATATTCGACCCGAAACCGCAAGCCAGCGGAGAACTGCCATGCTGACCACGACCGAGAGGCCGGCCGCGTCGTCGCAGACGCTCAAGACCGTCTTCATCGATGGGGAGGCCGGGACGACGGGCCTCGGCATCCGCGACCGGCTGCGCGCCGTCGAGGGCATCGCGGTGAAGAGCATCGCGGCCGAACGGCGCAAGGACCCGGCGGCGAAGCGCGACATCCTCGCCGAGGTCGACCTCGCGATCCTGTGCTTACCCGATGCCGCGGCGCGCGAGACCGCCGCCGCGGTCGAGGAGTTGGGGGAGGCGGGTCCGAAGCTTCTCGACGCTTCGACCGCGCACCGGGTGGCGCCCGGCTGGACCTACGGCTTTCCGGAGCTCGAGCCGGGCCAAGCCGAGACGATCGCCCGTGCGCGCCGGGTCGCCAATCCGGGCTGCTACCCGACCGGCGCCATCGCGCTGATCCGGCCGCTGGTCGACGCCGGGCTGATCGCGCAGGATCACCCGGTCAGCATCAACGCGGTCTCCGGCTACAGCGGGGGAGGGCGCTCGATGATCGAGGCCTTCGAGAGCGGCGCCGCGCCCGCCTTCGAGCTCTACGGACTTTCCTTCGAGCACAAGCATGTCCCGGAGACCCAGGCCTATGCGAGGCTGACGCGGCGGCCGATCTTCGTGCCCTCGGTCGGCAATTTCCGGCAGGGCATGCTGGTGAGCGTGCCGCTCCATCTCGACGCGCTGCCGGGCAGGCCCTCCGCGGCCGATCTCGAGGCGGTGCTTGCCGAGCGCTACGCCGATTGCGAGCTCGTGCGGGTCGTGCCGGCCGCAAGCGGCAAGCCGGACGAGCGGATGGAGCCCGAGGCGCTCAACGACACCGACCTTTTGGAGCTGCGCGTCTTCGGCCACGAGGAGCACGGCCACGCGCTCCTCGTCGCCCGCCTCGACAACCTCGGCAAGGGCGCGTCCGGCGCCGCGGTGCAGAACGCCAAGCTGATGCTGGGGCTGGACTAAGGCTCGTCATGGCCGGGCTTGACCCGGCCATCTCTCGACGCTGAAGCGCCAGGAGGTCCTCGGGTCGGCGCTGTGCGTTGCCCGAGGATGACGTCGCCTGCTACGCCGCCTTGCCGCTCGTATCGATCTCGGCGGCGCGGTCGGCGTAGGCGACCACGCGCTGGCGCTGCTCGCCGAGCTTGTCGATCCCGAGCGTCACGACATCGCCGGGCTTCAGGAACACCGGCGGTTTCATGCCGAGGCCGACGCCTGGGGGGGTGCCGGTGGTGATAATGTCGCCGGGCTCCAGGATCATGAAATGCGAGATGTAGGAGACGAGCTGCGCGCAGTCGAAGATCATGGTCTTCGTCGAGCCGGTCTGCATGCGCTTGCCGTTCACGTCGAGCCACATGCCGAGGTTCTGCACGTCGCCGACCTCGTCGGCGGTCACCATCCAGGGCCCGAGCGGGCCGAAGGTCGCGCAGCCCTTGCCCTTCATCCACTGCCCGCCGCGCTCGGTCTGGAATTCGCGCTCGGAGACGTCGTTGCAGACGCAGTAGCCGGCGACATAGTTCAGCGACTCGTTCGCGGCGACATAGGAAGCGCGCTCGCCGATGACGATGACGAGCTCGACCTCCCAATCGGTCTTCTGCGAAGCCTTCGGGATGATCACGTCGTCGTTCGGGCCGACGATGCAGGACGGCGCCTTGTTGAACAGGATCGGCTCGGCCGGGATCGGGGCGCCAGTTTCCTTCGCGTGGTCGACGAAGTTCAACCCCACCGCGATGAAGTTGCCGGGCCGCGCGACGCAAGGGCCGAGCCGGGCGCCGGCCGGCGCCTTGGGCAGCGACGAGGCGTCGAGGCCGCGTAACCGGTCGAGGCTGCGGCGCGAGAGCGTCGCACTGTTCACATCGGGAATCGCTCCCGAGAGGTCGCGGATCTGGCCTTGGGCATCGACGAGGCCCGGCTTCTCCTGGCCCTCGGGGCCGAAGCGGACGAGTTTCATGCGTTTTCCTCCTGGGGCGGCGGTGTTTTGAACCGC
>JAQSWQ010000077.1 GCA_029266525.1 Microvirga sp.
AAAGAGGACATGAATGCCCTCGGGGCTGGATTGCCCGGTCGAGAGCGCGTCGGCAACCAACTGGCCGTTAGTTGACGAGGGGAGAGACACGGGCGGCATTGGGGAGATGCTGCCCAATTCCTGGGGGAAGCTCGACGGGCTGATACGGCCAAATACCGGCTATCTGGCTCCCCCAGGCGAGCGCAGGTCAGCAGCAACTTCTTATATGGAACGATACGAGCATATCCACAGGCCAGTACCGGCAAAACTGGAACGCGACGCGCACGCGGCAAGAACGGAATGAGTTGCGAAATGGCGCGCCTGTGGATCGCCCCATATTCAAGCCGAGCCGCCAGCCGATACTTCTCAACGAGGTAGACCGGTGTAGGATTATCGGTCCTCCGCGAACTCACCCCACTGAAGCTGGTCAGGGAGCAGTCGCCGGTCTCAGGATTGCGCCGAATCACCCAATGGTGCTGGCGCGGAGCGCCGTTGAACCAAGGGGGTGAATTCGTGCCCGCGTGGATACGATTATCCCGGTCCTCAAGAGCATGGACGATCTTGAGGGCGAGTTGGTCCGGCGGGCTGGCTTGGATGATGCGACCGCACACTGGAAATCACCCGTTGTCTGTTGCTCTGGGGTGCGATTTGGCGTCGAGAGGCAGGGGGCCGTTCGCTGGACAACCACGGCACTCGCGGAGCCGACGCAGGGAGGCCCCTTCGCTGCCCATAAACACTGCCCATAATTGACCATAAATGGCCTTCTAAGTCATTGATGGCGCGGCCTACGGGAATCGAACCCGTCTTCCCAGCGTGAAAGGCTGGTGTCCTAACCGATAGACGAAGGCCGCGAGGCGGCGGGCTTTGGCCCGCCGCGGTCGATATAGAGGGGGGGCTCCGGGCGGGCAACCCTCGCCTGGGTCGCCCTCACCCGCTCGGCTCCGCCGAGTCGGCCGCTCCCGCAAGCCCTCTCCCGGTCGCTTTGCGACTCGACCTCTCCCGCGAGCGGGAGAGGTGGGGTGAGCCGAACCCTCACCCCCGCGCGCGGGCGCGGATCATGAAGGTGTCGTAGCTGTATTCGGCGATCTGGTGCCAGAGATAAGCCTCGCCGCGGAAGGCGACGAGCGAGTCGTAGATCTTCTTGAAGGCCGGGTTCTTGGCGTTGAGCTCGGCATAGGTCTCGTTCGAGGCCTTGTAGCAGGCCTCCATCACCTCCTGCGAGAACGGGCGCAGCTCGACGCCGGCCTGCACCAGGCGGCGGATCGCCCCCGGATTGCGGGCGTCGTATTTCGCCGTCATCTCGAGGTTCGCGTGCGAGGCGGCGGTCGCGACGGCGGCCTGGTAGTGCTTCGGCAGCTCGTTCCACTTCCCGAGGTTGACCATCAGGTGGTAGCAGCTCGTGCCCTCCCACCAGCCCGGATAGTAGTAGTACTTCGCGACCTTGTAGAAGCCGAGCTTCTCGTCGTCGAAGGGGCCGACCCACTCGGTCGCGTCGATGGTGCCGCGCTCGAGCGCCGGGTAGATGTCGCCGCCGGCGATCTGCTGCGGCACGAGGCCGAGCTTGGTCAGGACGCCGCCGGCGAAGCCCGAGATGCGCATCTTGACGCCCTGGAAGTCGCCCGGCGTCTTGATCTCCTTGCGGAACCAGCCGCCCATCTGCGCGCCGGAGTTGCCGCAGGGGATCGCGTGGATGTTGTAGCCCTTGTAGAACTCGTTCAAGAGGTCGTTGCCGCCGCCGTGGTGGAACCACGAGTTCATCTGGCGGGTGTTGAGCATGAAGGGCACCGAGCAGCCGAGCGCGAAGGTCGGGTCCTTGCCCCAGAAATAGTAGGAGGCGGTGTGCGTCGCCTCGACGGTGTTGTTCTGCACCGCATCGACGGTCTGGAAGGGCGGCACGAGCTCGCCCGCCGCGAAGACCTGGCACTGGAACTGGTTGTCGGTGATGTCGGCGAGCGTCTTCGCGAAGACCTCGGCGCCGCCATAGATGGTGTCGAGCGATTTCGGGAAGCTCGAGGCGATGCGCCACTTCACCGAGGGCAGCGATTGCGCGACCGCCGGCATGGCGACCGTGGAGCCGGCAGCGCCGACGGCGGCCGCCTTGAGGAATTCGCGACGCTTCATGGGAGTCCTCTCCTTGGGTCGGCGTTCGGGCCGCACTCTGGGCGGCTTGCCGGGCGCACAACTAGCAAGCTTCGCGCCAGGGGGCCATCGATTTGGCCCCTCCGGGCTCAGGGCGCCGCCATGTCGCAGACGCGCAGCTCGACCCGCTCGCCGCCGCCCCAGCGGTCGAGGCAGAGCGTGCCGGCGACATGGGCGTCCGTGCCGTGCGCGGCCATCATGGCGCGGCCGAGCGGCTGGGCGGCGGCGCGGAACGCTACGGCGTTGAGCACGGCACCGTCCCGGCTCTTCAGCCGCATGCGGACGTGGCCGTTGCCGACCCCGCGCACATCGACAACCCGGTGGTTCGCGAAGGCGAAGACCGGCTCCGGCTGCCCGGCGCCGAAGGGACCCGCCCGCTCGATCGCCGCAACGAGCTCCGGCTGCGCACCGCCGGCAGTCAGCGCCGCATCGACGAGGAGCGCGTCGCCGATGAAGGCCTGCGAGACACTCTCGGCAAGGCGCGCCGATACGAATGCGGTGAAGCGCTCGAGCTCGGACGGCCGAAGCGTCACGCCCGCCGCCATGGCATGGCCGCCGCCCTTGAGCGCGATGCCGATCTCGACCGCCGCGCGCACGGCCCGGCCGAGATCGGCGCCGGGGATCGAGCGCGCGGAGCCGACGAGATTGCCGTCGCCGTTCGTTGCAAGCGCGAAGGCAGGACGGCCGAAGCGCTCCTTCAGTCGCGCCGCCACGAGCCCGACGATGCCCGGGTGCCAAGCCGTGGCGGTCGTCACGACCACCGGCGCGTCGGGATCGGCGGCCAAGAAGTGCTCGGCTTGGGCGCAGGCTTCCTCAACCGCAGCCTTCTCGATCTCCTGCCGCTCGCGGTTGAGGCGCTCGAGCTCAGCCGCGATCCGCCCCGCCTCGATAGGGTCGGAGGTCAGGAGCAGCCTCGAGCCGAGCGCGGCGTCGCCGATGCGTCCGCCGGCATTGATGCGCGGGCCGACCAGAAAGCCGAGGTGCCAGCACTCCGGGGCTTGCGCGAGGCCGGCGGCATCGAGCAGCGCTGCGAGGCCGAGGCGCGCCCGCGCCCGCATGATCTTGAGGCCTTGGCGCACGAAGGCGCGGTTGAGCCCCTGCAGCGGCACGACATCGGCGACCGTCGCGAGCGCGACGAGGTCGAGCGAGGCCAGAAGATCCGGCTCGCTCCGCCCCGCCCAGAAGCCGCGCACGCGAAGCTCGCGATTGAGTGCGACGAGGGTCAGGAACACCACTCCGGCCGCGCAGAGATGGCCGAGACCGGACAAGTCGTCCTGGCGGTTGGGATTGACCACCGCGTGCGCGCCCGGCAGCGCCTCCGGCGCTTGGTGATGGTCGAGCACGATCGTGTCGAGCCCGAGCCGCGCCGCTTCGGCGAGCGGCTCGTGGCTGGTCGAGCCGCAATCGACCGTGACGAGGAGCTTCGCGCCGCGCTCGCCGAGGGCGCGGATCGCCTCGACGTTCGGGCCATAGCCCTCGGTGAGGCGGTCTGGAATGTGGACGAGGAACGGCGTGCCTGCCGCGCGCAGGTATTCGCCGAGGAGCGCAGCGCTGCACGCACCATCGACGTCGTAATCGCCGAAGACCGCGACCGTCTCGCGCGCCACGACCGCCTCGGCGAGGCGCTCCGCGGCTGCTTGCATGTCGCGAAGCCGATGGGGATCCGGCATGAGGTCGCGCAGCTTCGGCGCGAGGAAACCCGGCACCTCGTGCACGCCGACCCCGCGGGTGGCGAGCACCCGCGCGAGCACGTCCGGTACGCCGTGCGTCTGCGCGATCGCGGTCGCGATCGGCGCGCGCTCGGGCGGGCAGCGGTCGAGCCAGGGCCGGCCGAGGACCGAGCCGGTCACCCCGAGGATCGGGCGCCGTTCGAGGAGGAGGGCTGATTCGGGCATGGCCGGAGAGTAGCCGGCCCCCTGCTGGGGTGCAGCCGCGGGGCGCCGCTCATCCCCAGAACAGACGGCGGCATTTCGACTTGCGGCGCGTCAGAAGAGCTTCCTGTACTGGATGAAGCCGGGACGGTCGGCGAGCTTGTCGTAGAGGCGGCGGGCCACCTCGTTGCTCTCCTGGGTGAGCCAGTAGACGCGGCTTGCGCCGGCCTCGCGGGCGCGCTCGTAAACTGCCTCGATCAATGCCTGGCCGGCCCCCTTCCCGCGCGCTTCTTCTGCGGTGAACAGATCCTGGAGATAGCAGTAGTTGCCGATCGTCCAGGTCGAGCGGTGATAGATGTAGTGCACGATGCCGACGAGCCGGCCACGGATGAAGGCGCCGAGCACGTGCATCGGCTCGAGCGGATCGTGCAGCCGCTGCCAGGTCCGCTCGGTGACCTCGCGCTTGACCGCGGTCTTGTAGAATTTGAGGTAGCCCTGCCAGAGCGGCTCCCAGGCCTCGCGCTCGTCCCGGCGGAGCGGCCGGATGGTGATGGCGGCCATTGTGCTCTGCCCTCAATCCAAGTGGAACTTCCCAAGTTCGCGGTGCTCGGCCTCGATGCGGCGCACGGTGCCGGTCGCGGAGCGATAGACCACCGTCTCTGTCTCGATCACGTCTCTGGCGAAGCGCACCCCCTTCAGGAGGGCGCCGTCGGTGACGCCGGTCGCCGCAACGATCACGTCCCCCCGCGCCATCTCGGCCATGTCGTATTTCTTGTTCGGGTCCTTAACGCCCATGCCGGCAGCGCGCACGCGCTTCTCCTCGGTGTCGAGAATCAGGCGACCCTGCATCTGCCCGCCGATGCAGCGAAGCGCGCCGGCCGCAAGCACGCCTTCCGGCGCCGCGCCGATGCCGAGATAGATGTCGATGCCGGTCTTGTCGGGCATGGTCGTGAAGATCACGCCCGCGATGTCCCCGTCGGTGATCAGGCGGACGCCGGCCCCCGTCTTGCGGACCGCGGCGATCAGCTCCTGGTGGCGCGGCCGGTCAAGGATCAGCGCCGTGATCTCGTCCGGCTTCACTCCCTTGGCCTTAGCGAGTGCGCTGATGTTCGCCTCGGCCGAGGCGTCGAGGTCGACGACCCCGGCCGGATAGCCCGGTCCGACCGCGATCTTCTGCATGTAGACGTCGGGCGCGGCAAGCAGCGTGCCGGCTTCCGCCATCGCCATGACTGCGATCGAGCCAGGCATGTCCTTGGCACACAGGGTCGTGCCCTCCAGCGGATCGACCGCGATGTCGACCTTGGGGCCGTGGCGGTTGCCGACCCTCTCGCCGATGAACAGCATGGGCGCCTCGTCGCGTTCGCCCTCGCCAATCACCACCGTGCCGTCGATCTGGAGCCGGTTGAGCTCGCGCCGCATGGCGTCGACCGCTGCCTGGTCGGCGGCCTTCTCATTGCCCTTGCCGCGTAAGCGGGCCGAGGCGACCGCCGCGCGCTCGGTGACGCGCACGAGCTCCAAGGTGAGGATACGCTCGATGATCTTGCCGGGTTCGACAGTGATGGCGGCGGAGGATGCTTGCGACATGGACGGTTTCGCTCCCTATTATTGGCGAATGGCGAATAGCGGATGGAGTGACTAGCCTCGCCACCGGGCTACCATTCCCCACTCGCAATTCGCCATTCACCCATTCTCATTCCCGCTCGATGCGGACGACCTGAGGCGGCTCGGAGGTCAGCCCGTCGCGCTCGATCTTGTCGAGGGCGGAGCGGATTGCGGATTCGGCCGCGGCGTAGGTGACGAGCACGAGCGAGACCGGCGCGCCGGAGCGGCCATGCCGGTCCTTGGTCGCCGCGACATCCGAGCGCTTCTGGACGATGCTCTCGAGCGAGATGTCCTCGTCGCCCATATGGGTCGCGACGCCGGCCGCAACGCGCGGACGATCGGGGACGGTGAGGCGGATGTAGTAGCCGCCCTCGTGGCGCTGCATCGGCGCGCGCTGCGGCTTCTCGAGCCGCGCCGTCGGGCGCCCGAAGGGCGGGCGGATCGTCCCGCTCGCGATGTCGGCGATGTCGGCGATCACGGCCGAGGCAGTGGCGTCGCCGCCGGCGCCGGGACCGATGAGCGTCAGCTCTCGCACCGCGTCGGCGTCGATCGTGACGGCGTTGGTCACGCCCATGACCTGCGCGATGGAAGACGATTTTGGCACCATGGTCGGGTGCACGCGCTGCTCGACGCCGGACTTCGTCCGCTCGGCGACGCCAAGGAGCTTGATGCGGTAGCCGAGCTCGTCGGCCATCTTGAGGTCGAGCGGCGCGATTTTCGAGATGCCCTCGACATAGATCGCCTCCGCGTCGATCTCGGTCCCGAAGGCGAGGCTGGTCAGGATCGAGAGCTTGTGGGCGGTATCGAAACCTTCGACATCGAAGGTCGGATCGGCTTCGGCATAGCCGAGCCGCTGCGCGTCCGTGAGGCACTCGGCGAAGGACAGCCCCTCCTGCTCCATGCGGCTGAGGATGTAATTGCAGGTGCCGTTGAGGATGCCGTAGATGCGCCAGACCGCGTTGCCGTGCAGCGCCTCGCGCAGCGTCTTGATTACCGGGATGCCGCCCGCGGCCGCGGCCTCGAAGCTCAGCGCGACGCCCCTCTCCTCCGCCGCGCGCGCGAGCCTCAGGCCGCGCGCGGCGAGGAGCGCCTTGTTCGCCGTGACGACGTGCTTGCCTGAGGCGATTGCCGTCTCGACGGTCGCGTTCGCGGCGCCGTCGCTGCCGCCGATCAGCTCGATGACGCAGTCGACGTCCCTCGAGCGCGCGAGCTCGGTAGCGTCCTCGAACCAGGCATAGCGCGACAGCTCCAACCCGCGGTCCTTCTTCCGCTCGCGCGCGGATACCGCGGTGACGCGGATCGGCCGCCCGCAGCGCTCGGCGAGCGCATTGTCCTGCCGGGCGAGGATGCGCACCACCGCCGCGCCGACCGTGCCGAGGCCGGCGACGCCGACGCGAAGGGGTTCGATCATGAGGCGATCCGAAGTGGCCGCCAGCGCGGCAGGAAGGGCGAGCCGGTATTGCACCGATTTCGCAAGCCGATCAAGGAAGCGCGGCCGTTGTCGGAGGCGGGGCGCGAGGGCTAGCCTGCGCCGTTCGAGGGAGTCCCCGAATGATCGATATCGCCTATGTCCGGCTGATGGCGCGCTACAATCGCTGGCAGAACGAGAGCCTCTACGGCGCGGCGGACGGGCTCGCGGACGAGGAGCGCCGGCGCGAGCGCGGCGCCTTCTTCGGCTCGATCCAGGGGACGCTCAGCCACCTCCTCTGGGCCGACTGCATCTGGATGAGCCGCTTCGCCGGGCTGCCGAAGCCCAAGGGCGGCATCAAAGATTCTCCGTCCCAGTACCCCCACTGGGCGGAGCTCAAGCGCGAGCGCGCCGTCTTCGACGACACCATCGCCGGCTGGGCAGACCGCCTCGACCCGGCCTGGCTCTCCGGCGACATGACCTGGTACTCAGGGGCGGCCAAGGCGGAGCTCACCAGGCCCAAGGCGCTCCTCGTCGCTCATTTCTTCAACCACCAGACCCATCACCGGGGTCAGGTCCATTGCATGCTGACGCAAGCGGGCGCGAAACCCGCCGCCACCGACCTGATGGCCATGCAGGCTTGAAGCGCGCCGATTCCGCGGGTGATGCCATTCGCCCGCCGCAATCGTTAACCTTGTTGAAGAAGGGTTAACGCGCCGCCCTGCCCCGCCGGCGCGAGGGTCTCGGCGCCGATGTGGCGTGGCTTGCGCTGGCTCGCGGTGCTCGGCCTTCAGGCGCTGACGGCGTTCTGGGTCGGCGCCTTCTTCCTGTTCGGGCCGGGCTTCGTGCGCGCACCCTCGGCGCCGCAGATCCGGGAGCTTGCCTCGCACGGCCAGATCCGCGTCGCGACCGCGGCTGACGGCACGCTCGCCGGGCAATGTCTCCTGCCCTTCTTCGTCGCGCTCGACGAGGTCTCGCCGCACGTCCTCAATGCCGTGATCGCGACCGAGGACCGCCGCTTCCATGAGCATTTCGGCATCGACCTCAAGGGCATCGCCCGCTCCCTCGTCGCGAACCTCGTCGGCCGCAGCCGCCAGGGCGGCAGCACGATCACGCAGCAACTCGTCAAGAACCTCCTCTTCGACGAGAGCGAAAGCGCGCTCTCGCGCAAGCTTCTCGAGATCCCGATCGCGCTCCGCTTCGAGATGGCGCTGACCAAGAAGGAGATCCTCGCCGCCTATCTCAACCAGGTCTATTTCGCCGGCGGCGTGATCGGGATCGAGGCGGCGGCGCGGCACTTCTATTCGAAGCGCGCGACGGAGCTGAACGCCTACGAGGCCGCGGTGCTGGTCGGCATGCTGAAGTCGCCGCGCGACTACAGCCCGTCGCGCAACCCCGACGCGGCGCATGCCCGGGCGAAGGTCGTGCTGAACCAGGAGATCGCGACCGGCGCCATGACCGCAAAGGAGGTCGAGCGGGCGTTGCGCATCCGGGCGCGGCCGGGCGATCAGGCGCTCTACGAGGTCTCGTGCCAGTATTTCCGCGACTGGGCGATCCGCGCTGCGAAGGACGAGCTGAAGCAGGGCGGCCGTTTCCGCCTCGTCGTGACCCTCGACGCCTGGCGCCAGGCCGAGATGGTCTACGCCGCCGACCGGGCGCTCCGGATGGGGCAGGCCCGCAACGCCTCGCAGATCGCGGGCCTCGACATGAGCCCGCGCGGCGCGGTGCGGGCCATGCTCGGCGGCTCCGTCTACGCCGAGAGCCAGTTCAACCGCGTGACGCAGGCGCGGCGCTCGCCGGGCTCGCTCGCCAAGCTCCCGCTCTACGCCGAGGCCTGCCGGCAAGGCTGGAAGCCGCAGAGCGAGATCCTCGACGCGCCGCTTATCCGCGGCTGGCCGGCGAACCACGACGGCGAGTATTGGGGGCGCATCTCGCTCCAGGAATCGCTGGCCTGGTCGCGCAACGGCTCGGCGGCGCGGCTCGAGCAGGCGGTCGGGGTCGAGAAAGTGGTCGCCATGGCGCGGCAGCTCGGGCTCTCGGGCAACCTTCCGATCGGCCGCGGCTTCTCGCTCGGCGCCTTCAGCGCCAACCTTCTCGACATGACCGCCGCTTACGCCGTTGTCGCGAACGGCGGCAGGCGGGTGATCCCGCACGGCGTCATCGGCGTGATCGGCTCCTATGGCGAGATTGCCCATTGGCGCCGCCGAGAGCCGGACGAGCGGGTGCTGACCGCCCGCTGCGCGGCGATGCTCCAGGCGATGCTGCGCGGCGTCGTCCGCGAGGGCACCGGCAAGGCCGCGAACTTCCACGCCGCCGTGCACGGCAAGACCGGCACCTCGAACGACTACCGCGACGCCTGGTTCATCGGCTTCGTCAACGACACCGTCGCCGGGCTGTGGCTCGGCAATGACGGCCCGGCCCCGATGGCCCGGGTCGGCGGCGCGACGCTGCCTGCAATGGCCTTCCGGACCTATGGCGAGGGCGTGACGATGCTTGGCGGCGCGCGGCCGGCCGCGAAGGTCGCGGCGCGCTAGCTTGGAGACCCGCCGCCCGAGGGCTCACGTCGCCGCGGGCCCGAGCGCCTCGATCATCCAGCTGGCGCGCCGGGCGACCGCGGCATCCCGGCTCATGAGCCGCGCCGCAAGCGCCTCGCGCAGCTCCGGCCCGTCGAGGCGGCGCGCGAGCCGGCAATAGGCGCGGAACTCGCGCCGGCCCCGCCGGTCGACGGCGTCGATCGCGACGTTGCGCAAGCGCGCGCTCTCGTCGGGATCGAGCGGCAGGCGGGTGACGAGGCGGATGAGATCGGCCTTCACATAGCCCGAGCGGTCGAAATAGGGGTCGGCCTCGAGGAAGCGGATCGCCGTTTCGAGCCCCTCCGGGTCGCCCTTCGCGAGGCGGGCGACATCCTCCCAGAAGCCCGGCGGATAGGCGGCCGGAACCGCCGCCCGGAAGCGCGCGATCGCCGCAAGCCAGGCCGCGGTCGCCGGGTCGTCCGGGTCGTCGCGCCGCCGCACCTCCGCGAAGGTGGTGTGCACGGCCCGCTGCGCCGCCGCCGCTTCCGCGGCGCGGAGCTCGTACGGGAAGCTGTGCCTGCGCTGGCGTTTGGACATGAGCCGAGGCCTGGCAAGGGACGCCCGAGGCCCCCACCGTAGCGGCGACGGCTCAGCCCGAGGGTGCCGGCGCGCACGGCATATCGGCTCGCGCGCCAGGCGGACTGCTTTTCGCGCCCGGGCTCCCGCCCGAGTCGGCCCCTCTCCCTCCCGGAGCGGGGCGAGCCAAATCTCCCGGCGTCCCGGGCCTCGCACGATTGCACTGTCAAAGAGCGGGGGAGCAGGACGCCAGGGCCGGCTCACAATTTTTTAGAACGCCAGACACCTGGCGCCCTGCGCGGCTTTTCTGTCCCAAGGCCTTCCGCACTTCCCGGCGGTTCTCGGGTCGTCCGGTCGCTCCTCCCCGGGCGGGCTTGCGGCACCGCGCAGGTCGGTCCGACCGGCCGTCCCCGAGCTCCGCACCCTAGCTCCCGAAGGAGCGGCCCCGCCGTAGTACGGGGCGGTCGGATCTCCATGGACGGGCGTCCCAGCTTTCGCTGTGACACCCGAACCGGCCTTGGGCCTCCCGAGCCCGGGTTCGCGTGACCCCGGCCGCAGGCGCCGCTCCCGTCCCACCCTAACGACGCCTCGCGAGAGCGTCCCCCGGCGGACGGGACGGGGCGCAGACTAGGACTAAAATCAGGAGATTGTCAAGCGGTTTTTCCTGGCCGGCTGTCCGAGGCGTCATGCCCGATCTCGGCCCGCCGCCTTCCGGGCACCTCTCAGCGGGCGCGCAACGCATCGATGGAGCGTCACCCGAACCGGCGCGGCGCAAACGGCGCGAGATCGACCGTCCCTGCCGCCCCCTCCACGATCACCTCCGCCAGCGCCTCGCCCGTGGCAGGCGCGTTGAGGATGCCCCAGACGCTGTGGCCGGTGGCGACGAAGGCGCCCTTCGTGCCGGGCACCGGGCCGATCAGCGGCAGGCCGTGCGGCGTCACCGGGCGGTAGCAGGCCTGGCGGGCGAGGATCGGGCTCTCGGCCAGCACCGGCGAAAGCGCGCGGCAGATCGCCTCCAGGCGTGCGATCGCGCCCTCGTCGGGCGCGACCTCGGCGGGATCGAGCGGCACCGGGCTCTCGGAGGAGATCGCGCAGACATAGGTCGTGCCGTCGGCGCGCGGAAAAACCTCGGGCGAGGAGCGCGCGCCGGAGGACTCCTGGTACTCGATGAACAGCGCCTCGGGCGGGATGCGCGACCCGGTCTCGAAGACGAGGCTATGTCCCTTCAACCCGTAGACCGGCGGGAGCGGCAGCCATTGCGCAGCCGATCGAGACCACGGCCCCATGGCGATCACCACCGCATCGGCAGAGATCGTGCCATCGCCGGTCTCGACGGCTTGGACCCCGCCGTCGCGGCCGCGCACGATGCGGGTCGCGGAAACGTTGCGCAGCTCCGCGCCATGCGCCTCGGCCGCGCTCATCATCGCCGCAGTGAAGCGGCCGGGATGGACCTGCGCCGTCGTGTCGGTCGAGCCGAGGCGATCGGTGAGGGCGATCCCATCCGCGACCCAGGCCAAGCGGTGACGGCCGGCCGCGCCGCGCACGCCCTCCCCGCCATGGCCGGCATAGGTGGTCATGCGCCGATAGCCCCAATCCTCGGCAAGCTCCTCGGCGAGGCTCGCATGAAGCGCGAAGCTGCGCCGCGCGAGGCGCTCGAGCGGGGTGCGGTCGCACCAGTCGAGCGCGAGGAAGCCGCCGGATTTGCCCGAGGCCGCGCAGGCGACGCCCGCCCGCTCGACCACGATCGGCGTGGCGCCGCGGCGGGCGAGGAAATAGGCAAGGCAGGCCCCGACCGCGCCGGCGCCGCAGATCACGACCCGCACGCGCCCCTCCCGGCCTCCTCATGCGGCTTCCCGCCTAGCCGACCTTGGCCATCGGCACGACGTTGTGCAGCGTCCGGTCGGCATTCTCGAAGAAGCGGCGGACGTTGCGGGCGGCCTGGCGGATGCGCTGCTCGTTCTCGACGAGCGCAATGCGCACATAGTCGTCGCCCTGCTCGCCGAAGCCGATGCCGGGCGCGACCGCGACGTCGGCCTTCTCGACCAGGAGCTTCGAGAATTCGAGGCTGCCGAGGGTGCGGAACTTCTCCGGGATCGGCGCCCAGGCAAACATCGAGGCGGATGGGCTCGGGATCGGCCAGCCGGCCTTGGCGAAGCAGTCGACGAGCACGTCGCGGCGGCGCCTGTAGGTCGCCCGCATCTCGCGGATGCAGTCCTCGGGGCCGTTGAGGGCCGCGGTCGCCGCCACCTGCACCGGTGTGAAGGCGCCGTAGTCGAGATAGGATTTCACCCGCGCGAGCGCTGCGAGCAGCCGCTCGTTGCCGACCGCGAAGCCGATCCGCCAGCCCGCCATCGAGAAGGTCTTCGACATCGAGGTGAACTCGACCGCGACGTCCATCGCGCCGGGCACCTGCAGCACCGAAGGCGGCGGCGCACGATCGTCGAAATAGACCTCGGCATAGGCGAGGTCGGAGAGCAGGATCAGCTCGTGGCGCTTCGCGAACGAGACGAGCTCGCGGTAGAAATCGAGGTCGGCGACGTAAGCCGTCGGGTTCGACGGGTAGCAGCACACGACCGCGATCGGCTTCGGGATCGAGCGGGTCACGGCCCGCTCGAGCGCCGGGAAGAAGGCGGCCGTCGGCTCGGCCGGCACCGAGCGGATCGCGCCGCCCGCCATCAGGAAGCCGAAGGCATGGATCGGATAGCTCGGGTCCGGCACCACCACCACGTCGCCAGGACCGGTGATGGCCTGCGCCATGTTGGCGAAGCCCTCCTTCGAGCCGAGCGTCGCGATGACCTGGGTGTCGGGGTTGAGCTTCACGCCGAAGCGCCGGCCGTAATAGCCGGCCTGGGCGCGGCGCAGGCCCGCGATGCCCTTCGAGGCCGAGTAGCGATCGGTGCGCGGCTTGCCGGCGGTCTCGCACAGCTTCTCGATGACGTGCGGAGGCGCCGGCAGGTCGGGATTGCCCATGCCGAGGTCGATGATGTCGGCGCCGCCGGCGCGGGCCTGCGCCTTGATGCGGTTGACCTCCTCGAAGACGTAAGGGGGCAGGCGCTTGATGCGATGGAAATCGCTCGTCATCGAGAAGGTCCTTTGCGGCGCGGCCGGGGGAAAGTGTGTAGCAGCTGAAGCGGCGGGTTGCAGCCCTCTCGCCGGGAACTATCGCGCCGGGGTGGCAGCGGGCGCGACCGGGGCCGAGGCCGCGGCGCCGGCCTGCCGGGCCTCGTTGGCGCGGGCTTCGTTCGCGGCGCGGAGCGCGTCCATCTGGCCCTGGACCGCCTTCACGTCGGGCGCGGTCTTCGCCCGAAACGTCGGCTTCGGCGGGGCCACGCCCACCGGCGCATAGTCGAGTTCCTTGGGCCGGCTCTCGCGCACGAATTCCGGACCTTCCTTGCGCTCGGCCCCGAGACCGGTCTTCACCGCGACGTCGCGGACCGGGTTGAAATCGCCGGAGCAGGCGCCAAGCCCCGGGGCGAGGCTCAAGGACAGGAGGAGACGCAGGCGCGCCCGGCGGCTCGTCACGAAACTCTCCGGAAAATCGGGCCGATCGGCCGGCGTTACATTTTCGTTCTGGCGATTTTGGTCGCTAGAGCGTTAAGATGACGAAAAGAGGGCTCCAAGAGCCCCGCGGCAGGGAAGGAAACGGCGCGGCGATGCAGCAGACGCCCGGCGAAGCGACCCAGCTTCCGATGCCCGATTTCGAGGAGCTGTCGCGCAACATGGCCGCCCTGGTCGAGGAGGCCGGCAAGGCGACCGCAGCCTACATCAAGCCGATCGAGGAGCAGCGCGCCAACACCGGCACGGCCGACAAGGTCGGCGACGTGGTCAAGACGCTCGGCACGGTCGCGGAATACTGGCTGATCGACCCGCGGAAGGCGATCGAGGCGCAGGCCCGGCTCGGCTCGAACTTCCTGGAGCTGTGGGCGACGACCCTGAAGCGCATGCAGGGCGAGCCGGCACAGCCGGTCGCCACACCCGATCCCAAGGACGCCCGCTTCAAGGATCCCGAGTGGTCGGACAATCCGGTGTTCGACTTCCTGAAGCAGGCCTACCTCATCACCTCGCGCTGGGCCGAGAAGCTCGTCGAGGAGGCGGAAGGGCTCGACGAGCACACGCGCCACAAGGCCGAGTTCTACGTGAAGCAGCTCGCCGGCGCGCTCTCCCCTTCGAACTTCCTCGCCACCAACCCCGAGCTCATCCGCACCACCATCAAGGAGAACGGCGCGAACCTCGTGCGCGGCATGAAGATGCTCGCCGAGGACATCGAGCGCGGCAAGGGCGAGCTCAAGCTGCGCCAATCCGACCCCGAGCGCTTCGAGGTCGGGGTCAATACCGCCAACACGCCCGGCAAGGTGATCTTCCGCAACGACCTCATCGAGCTCATCAAATATGCGCCTTCGACCGAGGAGGTGCTGCGCCGCCCGCTCCTGATCGTGCCGCCTTGGATCAACAAGTTCTACGTCCTCGACCTCAACCCGGAGAAGAGCTTCATCCGCTGGGCGGTCGCGCAGGGGCTCACGGTGTTCGTCATCTCGTGGGTGAACCCCGATGCGCGCCACGCCATGAAAAGCTTCTCCGACTACATGCGCGAGGGCGTCTTCGCAGCGCTCGACGCGGTCGAAGAGGCGACGGCTGAGCGCAAGGTTACGACGATCGGCTATTGCGTCGGCGGCACGCTGCTCGCGGTCGCGCTCGCCTACATGGCCGCGACCGGCGACGACCGCGTCGAGAGCGCGACCTTTCTCACGACCCAGGTCGACTTCACCCATGCCGGCGACCTCAAGGTCTTCGTCGACGAGGAGCAGGTCAAGGCGCTCGAGGAAGGCATGCAGCAGCGCGGCTATCTCGAGGGCTCGCGCATGGCGAACGCCTTCAACATGCTGCGCCCGAACGACCTGATCTGGCCCTACGTGATCAACAACTACATCAAGGGCCAGGCGCCCTTCCCGTTCGACCTCCTCTACTGGAACTCGGATTCGACCCGCATGCCGGCGGCGAACCACTCCTTCTACCTGCGCAACTGTTATCTCGAGAACCGGCTGACCAAGGGCGAGATGATCCTCGACAACGTCAAGCTCGACCTCAAGAAGGTGACGATCCCGATCTTCAACCTCGCTGCCAAGGAGGACCACATCGCTCCCGCCCTCTCCGTGTTCGAGGGCTCGAAGTTCTTCGGCGGGCCGGTCGATTATGTGGTCGCGGGCTCGGGCCACATCGCGGGAGTGGTCAACCCGGCCGGCAAGCCCAAATACCAGTTCTGGACCGGCGGGCGGCCGGAGGGCGACTACAAGGACTGGCTTACTAAGGCGCGCGAGAACCCCGGCTCGTGGTGGCCGTATTGGTTCTCGTGGATCGAGCGCCAGGCGCCCGAGCGCGTGCCCGCGCGCGAACCCGGCGGCGGCAAGCTCAAGCCGCTCTGCGACGCCCCCGGCGAGTACGTGAAGGTCAAGGCCTGACCGATCGAGCGGCGGCCGGAGCCCTTGAAGCCAGTGGCGCGCGTCGCCGGCAAGCGTCCGCCCGGCTTCTCCTACGCGAACAGGAAGTCGTCGACCGCGAGCTGGGCGATGGTGTGGTTCTTGATGTAGATGCCGCTCGTGGGGCCGAAGGCGATCACCACGTCGGAGCCGTCCTGGTAGGCGTTGCCCATGAGCTCGGCGAAGGTGTCGATCGAGCCGGCGTTGAATATCACCACCCGGTCGTTGGCACCCGCTCCGAACGCGCCGTCGTAGATGACGTCGAGGTCGGAAGTCGCGACGTCGAACACGAAGGTGTCGTCGTTGCCGTCCTCCCCGACCAGGACATCGTTGCCGATGCCGCCGACCATCAGGTCGTCGCCGGCGCCGCCGTTCATTTGGTCGTTGCCGGCGCCGCCGCCGAGCGTGTCGTTGCCGGTCTGGCCGTGGAGCGTATCGTCATCGTCGCCGCCGTCGAGCCAGTCGTCGCCCGCGCCGCCGCCGAGCGTGTCGTTGCCGGTCTGCCCGTGGAGCACGTCGTCACCGTTGCCGCCGTCGAGCCAGTCGTTGCCCGCCTCTCCGAACATGAAGTCGCGGCCGTCCATGCCGAACAGGAAGTCGTTGCCGGCCCCGCTCTGCAGCCAATCGCTGCCGCCGAGGCCGAACAGCGAGTCGTTGCCGCCATCGGTGAGGATGATCTCGCCGCCGGGCGTGCCGGTGACGTTCTCCGGGCTCTGGTTCGTGACCTGGACCTGGAAGCCTCTGTCGAGAACGGTCGTGCCGTCGCTCACGCGCACCACGATGCCGTGGCTCTGGCCCTGCTCGAAGTCGAGCAGGACCGAGTTCGCGACGCTGATGTTGCCGGCGTTGTCGATCGCGAAGCGCCCGCCGGCGCTGTCGGTCAGAGTGTATGTGAGAGGCCGGTTGTCCGGATCCTGGCCCCGCACCTTTCCGACAAGCGTTCCGATCGCGCTGTTCTCGACCACCGACAGCGCAGTGACGATCGCGATGTCGACGAACGCCTCGTCGATGTCGGTTACGTTGACCGTGAACAGGGCCGAGGTCGCGTCCGGATTGCTGCCCACGGCGGTATCGTCCGCGGTCACCTGCACCGAGTAGGAGCTCTTGCTCTCGAAATCGAGCACGCCGGCCTTCAGCCTGAGCTCGGTACCGACGATCTCGAAGAACGCCGCGTCGGCTCCGACGAGCGTCAACGTCTCCGTCCCGAGCGCATCGTCGATCACCTGGATGTCGGCTACCTTCACGCCCGCCGTGGCGTCGGCGTTCTCGTTGATTGAGGTCGTGGTGTTCGCGAAGGCAACCGCTGTGGGCGCTTCGTTCACGTCGGTGACGTTGACTATGAACAGCTCAGAGGTCGCGTCCGGATTGCCGCCGATCGTCGCATCGTCGGCCGTCACCCGCAGCGAGTAAGAGGCCTTGGTCTCGAAATCGAGCACGCCGGCCTTCAGCCGCAACTCCGTACCGACGATCTCGAACAAGCCCGCATCCGGCCCAGCGAGCCCAAGCGAATGCGTGCCGCTGCCATCGTCAGCCACCTGTATGTCAGCCACCTCGAGGCCGGCGCTGGTATCGGTGTTCTCGTTGAACGCCGTCGTCGTGTTCACGAGAGTGACATTCGGCGGTTCATTGAGATTGTTGACGTTGACGGTGAACACCGTCGAGGTGGCATCCGGAGTGCTCCCGATCGCCGGGTCGTCCACGGTCACCTGAACCGAGTAGGAGCTCTTGCTCTCGAAATCGAGCACGCCGGCCTTCAGCCTCAGCTCGCTACCGACGATCTCGAAGAAGGCGGCGTCGGCGCCAACGAGGCCAAGCGTGTTCGTGCCGAGATCGTCGTCGGCCACTTGGATATCGGCGACCTTGATCCCCGCGCCGGTGTCGGTGTTCTCATTGATCGAGGTCGTGGTGTTGGCAAGAGCGACCGCCGTCGGCGCATCATTCACCGGGGTCACATTGATCGTCGTTTGCGGCCCGTTGCTGGAGAAGAAGAAGACATCGGACACAACAACGCTGATTCGGCGGGGATCCGAGCCGGGGTTGTCCGACGTGCTGTTGAACACAATCTGCTGCAGCGCCGTTTCGTAGTCGGCGGCGCTCGCTTGCCCGACCAAGGAAACGGTGACCTGGCCGGATTCCGAGGTGTCGACCGACCCGCTTATACCGGCGGGCAGCGCGCCTGAGATCGCGAGAACGTCGCCTGGGCGAGCATTCGCCAGGACGACCGTCGCGGAGAGGACATCGGCAGAGGAAACGATCGCCACCTCCGTGGTGACGATCGCGACGGGCCCGCCGTTCTCGGTGAATGAGGTTGAGAAGTCGCGCCCCGGGGCGCTCTGATCGAGGTCGATAACCGGCGTGAAGCGCAGGGTCGTGGTCGCGACCGCGCTCAGGTTGCGTTCGCTTTAGGAGCCATCGCCCACCTGCCATTCGATGGTGCGTGCCGGCTCGGCGCCGCCGTCGGTCGGGTCGGGGTTGGTCGAGCTGAAGGAGACGCTGGCGAGCACCCGGCTGTAATTGGCGAGGGTATCGACGCCCGACAGGGTGAGGACGTGCGTGCTCGAGTCGAAAATGGCGACGATGCTGGTGCCGGCGGTATCTGCGGACAGAACGTCGCCCACGACGAAGCCGGCCGCGATCCGAACTTCGGCGCCGCCGAGCGTCTCCGAGTCGAGGTCGCTCGCGGCGATGCTCGGGGAAAGGGCGAGAGCGGGCGCGCCGGGCTCGTACCCCACCTCGGCCGTCACGAAGTCGAGGGCGGGCTGGTCGTTGACCGCCGTGATGCTGATTATGACGCTGTCACTCGCCGGAGCCTGGCCGTCGTCGAACGTGTAGCTGATCGTCACCGAGGACGGCGGGCGCTGGCTGCTGTTGGCGTAGGTCAGCTGCTGCAGCACGGAATTGACCCGTGCCTCCGTGGCCTCGGCGTTGAAGGTGATGACGAGTTCACCATCGATCTGCGTGAAGCTGCCGACCGGAATGGAGATCGCCTCGCCGGCCTGGGTTTCCGTGAGCAGGACCTGGCCGTCGGACAAAGACAAGGTGCCGATGCCGTCGAACACGTGGTCGGCGGCCGCTCCGCCAGCCGCTTTCAGGGCGAGGGTCGCGCCTTCGTAATTGAAGACGCCGAGGACGACCGCGTCGCCATCGAGCACCACGGCCGGATCGTCTTCGGTGAAGGCTGGATTGTTATCGAGCCCGCTGAACGCCGCCATGAATAGCCCCCTGCGAGACCGCTTTCGCCATTCGAGCGCTGCGGCCGTTTTGATTTTGCGCGCGCTTCGAGGGCAGCGCCTTTGTGAGTCGCTGCCCGAACCCTAGCACGCGCGACACAGGCGGGAAACGTCACGTCGATCGTAAGGGTGACCGCCTTTCGTCTTTTGGCGATCTCTCCGCAGGGATGGGTCCCGAACGGACTACGCCGATCATGCCACGCTGTCGCGCACGATTGAATCTAGGCGTAGCCCGCAGGCAGGGCGCTCGAGGGAGCCGCCTCAGTGTCGCGAACATCGGAGAGACTTGCCAGGTGTTGGGCATTGCGGAGCAAGCGTTGCTGCCGGCAGCAAAGATGTGGCGCCCCTTGCGCCCCTTTTCCTCGATCGTGCAGACCGGCCCGAGCGCACGACTCTCCGATCCCGCAGGTGCCTGAGCTTCGCGCGATCGGCGGGGCTGGCGCTCCGGCGCGACCGGCGGGCCGGTCGATGCTGGCTTTGTACCTATTCCGTTAACCAAACATTAACCCTCGCATTGGCGATCCGCACGGGACGGCGCAGGCTCGTCTCCCGGGGCAGAAGCTGTCCAGGGAGAGCTTCATGACGGAACGGGCATCGCGATCAGAGTTCGAATGGCTTGGGATGTCGTGGCCCGGACATCGCGAGCCGGACCCGCAGCGCGAGGAGTACTTGACCCTCAGGGCCCGCACCACCTGCCTCGACTTCGTGGTTGCGGCGTTCGCTGCATCCCTGACCAAGACCTTGGATCGGGCCGCTTTCGTCGACCTCATGAACGAGGGCACCATGCGGTTTTCGCGCGAGCCTCCGCCGGGCTTCGCGCCGACGCTCCCCGGAGAAGAACGGGATGAGCAGTGGCTTCGGGTCCGCCGCGAATTTGCGGAGCTGCGCTCACTGATCGACGACTTGAGCTGGCGGGATTAGGCCGTCCCCTCGCGGGAGGGCTCCAAAGGACAGAGCCGGTGAAGGCCTTCCCGGTCGCCGACCATGGAGCCATCCGGAGCGGCCCGCGTTATCGCTGATCGGGTTCGCCTCCAGGGAACGCTGACATGCGCAAGCTCGGACTCATCCTCTTCGCCTCCATCCTCGTCGCTGGATGTGCGACCGAGAGGCAGACAGCCGGCACGGCGGTCGGTGTAGCCGCAGGGGCGGTGGTCGCCGGCCCGGTTGGCGCGGTGGTCGGCGGCGCTGCCGGCGCAGTGGTCACCGCGCCACGTGGCTATCGCCGCGTCTACCGTGGGCCGCGCCGCGCCGCGCGGTACAGGCAATACCGGTACTGATCTTTGGTCCGCAGGCCGACATCGACGCAGGCTGCGTCAGCGCCTCGGTGAGGTTCGCTCGAATCGGGCCGGCCGGGTTCGCGATCCTCGCCATCCGGCAGATCACGTGGCCGCAAGCCGCCCGACCGCGATCCCGGATCAGCTTTGGCGCAAAAAAGAAGGGCCGGCGTTTCCGCCGGCCCCCTTCTCTTTCTTGCTTGACGCCTATTCAGCTCAGTATTTGCGCACGACCGGCGCGGCCGGGATCGCCACCTTCGGATCGTCCCAGCGGTATGTGAGGCCGACCGAGACGATGTCGACGCGTGCGTCGGCATCGGCGACCAGCGGGAACGGGGTCAGGCCGAGACCG
>JAQSWQ010000078.1 GCA_029266525.1 Microvirga sp.
GGCTCGCATGAAGTTCCTCTGCGACGCGGACCGCTGCATCGAGTGCAACGCCTGCGTCACCGCCTGCAAGAACGAGCACGACGTGCCCTGGGGCATCAACCGGCGCCGCGTCGTGACCTTGAACGACGGCAAGCCGGGCGAGCGCTCCATCTCGATGGCGTGCATGCACTGCACCGACGCCCCCTGCGCGGCGGTGTGCCCGGTGAACTGCTTCTACACCACGGCCGACGCGGTGGTGCTGCACTCGAAGGATCTCTGCATCGGCTGCGGCTACTGCTTCTACGCCTGCCCGTTCGGCGCGCCGCAATATCCGCGCGTCGGCAATTTCGGCTCGCGCGGCAAGATGGACAAGTGCACCTATTGCGCCGGCGGGCCCGAGGCCGACCACTCGGAGGCGGAGTACGTCAAGTACGGCCGCAACCGCCTCGCCGAAGGCAAGCTGCCGCTGTGCGCCGAGATGTGCTCGACGAAGGCGCTGCTTGCCGGCGACGGCGAGATCATCGCCCGCATCTACAAGGAGCGGGTGACGCAGCGCGGCTACGGCTCCGGCGCCTGGGGCTGGCGTACCGCGTATCGCGAGACCGTGGCGCTCTGATCGAAACGGCGGGGCGGCGCAAAGCCGCCCCAAGCGCCCGGGCTTGGGCAAACCGAGACAAGAACAAAGGGAGGAAGTCCCGATGAGGTTCGGAGTTCAGCTGTTGCGCGCGACGCTCATGGCGCTCGCTTTGCTGGTGACGATCGGGCTCGGGCTCGGCCCGGCCTCGGCGCAGACCGGCGGCGGCTTCAACCCGACCGCCTCGGCGGTGAAGGAAGAGCAGCTCCTGCGCGAGCTCAACAAGCTCGAAGGTCGCGTCTCGATCCCCGACGGCAAGGCCTCGCTGCTCGAGCAGCCGCAGGGCCGCAGCTATCGCGGCTTCCGCGAAGGCGCCCTCGTCTGGATCGGCGCCATCGCCATCCTCGGAATGCTCCTCGCCCTCGCCTGGTTCTACTTCTCGAAGGGCCCGATCGCGATGGAGGACAGCCCGGAATCGGGGCAGAAGATCCAGCGCTTCAACGGCCTCGAGCGCTTCACGCACTGGTTCACGGCGACCGCCTTCATCATCCTGGCGATCACCGGCGTGAACTACATCTTCGGCAAGCGGCTCCTGATGCCAGTCCTCGGCCCGGACGCCTTTGCGACGTGGTCGCAATGGGCGAAATACGCCCACAACTTCGTGTCCTGGGCCTTCATGCTCGGCGTGCTGATCATGCTGGTGGTCTGGGTCAAGGACAACATCCCGGACCGCTACGACCGGGCCTGGCTCCGGGCCGGCGGCGGCTTCTTCAACAAGTCGCACCCCGACGCCGCGCGATTCAACGCCGGCCAGAAGCTCATCTTCTGGTCCGTGATTCTCGGCGGCATCGCGCTTTCGGTGACCGGCATCATCATGCTGTTCCCGTTCTCGCTCGTCGACATCAACGGCATGCAATGGGCGCAGTACATCCACGCCGTGGTCGGCGTGATCCTGATCGCGATCATGATCGCGCACATCTACATCGGGTCGCTCGGCATGGAGGGCGCCTACGACGCCATGGGCTCGGGCGAGGTCGATCTCGCCTGGGCGCGCCGCCACCACCGGGCCTGGGTCGAGGAGCAGCAGGCGAAGACCGCAAGCGGCCGCCAGCCCACGGGCTCCGCGCCGGCCCCGGCGGAGTAGGACAGCGACAAACAAGACGCGAACCGCCCGGCAGTGCCGGGCGGTTTTCGTTCTGTAATCTTCCCCACCCGGGATCCCACTCCGGCGTTACGAGCGGAGAGGGGTGGATTCCGGCTCTCCGCTTCGCCCCCGCCGGGATGACGAGTGCGGAGGTCGAGCCATCAACGCAGCGCGCGGGCGTGCTATGGAAAGCCATGCGCGTGATCGGATTGGCCGGCTGGAGCGGGGCGGGGAAGACGACCTTGATCCTCAAGCTCGTCCCGGAACTGAACCGGCGCGGCGTCTCCGTCTCGACCCTCAAGCACGCGCATCACGCCTTCGAGGTGGACGAGCCCGGCAAGGATAGCTTCGAGCACCGCGCGGCGGGCGCCCGCGAGGTGCTGGTCGCCTCCGAGCGCCGCTGGGCGCTCATGCACGAGCTGCGCGGCGCGCCGGAGCCCCGCCTCGCCGAGCTCCTGCGCCGGCTCTCGCCGGTCGACCTCGTGATCGTCGAGGGCTTCAAGCGCGAAGCGCATCCGAAGATCGAGGTGCACCGCGCCGCGAATCGCAAGCCGTTCCTGTTCCGCGAGCTCGTCAACGTCGGTGCGATCCTCTCCGACGTGCCGCTGCCGCAAGCGCCGGTGCCGGTGATTGGGCTCGACGACGTTCAGGCCGTGGCCGACCAGCTCCTCGAGCTCGCGGAGCCGGTCGGTTCCGTGCTCTCCGAGCTGGAGCGCACCGCGGGGGCGGACGCCGCCTTGCGGCGGTCTTGACCTGGCGACCCTGGCGCTTGACACCCAGGGTCAGACAAGCATGGCCCAACTCTCGAACGATTGCTTCGCCTTCGGCGGCGAGCTCATGACCCTCGACGAGGCGCGGGCGCTGATCGCCGAGCGCCTCGCCCCGGCGACGGCCGTCGAGGACGTTCCGCTCGTCGAGGCCGACGGGCGGGTGCTGGCGATCGATATCGCCGCGCCCGTCGACCTGCCACCTTTCGACAACTCCGCCGTCGACGGCTACGCCGTGCGTCACCACGACCTCGCACAGGACGGCGAAACCTCGCTGCCGGTGGTCGCGCGCGTGCCGGCCGGCGCTCCGCACGCCGGCGCGCCGGCGAAGGGGACCGCGGTCCGGATCTTCACCGGCGCCCCCATGCCGGACGGGCTCGACACCGTCTTCATGCAGGAGGACGTGCGGGTTGCGGGCAAGACCGTCATCCTGCCGCCCGGGCTGAAGCGCGGCGCGAACCGCCGCCTCGCCGGAGAGGATCTTCGGCGGGGCGCGCCGGCGCTCGCCGCAGGCCGCCGGCTCGCGCCGCCCGACATCGCGCTGATCGCGGCGCTGGGGCTCGCCAATGTGCCGGTCCGCAAGCCGCTCCGGGTCGCCGTATTCTCGACCGGCGACGAGGTCGTCTCCCCGGGCGAGGCCTTGCGGCCGGCGGCGGTCTACGACGCCAACCGCTTCATGCTCCAGGCCATGCTGCGCCGGCTCGCCTGCCGCGCGACCGATCTCGGCATCCTGGCCGACGAGCCGCGCGCGCTCGCCGGTGCGCTCGCGCAGGCGGCTGCCGGCCACGACCTGATCCTGACCTCGGGCGGTGTCTCGACCGGCGAGGAGGACCATGTCAAGGCAGCCGTCGAAGCCGCCGGGGCGCTCGCCTTCTGGCGCATCGGGATCAAGCCCGGCCGGCCGGTCGCGATGGGGGTCATCGCCGGCACGCCGTTCCTCGGGCTGCCCGGCAACCCGGTCGCGGCGTACGTCACCTTCGCGACGGTCGCGCGCGCGGTCATCGCGCGGCTCTCGGGCGAGAGCCACGCGTCCCCGCGCGCTTTCCCGGTCGCTGCCGGCTTCGCCTACCGGAAGAAGGAGGGCCGGCGCGAATATGTGCGGGTTCGCCTTGCGGCGGACGCCGACGGGCGGCTCGTCGCGCATAAGCACCCGCGGGAGGGCGCGGGCGTGATCACGTCGCTGACCGAGACCGAGGGCCTGGTCGAGCTGGCGGAGGGCGTGACCCGGATCGAGCCCGGCGAGGTCCTGCGCTTCCTGCCTTATGACTTGCTGCGCTGAAGCTTGGGCTCGCCACTCCAGCCTTTGCCGACGAGGTTGTAGCCGGGATCGCCGACCCTGGTCGAGGATGTGCTGTAGACCTCGTAGGCGGGGTTCTGGTCGACCCGCGGGACGAAGGAGACGATGATCCCGAGCACGATCGCGGCCGCGATTCCGCTCAACACGACATACATGGCGTTTCCCTTTTTGTTGTTCGTCGGACCGTGCCGCCATTCTGGCGCGAAACGCCTTGCCTTTCAACGGTTAAGCATCGCCGTGCAGCGCCAAAAGCCGCTCCGCCTCGGCGATGTCCTGCGGCGTGTTGGCGTTGAAGAAGGGATCGACCGGCGCGGCCGGCCATGCGGCGCGGGCGATGCCGTGGCGGGCCGTCCACCGGTCGATCTTGCGCATGTCCTCGACCACCAGCGCGTGGCGCAGATCCTCGCGCAGGGACACCGGCCAGAGGCCGTTTACGGGGTGGGCCTGCCCGCCGGATTCGGCGCAGGCGAGCGGCACCTCCGCCGCCCTGCGCGCGGCGTGCAGGCGCGAGACATAATCGTGCGGCAGGAAGGGCGTGTCGGCGGCCGCGCTCGCGACCCATTCGATCGCCGGCCGCTCGCGCGCCGTCCAGTCGAGCGCGGCGAGGATGCCGGCGAGCGGCCCGGCAAAGCCCGGCACGTCGTCCGGGACGACTTCCAGGCCGGTGAAGGCGAAGCGGCCCGGGTTGCCATTGGCGTTGAGGATCAGCGCCTCGCATTGCGGCGCGAGGCGCTCGATCGCCCGCTCCAGGATCGTGCGTCCGCCGATCTCCCTGAGCGGCTTGTCGCCCCCGCCCATCCGCCGCGCAAGCCCGCCCGCCAGCAGCACGCCGAGGGTCGGCGGGGCGGCCTCAGTCATCCCCGCCCGATCCCTTGCGGCGGTGCTTGACGCTCTCCTCCTCGACATAGGACAGGTCCTGGTCGAAGACGATGCGGTCCTCGCCCGAGAGCGCGACGAAGCGCTTGCCGCGGGCCCGGCCGATGAGCGTCAGGCCGGTCTTGCGGGCGAGCTCGACGCCCCATGCCGTGAACCCGGAGCGCGACACCAGGATCGGGATGCCCATGCGCACGGTCTTGATCACCATCTCGGAGGTGAGGCGCCCGGTCGTATAGAAGATCTTGTCGCCGCCGCCCTCGCCGTGGCGGAACATCCAGCCGGCGATCTTGTCGACCGCATTGTGGCGCCCGACGTCCTCCATGTAGACGAGCGGCCGGTCCTCCTTGGCGAGCACGCAGCCATGGATCGCGCCCGCCTCGAGGTAGAGCGAGGGCGTGGTGTTGATGGCGTGGGTGAGCCGGTAGAGCGACGAGGTCTTGAGCGGCGTCTTCGGCAGCTCGACGTCCTCCAGCGCCTCCATGAGGTCGCCGAAGGCGGTGCCCTGCGCGCAGCCGCTCGTCTGCGTCCGCTTCTTCAGCTTGTCCTCGAAGTTGGTCTCGCCCTCGGTCCGGACCACCACGACGGCGAGGTCCTCGTCATACTCGACCTCGGTCACCACGTCGCCGGGCTTGAGCATGTTCTGGTTGAGGAGGTAGCCGAGCGCGAGGTAGTCCGGATAATCGTTGATCGTCATCATGGTGACGATCTCCTGCGCGTTGAGATAGAGCGTCAGCGCCCGCTCGACCACGACGCCCGTCTCGATCCGCTCCCCACGCTCGTTCACGCCCGCCACCCGCTCGGTGAGGCGAGGATCGTCCGGGTTAGGGCGGATAACGAGGCCGGCCTCGGTTAGGGAATGTGGCTTCGGCACGTCAGCTGCGCGGAACGCGGATGCGGCGAAGATGACGCGCTCCGTCGATGATCCGTCCGATGAAGACCGCGTCCGCTCGTATCCGATAGAGTATCACCCAACGGTCTACCACGACCGAGCGCACTCCTGGGCTGATGTCGGCGCGCGCTCGCCCTTGTCGCGGAAACTGCGCAAGAGAACTACATCGTTCATTGATCCGCTCCGCGATCCTATCGGCAGTGGCTGGCCGATCGTGGGCTATGTAGCGCCAAATCTCATGGAGGTCGTGCAGCGCCTGAGCACTGTAACGAACTTCCAACCTTTACTCTCCCGCCTCGCGCCGTCGACGAGCTTCCTTCTTGAATGTTTCGATATCCAAGGGTCCGGCATCACCGCTTGCGACCCCCTGATCCCAGGCTTGTCGCAGCCACGCAAGTTTCTCGTCATCTGTTTGTTCGTTGCCTTCCTGCTGCTCATTTTGCTCAAGCGTAAGGAGAGCATGCTCGATCACCTCTTCGACCGAGCCGTATTCACCGGACTCCACTTTTCTCTCGATGAAACGTGCGAAGTGCTCCCCGAGCTTCACGTTCATACCCATCGCTGAATCCTTAGCTGGAGCGCGTCCGGCGGCGCGCGGATGACTCTGTGCGTTTTACTCGATCACGATCCGCGGCGCAGCCCGGCGCGCGCCCTCGCCGGAGAGCCCCTGCCACACCCCGCGCGCGATCTCGGCATAGACCTGCGCCTGCGGCCCTTGCGGATCGATCGCCACCACCGGCCGCCCGCTGTCGGAGGTCTCGCGGATCACCATGTTGAGCGGCACCTCGCCGAGGAACGGCACGCCGAGCTTTGCGGCCTCCCTGCGCGCGCCGCCATGGCCGAAGATGTGCGAGGTCTCGCCGCAATGGGGGCAGACGAAGGTCGCCATGTTCTCGACGATGCCGAAGATCGGCACCTCCACGCGCTTGAACATCGCGACGCCGCGCCGCGCGTCGATCAGGGCGAGATCCTGCGGCGTCGAGACGATCACGGCGCCGGCAAGCGGCGTCGCCTGCGCCATGGTCAGCTGCGCATCGCCGGTGCCGGGCGGCATGTCGACGACGAGCACGTCGAGCTCGCCCCAGGCGACCTCGCGCAGCATCTGGGTGATCGCCGACATCACCATCGGCCCGCGCCAGATCATCGGCGTGTCTTCCTCGACCATGAAGCCGATCGACATCACCTTGACGCCGTAGCCGTCGAGCGGCTCGAGGATGCGGCCCGAGATCACGCGCGGCTTGCCGTGCAGCCCGAACAGCTTCGGCATCGAGGGGCCGTAGATGTCGCAGTCGAGCACGCCGATCCTCAAGCCCTGCGCGAGGAGCGCGAGGGCGAGGTTGCAGGCCGTGGTCGACTTGCCGACGCCGCCCTTGCCCGAGGCGACCGCGATCACGTGCTTCACCCCGGGGATGATCTGCGCACGGGCGGTCGGCGCGTGGGCCGGGCGGCCGGGCGTCGGCGCGGGCGAGGTCGCCGGACCCTTCGTCGCTGGGCGGTCGGCGGTGAGGCTTGCGAACACACCGCTCGCTCCCGGGAGCGCCTTGACCGCGGCCTCCGCGGCGCGACGGACCGGCTCCATGCCCGCCGCCTCGGCGGGTTCGATCGCGATCGAGAACATCACGCGCCCGTTCGGATCGATCACGACGTCGGAGAGCCGGCCCGACGCGGCAAGGCTTCCGCCGTTTCCGCCGACCGCGACCGTCGCCAGGGCCTGCAGCACCTCTTCCCGCGTGACCGCCAAATGCCTGCTCCTGCCTGCCCCGCGATCGAGATCCAGCCGTCATCTAAGCCGAGGGAGGGCGAAGGTTAAGGGCGGGGCGGGAGCCTCGCGCAACCAAAGCAGGCTTCGTCCGTTGTCCCGGGCACCCGAACGCGAACCCCCCTAGCCTCCCATGCCCTCCGGCCAGAACGACCCTAACGCGCAGAAGCTGTTCGACCTGATCAAGGATCTGCGCATCTGCATGATGACCACGGCGGAGCCCGACCACTCGCTGCACAGCCGCCCGATGTACAGCATGGCGCCTGACGAGAACGGCCGGCTCTGGTTCTTCACGAAGCTGCAGTCGCCGAAAGTGGTCGAGATCTCGAAGGACAGGCAGGTCAACCTCGCCTATTCCGACCCCGACAGTCAGCATTACGTCTCGATCTCCGGCGTCGCCGAGGTCGTGCGCGAGAAGGCAACGATCGACGAGAAATGGAGCGAGGGGCTGCGTGCCTGGTTCCCAGACGGCAAGGACGACCCATCGATCGCGCTCATCCGGGTCAAGCCGATCCGCGGCGAGTATTGGGACAGCCCGTCCTCGACCTTCGTCCAGCTCTATGGCTCCGTGAAAGCCGCCCTCACGGGCCAGCCCGCGACCGAGATCGGCGAGCAGAGGAAGGTGAGCCTGCGCTGAGCGCCTGGGCGGTCGGGGTCTGGAGGCGGCGAACCCTGAAATGCGGCTTGATCCTGGTCGCCACGAAGTTCCCGATCGACTCGGCGCCGATCAGCTCGCGGTATGTCACCTCCGGAACAGGGAAGTACTGATAGACGCGGCCGTCGTGGAACTCCACCTCGAGCGTCATCCGCCCATAGCCGATCGAGTTCACCGCCTCTGATTGGACGGGCCGGCGCCGCATGGCCTTCTTCCGAAATCCGCTTCCCCGCTAACGCGGTCGTCCGGGATGCCGGTTCCCACCTCCTGAGCTTGACACCTCTGCCCGCCCTGGTGCGAAGCTAGCGCCCTGGCCGCCACGGAGCCGGCGATGGTCGACATCGCGACGCGGGTCTACAATCACACCTGGAAGATCGACCCGATCGTGCGGTCGGTGATCGACACCGATTTCTACAAGCTCCTGATGGCGCAGACGATCTTCCGTCGCCATCGCGACGTCGAGGTCACCTTCGGCATCAAGAACCGCACCGCGCGCGTCCGCCTCGCCGAGATCGTCGACGAGGGCGAGCTGCGCGAGCAGCTCGACCACATCCGCACGCTCAGGCTCACGCGCGGCGAGTCGACCTTCCTGCGCGGCAACACCTTCTACGGCAAGCGCCAGATGTTCTCGCCGGAGTTCATGGACTGGCTCGAGAAGTTCCGCTTCCCGGAGTACGAGCTCGAGAAGCGCGAGGGGCAGTACGAGCTCACCTTCCACGGTCCCTGGGTCGAGACCACGATGTGGGAGATCCCGGCGCTTGCGGTCATGAACGAGCTGCGCTCGCGCGGCGTCCTCAAGGGCATGGCGCGCTTCGAGCTGCAGGTGCTCTATGCTCGCGCCATGACTCGGGTCTGGGAGAAGATCGAGCGGCTGAAGAGCCTGCCGGACCTGTCCATCTCGGATTTCGGGACGCGCCGCCGCCATGGCTTCCTGTGGCAGGATTGGTGCGTGCAGGCGATGATCGAGGGCCTCGGGCCGTCCTTCCTCGGCACCTCGAACTGCCTCATCGCGCTCAGGCGCGAGGTCGAGGCGATCGGCACCAACGCGCACGAGCTGCCGATGGTCTACGCCGCCCTCGCCGACTCCGACGAGGAGCTTGCGCGCGCCCCCTATCGCGTGCTGGAGGATTGGCAGGAGGACTACCAAGGCAATCTGCTGGTGATCCTGCCCGACACCTACGGCACCACGAACTTCCTCAAGCACGCACCGGATTGGGTCGCCGGCTGGACCGGCATCCGCATCGACTCGAAGGACCCGATCGAAGGCGGCGAGGAGGCCATCGACTGGTGGCTGTCGCGCGGCCGCGACCCGCGCCAGAAGCTTGCCATCTTCTCCGACGGGCTCGACGTCGACACCATCATCGACATCCACCGCCAGTTCCACGGGCGCATGCGCCTCGGCTACGGCTGGGGCACGCTGCTCACCAACGACTTCCGCGGCCTTGCGCCGAACGGCGGGCTCGACCCGATCTCGATCGTCTGCAAGGTCATCTCGGCGGATGGGCGCCCCGCGGTGAAGATCTCGGACAACCCCACGAAAGCGATCGGCCCGAAGCCCGAGATCGAGCGCTACAAGCGCGTGTTCAAGGTCGGCGTGCAGACCGCGCAGCCGGTGCTGGTTTAACCTCTCCCCGCTCGCGGGGAGAGGAGAAGCGCTACGGAGAACGGGATGAAAGTCGATCTCAACTGCGACATGGGCGAGGGCTTCGGGCCCTGGAAGATGGGCGACGACGAGGCGATGCTCTCGATCGTCACCTCGGCCAACGTCGCCTGCGGCTGGCACGCCGGCGATCCCAACATCATGGTCCGTAGCGCGGAGGTCGCCAAGAAGAACGGCGTCTCGATCGGCGCCCACCCGAGCTTTGGCGACCTCTGGGGCTTCGGGCGCCGCGTGATCCGCGGCGATTCGATGGAGACGATCGAGCGCATGATCGCCTACCAGATCGGCGCCATGCAGGCCTGCGCGGCGCTCGCCGGCCACAAGGTCACGCATGTGAAGGCGCATGGCGCGCTCGGCAACGTGACGAACGACGAGGAGGATTTCGCGCTCGCGCTCGGCCGCGCCATCAAGGGGGTCGATCCCTCGCTCGTCATGGTGGTGATGCCCACCCTGCCGACCGAGCGCGTGGCCGAAAAGCTCGGGCTGCCCATGGCCCGCGAGGTCTTCGCCGACCGCACCTATGACGACTCAGGCAATCTCACGAGCCGCAAGAAGCAGGGCTCGGTCCTGCATGATGCGGGCTTCGCATCAGAGCGCATGCTGCGCTGGGTGAGGGAGAAGACAATCGTGACCGTGAACGGCAAGCGCATCCCGGTCGAGATCGACACGATCTGCGTCCACGGCGACGAGCCCACTGCGGTGGCGATGGCGCGAACGGTCCGTGCGAAGCTCGAAAGCGCGGGCATCGTAATCGCGCCGTTCGCGAAACCCTGACGCTCGGCTCGACTCCGACCTCATCCTGAGGTGCGAGCGCAGCGAGCCTCGAAGGATGCTCGCTCGAGCACCGTGCCGGCTTCGAGGCTCGCCTTCGGCTCGCACCTCAGCGTGAGGGTTTTATCCGCTCAGCGCGCCGGCAACCGGGCACGATCTGTCGGAGGGCCGTCACCAGCACCGTCTCGGGTTCGACAGGCATAAACGGCCGAAGCCGCCTCGTTCGAGACAAGCTCCTCCGCAAGATCGCTCTCCACCAACCCCGGCGCGCGCTCCTTCGGATCGCCGATTCCCGCTCCGCCCGGCGTCCTCACGATCAGCCGGTCACCCGGCGGGATCTCCTGGAAGCCCTTGCCCTTGAGCCGCCTGCCGGACTTCAGCCCGACATAGCCGGCTGCGCCGTCGCGGCCGTCGTTCCTGCCGCGGGGCGGGTGGTCGATGCGGTCGTAGGCCGCGAGCAGGTCGAACGGCCGGCCGATGCCGCTCTCGATCTCGATGATCTGGCCAAGCCCCCCGCGGGTGCGCCCGGCCCCGCCTGAGTCGGGCCGCAGCTCCTTCCGCCAGAAGATCAGCGGCGTGATCGATTCCGCGATCTCCACCGGCGTGCCCTTGACGCCGGACGGGTAGGCGGTCGCCGACAGCCCGTCCTTCAGCGGCCGCGCGCCGGTGCCGCCGTTCGAGGTGAAGGCCATGGTGAAGCCGTAGTTGCCGCTGTCCCCGGCCGCCTGGCCGCGGACATTGAGGTTCCACAGGCACGACGTTCCTTCCGCCGGAACGCGGTCGGGGATCGCCCGGCGCAAGCAGCCGAACACCACGTCGGGCAGCATCTGGCCGATGACGTGGCGCGAGGCCACCGGGGCGGGCTTCAGCGCATTCAGGATGCAGCCCTCCGGGGCCGAGACGGTGAGCGGCAGAAGCGAGCCGGCATTGTTCGGGATGCGCGCCGCGACGATGCAGCCGAGGCCGAACACCGTGTAGGCCGTGGTGTAGGCGAGCGGCACGTTGATGCCGCGCCCCGACGCCGGGCTCGTGCCGGCGTAGTCCACATGGATGCCGCCGTCGTGGACGGTCGTGGTGGCCGCGAGCGTCACCGGCTCCTCGTAGCCATCGACCGTCATCTCGTTCCGCCAAACGCCTTTCGGCAGCGCGGCGATTTCGGCGAGCACGGCCTCGCGAGAGCGCTCGCAGATATGCGAGGCCAAGCGGTCGAGGTCGGCAAGGCCGAACTCGCTCATCATGTCGACGAGCCGCCGGCAGCCGACGTCGTTGCAGGCGGCGAGCGAATAGACGTCGCCCTCGGTATCGACCGGCAGCCGCGTGTTGGCGCGGATCATCGCCATCAGCGTCTCGTTGAGGCGGCCCTCCTCGGCGAGCTTGAGGTGCGGGATGTAGATCCCTTCCATGAACACGTCGGTGCCGTCCGGCCCGAAGCCGATGCCGCCGATGTCCATGAGATGGCTGGTGCAGGAAAAGAGCGCGACGAGCTTGCCGCGGTGGAAGCAGGGGGTGGTCAGCACGAAATCGTTGAGGTGGCCGGTGCCCATCCACGGATCGTTGGTGATGTAGATGTCGCCGGGCCGCATGGTCTCGAGCGGAAAGCGCGCGATGAAATGGCGCACGGCCTCGGCCATGGAGTTGACGTGGCCGGGCGTGCCGGTGACCGCCTGCGCGAGCATGCGCCCCTGCCGGTCGAAGACGCCGGCCGAGAGGTCGCCGGCCTCGCGCACGATCGCCGAGAAGGCGGTGCGCAAGAGGACCTGCGCCTGCTCCTCGACGACCGCGATGAGGCGGCTCCACATCACCTGGAGGTCGATCTCGGAAAGGGAGTTTGCGGCCACGAGCGAGCTCCGTTTAGACAGGGGGACATCTACGCCGCGCCTCCCATCCTGCCTATCCCTCGCGTGACCGGCTTCCGTGCAGTCCTTCTCCGAGATCCTCGCGGCGCTCGACGCCTCGGACCCGCGGCTCTATTGGGCCGCGGCGACGGCGGTCCTTGCCGGCTTCGTGCGCGGCTTCACGGGCTTCGGGGCCGGCATGATCTTCATCCCGGCGGCGAGCGCGATCTACGATCCGGTCACCGCGATCGTGCTGCTGTTCCTGATCGACACGCTCGCGACGCTGCCGATCCTGCCGCCGCATTTCCGGAACTGCCGCTGGCGCGAGGTCGGGCCGATGGCGCTTGCCGCCTCGATCGCCTTTCCGTTCGGGCTGATGTTCCTGTTGCGCGTCGACCCGCTCGCCACGCGCTGGTTCCTGAGCCTGTTCATCCTCTTCGTCACCGCCGCGATGGCCACGGGTCTCCGCTACAAGGGCGAGCCGCGGCTCGGGCAGACCTTCGCGGTCGGGAGCGCGATGGGCTTCCTCTCCGGCGCGATCGGGCTCGGCGGGCCGCTGATCGTGCTGTTCTGGCTCGGCGGGCCGGAGCGGGCGGCGCGCGTGCGCTCGAACATCTTCGCTTTCTTCGGCGCCTTCTCGATCGTGAGCGCGGCGGGATATTGGTGGAGCGGGCTCTTCACCGCGCCGCGACTCGTAGGCGCGCTCGCGCTCTTGCCGCTCTATGCGGGCGCGATGGCCCTCGGCTCACGGCTCTTCGACCGCTCGACCGACGAGTGGTACCGCCGCGCCGCGCTCGCGCTCTGCGCAGCCATCGCGCTCGCGACCATGCCGTTCTGGCATTCGTGATCAGGTCATGGCTGGGACTCGGGGCTTTAGAGCCACGTCCGAGTCGATTTCCCTGATGCAGCTGTTTCGCGGATGCTCGCCCGTGAAGACGCCGTGCTGCCATTCGCCGTCACGAAGGCTCAGATTCTCAAGCTTGTTCAGAGACAGACAACGCCAATCGGCACCGCCATTGAGAGGTTGAGATGATTCCCCTCCGAACTGCCACACAAACACTTTCCAGTCCCGGTCCTTGCCGAGGCCGAGCGTGTAGGGACAGAATTCACGCGGCAGCTCGTTGCCCACACCCACGACCTGTTTCAGCTCCTTGATCGCGCGGCGGAGCAGCAAGATTTTCGATAGCAACTTCCCGTCAATCCCGGGCTGACTCAGATCGATCTGAGCATAGAGTGGCTGAGGCTCGATCTTCTTCGCCCGACGAGCCACGCGCGTTTCCTCCGTGAGCGCCTGGAAACGCTCGAGGTAGCGCGCTTGTGCCGTGCCTATCGGCCAAGGCGCGAGTAGGGCGTCGAGCGGCCCGGGCAGGGGATCAGGCCTGCCGAAGAATTTCAGCGCTTCCTCGCGCGCGAAGCCCGCGAGCCGCGTCGCCTCGTGGAAGGCCGCGAGCCGGTCGGAGCGTTTGATCACCCGCTTCAGCGAAGTGGAAGGGTCGGCGGGCAGGCCGAAGCGTAGGTAGATCGCGCTGGTCAGACGCGCCTCGACCTCCTTGTAGGTCTCGCCGATCACCGCCTTGAAGGGAGAGATCACGTCCCCGAGGACGTATTCCGCAGCGTCGTGCAGAAGGACCGTCAATCGAGAGGCGGGAGGAAGCTCGGGGTGCAGGCTCGCGCCGATTGCCTCGACCAGCAACGAGTGCTGGGCGACCGAGAAGATGTGGTCGCCGACCGTCTGCCCGTTCCAGCGCGCGACGCGCGCGAGCCCATGCGCGATGTCCTCGATCTCGATGTCGAGCGGCGAGGGGTCGAGGAGATCGAGCCGGCGCCCGGACAGCATGCGCTGCCAGGCCCGCGGCGCCTTCGCGCTCATTTCAAAGCCGCTCGCCCATGGCCTTGACCTCCGCGTGGCGGAAGCACGGCACGAGGTGGTCGTTGACCATGCCGACCGCCTGCATGAAGGCGTAGACGATGGTCGGCCCGACGAAGTTGAAGCCCTCGGCCTTGAGCGCCTTCGAGATCGCCCGCGAGGTCTCGTTCTCGGGGCGTATGTCGGCGCGGCTCCTGGGCTCGTTCTGCACCGGGCGGCCGTCGACGAAATCCCACAGGAAATTCGAGAAGCCCTGCCGCTCCTGGATCGCGAGCCAGCCGCGGGCGCTCGCCACCGCACCCTCGATCTTCTGACGGTTGCGGACGATGCCGGCATCGCACATCAGCGCCTCGATGTGCTGCGGGCCGAAAGCCGCGATGACCGCGGGGTCGAAGCCCGCGAAGGTACGGCGGAAATTCTCGCGTTTCCTCAGGATGGTGATCCACGAGAGCCCGGCCTGGAAGCCGTCGAGGATCAGCTTCTCGAACAGCGCCCGGTCATCGAGCTCGGGCACGCCCCATTCGGCGTCGTGATAGGCAAGATAAAGCTCGTCCGTGCCGGGCCACCAGCACCGGCACTTGCCGTCGGGATGCCGGATCAGCCCGTCGCTTTCGGTCATGCGGCCGGTGTAGCGGCCTCGCCCGGAACCTCAAAGCGGGAAATTCGCTACGTCACGCGAAGCGCTTTTCGGAGCCAGAGACCCGACGCGAAATCGCGACACCGGAGCTACCGGTTGCGGCGTCGAGCCAGTTCTTTGACGAAAGCTTCCTGCAACGCGAGCGGCGGTAACACGAGGTGGCCGCTTTGGCCGATCAGATCGGCGGCGCTAAAGACCTGCGGCATCGGGAGGTTGCAAATGTGATTGATAATTCCATCCGCAACCCTGCGCCTCGCCGGGCTATTGGGCTGACCAATGGGGGCCGCAAAGCCCTCAGCACTGAGGCACACCGAATGCCCCAACCCTTTGAAGGCGGGGATTCGTTTGTAGCCGCCTCTCACGGGGGTGATTCGCTGTTCCTCGAACAGGTAGCTGCGCAACCCGTCCACCACAAATACTGTAACAGAGCCGGTGTGTGAATCGAGCCGGATAGCGTCGAGCCAGTTCCTGAGTGCAGATGCGAGGCGAGCCCGCACCTGATATCGAGAGTTATCGGAAGCCGCCGCAAGGTTTGCCTTCAGCCGGTCGATCACAAAATTCGCGCGAGCGCTCTCCTCGCCTTTGGCGCTCGCCTTCTCGCGTTCGCGACAAGGCGTGTGAGCCGCTGCTGGGCGGCCTTGATGTTGTCCCAGTGCTCCCGCAGGCGATCCTTCACGGCTTGGAAATTGTCCTCTTCGCCTTGCTCGAACAGCCCCAACAGGCGCTCTTCCCGACGCTTCAGATCGGCAATGTGAAGCGTGGTGGCCGCGATCTCCTCGCCAATGCGCTGCGCCTGTTCCGTCCCCCTTGTATTAGCTAGCAACTCGTCATGCCGAAACTCGGAAACGTAGTCGAGGATCGCGCCCTCAAGCGTCTCGTAGCTGAAGTTACGACGCGAGCCGCAGTTGTTAAGTCGCCTCGCATTTGAGCAATGCAGGTACCGCCCGCCCTGACCGTTATTCGCAATCCTCATAGGTCCGCCGCATTCGGCACACTGACAAAGGTCACCGAAGAGGTTGGTATATTTTGCACCCTTAGAGCGTGTTTGAGAAGGTTGCTGTTCATGTCCATCGCCGGATGAGGGTTGCGGTGGCAGCGATGATGATGAGGGTTTCGGCAACGGCGGTGAGT